>CAZDET010000009.1:0-108184 GCA_964504335.1 uncultured Saprospiraceae bacterium
GCTATGTCCCGCCGGGTGGACTTACTGCCTCCGGCATTTGATGCGTGCGCCTTAATTTTTAATAAGGGTGGTCGTTTTGAATGATTCGGTACCTACAGCACTACTTCGACTTTAGTATTTCATCGATCCCTCAACGGCCATAGAAGCCGATGCCGCTCCATTTTTCTAGCTGCTAGTCCATGGCCTGATTGAAGTGGTGGAAGCCTTTGATCAACCCGGCACCGGATTCGACCGGACTGCCTTTGTTCGGGATATGTGGAAGCTGCGCTCACCTTCATTGAGCGGCTGCCGCAATTGGGCGATTCACGTATTTCTGGTTAATTTGATACCCGAGCAAAAAAACGTCTGTGAAGCTTCATCCCCTCTTTTTCGGCTTGTTTTGTACGGGGCTGCTCCTTTGCTACGGCAGCTGGGGGCAAACGCCGGTAAAAAACTACCGGACGTACTGCAACCCCATCGACATCGATTATTCCTACATGTCGCACTATCGGGCACTCCGCGACGTGTCGTACCGCTCGGGGGCCGACCCGGCCATCGTCAATTTTCGGGGGAAGTACTACCTGTTTGTCACCCGTTCGCACGGCTACTGGACCTCCGACGACCTGAGCAGCTGGCGGTTCATCCGCCCCGGGAGCTGGTATTTTTCCGGGAGCAACGCCCCCGCCGCGGCCGTATATCAGGATAAACTCATTGCCTACGGCGACCCCTCGGGCCGCGGGCCGGTCATCGAAACCGACAATCCGGAACTGGGCGATTGGCAGACGAATTTTGCCGTGCTCAACGTACCGAACGGGCTGCAGGACCCAAACCTATTTGTAGATGACGACGGCCGGGTCTATCTCTACGAGGAATCCTCCAACAAGTGGCCCATTCGCGGCGTGGAGCTCGACCCTGACAATTACTTCGTGCCCATCGGCGAGCAAATCGATCTCTTCGGCCTGCACCCGGATGAGCACGGCTGGGAGCGCTTCGGCCAGGATCACCGCTCGGATTTGAAGCCCTACATCGAAGGGCCCTGGATGGTCAAGCACAACGGCACCTACTATCTCGAGTACGGTGCCCCCGGCACCCAGTGGAATATCTACGCCGACGGGGTGTACACCTCCGATAGCCCCCTGGGGCCGTTCACGTACGCGCCCTACAACCCCATTTCCTACAAACCGGGCGGATTTCTGAAGGGCTCCGGGCACGGCAGCACGGTACAGGACAACGACGGCAACTACTGGCACTTCGCCACTATGGCCATTTCGGTCAATTACAAATTCGAACGGCGCATCGGCATGTATCCAGCCGGATTTGAGCCCGACGGACAAATGTACGTCAACACCGCCTACGGCGATTATCCGCATTATCTCCCCAAGGCAAGCGTACCGGATCACAAAAACCGCTTCACCGGTTGGATGCTGCTGTCGTACCGTAAACCCGTTTCCACCAACTCGGCGGAGGTGGAGATCCCGATCAATGTATCGGACGAAAGTGCAAGCGGCTATCAGCTGGAGCAAATCACCGATTTTTCGATCGAGCGGGTCAACGATGAGGAAGTGCGTTCGTACTGGGTTTCCGAGAGCAACGCCGATTCGATTTTCGTGGAAATTGATTTAGAGGAGGAGATGAACGTGCGGGCGCTTCAACTCAATTTTCAGGATTTCAACAGTACCATCTTCGGCCGGCCGGATACCCTGCGACAACAATTTCGCATCCAGGCTTCGCTGGATGGCGACCGGTGGATGACCATTGCCGATTTCTCTGAGAACGAACGGGATATGCCCCACGCCTATATCGAATTGGAAGAAGCCGCCCGGGCACGCTTCATTCGCTATCAGCACGGATACTGCACGAACGAATACCTGGCCCTCTCCGAGTTCCGCGTGTTCGGCACGGGTTTCGGCCCACAGCCGGAGACGCCCCAAAACTTCACCGCTAGCCGCCCGGCCGATCGGCGCAATGCGACCCTCCACTGGGATCCGGTGCCTGGCGCCACTGGCTACGTGCTGTATTGGGGCATAGCTCCCGACAAACTCAACCTGTCGGTACTGATGTACGGCCAGTCAGAATATGAGCTGCGTGCGCTCAATGCGGATCAATCCTACTATTTTCGGGTGGAGGCGTTTAGCGAGAATGGTATCTCGCCGCGTAGTGCGATCTTGTTTGAAGAATAGTGCGAGGGTTGCCTTTTCGGGCAGCCGGCCGGACGAAAAGATTAAAAGGTGAATCCTCACAATAACTCCTTTGGCGGGATGCATAATAACTCTTGCCACGCAAGCCCCTCCGGCCCGACCAGCAGGATCTTATCGGGATGGTATTGAGCGCGAAAAGCCGTCATGCCGGAAGTGCGGCGGGAAGCGTTGGTTTTTACCTCCAAGCCGACGACGGTGCGGCCATCAGTTAATACAAAGTCGACTTCGTCGTTGCCGTGCCGCCAGTAGGATAGTTTGAGGCGGTCGGCCAGGCTGCCGTTCAGTAGATGGGCGCCTACGGCCGATTCTACCCAGCGCCCCCATTTATCGGGTTGCCGGGGTAGGATGGCGAAGGGCTCCGGTTGCTGTGCAGAAATCAGGGCCGTGTTGTGTACCTGAAACTTTGGACTCGATGCGCGTTGCCGCAGTTTGTTGGGGGAGAATTTTTCCAATCCGGCCAGCAGCCCGGCCGTGTCCAGCAAGTGCAGGTAATGGGACAGTGTGGTGGTATTACCGGCATCCTGAAATTGCCCCAGCATTTTGTTGTAAGACAGTATCTGACCAGAGTAAGCACAACCCAGCTCGAAGAGCCGGCGCATCAGCGTCGGCTTATTCACCCGGGTCAGCATCAGAATATCGCGCGAGATACTGCTTTCAATGAGAGAGTCGCGCACGTAGCTTTTCCACCGTGCTTCGTCGGTTATGAAGGCGGCTGCACCGGGATACCCGCCGAAGAAAACAAACTCTTCCGGCCCAAATCCGAACGCTTCCTGCATCTCCGTATAGGACCAGTGCCCCAGATAGGTGGCTTCGTACCGACCGGCCAGGGATTCGCTCAGTTCTTGCTGAATCAACAACCTCGAAGAGCCCAGCAGAATCACTTTTATTCTCTCACCTGTTCGGGTATCCTGATCCCATTCTTTTTTGACCTGCTCGCTCCAATTATCGATTTTTTGGATCTCATCCAGAACTAGCAGAAATTCCACGGTTTTAGTTTGAGCTAACCGCAGTCGGGCTTGTTCCCACTGCTGGGCAATCCAGGTCTGGTCGCCGGCAGGAACAGCATCGGCAGCCGCAAAGTGATAAGGCAAATGGGTCTGGTCCGTGAATTGCCGGACCAAAGTGGTTTTTCCAACTTGCCGGGGGCCGTAAATGACCTGAATAAATCGGCGTGGTTCCTTTTCCAAGCGCTGTTGGAGAAGTTGTAGTTGTTTTCGTTCCATTCCTATATTTACTCAATTCATTGAGTAAAATTACTCAATAGGTTGAGTAATTTTACTTCTATGCACGGCTGTACGGTATTCACGCCGCCTCGATCGCTTGCGATCTGAATGTCGCGGAAACCCCAAAAAGGCGCAGCAACCGGCCGATAGATAACCTCTTATCCAACCACCGACCACTCCAATTCCCCCATCCCGAAGACTCCTCGTTTTCTTAGAACAGCTTCCTAAGGATTCTTTAACATAAAATTTGGTTACTCGCCGTAGGGGGTAGGGCTGCTCCTTTCATCTTATTGGTGAAAGTCGCTTGGAATGCCAAACGGTGGATGGCAGGAATAGTAAATGGTTGATAGATTTTTCATTTGTATAAAAAATTGATCAACAGGACTTTTACTAGGGTTAAATTTTCTGTCAAGGAAAAGGTGAGAAATGGGCGGTCGCGTATCCGGCATTCGTCGACAAAAGCCTCCATTCGTCGCTTTTTCTACTTCATTCAGGAGAATATTTTGCGGCGGGGCGTGACTTCCGGCACCTTTGTTGCAACCAACGCGGAAATAGTTCCGTCACTAACTAACAACAGAGAGTCCGAATCTTACACAAATCATGAGAACCCGTAATCACCTGACTGTATTCTTCTTTTCCTTGTGCCTGGCGGTGCCCGCACTGGCCACCTCGGATACTGTGAAAGACACCAACAACCCAAATGGCACCACTACCGTATTCGATCGCCTGTACGGGGATCGGATTTTGAAAATCACCATCGAATTGGATCGCGACCAGCTCATGGCCGATCGCAATACCGAAAACACCCAAAAGGCCCGGCTGACCGACGGCCAACACGACTACGATGTGAAGTTGAAAGTGCGCGGACGCTACCGCCGCCGCGTATGCGACTTCCCGCCACTGAAGCTCAAATTCGACAAGAAGGGACTGCGCGCCGGTGGGTTGAGCATGCACAACGACCTCAAATTGGTCACCCATTGTCTAAATTCGTCGGAAGGCAAAGAAAATGTGTTGCGCGAGCAACTTTCCTACGAGATCTACAGTCTCCTAAGTGGACATCATCTTCGCACCCAATTGGTAGAGGTCACCTATGTCGATAGCAAGAGTGGTTCTACCGATACTCAGTTGGGCATTCTGATCGAAGATATCGATGAGATGGCCGAGCGCATCGGCGGTGAAGAATGTGATGACTGCTTCATACAGGATAAAGGCACCTTCGTCGACTCTACACCGGAAATGATTGCCCTGTTCCAATACATGATTGGAAACTGCGACTGGAGTATGCGTATGGCACGCAATATCAAAGTGATCCAGTTAGAGGATGGTCAATACACGGCAGTACCCTACGATTTTGACTTCTCCGGCCTGGTTGATGCGAGCTACGCGATACCGAATCCGGATGTGAAACAAAAGTACATTGGCGATCGTGTATGGCAGTGGGAATTCGATCAGTCCGCCGACCTGGAAGCCGCGAAAGCGCGGTTCCTGGAAAAGGAAGCGGCGATTATGGAAAAAATCGAAACGTTCGAACTGCTCAGCACACGTTGCCGCAAGAAAATGACTCGCTTCGTCAGCGATTTCTACGATATCCTGGAACGCGACGACTTCCAGAAAAGACTTTAATTACTAGTGAGAGTTTTTGTGCCTCGCCTTTTGGCGGGGCTTTTTTTTGTGTACTCCTTAAGATATAAATTGCAATCCATATCCCAAAACCGCTCCCCCCACCACGATCCAGATACTGGATACCTTCCGGGGCCCGAAGACGGCTCCAAAAGCCGCGGCCGCCACTACGATAGCCCGCCAGTCGAAGATTAGTACGGCATATCCCATTTCCAATAATACCGCCGCTATTACTGCCACCGCAGCCGCGTTGACCGCATCGAGGAAATAGCCGAGAAAGCGGCTTTCCCGCATGCGCGGGATGAGTGGATTGAGTAACAAAACAAACAGAAAAGAAGGAAGAAAAATGCCAATCGTCGCGGCAATGGCTCCACTCACGCCTCCCAATTGGTAGCCGATAAAGGTGGAGGTAGACAAAACCGGCCCGGGCGTAAACTGCCCCACGGCGATGGCATCGAGCAACTCTGCGCGGCTGAGCCAGCCCCTGGCCACGATTTCGGCATCCAGATAGGCGAAAAGCACGTAGCCGCTCCCGTACAGAATGGCGCCCACTTTTAGGAAGGTCCAGAATATCTTGGCCGCTCCAATTCCTTTTCCCGCCGACCACCAACTGGCTTGCAACAACAGAATTGGCCAGGCCGATCGAGTAGTTCCGGTAGTTTCCGGCCGGTGGCGGAAGTAGAAATACAGTGCCCCCACCAGGCCGCCGACCAGCAAAACGAGTACCTCACTGAGCTGGAAAAGGGCCGCTACCATGACCAGCACGGCAAGAACGACGAGCTCCGTGTTCTTCAGGGCCTTCTTTCCCAATCGATACAGGGCCGAAGCAATGATGGCGAGCACCGCCGGCTTGATGCCAAATAGAAAGGGTTCGACCGCCGGCAGTGTACCGTAGTTGACGTACAGAAAGGCAAGTATCCCCGTCAGCAGGACCGCCGGAAAAATGAAGCAGATACCCGCTACAAACAGCCCGGGCCATCCGCCGCGTTCGTAGCCGCAGTGCATTACCATCTCCGTACTGTTGGGGCCGGGGATCAGGTTGGTGGCTCCCACCAGATCGAGGAAATGCTGGCGATCCATCCACTTTCGCCGAACGACGACTTCGTCTTCCAGCATGGCAATGTGCGCGGCCGGCCCGCCGAAGGCAATCCAGCCCAGCTTGAAGAAGAGAGCAGCTATTTCTTTTATCATAATCGTGAATGGCTAATTATTTCGGAGGTAGGATCACACTGGATAATAATCGATCTCAGCAGTATTCGTTCGCTGGTTCAGAAATAAAATCCACGGTGTTCTATTCACCATTAAAAATCGTAGAGCACCGGAATTAACAACGAGCAGAGCAGCCAAAACATCAATGTCAGCCATACCCCTACGCGCAGGAAATCGGTGAATCGATACTGACCCGCCGAATAGACCATGGCGTTGGTTTGGTAACCGACGGGCGTCATGAAGCTCGCCGAAGCGGCGATGGTGATCGTGACGAGCAGGGGCATGGGCGCCACACCGAGTTGATCGGCCATCGCAATGGCGATGGGTGCCAGGAGGGCCGCCGTGGCGTTGTTAGACATGATCTCTGTGAGGATGGAAGTGGTGAGAAAGAGCCCCGCTACAATGAAGTGCGGGCCGAGCGTACCCAGGCGATCGACGAGCAGGCCCGCAATGTCGGCATCCAACCCGCTGTTGCGCATGGCCGTGCCGAGCGTCAGGGCACCCGCGAGCAGGAAGACGATCTTCCAGTTGATGGCTTCGTATACTTCCTTCATGTTCAGCTCGCGCAAAAGTACCAGGGTTACGACTCCCAGCAGGGTGGCCACCATGATCGGAAGCACATTGGCGGTAGCCAGAAATACCACCCCCGCTACCACCAGCATCACCGTTGCGAAGCTGCGGCGATTGAAGTCGAGTAAGGGGGCTTCCGACAGGAGGATAAAGGGCGCGTCTTGCTCGGTCTCGATGCGTTTGAGTTCGCCGACGTAGTGGCTTTTGATTTCGGCCAGGATCACATCACCCGCCTTCATGCGCACCTGGTACAATTGTTCGTGCAGCACTTCTTCGCGGTGGCGAATGGCCAGGGGCGCTGCGCGGTATTTGCGCCGGAAGTCCAGTTCGCGGAGGGTTTTTCCTTCGAACTCGGAATTGGCGGATACGACCAGTTCTACCAGCGTAGTATTGCGCCCACCGAGGCCGGCGCCCCCGATCTGGACGGCAGTGCGATCAGCCACTTTTACCCAATCCTTGAGGGCGCGCATTTTGTCAACGTCACAACGAACTTTCAGCACGTCGCTGTTTTGGAGCACGAAGTCGCCCGGCGGTACGAAAAATCGGCTCCCGTTGCGGCGCACCTCAATGATCTCCATGTCCATCTCCTTGACCAGGATCGAGTCCATAATGCGCTTTCCCACTAGTTCCTTGCGGTCGAGCAGCTCGATTTCGGTGAGGTAATCGCGCAAACCGAACTTATCGGCCAAATCCTGATCGCCCTCCCGGTCGGGGAGCAGATGGCGACCAACGACCGCCAGATATAGCACCCCGACCACCAGCAACACCAGGCCGATCGGGGCGAGGGAGAACATCGAAAAGGCTTTGATATCGGCATCTTCGGCAATGCCGCTCACCAGAATATTGGTGGAAGTACCAATCAGGGTGCACATCCCCCCGAAAATGGAGGCGTACGAAAGAGGAATCAATAGCTGGCTGGGCCGCCGCCCCGATGCATGAGCAATTTGGATGACGACCGGAATGAAGACTGCTACTACGGGGGTGTTATTCACAAAGGCCGAAATGACGGCTACCAGCAGCGCCATAAACATCAGCCCAGCCGTCGGACGCTCGCGAAACGGGCCGGATAAGTGCGTAGCCAGCACTTGTAAAGCACCCGTTTTCAGCAGAGCCGCCGAAATGACAAACATGAAGGCCACCGTGAGCGTGGCGCTGTTGCTGAACCCCGACACGCCTTCCTGCGGACTGATGACGCCGCTCAGCACCAATGACAGTATGATCAGCAGCCCCACCAAATCGACGGTCAGCCATTCCGTGACAAACAGGATGATGGCACCAAAAATAACCAGGAGCGTTATGATAGCAGATATGGCCATATTTACCGTAGCCGTGGTTTGAAACGAGGGCGAAGGTAAACAGCTTTCGAGACAATGCTCGTAATTCAATACCTTTGCCTGCCGATTTCATCGCAACCACAATCAGCCAGCTTTATGTCATTGAGCGAACAGGAAATCATCCGACGCAACAACCTGCAGAAAATCCGCGAAATGGGGGTGGACCCCTATCCCGGCGCAGCCTTCGAAGTGAGTGCCACTGCCGCTAAAATCAAGTCCGAATTTGCCGAAGACGCCGACGGAAACCCCACCAACTTTCAGGAGGTTCGCCTGGCCGGTCGACTCATGAATCAACGCATCATGGGCAAAGCCAGCTTCGCCGAATTGCAGGATCGAACAGGTCGGATTCAGTTATACGTGTCTCGCGACGATATTGCTTCGGGGGAGGACAAATCATTTTACAACGACCTCTATAAAAAGTGGTTGGATCTAGGCGATTACATTGGCGTACAGGGATTTGCGTTTCGTACGAAGACGGGCGAAATTACCGTCCACGTCAAAGAACTGACCCTGCTGAGCAAATCACTGCGCCCGCTCCCGGTCGTCAAGCGCGATGAGGAAGGCCACATTTACGACGCCTTCACCGATCCCGAGCAGCGCCACCGGCAGCGCTACGTCGACCTGACCGTCAACCCGGAGGTGCGGCAGACGTTCATCACCCGGAGCAAGGTCATATCCGCCATCCGCCAATTTCTCGACGGCATCGGGTTGCTCGAGGTGGAAACGCCCATTCTCCAACCCATCCACGGAGGAGCCGCGGCCCGGCCCTTCAAGACCCACCACAATACACTCGACATGCCGCTCTATCTGCGGATCGCCAACGAGCTGTATCTGAAGCGCCTGATCGTCGGTGGGTTCGACGGGGTCTACGAGATCGGGAAGATGTTCCGCAACGAAGGAATGGACCGCACGCACAACCCGGAATTTACCATGGTCGAGTTTTACGTCGCTTATAAGGACTACTTCTGGATGATGGGCATTACCGAGCAGTTGCTGGAAGCCGTCGTGCGGGCGGCCAATAGCGACCAAACGACCGTACAGGCCGGTGAGCACACGATCGACTTCCAGGGGCCCTACGAACGCCTGACCATTTTCGAAGCCATCGAGCGCCACGCGGGCGTGGATATTTCCGAAATGGAAGAAGCCCAACTACGGACAACCGCGAAAAAGCTGCACATCGAGGTGGATGATTCGATGGGAAAGGGAAAACTGATCGACGAAATCTTCGGCGAAACGGCCGAGCCGAAGCTCATTCAACCCACCTTCATTCTGGACTACCCCGTCGAGATGTCGCCACTCACCAAGAAACACCGGGAGAAGGAAGGATTGGTGGAGCGCTTCGAACTCATCGTCAACGGCAAGGAAATCGCCAACTCCTACACCGAATTGAACGATCCAATCGACCAGCGCGAGCGCTTCGAAGAACAACTTCGGCTCGCTAAACGCGGCGACGAAGAAGCAATGGCCTTAGATGCCGACTTCCTGCGGGCGTTGGAGTACGGGATGCCTCCCACGGCGGGAATCGGCATTGGTATCGACCGATTGGTTATGCTGCTCACCGGGCAGACCACCATACAGGAGGTGCTCTTCTTTCCACAAATGCGCCCGGAGCAACCGCAGGGAAGTAAGGTGGATTGAATTCGTCTTATTTAAAAAAATAGTTTTATTTAAAAAAAGAACAGCGCATTGATAAGCTGCAAGTAACGGCATATCAATGATATGTGTATTTGGTATAGTTATTGGAGGGATTAGTTAACTACTGTTGACATTAGGTGCTGGATGTCCCCCGCTGAGCTACTCACAAACCCATCTCGGCCGTTCCAGCGATCAACGAGCTATCTGATTGTCCCCCAAAAAATCAGATTTCTTATTCAGAATCTGCTAAGTGCCATTTTACAAGCAGAATTAGGTCTATTTTAATGAAGGGTGCGCGTTCGACGAGTTGAATGCGGCACCCTTTTTGATTATTCAGGTAGGGTATTGGGCGGAAAAAACGACTTTGCGGCTGATGCCCAGGCGGCGCATGGTACTGGTGAGGGTATTGGCATTCATTTTCAGAAGGTTGGCTGCCCCGTTTGCCCCGCTCACCTTCCCTCCGGTCAGGCGGAGGGCCCTGATGATGTGCTGCCGTTGGATTTCCTCCAGGGTCAGCAGTGATTCCGGGGTAGTCAGGGTAGCAATTTGCGGTAAGGCGGCTTCGAAATTGGGCTGGCCCTCTTCGCTCAGTAGAATGGCCCGTTCGATAATGTTGCGCAACTCCCGGATGTTGCCCGGGAAGGGATAGCGCCGGAGCGCCTGTAATTGAGCCTCTGAAATAGGGGCGACCTCAATACCCGAGCGTTTGGTAAATTCCTCTACGAAATGATCGACCAGCTCGGGCAGGTCCTCCAGGCGTTCCCGCAGCGGAGGGAGTTCGATGGGAAAACCGTTCAGGCGGTAGTACAAATCTTCCCGAAAGCAGCCCTCCCGGACCATTTTCCCCAAGTCGCGATTGGTGGCGACGATTACGCGGGTATCCACCCGAATGGACGTTTCTCCGCCAATGCGGTAAAACTCGTGTTCCTGCAGGACGCGCAGCACCTTTGCCTGCGTGCTTAGCGGAAGCTCGCCCACCTCATCGAGGAAAAGAGTGCCACCGTCGGCCAATTCGAAATAACCGCGCTTCAATTGTTGGGCACCGGTAAAGGAGCCGGCTTCGTGGCCGAATAGTTCGCTGTCGATTAGTTGTTCGGAGATGGCGGCACAGTTGACACTGATCAGGGGGCGATTTGCCCGGGGGCTTTGAGCGTGGATGTAGCGGGCCAACAGTTCTTTACCCGTACCCGTCTCCCCTCCGATGTGCACGCCGATGTCGATCTGTGCCACGCGGTCGGCCTGGCGGAGGATGTGCAATAGCTTTTTGCTGCGGCCGATCATGGGTTTGTTTTCCTTCGAGGTGGCGCGCTTCAGCCATTCATTTTCTTTGGCGAGGGTATGAACGTCTTGTTGCAGTTTGGCCTCCAGAGCCTTCCGTTCGCTGATATTTCTCGAAAAGGAACAATTGATGGCCTGGCCGCGGTACCGCAGCACGTTCATGCTCGTCCAAACGGGAAAAGTAGAGCCGTCTTTGCGTTGTAGAATTGTCTCTAGTTCGATCACCTCTTCCCGGTACAGCCGTTCCTGCAGCTGAAGCAATGTACCGGCGTCGTACTGAAAGGTGATTTGCTCGGGCTGCATCCGGTACAATTCGGCCCGACTGTACTGGAGCTCCTGACAAACGGAAGGGTTCACGTAGATGAAGCGGCCGGTTTCGTCGACCCAAAAGATCATTTCTTTGGCCCGCTCCAGGGAAAAGTGAGCGATCTGCGGAAAATCGGCGTTTTCCGGGGAGGCAAACAACGATTCAGTACTTTTCATTGTATGAATATAAAGATTATCTGTGTAAACACGGACATTGGACATGTTCCCGGCTGACAATTCAGTTGTACCAGACTTTAAATAGTTGTATCTTTCTAATCTAAGTTAAGCAGAGGTTAATCACCCTTGAACCCCCTTTGCTTTTCTCCTGCCCAGCCTTATCCGTTCGTCGCCACCACTACTAGTCTTTACTCAGCCGAATACTATCGGCCCAACTGTTATTTGCTATGGATGAAAACAATTTTAAATCATGGTCCCGCGAAGAACTGCAGGCCGCCATTTACAAGTCTTTTTGCGCGATTGATTCGCTGGTATCCGCCACGAGCGAGGCGCAATTTCAGCACCGTCCCCAGGGTAGAAAGTGGAGCATTGCCGAAAACATTTATCACCTGATGCTATCCAATCGGGGTATTGCCTCCGCACTGGGCAAGCCCAAAGAGTTTTTTGTACAATTCGGAAAACCCGATCAACCCTCGCGCACCTACGGAGAGCTGGCGGATCAGTATTTCCACGAGATCCGCGGCCGCCAGGCACCCGAAGCAGTGCGACCGAAAGCCGACGAGCCACTGACCAAGCAGCAATTGCTGGATAGCTGGCAGCTGATCACCGATAAGTTTGAAGAGCGTTTGGCACTTTGGACGGAAGAGGAACTCGACCGGTACGTACTGCCTCATCTGCGACTCGGTAAGCTCACCATGCGGGAGATGTTGTACTTCGTGATCTATCACAATAAGCATCACCTTTCCGCCATGCAACGATCCCTGAGCGGCTCGCAGCGGACGGCCTGATCGATCGTTTTGCTCGATATTTTATACGAAACCAACCACTACCTCCTCCTGAATAAGGAGCCGGGGGTTATGGTCGAATATTTACACAATTTCCCCTGCATCCAGCAGCAGGTCTTCGACTATCTCGTCGGCCAGGGAAAGCGCCGACCGTACGTAGGCATCGTACACCGAATCGATCGGCCGGTGAGCGGCGTATTGCTCGTTGCCAAGAAAAAGCAAGCTTTAAAACTGCTGAACGAGCAGTTTCGCAATCGCCGGGTTCAGAAAACCTATCTCGCGGTGACGGAAGGAATTCCCGGCACGGCTTCCGCTGACGTACAACACTACCTGCGCCGCACTGCGGATCGGAAGAAAGCCATCGTCTCGGATGTGGCAGCGGCCGACGCAGCCGCTTGCCGATTGCAGTTTCGCACGCGTACCACGGCTCCCGTCCGCCAGATCGCATTACTGGAGGTACAGCCGTTTCAGGGGCGCTACCATCAGATTCGCGCCCAATTGGCGGCTATCGGCCATCCAATCGTCGGGGATGCTGCCTACGGTTCTTCGCAGTCCTATTTGGCCAATACCATTGCCCTGCACGCCTATCGGCTTTCCTTCACGGACCCCCTTTCCGGCGAACGGCAAACGATCGTGGCACCACCGACGCCCAATCCGTTGGTTGCCGAACTCCTGGCTTCCGGAAGTTAAGGCAGGTCATGTACGTACAACAATGTATTTACCGGGGCGTTATAACCGGGAAGTCGACGATCGTATTCCAACGCTATAAACTGATTACCAGCTCGCTATGCAACAATCAATGCTCGCATTGCTCTTTGTTCTTGCCGTTGCGGTTCTACCTGCCTGCACGGCGGAAACCACCAACCAATCCGAAGAAACTACCGACGCCTCCTCCCTGGCCAGAATGGCATCGGTGGAACGGGTGCTAACGGTCAATGATTCTCTGCCCTTTCCGGTCTACGGCGAATTTGAGGGGATCGAACCACTGTTCGAGCAGCAGACGGATTCGGTGTACGTTATCAATTTTTGGGCTACCTGGTGCAAGCCCTGCGTGGAGGAATTACCCTACTTCGAACGTCTGGCGGAGGAGATGGCTGATCAGCCCGTAAAGATTATCATGGTTAGCCTCGACTTCAAAAGCCAAGTGGCTACGAAGTTGCGCACCTTCGTCGAGGAGCGCCCGCTGGAATTGCCGGTGGTGGCGCTTACCGATAACCAATACGACAACTGGATCGATAAAGTCGATTCCGATTGGAGTGGTGCCATCCCCGTTACGCTGATCTACCGAAAAGGAGCGCGCTTCTTTTACCCAAGCCAGTTTCCCAGTTACGGCGACCTCGCCGAGAGCGTCCGCCAATTGCTTTAACTTTTACTCACCAACCATAAATGTGTACAACCATGCTTAGCAAAACACTGCACTTATTTTGCGGCCTGCTGCTATTGAGCGTTATGGCTTGCAATACCACTCCCGCCGAAGAAACAACGGAAATGAATAATGAGGGGGCCACTGCTCAGACCGTAGCGGAAGAAACGGCTGCCGAATCAATGGACGACTACAGCGACGGGCTCCAAATCGGAGAAACTGCTCCTGATTTCAATTTGAAGAATATCGACGGCGAAATGTATTCCCTCGGCACCATCAAAGATGCCAACGGCAACGATCCGAAGGGCTACATCGTCACCTTTACCTGCAATACCTGCCCCTTTGCCGTCAAGTACGAGGATCGCATCATCGAGCTCCACAACGACCTGGCCCCTCAGGGGTACCCCGTAGTGGCGATCATGCCGAACGATCCCGTAGTACAACCCGGCGATAGCTTTGAAGCCATGCAACAGCGCGCCGAAGACAAGGGCTTCCCCTTCCTGTACCTCATGGATGAAGGCCAGGAAATCTATCCGCAGTACGGTGCCGGCCGCACCCCGGAAATTTACCTGCTCGACAGCGACCGCATCCTGCGTTACCACGGTGCCATCGACGATAATGTAGATGATCCCGATGCCGTAACCATCAACTACGTGAAGAACGCCGTAGAAGCGATCGAAGACGGCCGCACGCCCGAACCGGCCGAGGTGAAGGCCATTGGTTGCACCATCAAGGTGAAGAAATAGTAGTTCGAGTTTTAAAATGCTTTAATGCGTTAATTAAAGCCCTGCCCCCAGGCAAGTCTTAACGCATTAAAGCATTCCTCTCATCTCCCCTCCTGTATTTCTCCTGACAAACTCCCTCTCCTAAATCTTTAACCTTCCTTTCTCTTGTTAGTTAGGCCGTGGTACATCTCATTTTTCCCCATAAACTAAAACCAAACACAATGAGATTAATCCTACGCCTTACGGCATTGCTCTTTCTTTTTCAAACCAGCGTTTCGGCGCAATCGATCTTCGACCTGGTAGCCCAGAGTGAAGCGCACGACACGCTGGAAGCGGCCCTGATTGCTGCTTCTCTCGACGGCACCCTCGACGGAGAAGGCAACTTTACCCTCTTTGCTCCGACCGATGATGCTTTCGCCGCGCTTCCGGCGGGCACCCTGGAAGATTTGCTCATGGACCCCGACGGGCAGCTTGCAACGATCCTGACCTACCACGTACTTGGCTCGCAGGTGGCCTCCACCGACTTGTCCAACGGAATTGCGGCGGAAACGCTGGAAGGGAAAGATGTCATCGTCGCCATTCGCAACGACAGCGTTTTCATCAACAACGCCCTCGTCACCATGGTCGACGTACAGGCAGATAACGGGGTAATTCACTTCCTCGACGCCGTACTCCTCCCACCAAGTACCGTAACAGATGTGGTCGTGAACAGTGAACTGCACAACACGCTGGAAACGGCCGTAGTGGCTGCCGGACTGAATACGACCCTTGCCGGTGACGGGCCCTTCACCCTCTTTGCCCCTACAGACGCCGCCTTTGCGGCCATCGATCCTACGGTATTATCCGACCTACTGGCTGACCCGCAAGGGGCATTAACGGACGTGTTGACCTACCACGTGCTGGCCGATTCCGTCGCTGCAGGCGATTTGTCTAGTGGTATCGCCGTGGCAACCGTAGAAGGACGGGATGTAGTGGTCGCGATTCGCAACGACAGTGTGTTTATCAACAACAGCCTCGTGACCATTACCGATATCCAGACGGATAACGGTATTGTACACGTCATCGACGCAGTTCTGTTGCCCCCGGCAACGATCGTAGATGTAGTAGTCAACAGTCAATTGCACAACACACTGGAAACAGCGGTGGTAGCTGCGGGCTTGGACGGGACACTCTCCGGAGATGGTCCGTTTACGCTGTTTGCCCCCACCGATGCTGCCTTTGCGGCCATTGACCCTACGGTATTGTCCGACCTGTTGGCAGATCCGCAAGGAGCGCTGACCGATGTGCTAACGTACCACGCGCTAGCCGACTCGGTGGCTGCAGGTGATCTATCCAATGGCATTGCGGCAGAAACCGTTCAGGGCACCGATGTAATCGTGGCGATTCGCAACGACAGCGTGTTTATCAACAACAGCCTGGTAATTATCACGGATATTGAGGCGGGTAATGGCATTGTACACGTTATCGATGCGGTTTTGCTTCCGCCGGCCAACATCGTAGATGTGGTGGTCAACAGCCAGTTGCACAACACCCTCGAAACGGCGGTACTGGCCGCCGGCCTGGAGACGACTCTGACGGGCGACGGTCCGTTTACGCTGTTTGCCCCCACCGATGCTGCCTTTGCCGCAGTTGATCCGACTACTCTGAATGCCCTGCTGGCCGATCCGCAGGGGAGCCTGACCCAGGTGTTGCTGTACCACGCGATTAGCGGCGAGGTACTGGCAGGATCATTAGTCGATGAGTTGCGTGCCGAAACGGTTCAGGGGGATTCTTTGGAATTCAATATTGAACCCGGTGTGGCGCAAGTCAATGGCAACAATATCATCATTACGGACATTCAGGTGGGCAACGGCGTGATCCACGTCATTGACGGTGTACTTATTCCCAACGTCGTTAGCGTGGAGCGCCTCGATGCGAGTGGTCTCGATATTCAGGTCTTCCCGAATCCTGTATCGGAAACCCTCATCGTCGATATTCAGGAAGCAGGCGTACAAACCGTTTCCATCCAGCTGACGAACTACCTCGGCCAGGATATCGCGCAGTGGCAGGTCGGTATTGGCCGCCATCCGCTCGATATTGGTCAGGTGCAAAATGGTATCTACTTCCTTCGACTGAACATTGATGGGAAGGAATTCTACCAACCCGTCGTGGTGAGCAAGTAATGCATTCCAGCTTTTATTACTCTTGAAACCAGGTGCCAGCGGGCCGGTCCATTCGGACTGGCCCGTTGGCGTTTTGGCATATCACCATGAATAATGCTGAAATTTTGACAGTGCTTTCTTAGTTGCAAGTGACTGTTTGGCAGTTGTTTAGGGCTGGCACATCCTTTGACCATTAGCAAGTGTCAATTATCTCAAAGAACACCAATTCCGGCTACCACCGGAATCAACCAATAGCCGAATGAACCTAAATAACTTAACCATTAAAAGCCAGGAGGCGGTCCAGCGGGCCGGCCAGCTTGCGTTGGAGAAGGGCCACCAGGCCATCGAGCCGGCGCATTTGCTCAAAGGTATCCTGGAGGTCGATACTAATGTCACTCCTTTTCTACTTGCGAAGCAGGGGGTCAACCTGGACATCGTCAAGCAGGCGGTCGATCGCATCGTTCAGTCTTATGCTACTACCACCAACGGTGGTGCGCAGCAGTATCTGAGCAGGGAAGCTGCGGAAGTTATCCAGCGGGCTAATTCCTATTTGAAGGAATTTGGCGACGAATACGTAGCCATCGAGCATTTGCTGCTGGGTATTCTGAATGTAAAAGATCAAACGGGGCAACTGCTCAAGGATAGCGGGGTCACGGAAAAAGGCATGCGCGCCGCCCTCGAAGAACTGCGCAAAGGAAACCGCGTAACAACCAACAGCGCAGAAGGTGCTTACAACGCGCTCAACAAATACGCCATCAACCTCAACGAGCGGGCCCGCAGCGGAAAGCTCGATCCGGTTATCGGCCGCGACGAGGAAATTCGGCGGGTCCTGCACATTTTGGCCCGGCGTACGAAAAACAACCCCGTACTGATCGGCGAACCGGGAGTAGGTAAGACAGCCATCGTCGAAGGCCTGGCTCACCGGATCGTAAACGGTGACGTGCCCGAAGATCTGCGGGAAAAAGAAATTTACGCCCTGGATATGGGGGCAATGATTGCCGGAGCCAAATACCAAGGCGAATTTGAAGAACGACTCAAAGGGGTCATTAACGAAGTCACGCAGGCGGAGGGATCGATTTTCCTCTTCATCGATGAAATTCACACGCTCGTAGGGGCCGGTAAGACCCAGGGCGCGATGGATGCCGCAAACATCCTCAAACCGGCACTGGCGCGGGGTGAATTACGCGCCATCGGTGCCACCACACTCTCCGAATACCAGAAGTACTTCGAGTCGGATAAAGCCCTGGAGCGCCGCTTCCAGAATGTACTAGTGGACGAGCCCTCCGAGGAGGACGCCATCTCCATTCTGCGCGGATTGAAAGAGCGCTACGAAACCCACCACAAGATCAATATCAAGGATGAGGCCACCGTGGCCGCCGTGCAATTGTCGCATCGCTACATCACCGACCGGTTCCTTCCGGATAAGGCCATCGATCTGATCGACGAGGCCGCCGCTCGTCTGCGTCTGGAAATGAATTCTATGCCGGAAGAACTCGACGAAATTGAACGCCGGATTCGGCAGTTGGAAATCGAGCGCGAAGCGGTCAAGCGGGAAAACGACGAACAGAAGATCAACCGCCTGAACGAAGAACTAGCCAATCTGGAAGAAAAGCGCAATGGATTGCGTGCCCAGTGGGAAAGTGAGCGCGAGGTGGTACTCGGCATTCAATCGGCTAAGGAAAACATCGAACAATTGCGCTTCGAGGCGAATCAGGCGGAGCGGTCCGGCGACTACACCAAAGCCGCCGAAATCCGCTATGGCCGAATCCCCGAGCTACAGAAGCAACTCGACGATTGGAAACTCCGCCTCATCGAGATGCAGAGCGATAGTAAGATGTTGGTCAAAGAAGAAGTGGACGCCGAAGATATCGCCGAAATCGTGAGCCGGTGGACGGGCATCCCCGTCACGCGGATGCTGCAAAGCGAACGGGAAAAGCTGCTGAGCCTCGAAGAAGAATTGCACAAGCGCGTCGTCGGTCAGGAGGAGGCCGTGGAGGCCGTGGCCGATGCCATCCGGCTCAGCCGGACCGGTCTGGCCAACCAAGACCGCCCGATCGGTAGCTTCCTGTTTCTCGGTACGACCGGGGTGGGTAAGACGGAATTGGCAAAAGCCCTGGCCGAATACCTCTTTGATGACGAGTCGATGCTGACCCGCATCGATATGAGCGAATACCAGGAGCGGCACTCCGTCAGCCGATTAGTTGGTGCGCCTCCGGGATACGTCGGATACGACGAAGGCGGTCAGCTGACCGAAGCGGTCCGGCGCAAACCTTACTCCGTCATCTTGCTCGATGAAATCGAGAAGGCCCACCCCGATGTATTTAACATCCTGCTACAAGTGCTCGACGATGGCCGACTAACGGACAATAAGGGCCGGGTGGCCAATTTTAAGAACGCGATTGTCATCATGACCTCGAACATCGGGTCGGACATCATCCGCGAAAAATTTGCGGATCTGGACATGGCCGAGGAAGACCGGGAAACGGTTATTGAAAATACCCGGAACCTGCTGTTTGATTTGCTCAAAAAGACCCTGCGGCCGGAATTTCTCAACCGCATCGACGAAGTGCTGATGTTTCAGCCGCTTTCTCTGGAAGACATTCGCAAGATCGTCGACATTCAGTTGAACCAGGTGCGCGAAATGTTGCTCGAACAGGACATCACCCTCGCCGTCACTCCGGAGGCCGTCGATTGGCTGACGCAGGCGGGGTACAGTCCGGAGTTTGGAGCCCGTCCATTGCGCCGGGTCATTCAGAAGAAGGTCCTGCGCCAGTTGTCGCGCCAAATGCTGGACGGCTCCATTGAAGGAGGCTCCCATTTGGTACTGGATGTCTTCGATGGGGTCGTGGTCTTCCGGCGGGCGATTCGTCCGGAGGAAGAAACCGTGGATGAGGTATAACCCCCCCGGAGCGCTCCTCGCCCGGACGAGGAGCGCTCTTCCTCTCAAGTGAGTATGGTTTTCTCCTTGCAGAAGGTTTTCAGTAGCCGAAGGTGTAACTTTGCTAACACAAGAGTGTTCCCATACCCAGCACCCCGGCCTCGGAAACTACCAATATGATCAACCAACAGCAACGGACGGATTATCGCGAACAAAAGCGTCTGGCAGCGCTGGCCAGATACAATATCCTGCATACCCTTCCGGAAAAAGAATACGACGACATCACGCGCATCGCGGGGCAAATTTGCCAGACTCCCATCTCCTTAATTTCCTTTATCGAAGAAGACCGGCAGTGGTTCAAGTCTGTGCAGGGACTGAATTTTCAGGGCACAGCGCGCTCAGCCTCCTTCTGTGCGCGGCTGGTGGATGATCCGAGTCAGCCGTTGATTGTTCCCGACGCCCGCCGAGACGAGCGGTTTTCTGAAAATCCACTCGTTACCGGTGCCCCTAACATCGTGTTTTATGCGGGCGTTCCGCTCATCGATCCCGATGGAAATACATTGGGTTCGCTGTGCGTCATCGATCAAGAAAAGCGTGAATTAAATGAACAACAAGTGGAGTCTCTCCGGAGCCTGGCCAACCTGGTCATGAAGCAACTGGAGCTTCGGCTCAAGCTAAATGAAATAGAAGACCAACAGCGCCGGATCGAGAGCTACAATGCGGAATTGCGCGACATGGCCTACGTGCTCAGTCATGATATCAAGGGGCCGCTGCTTAATGCGCAAGAGCTGTTTAAGGCATTTATCGAAGATTTTCGCGAATGCCTTAGCCCCGATAAGCTGGAATACCTCGACTTGATTGAGCAAAACCTGCAGAGTTTGCGCAATCTCGTATTCAGCCTACTCGAATACCATACGACCACCAATAAAATAGAGCTGGAGCAGCAGGCCGTTTCGCTGGAAAAAATTCTGGAAGATCTCATCGTGCGGCTCCGACCCGATCCGAGGGTGTTCATCATTTATCCGGGGGACTTACCCACGGTTCGTACCATTCCCATTGCGCTGGAACAGATTCTGTACAACCTGGTCAGCAATGCCATCAAGTACAACGACAAAGACCAGGCAACGGTCCGCATCGACTACGAGCGTACGCGGCGGGGACACGTTCTGAAGGTATCGGATAATGGGATTGGCATTCAGGAAAACGCGCAAGCCCACATCTTCAATATGTTTACTACCCTGCAAGTCAAAGACCGCTTTCAGAAAATCGGTACGGGAATTGGGCTCGCCATCGTCCGCAATTTATGCCAGAAGCTGGGAGCTACGGTTGCGGTGGAATCCACGGTGGGAGTCGGCTCGACGTTTACGATTGAGATGCCCGCCTGACTTACCTACCATTTTGTTACCGTCCGAATGCGGTGAAATAAGTCGGTGTTGTTGTAGATGCCTCCAAATTGCTCGGCACCGGGGCCGTAGGCGAAGAGGGGTACCATTGTGGCGGAGTGATCTCCGGAAGAGAAGAGCAGTTGGATGGGGCGTTCGTTCGTTTCGGAGGTAAATAGTGCGGCACCGCCCGTTTCGTGGTCGGCGGTTACCAAAACCAGGGTTTGCTTATCGGTATCGGCGAAGTCGAGAACCCGGCCGATCGTCCGGTCGAAATCGGCCATCTCGTCAAAGATGTAATCGGGGTCATTTTCGTGGCCACCCCAGTCGATTTGGGAGCCTTCGATCATCAGGAAAAAACCGCTGCGGTGACCAGCCAGAAATTCGATAGCCGTTTCGCTGGCTCGGGGCAGAAAGTCACCGCGGCCCTCGGACATTCGGGGCATGCCTTCATCTGCCAACAAAAAGCCGTGTTTGTGCTTACTATTGATCCGGCTGCCGCTCGGCAGGTCGTCGGTTCGTATCTTGAATCCGCGGTCTTCGAGTGTGCGAAGAAAATCGGCCCGATCAGCTCGTTGATTGAAAAACCGCTTGCCGCCCGCTGCGAAGAAATCGACCTGCGATTCCGGAAGCTGAACGGCAATTTCCTCCTCGGCACTGCGCGTGCTGGCGTGTGCGTAAAAGCAGGCGGGCGTAGCGTGGGTGATAGAGGAGGTGGCCAGGACGCCGGTTTTGATATCGCGGCCACCGATGATTTCGGGCAGGTTAGGAATGGCCTGCACCTGCAGATTGACTCCGATACCGCCGTTGAAGGTGCGCTCCCCACAGGCGTAGGCCGTAGCGCTCGCGGCCGAGTCGGTAATGCCGTGCGTAGCCGAGGAAGTATTGATTAGTCCGATGTGGTGAAAACGGGCAAAATGGCTGGTTTCTTCTTGTTGGTAGAAGCGCGTAGACACTTGCGCCAGCCCCATGCCGTCGCCGATCATCAGGATCACATTGCGCGGGCGAGGGGCTTTAGCGCGACCGAAAAGAAACATAGGCAGGTTGGATTTTCAAAAACGTAGGAAGCATGCACTCAGATAAGCAGAATTCGATTAAAATAGTTTTATCGCCCGCGTTAAGTTTTCATCAATCTCAACCCCCTCTTTATGAACACATTCGCCCAGCGCGTCCTGGAATACCATTTTGAACTTACCCCCGACTGGACCCTCCCCGAGGGCATCGACCTGATTTACCCCTACACCGACCCGGAGACCCGGCGTGCTATGACGGTTTTTTACCATCGATTCTACGGGGATAATGAGCAGCGCCTGCTTGCCTTCGGCATCAATCCGGGACGATTCGGAGCCGGCGTAACCGGCATTCCGTTCACCAGCCCCAACCACCTGGAAGCCGATTGCGCGATCGACCACCAATTTTCACCGAGCCGCGAGGTAAGCAGTGCCTTCATCTACGAAGTAGTACAAGCATACGGAGGGCCCGCAGCATTTTACCAGGAGGTGTACATCAGTTCGCTGTGTCCGTTGGGGTTTCTACGCAACGGAAAAAACTACAACTATTACGATAGCAAGGCATTGTTCGAGGCCGTTCGGGATCGGATGATCCAACACATTTGGACCCAGATTGAATTGGGATGTAGCCGCCGGGTGGCCTTGTGTCTGGGAGAAGGGCAGAACTACCGCTTTTTTCAAAAGCTCAACGAAGCCCACCATTTTTTCGAAGAGATATTGCCGCTGGCCCATCCGCGCTATATCATGCAGTACAAGCGCAAATCGATGGAATCGTACAAAACGCGCTACCTACAGGCCATCGAGCAAGCGCGGACAATCGGGTAAGAATTAGGGTTTTATGGCAGAGCTTCCTATTTTGGCCCCATGGCTTTGATCGTTCATTTCAGCCTGGGCTTTTTTCTTTCCTTCATCGGGTCGACCCTTCCGGGCATGCTCAATATGACTGCGGTGCAAATCAGCCTGGAGCGGGGCTTTCAAGCTGGCCGACAGTATGCGATTGGCGCTGCCACCGCCTTCTTTCTCCACGCGTCCATTGCCTCGGTATTCGCCAGCTACCTGGCCGCCCATCCGAGCGTCTTCACGATGCTGCGGCAGTTTGCCGTATTTGTTTTTGTGGCGTTGGCACTCGCATTTTTGTGGCAGGCACTGCAACCCAAGGAAATCCGCGCCAGTCGAAAACGGGGCGCGCCCTACACAATCGGATTGTTCCTTTCTTGTCTGAACGTGCTCATTATCCCGTACTTCTTCGGAGTTACTTCCTACCTCGGGGGCCTGGGCTACGTGCAGTTAAGTGGTCTGAATACCGGAGCCTTTGTGCTGGGGACGATGATCGGCGCTTTTGTCCTGTTTTACGCCTACGCGCGGTTTGCCGAGCGCATCGTGGGGCGGGCGCAGTTTATCACCCGCAACTTGCATTACTTCCTCGCCGGGCTGTTTACGCTGCTGGCCATTATTCAGATCATTCAATTGACCACAAACTGAGTGCGTGCTCAATAAGTGCGTGTTTTCTCCCGTTAAGGATGCATATTCGGCCATTTTATGCTTTTCTATCCGCCGAAGATTCTGACTACTCCAACCATTTGTAATAGAACCTCTGTCTACTATGCCGCAACGAGTATTCGTGCTGGTCTTCCTGGTTTTGGGAGTAATCATCCAACTCGGAGCCACCGAAACCCGGCACATCCACGTGCTGAAAATCTTCGACGACAATAACCCCAACTACACCATCCGCGAAGGGTGCCGAAGTATTAATTTCGGGATCGACCAGGAAATCGAACTAATTCGGCACCACCTGGGTGTGTTGAATGTGTGGGAGTACAATATCCGGGGCTCCCGGTTTGACCGAGATCGGATCGACGAAGTGCTAGACTACGAACTGGAATACCAGGAGCGAGATATCGTCATACTGGTGTACGTCGGCCATGGTTTTCGCCGGCCTGGTTCTCAAGACCCCCTTCCGCAGTTGTATTTTAATGGATACTCCGATGCACTTGCGCTCAGCGATATCCAGCAGCGCATCCTCGAGCGCAGCCCGAGTTTGCTGATCAGTGTGGTGGTTGCGTGCAACGTTACGCAGCAGGACAATACCCAGCCACCGCCCTATCTGGGAGACAATGAGGCCCCTCCCATTGTGAGTATGAAGGGGGTGATGCGGTCGGTCCGGCCCTATTACGAGCTCTTTGCGGAGCAGGACGGGCTCACCAAGGTGATTGACCTGATCAGTGCCGATAAAGAATATTATTCCTTCTTAAGCCGCGACGGCGGGATATTCTTCAATGAAGTCCTGTATTCGTTTCGGGAAGTATTCACCAATCAGTTACTCGCGGATTGGAATACCGTTTGCGATTATGTCATGAATCGCACCACCGGCCGCAGCGCGGAGCGCGGGCTGCGGCAACGGCCCTTTTGCCGGTATTATCTACAGATGAACCCCATTCGGGTAATGGTATCCGACCACCAGACGCATCGGCCCTCCTACTGCCGCCAGAGCCTGCAAGGGCTGCGCAAGCAGCAACGGCAGGAGTTGCGCGACCTGCGCCGGAGGCACCGGGCGCAAATGCGGGCCCTGCGCCAACAGGGAGTGGACCGAACCCAACGACGTCTTTTAGGCCGGGAACAGCGCGTTGAAGTCGAAACTCGTAAATTGCAGCACGAACAAATTTACGCCCGGCAGTGGCAACAATGCCGTAATTAAGTATATGCCCAAAAAGCTACCAACCTGCCGGCCACCACAGAATGCAGCAAACATGAATCGGAAAACACATAGACCGTTAGTACTCATTCCAATCGCCATCCTCGGATGCCTGTTGCTCACTTCCCTGGCGCTCGATGCCCAACCGGAGGTGTTGTCGCTGAATCAAATCAACAATTTGCCCCCCGATGAGCCCACACCGGAGTTTAACAGCCAGTTTGGCCCGACCCGGACATCCCAGGAAGTCTGGTTGTCCATCAGTGTGTTGCTCTTTGGCCTTGCCGTAGTGATTGGGCAGATTTACCTGCTGCAGCGCCGGGGCGAGCCCGTCAGCGAATCGATGAAATACCTGAGTGTAACCCTGGTTATCGTCGGTGCGCTCTTCCTGGTAACGGCCGGCTACGGCAACGATCAAATTGCCCCGATTATCGGATTGCTCGGTACCGTAGCGGGGTATTTACTCGGCCGGCAACGCAGCGAATCCCCTGCTACCACTCCCCGCTAGTTATCGATTATCGAACTATGCCCTTAAAAACCCTTCTCGCGCTGCTGATTTTCTGGATCGCCGCTCTTCCCGGGTGGGCCCAGCCGGAACGCCTGGCTTACTTCCCGGACGATCAGGAGTACATTGCCATCCTCGATCCGGGGGATGAAATCCTGGCCCGCAACCTGCTACTGACCAACCGGCAGGCCAAAACCACCGTCTCCTTTGCCCTGAGTTTTGACAAGGAACAGTGGAATTTTTTCGGGCTCGGGCCTCGTTATTCCAGCTTGTTCGATCTGAAGGGCTCCCTCGGATGCTATATCAAGGTGCGCACCCGTCGCCGCGAGCAGACGCAGGCAGAAGAGAAGATTTATTTTCTGGGGCGGGGGCGTTGTTTTAGTTTGTTCTGGAATCGGGAAGAAGGCTGCTGGGACGTAGAGGAGAATCCATGCCGATAGTTGTAAAAGTGGGCTAGATAATGCTGCCCGCGCTCAACCTGGTATCGGTACTCCTGTTCTACCTCAGATAATGTCTAGATTCGGACCAACATGAGCGAAAACGCAAACACTACCATTGAAACACCTATCCCCCGAAGCAACGTAGTTATATGGCCAGGAAAGCCCTATCCACTCGGAGCCACCTACGACGGTGAGGGAGTTAATTTTGCGCTCTTCAGCGAGAATGCCGATAAGGTGGAGCTTTGTCTGTTCGATCCCAACGATCCGACCAAAGAAACGCACCGTATCGAGTTGAAGGAGCAAACCGATTTGGTCTGGCATGCCTATCTGCCGGGTATTCAACCGGGGCAGCATTACGGCTACCGCGTTCACGGCGAGTGGAATCCGGAAGCAGGGTTGTTGTTCAACCCGAATAAGGTCCTCATCGATCCGTATGCGAAGGCTATTGATGGCGTCATCGATTGGCATCCCGGCGTGTTCGGATATCCTATCGACGACCCCGACGATGACCGCTTTTTGAGGCTCGAACCCACTGATTCAGCACCCTACGTTAACAAATCCGTAGTGGTCGACAATCAATACGACTGGGAGGGCGACTTGCTGCCGGAGCACCCCATGCACCGCACGGTGATTTACGAGTGCCACGTCAAAGGCTTCACGATCAATCATCCAAACATTCCACTGGAAATACGGGGCAAGTACGCCGCCCTCGGGCATCCGGAAATCATCCATTATTTCAAGCACCTCGGGGTGACGGCCGTGGAGTTGATGCCCATCCACCATTTCATCCACGATAAGCACCTCGTCGACCGAGGGCTCCGCAATTACTGGGGTTACAACACCCTCGGTTTCTTCGCACCGCACTCGGAATACGCCAGTAGCGGCAGCCGGGGGGAGCAGATTCGCGAGTTCAGGGATATGGTAAAAGCCCTGCACAAGGAGGGTATTGAGGTCATCCTCGACGTGGTGTACAACCACACCGGAGAGGGCAACCACTACGGCCCCCTGCTGAGCTTTCGGGGCATCGACAACCCGAGCTATTACCGCCTCGTCGAAGGGCGGCGACAGTTTTACACCGATTACACCGGCACGGGGAATACCCTGAATATGCTGCACCCCCGCACCTTGCAAATGGTAATGGATAGCCTGCGGTATTGGGTAACGGAGATGCACGTAGACGGCTTCCGGTTCGATCTGGCGAGTGCGCTGGCGCGCGGGCTGTTCGAAGTAGGTAAATTGAGCACCTTCCTCGATACGATTCACCAGGACCCCATCGTCAGTC
Organism: uncultured Saprospiraceae bacterium; assembly: GCA_964504335.1. Classification (GTDB taxonomy): domain Bacteria; phylum Bacteroidota; class Bacteroidia; order Chitinophagales; family Saprospiraceae; genus CAZDET01. The sequence continues at coordinate 26,730 of CAZDET010000009.1, forward strand.
AGGTGAAATTAATCGCCGAGCCCTGGGATGTCGGTCCGGGGGGCTATCAGGTAGGCAACTTCCCGGTACTCTGGTCGGAATGGAACGGAAAATACCGCGATAATGTCCGCTCCTTTTGGAAAGGTAACGAGGCGGAAATTGGAGAGCTGGGCTATCGACTCAGCGGCAGTAGCGATCTGTACGAATATTCGGGGCGGCTGCCGAGTGCCAGTATCAACTTCATCACCTCTCACGACGGGTTTACCCTGCGCGATCTGGTGAGCTACAACGAAAAGCACAACGAAGCCAACGGCGAAGACAACCGCGACGGCGACGACCACAATCAATCCTGGAACTGCGGCATCGAGGGGCCTACCCGCGATCCGAAAATCAACGCGCTGCGCGCCAAGCAGCAACGGAATTTCCTGGCCACCCTACTCTTTAGCCAGGGCGTTCCCATGATTTCGATGGGCGACGAATACGGTCGTACCCAGGAGGGGAACAACAACCCCTACTGCCAGGACAATACCATCAGTTATTTCAACTGGAACTGGACCAGAGAACAGCGAAAACTGTACGAATTCGTCCGGCAGGTTATTCAATTGCGGAAGGTGAACCCCATCTTCCACCGCCGCCGCTTTTTCAGCGGTCGGGCCATTCAGGGGGCTGACATTGGCGATATTCTCTGGATTAATCCGGAGGGCCGCGAAATGACCACCGATGAATGGAACAATGGGCATACCCGTTGCCTGGGCATGTTGCTGAACGGAGAAGCAATGGACGAAACCGACGAACGCGGGCAGCGGATCAAAAATGATATCTTCCTCGTACTCATCAACAGTTACTGGGAGGAAATCAAGTTCATGTTGCCCGGGGTAGGGGACCTAACCCGCTGGCAGGTGATTGTGGATACGACCACCTCTCAGGTGCCGGTCGGGAAAACGCGCCGGGCCAACCGCAAGTATCTGCTCAAAGGGCGTTCCCTGGTTATGCTGCGCCTCAAGCCACGCCGGGCGAACATCGTTGACGGACGCCGTCGGATCAGCATTCTCGAACAACTCCGCCAGGTGTTTTCCGATACGAACTAGGCATGAAGCACTTTCCTTATCGCCCCGTTGGAGCCTGGCCCGACGGACACGGCTGTTATTTTCGTTGTTGGGCGCCCCGGGTCCGGCAATTGGAGCTCGTATTGCAGGAGGCTGACGAGCGGCGTATTCCGTTGCAACAAGACGAATGGGGCTATTGGGAAACACACATTTCCTCCCTTGCCGCCGGCCAGTTGTACGGCTATGCAATCGACGGCGATGCGAGGGTATATCCCGATCCGGCCAGCCGGTATCAAGCCAACGGGGTGCACGGGCCCAGCACGCTCGTAGAATTACCATCCTACCGGCACAGTGCACGTTGGGCAGGACGGCCCCTGCGGGAAATGATGATCTACGAAGTACACGTGGGCACCTTCACCGAGGAGGGCACGTTCGATGCGTTGATCCGCCGCCTCGATGATTTGGTGGAGCTGGGGATCAATGCCCTGGAAATCATGCCGTTGGCGCAGTGCCCCGGTGCACGCAACTGGGGCTACGACGGGGTGCATCCCTTCGCGGTAAATGCCGCCTATGGCGGCCCGCAGGGGTTTGCTCGCCTGGTAGAGGCTTGCCACGACCGAAACGTCGCCGTACTGCTCGACGTGGTGTATAATCACCTGGGGCCCGAGGGAAACTACCTGGTCTTTTTCGGCCCCTATACCACGGATAAACACCACACGCCTTGGGGGGAATCCATTAATATGGACGACGCCCACGCCGACGGGGTACGCAATTATTTCATTCAAAACGCGCTCTACTGGCTACGCGCGTTTGGGGTCGATGGCTTCCGACTGGATGCCGTACACGCCATCAAGGACAGCAGCGCCGAGCACTTCCTCCAGGAGTTAAAACGGCAGGTTGATGCCCTCTCGGAGGAAACAGGACGGACCTATGTATTACTGGGCGAATGTGATTTGAACGCCCCGCGCTACCTAGAACCCCTCGAGCGGGGGGGGTATGGTCTCGACGGTCAGTGGTCAGATGAATTCCACCACGCCTTACACGCGCTACTGACGGGCGAGCGGAAGGGGTATTACGAGGATTTCGGTTCGGTCGAACACGTTGAGCAAGCCCTCTCGCACGGATATGTGTACACCGGACAATATTCGGTGCATCGCCAACGCAATTTTGGTCGTTTCGCAGCCGGTGCTCATACGGGGCAATTCGTCGTATTTCTGCAAAACCACGATCAGGTGGGCAATCGCGCCCAGGGCGACCGGCTGATCCATACCCTTACGGAAGAGCAGTATCTGCTGGCTGCCGGCACCTATTTGTTGTCTCCGTTTGTACCCCTGATTTTTATGGGGGAAGAATACGGAGAAGAACGGCCGTTTCAGTACTTCGTTAGCCATACGGATCCCTCGGTGGTAGAGGCGGTACGCCACGGGCGGACTGCCGAATTCGCGGCCTTCATCGGAGCAGCACAAGGAGTGCCCGACCCCCAGGCTGAAACCACCTTTCGGAACAGCCAGCTAAGCCACCGGCGCAACGATCGCGTATACGAGTTCTATCGGGCCTGCCTTCGGCTGCGCCGGCAGCTATTATCTGCGGCTACCTTCGATTTCGAGCAAATACGTGCCACTTCCAATGCGGAGGGGATCGTATCCTGGAATTTTCCGCTCACCGATGCCTTACCGCCCCATCGGATGTGGGCCAACTTCAGTAAGGAAGACCGGCGGTTAGACCTGGGGCAGGAGGCAACGGTGGCAATTGCCAGCCAAGCGGTATCTTTAGCCGATGGCCAATTGCAACTGCCGGCCTATAGCTTTGTTGCCCTGGCGCTTTCCTCCGGGAAAAATTGATTGGGGGGCAGGCAGCTTTAAGCAGGACTTTACCTTTTCATACGATACACGTTCATGGCACTTCCCCTTGCTACTTATCGGATTCAATTCAACGCCGGGTTCACCTTCCAGGATATGCGCCACTGGTTGCCCTATCTGAGGCAACTGGGGATTGATACCATCTATGCGGCTCCCATCCTGGCACCCCGGCCCGATAGTGTACATGGATATGATACCGTCGATGCCAGCCGCCTAAACCCACAATTGGGCTCCTATCAGGATTGGCTTCAATTACAGCAGGATATGAATCGGCTGGGGCTGAAGTGGCTACAGGACATCGTACCCAACCACATGGCGCAAAGCCCGCAGAACCCCTGGCTGGCAGATGTGCTGCGGCACGGGCCCAATAGCCCCTACGCACCTTACTTCGATATCGATTGGCAGCATCCGGACTTCCAGGGAAAAATGGTATTACCCGTTCTCGGACAGGAGTTGGAAGCGGCCATTCAGGAAGGACACATCCAGCTTGCGGATACGCCGGAAGGGCTCCGGCTCATCATTTATCAGGAACGCTGGCCCGTAGCACCCTCCACCGAATCGCTGCTGCCTGCCGGTGAAGAACGAGCCGACCAGCTAGCCGCCGCCAACGAACCGGAGCAGCTCCGAATGGTGGTCGATCATCAGCACTACCGCCCCGAATTCTGGCGCCGGACCGATCAGACCATCAATTACCGACGCTTCTTCACCGTCAATGAATTGATGGGGCTACGGCAGGAACTGCCGCAGGTATTTCACGACTATCACACCTGGTTGCACCAGCAACGCAGTATGGGGAATATCCAGGGATTTCGGGTGGACCACGTCGATGGATTGCTCGACCCGACTACCTATTTGAAACAATTGCGCACCCTGTCGGGGCCCCAGACCTATATCGTAGTCGAAAAAATCCTCGAAGTGGGCGAGCAACTGCCGGAGGAATGGCCCATTCAGGGTACGACTGGTTACGATTTCATGGCCGCTGTAAACCAGCTGTTGACCGCGGATGATACCAGCGTTGCTTTCAGCGAATTGTATACCGAGCTAGTCGGCGGGGAAGAGGCCTTGCTGGATTATCACCAGCAGGTGTTCTACAATAAGCACTACATGCTGCACCACCATTTTCGCGGGGAGCTAGACAACCTGGTGCGCGCGTGGATGCGATTCCTTAAAGACACAGACTGGAGTCCGGAAGCCTTCCGCGAATTGCTCGGGGTGTGGCTGGCTGCCTTTCCCGTATACCGGACGTATCCAGTAGTGGGGCCTCTAAGTGAGCGGGATAGGAAGTTCATGGAGCAAGCCTCGGAAAAGGCAGCTGTGTACCGCCCCGATCTGGCGACTTCCCTTCGGCAATGGAAAGACTGGTTGCTCGGGCGCGAACACTGGAGTGGAGAGGCACTTGAATTACTACAGCGAACCCAGCAACTCAGCGGTCCGCTCATGGCCAAAGGGGTAGAGGATACGACTTTTTATCGCTTCTGGCGCCAGGCCAACCTCAATGAGGTAGGCACCAATGCCGATCCGCTCCACGAATTCCCCGTGCAGGCCTTTCACCGATTTGTGGCCGATCGACCGCCGACCAGCATGAACGCTACCGCCACCCACGATACCAAACGCGGAGAAACGGCGCGCGCGCTCCTTCAGGCACTTAGTGGGTATCCCGATCAGTGGCGGATGTTTGCCAAAGAAAGTGTTGCCTGGCTCCGCCAATGGGAACAACGGGCAACAAGCTCCATCGAGCTTCGGACCAGCCACCTGTACGCGCTGCTACAGACCGTAGTTGCCTCTTTTCCACTCGACCGCGACCCCACCGAAGTCGACTTCGAAGAGCGCCTGGAAAACTACCTGAAAAAAGCACTGCGGGAAGGAAAATCCGCCAGCCACTGGGCATCACCAAATACCGACTACGAGGAACGCCTGGGCAATAGCGCCTACGCCTTCCTCCAGGATGATCATTGCCTCGAGCGGGTGTACCAACTGCGGCGACAACTGCTGCCGGCCTTCTACCGCTGTAGCCTCACCCAAATTGCTCTGAAGTGTTTGATTCCCGGAGTTCCGGATATCTATCAGGGGACCGAACGCTGGGATCAGAGCATGGTCGATCCGGACAACCGCCGCCCCGTCGATTACAACTTGCGCCAACGCACCCTAACAGCCCTGCAACGCTCCTTCGAAAACGGATCGATGGATGCCCTGCACCACGCTCTGAACCGGCTCGACCAGCCCGATCTGAAGATGATGCTGTTGTATCGGTGCCTGCATTTGCGCCGGCAGTATCCCGGGTTATTTCTGCACGGCACATACGAGCCCATCGAGGTGGAAGCCCCCTACCGGGAAGATGTGCTGGCCTTTCGCCGCCGGTGGGAGGATCGCCAGTTAGTGGTCATCATTCCCATTCATCCCACCAGACCGCATGAGTGGCCTGTCGGTTCGGTGTGGAACAAGACTGGCTTCCAACTGGAAGTATCCGGTGTGTTTCGCCACCTGCTCACCGGCCAAAAACTGTCGGCGAAGAAGTCCCCAACGCGATTGGCTGATTGGCTTAGTGCCTTCCCTCTGGGTATTTGGGTGACCGAGTAAATGATATTTATTCCCTATTTGATAGCCGGCAGATAGTTAAAAATGGGGCTACATCGGTACCTTCGCGGGAGCCGATAGAATTATTGCATTAATGGATTAACCATGCTCCAGTCACGATCCGCCGGAATCCTGTTACCCATTTTTAGCCTTCCAACCGAGTATGGTATTGGAGATATTGGTCCGGTGGCCGAGCGCTGGATAGACCAGCTGGCTGCCGCCGGATTGCGCTATTGGCAAGTGTTACCCTTCCATCCGGTGCACGCTAATTTTCAGTACAGCCCCTACAGTGGGCTTTCCGCTTTCGCGGGCTCCGTGCTCCTACTCAGTCCGGAGCGTCTGCTCGTGGACGGCTGGTTGGATCAGCTCCCCGAGCCGCCCGAAACGACTGGCGGAACGGTTGCCTACGCCGAGGCAGAAACCTATAAAGTACAGCTCGTACGAAGGGCATTTGAGGCGCTGAAACCCGGTTCGGAAGCCGATCGGGCCTTTCGCGTGTTTGCCTCCGAGGAAGCAGATTGGTTGGATGCCTACGCCTGCTTTTGCGTTGCTGCCGAGCGACAGGGCACAATCGACTGGCCGGAGTGGCCGCGCAAGTGGCGCGACTTCCAGCGAGTTTTCAACCAGCTGAAGGCCGAAGACCCCGAGGCACTGGACCGGCAGCGCTTCGGCCAATTCCTGTTTTTTGAACAATGGCGGCAACTGCGGTCCTACGCGCATAAGCGGGCCGTGCATCTGATTGGCGACATTCCCATATACGTACACCACGACAGCGCCGACGTGTGGGCGCACCCGCACTTATTCAAATTACTGAAAAACGGGAAGGCAAAAAAAGTCGCCGGAGTACCCCCCGACTACTTCAGCGAAGACGGGCAGCTCTGGGGGAATCCCGTATACGACTGGGACCGCCACGAAGCAAGTGACTTCGATTGGTGGGTGCGGCGCCTGCGCCACGAAGTGAACTGCTTCGATTTGGTGCGCATCGACCATTTTCTGGGACTCGTACAGTATTACGAGATCGATGCCAAGGCGGATACAGCCAAAAATGGAAAATACCGGAAAGCACCGAAGGAAGCCTTTTTTAAAACCCTGCGCCGCCACTTTCCATCTATGCCTTTTTTGGCAGAAGATCTAGGCTCGGTAACCGCCGAAGCAACATTAACCATGAACCGTTTTGGTCTGCCCGGCATGCGGGTGCTGCATTTTGCTTTTGGTGATCCGACGGCTAACGGCAATCCCTACTTGCCCCACAACTATCCGCTCAATGTAGTGGCTTACAGCGGCACCCACGACAATAATACGAGTCGGGGCTGGTGGCAGTCGGACCTGAAAGAAGCGGGAAGAAAACACGTCCAACGCTACCTTGGCAAAAACGTCGATGACACGACCATTGCCGGGGCGCTCTTGCACCTCCTCTGGCAATCGCCGGCCGGCCTGGTGATTGCTCCCTATCAGGATGTACTCAATCTGGATGGGGCGGCTCGCCTGAACCGACCGGGCACCATCGAGCACAACTGGGAATGGACCGTACCGGTAGCACAGCTCGAAGGCCCCCACTGGGAGCAACTCCGAGAGTGGACCACCCTCTTCGGCCGCTAGCCAAACGGCCAGCGTTCGACTGCCATGATGAGGGCCGGCCCAAAGGCCGCACCCGACACAAACAACGCCCATTCTCGTTGGGGTGCTCTGGCGATGTTTAATACCAGCGCAGCCAGTATCAGAACGATTACGACAATAACCACTTGCCCGGCTTCTACGCCCAAATTGAAGTACAACAGTTGCCAAAGTAGTTCCCCCTCTTCCCCGGGAAAAAGAGATGCCCGAAAAAAGTTACTGAACGCCATACCGTGAATGAGCCCGAAAAAGAGCGCCAGCACATACTGTACGGGCATGCGCCGACTACTGGAAGCCGGATGGGCGATCGCCTGGTAGAGGGCCGTAGCGACGATGGTGATCGGCACTAAAAATTCGATTAACGGCTGGGAAAGGCCAATGACACCCAGAGCCGCCATGGCCAGGGTGAGCGAATGCCCAATCGTAAAGGCCGTCACGAGTAGTAACACCTGCCGCCATTGGTCGGGGCGGTACAGCGCGCAGAGGGCCACAATAAAGAGAATATGATCGTATCCGCCGACATCCGTAATGTGATCGAAGCCAAGTTGGAAATAGACCGAGAACAAGTTGGACATAGCCCTCTTTTTGGTGGAAGATAAGAATTAGCGCTCACGAAAAAGCCCCGCGCCGATGATCCGGCTACGGGGCGTGGATGCGGTTAAAACAAAAAAACTAGAATTGCAGGCGGTATAGAAAATCGGGGAAGAAGCCTAGTTGAAGCGCTTCGTTGACCATATTCGTCTGCCGGTTATAGCGGCGCGCGAAGATGTTTTCCCGGTTCGTAACATTCTGAATGTCAAAGTAAAATTCGTGCGATAGTTGGCGAGTCTTACTGTTCAGGCGAACACCCACACGGACATCCCAGCGGAAGTAAGCCGGATTCTGCTCGCTGAAAGCGAGCTCCTCCTGTCGCACTTCAGTGCCCGCCCGGAGGCTGGCGTCGAGGTCGACTGGGGTGTAGTAGCGTCCACCGGCAGTCGTGAGCTTGGTATTGACGGAGAAGGCGTTGCGGCCTTGCTGGCCGATGGCCCATTCCTTCCCGGCGAGCACGTTGAGCACGTAGCCGTTGTTGAAGGCGGTATTGCGTCGGATGCCATCGCTGCCCTCGTATTCCGAATCATAAATGGTACCGGTAATTAGAGTGTAATAGCCCCTGCTAAAGAATTTTTCGAGTGTCATTTCCAACCCATAGTTGCGGCCGATGCCCTCGTTGACCAGTCCCAACCTTCCGCCCGGGAACCCGAAGTCATCTCCAATGTTGAGCAACGAAAAAGAAGAGGGAAACGAATCGACGGGTACCTGATCGATGGACTGATAGTAGACTTCCGTTTTCAGCCGCCAGTCGGGGGCAAAGCGCCACTGGTGCCCCAGTACAAAATGCTGACTACGCACAAAATCGAGGTCTTGGTTGGGTAGGCGACCGACATCTGCTGGATCGGCGGCCAGTAGGATCGGAATGGAGGGTACCTGCTCGTGCCAACCGTAGCCGAAGGTCAGCTGCTGACGTTCGCTGAGTTGGTACTGGAGCGAAAGGCGCGGCTCCAGGGCCGTCCGATCGTTGAGGTCGAGATAAAGGAAGTGCAAACCGGCGCCCAGGGTCCAGCGTTCACCGATGCGGTACATGGCCTGAGCATAGGGCTGAAGCAAGGTGGCCCCATCGTCGAATTGAAACTCCGTGACGAGATCACGTACGCCGTCTTCGTCGGGATCGGGCCCTTCATCGGCGTTGAGGGATAGTAGATCGTATTGGAAGCGCTCGGCGAGCACGCCGATCCGGGCAGTAAGGCGTGCGCTAAATTTTTTGTTGTAGAAGGTGGAAAAGGAATAACGCAGCTCCGTGTTGTCGGCTTCTCCGTAGCGCGCGGTAAATTCCTGATCAGTATCCTGGTTGAAATAGCGTTCCTGAGTAAACAAATTCTGGCTACCGGCCACGCTGACAATCGTCCGCAGGTAGGCATCGTCGCCCAACAGGTAGTTGAATCGGAGGCCGGCTACCCCGAATCGGCTGTCGGCAAAGGCATCTTCATCCTCGGCAGCAAAGAGATCGTTCTCGTCCACTTCGTCATTTAAAAAGGCAATGTCGCTCTCCCCTCCAATACCGAACAGGGTAAACGAGGCCTTCGAGCCGGCGGGCAGGTCAAAGCGAAATCCAATATCCCGATAGTCGGGCGTGGCATTTGTGCCCACATCCAGGAACTCTCCAACCAGACCGATGAATGAATACCGGCCAGCTACCAGGAAGCTGCCGCGCTGACCGAGTGGCCCCTCCGCCATTGCTTCGAGTCCGGAAACGGCACCTAATTGAAACATGTACTCGTTTTTGTCGCGGTTGCCCCGCCGAAAGTTGAGGTCGAATACCCCCGCCAGGGCGTTGCCGTATTCGGCCGGAAACGCACCGGTTAGGAAGTCGGAATTACTCAGCAAGTTCGGATTGACGGCACTAACCGGCCCCCCGGTAGTGCCTAAGGTAGAGAAGTGATTGGGGTTGGGAATGGGAATGCCTTCCAACCGCCAGAGGACCCCCGTTGGGGAGTTGCCTCGGATGACGATGTCGTTGCGGCTGTCGTCCGGCGTGCTGACGCCGGCAAAGTTGGCTACTAGTCGTCCCACGTCCGAACGTCCTCCTGAATACCGGGTGGCTTCCTCTACACTGAAGGAGCGGGTACTCACGGTAGCCATTTCATTCTGGGTAGCTCCGGCTGCGGTTTTGGCGGTCACGACCACCTCGTTGAGGCTCGTCACGGATTCGAGCAGCTTGGTGTTGAGTTGCACTTCTTTACCGGCCGTCACCACCACATTGTCCAATACTACCGGCTCATAGCCGATGTAGCGTACGCGGAAGGTATGGCGGCCCACTGGAATGCCTTCGAGCCGGTACCGGCCGTCTAGGTCGGTAGTGGTGCCCTGCACCGGAGATACGGAAAGAATTTCCACGGTAGCTCCGATGAGAGGTATCTCGGATTGGGCGTCCAAAATTTCGCCCTTCACCGTCTGGGTGATCGGTTGGGCATGCAGCCCCGCCATTGTAAAGAGCAATAAACAGAGTGTCAAAGTGAGTCGCATGTCGTTCCTGATTGATCCATTCCAAAACTAGCGGGTACAGGAACGCGGCGAAACGCAATTATCATGAATGGTTGGAATTGTACCTTGAATGGTTATTCTTGCGTTTCAATTGTGTTTTCACCAATCTGACCGGTATGCCCTTTTCGACTACATCGATTCAAGACCTTATTTTATTCGAGCCGCGCATCTTCGAGGACGATCGCGGCTACTTTTTTGAGAGTTATAATCAGGAACGATTTGCCGAGGCGGGAATCGATGCCCACTTTGTGCAAGACAACCAGGCGTTGTCCCGCCGGGGAGTGCTGCGAGGCCTCCACTTTCAGACCGGTGCATTTGCCCAGGCCAAACTCGTGCGGGTGATCGAAGGAGCCGTGTTCGATGTGGCCGTTGACCTGCGCCCCGATTCGCCTACGTTTCGGCAATGGTTCGGCACCGAACTTTCGGGAGCGAACCGCAAGCAGCTTTTCATCCCGCGCGGTTTCGCCCACGGCTATCTCACCCTGAGCGACCGGGCGCTGTTTGCCTATAAATGTGATAATTTCTACTCCAAGGCGCACGATGGTGGGATTCGATTCGACGACCCCGCCATCGGCGTACAATGGCCGTCGCTCGACATCGACTACATCCTTTCGGAAAAAGACCAGGCGCTTGGGTTTGTAGAGCGCCTAACGGTCTAAACTTCTACTTATTCACTACTACCCGCTTCGTTTGTACCCCGCCACTGGAACGCAATTGTACCAGATACACTCCGCTGGGTACTGCCGGGGTGGCGGTAAATTGCTGGAGCCCTCCAACGGTACGTCCCTGAAACAAAGTAGCAACGCGACGGCCGTGGAGGTCGTACAGCCCCACGTCGGCCGTGCCGGCTTGCGGCAGGTTGAATTGAAGCTGGAAGGTGCCGTCGGTGGGGTTGGGGCTGATTGCCAGTCTGAACTTCTCGGTGGGTACTTCGCGTTGGCTGGTGACGAAGCCGCCCGGCGGATCGGCCAATTTAACGGTGGAGTAGAGACGGTAGCCGCCCGGAGCGAGCGTGATCGGCTCGGCGGGATCGGCTACGAGGATGCTGTCTCCGGTGAAGTAATTGTACCAGGTACCCGCTTCCTGGAAGGGATTGCTGATGGATTGCTCCGTCACGTCGAAGTTGCCCAATACGGCCACCTTCACATCCGGGCTATTGAGATGGATGACCTTCCGGGGGGAAGCGAGGCGATAGTCGAAATCATCCGTGTGAAACACTTCGTATTGGTTGCGCAGGGCGGTCAGGGAACGGATGACCTCATACAGCCTACGCCGATCTGGTTCCTGGAAGTAATCCCAGCGAATGGGCTTGGGATCTACCCGGCAACTACCATCGATCGTGCCGTTCGGGCAGTAATTGATGGAAAAGTCGTAGCCCACCTCGCCGAATTGCCACAGCATTTTGGGGCCGGGAATTGTGTAAAAGAACGTGTTGGCCAGTTCCGCTCGCCGCAGGGCAGTCACTAAATCGCGCGTGCTGTAATTGCCGTTGCTGTTGCCGAATTCCAGGGCTTTGGTGATCAATCGTTCTTCGTCGTGACTTTCGATGTAGGCAATCAGGCTGGGTGCGGAATAGCCGCGGTTGTCGAAGAAGGCATCGCTCAGGTCACTCGGGAAACCCATCGCACCTTCCAGGTATTGATTGTGGATGCCGCCGCCACCCCAGGTCAGCATGCCGTTACCGTAGCTGGTCAGCTCCTCTTCTTCCTGGAAATCGGAGAAGTGCTCCAAGATGACATAGGCGTTGGGATTGGCCGCCCAAACTACATCGGCGTAGTGCTTGAGGATTTCGATGCGCGGCCCATCGTAGGCATTCCACGAGCCGATGTTGGTAGACCGGCGCTGGGTAAAGCCCTTCGATAAATCGAATCGGAATCCGTCTACCCGAAATTCTTCTAGCCAATAAGTCATCACCTGGTCGACAAAGCGCCGGGTGAGGTCACTTTCGTGGTTGAAATCGTAGCCGACGTTGAACGGGTGCCGGGCCTCCGGATTCAGGTAGGGGTTGTCTTCGGAGGGGCGGAAGTTGGCATCATCCCACCACATGCGGGCCAACGGGCTCTGGCTGAAAGCGTGGTTGTATACGACATCTACAATGACTGCCATCCCTCTGGCGTGGCAGCTATCGACAAACTCTTTGAAATGCTCGGGCGTGCCGTAGTACTTATCCAGCGCCATGTGGAAGCTGGGATTATAGCCCCAGCTGATGTTTCCTTCAAATTCGCTGACGGGCATCAACTCGATGGCATTAACTCCCAGGTTCTGGATGTAGTCGAGGGTATCGATCAGAGTGGCGTAATCGTGCCGATCGATAAAGTCGCGGAGCAACAGCTCGTAAATCATCAGCCGTTCTTTGGGAGGTGCCTGAAAGCTGTCGACAGCCCATTCGTAGGTGGGCGCATCGAGGCGGACCCAGGAGACGGCATTTTCGGTTTGGCCGTCGGGGTAAGGGGGCAGATCGGGATAAGTCACTTCCGGGATGAAGCGATCGTCGAAGGGATCGAGGATCAGCGTGCTCAATGGGTCGGCGCGCCGGATATTTTCATTCATCAAATACTGAAAAAAGAGATCCGCCTGGCCGTCTAATCCGCCAATGCCGATCCAGAAAGTTTTCTGATCGGTAGAGCGGGCCATTTGGTATTCCAGGCGCGGGCCCCAATCGCTGAAATTGCCAATGACGAATACGTCGGTTTTCCCGGGTGCCTGGAGCTGAAGGTAGACACTATCGGGGGAAATGACGGTAATACCGTCGGGCATACCGTCGGGAACGGGTTGCTGCTTGATGGTGCCTGGAAGGAGGTAAATGAAGCTCGTTGAGCGCTGCCGGCCCTGGTAATCGATTTCAAAGCGCACTTCGTGGGCCCCGGGGGCATTGAATCGAACGGTCGTATCGACCGCACTGGTATTTTCGTAAGTACGCACCGCCACCTCATCCAGGTAAAGGGTAATCGTCCCCTGTACGTAGGCATCCACCTGCACGTTTACTTCCTGGTTGAAAGAAGCGGCGAGCAGGTCCGTGGCCGGGCTGGTTCGATCGATGCGAAGATCGGCGGTGTAGGTAAAGGTGGTGGTATCGCTGGACCCTTCGGCTTCGGCGATGATATCGACCCGGTGCTCGCCCTCGACGGTGGGGATCAGCTCGTAAATCAACTCGGTGGCCTCGGTCACTTGGGTGAGTTGGGTGCCGTTATCGAGCAAGCGAATGGTGGCTGGCTGAGAAACGGTCAGGTTGACGGGAATCGGTTGCCCCAGGCCAACGGCCAGCTCGGCACTGGCGGGTGCCAGCAGCACGGTGCTCAATTCGATATCAGCATCGAACACATTCAGAAACAAATCCGAATTACCGGGTCCTTTGCCTTCCCGCCCCCCGGTGGCATCGCGGAAGACGAAGGCCATGCGCAGAATTTCCGTACCAGCATCCACGCCGTAATATTCCCGGATGGAAGGACTAATGGTGTAAGTATACTTATTCGGTTGCCCTTCGACGGGTTGTAACTGCCAGGCAGGATTGGCCTGGCCCCAGGTAGTCACTACATTCTGCCAATCGGAATCATTGTTGCTGGCGGGAGTAATCACACCCGTGTGGAGGTACACATCGCAATTGCAATTCGCTAGGCCGCCGGTTCCCTGAGTGGCATCGAAGGTAAGAGTGACTGCGTCGTCGGCGGTAGGGAAGGCCGGTTCGATCGTTAGGATTTGGGCATGGAGCGGCAAGGCTGCCAGTAAAAGCAGGAGGGTGTATAGACGGGTCATATTAATGATCGGTTGGTCGGAGAATTAAGACGTCTGATAGCGTAAAATAATAGAAAAGTTCGGATATCCCCTCCGCGGAATTAGGCACCTATCCGACGTCAAAAGCAAATTGTTGGCAGTCGGGTAAAATGAAAATGTCCGGTGCTTCAGACGAAACACCGGACATTGATTTACTCTATGAAGAGTGAAGACTAGTAGTCATCTCTGTCGTAGCGGTCTTTGTTGTAGCCGCCACCGCGACCACCGCCGCCGCGACCACCACCGTAGCCACCGCCGCCGCGACCACCACCGTAGCCACCGCCGCCGCGACCACCGCCGCCGCCGCCGAAGCCACCGCCACCGCGACCACCGCGTGATTCGCGGGGCTCTGCTTCCTTGACAACGATTGTACGATCGTCCATTTCGGACTCGTTGAGGGCTTCAATAGCCGCTCTGGCTTCGTCGTCATTTGGCATCTCGACGAAAGCAAAACCACGGGAACGACCGGTCTCCCGGTCCATAATAACTCGGGCTGAATCCACAGTGCCGAATTGTTCGAATGCCTCCCGAACATCAGCATCCTGCGTGCTGTAATTCAGCCTAGCAACAAAAATGTTCATCTGAAAAAAATTAAAACGAAAAAAGACCCACAGGGTACTTGATAAATGGTAAGATTAGCAACGATTCTGGGCTTTCCGAAAAAGGTAGGCTAGCTTACAATTCGTATCTCCATAGGGGTAAAACAAAAGTACGTGTTTTTACACTATAAAATCAAGGTATAATTCAGCTCATTTGTATATCGACGGCAGGAATATGAATTTCTACCCTGGTTCCGCACCCTTTTCCCGCGGCATCCAGCAAGTCGATAGTCCGCACCGGAAAGCGGGCGGGCCGCGACCGATTTAGGATGCTGAGCCGCTTTTCCGTGATTTGAGTACCCCGCGACCGGTGTTCCTGCCGGCCCGGATCCTGCTGCCGTAGCGACTGGGCCCGCTCCCGACCGATGCCGTTGTCTTCTACCACGCAAAGGATTGTATCCTCATCGATTAGGCTAAAGTGCACCTGAATGCGGCCGTCCGTTTTCGAGCGCAATCCGTGCTCAATCGCATTCTCGACGTACGGCTGAATGATCATGGTCGGGACGCCGAGAATGTCCTCTTCGATCTCATCGTCTACCTGGATATCGTAGATCAGCTTATCGTCGAAGCGGAGTTTGGCATTGATAAACAGGTAATCCTCTAAAAATTCGATTTCCTTTTCCAGAGAAATGAACTCCATCTCCGAATAATCCAGGCTCTGGCGCATCAACTTGGCAAATTTCGCCAGGTAGCGGGAAGCTGCACTGGGATCGTTGCCCGAAATATAGGATTGGATAGCATTGAGGGCATTGTACATGAAGTGGGGGTTCATCTGAGCACGCAGGGCCTTCAGTTGCAATTGGGCGGCCAGCAGTTGGAGGCGTTCGGCCTCTTGTCGTTTTTGCTTGGCTTCGTACTGAATTTCCAATTCGTGGCGGCGCTGACGGTCGAGCCGTTCCTGGTGGAGGCGGAAGTTGCGGTCGTGCAATTGCTGGAAGCGGTAGGCGTCTTCAAATTGTTCGTTTTCGGCGTGAATGCTCGCCATATCCTGGGCAATCATGGCCAAATGGCGCAGGTCACCGCCGGCTTGGGCGTATTCGAGCGCCTGCTGGAGGTGCTTGAGCGCAATTTGTGGATCGTCGGTTTCCCAGTACAGTCGCCCTCGGTGGTAAGCAATGATAGAAAAGTTGCCGTAATCGTGTTGGTTTTGCTCGCGGTAGAGGGATTCGGCCCGGTCGAACAACTCCAGGGCTTCCTCGTAGCGTTCCTGTTCGATGTAGCAGATACCCAGGTTGGCGTAGGCCCCGGCCCGCGATTGCTGGCTGGCGTCGTCTTCGGCATTAATAGCCCGCTGAAAATAGTGCTCTGCGTTCTGAAAGTCAAAGAGCGACAAATAGGAGGAACCCACGTTGAGATAGTGCCAAGACAGGCGGCTGCGCATGTCCAACCGCTCGCAAACGGCCACCACCTCGCGGAAGGCCATGACACTTTTCTGGTGCTCGTCGTTTCGGCTGTAAATGCGGCCCAGCCCACTGTGGATCAGCGTCATGAAATAGTAGTCTTTCAGGCCGAGTGGGCTGTTGAGCTCGCGGAAGCGGCGCCGGGCATCCAGCAGCAATTCAATAGCAGACCCATAGTCACCGTAGTGCAATTGGGTGAAGCCGTTGCGGCAAATCAGGCGCGCCTCCAGCCGCTGATCCGGAAAGTTGCGCAGCAGCTTATCGGCTCGCTCGAGGTAGTCGATGGCCTCTTCCATGTGCTGCTGGTTGATGCAGGTGCCCGCGTAATCGATGGAAGCTTCGGCGAGCTGATTGATGGTACCGCGCTCTTCGAGGATGTTGAGGGCGCGCTGAAAAGCCTCGGAGGCCTGCTCAAAATCGTATTGCTGATTGGCTACGGCGGCCAGATGCAGGAAGTAGTTGAGCTCGAAATCGGGCAGATTGTGCTTGAGCAGTAACTGTTTTTGTTCCTCTAGGTACTCCCTGGCACGCTTGACGTTGGTATAGCTATACTGATCAATCAGTTGATCCAGTAAAATCAATCGTTGTAGCTCATCGCGCTGCTGCCGTAGTTTTTGTTCGAGCAACTGAACATCCGTCGCTGCCGAATCGGGAAAGGAAAACATAGTTGCCTAATTATACAATGGACCACATGCCGGCGGCATGCGGTCCATTTTCATCTCATTTCAGCTGAATCGACGAGCCGCTACTGGGGCACAATGCCGCCGCAGCCGCCGCCATTCCAGCGGTTCTTTTTCTTCCCGCCACTGACCTTTTTCATGTCTTGCTTCTCGAGGGCCTTGTTTGCCTTCTTTAGGTCTTCAATGGAACTCTTCTTTCCCTTTGCCATGGTGAAACGTTTGTGTGTGTGTTAGCTTAAGAGGACTAAAAGTCCACGGAGGCTTATACTCCAGGCGGACATCCCGTTTGAATCATTACGCTGATAAAAGTAAGAAAAAATCAATAGGGCAAAGGATCTAAAAGCCTTCCTGTAGCCGACGCATTTGCTCCATGAAGGCCGGACGGCGCCGACGAGATACTTCTATTTTGATCTCGTCGTCCATGATGAGGTAGCCACCGTCCCCCTTTACAAACTTGCGCATGTAATTTAAGTTGATCACATGCCGCTTGTGCACCCGATAAAAATTGAAAGGAGCCAGCATATCTTCGTAGGCCTTAATCGTCTTGGAGGCAGTAATGCGCTCTCCGTTGTTCAGATAGATGTGGGTATAGTTATCCTCGGCCTCGAAACGCACGATATCCTTGATATTGACAAAGTAGATGCCATCGAGTGCAGAGATGGACATTTTGGTGAATGCGTTCGGGTTGTTGACGTAATTTTGGAAAATTTCCAGCCGGCGGTCCGTTTCCTGCTGCTTGCGTGGCCGGATGCGGTCGACCGCTTCGACCAGCCGATCCGGATCGATCGGCTTCAACACATAGCCGATAGAAGAGTACTCGCAGGCTTTAATCGCGTATTCTTCGTAGGCCGTGACGAAGATGATCTCGAAATCGATGGGCCGGATTTTGTTGAGCAAGGTAAAGATTTGCCCGTCCGGCAGGTTGATATCCAGAAAGGCCACATCGGGCTCTTCTTCCGGTTCGGTGAGCAGGCTTAATCCCTCGGCAAGGGTGCCGGCTTCGCCGACGATTTCCACTCCGGAGCAATGCTTGCTGAGCAAGTTTTTTAAATTGTTTAGTCCATTGAGTTCATCTTCAACAATTATTGCCTTGATCACGTGTGGATTTTTTCTTTTACAAAAGGGTATGCGAAGATAGCAAACGTTTTAAACTATTCTACATATTTGATTTAGTTTGGATGCTTCCACAATACCCGCCTGTAAGTAATATCTTGACCTCATGGCTTCTTCATCGACGCGCAGTCCGGTCCGGGATCGTATACACGAAATCATTTTCGAAGCGGAAACACCGGCCGGAAAAGCTTTCGACATCCTCCTGCTGGTTATGATCCTGTTGAGTGTGATCACGGTCATGCTGGAAAGTATCGACCGCTTGTCCACCCGGTACGGAGAGGTGTTTTTGATTCTCGAATGGATATTCACGATCATCTTCACGATCGAATATCTGCTGCGGCTCTATTGCGTTTCCTATCCCCGCACCTACGCGCTCAGCTTTTTCGGCGTCATCGATCTGTTGGCGATTCTACCGACCTACCTGAGCATGTTGGTCAGTGGAACGCAGTACTTCGTCGTCATCCGGGCGATTCGCTTACTGCGGATCTTTCGGATATTCAAACTAGGGCATTTTCTCAGTGAAGGCTACCTCATCATGGATGCCCTGCGGGCCAGCCGGGCGAAAATCATCGTTTTTTTGAGTTTCATCAGCATCCTGACGATTATTATCGGAGCTGTTATGTATTTAATCGAGGGGGCGGTAAATGAGAGTTTCAGCAGTATTCCGCGGGCGGTCTACTGGGCGGTGGTCACCCTCACTACGGTTGGTTATGGCGATATCACTCCGACGACCGACTTCGGTCAGTTTGTATCCGCGGTAGTGATGATTTTGGGGTATGCCATTATTGCCGTACCTACCGGTATCGTAACCAACGAGATCATGGTGGCCGCGAGAAGCAAAAAAACAAAGACCACTACCAAGGCTTGTCGCTTTTGCGGACAGGAAGGGCACGACCAGGATGCCGCCTTTTGCAAATACTGCGGGAATACATTAAACGAATAGGCTGATTTGAAAATCCTCCGAATCCGCATTCAAAACGTCAACTCCCTGCGAGGGACTTCGGAAATCGACTTTACCCAGCCCCCGCTGGTGGATGCCGGTCTGTTGGCAATCGTGGGCGATACGGGAGCTGGGAAGAGCACTCTCCTCGATGCCATGACGCTGGCCCTCTACGGTCGCACTGCACGTCTGGCGCGCGACGTGCAGGAGGTAATGACCTACGGCACCACTGAGTGCGCGGCCGAAGTGGATTTCAGCAATCGCGGAACAACCTACCGGGCGACCTGGAACCTCTACCGGGCCTACGGAAAGCCCGATGGAAAGGTCCAGCCCGCCCGGCACGAACTGAGCATCTACCGACCCGAGCAGGATGCCTTCGAATTAGTGGCGGAGAAAATCAGCGAAGTACGCCAACTAGTGCCGGAGTTGACCGGGCTGGATTACGACCGCTTTACCCGGAGCGTGTTACTTACGCAGGGAGAGTTTGCCGCCTTCCTGCGCGCCAGCGAGCGCGACCGATCGGAACTGCTGGAACGCATCACCGGCACAACCATCTACAGCGAACTAAGTGCCGCCGCCTTTCAACGCCACAAACTCGAGCGCGAAGCCCTGAGCCAGTTGGAACAACACCTAGCTCAGCTCGACCTGCTCAGCCCCGACGAATGGAATGCTCTGGAAGCGGAACGAAACGCACTGGAAGAAAAGGTACAATCCGATCGGCAAGTCCTGCAGCGTATCGATGCTCAAATAAAAACCCTGCTGGAAATCGGCGAACTGGAGCAGCAAATCGCCGAGCTTCAGTTCGAGAAGGCCAACTTACACCAAGAACGCACAGACAGGGCGCAGGAAGAAGCACGCTTTCGGCAAGCGCGGCGGATTCAGCCACTCAGCCAATGGTTGTTTCAGTGGCGCGATGCTACCGAGCAGCGCACGCGTTGCCAACGGCAACTGGAAGCACAAGCCCAGGAACTGGCCGAACTGCGCCAGGCCCTGTCCGCTGCAACCGACCGTAGCCAAACTGCACAGCAAGCCTGGACGGCCACCGAACAGTACGCACAGGAGCGCCGGCGTCTTTTCGAACTGGTAGAGCGGCTCGATACGCAGCTGACTGGAGAAAAAACAGAACTGAAGGAGGCAACCGACCGATTGGCCAGACGCCAGGACGCCACCCGGGCAGTGGAAGCGGAACTGGGCATACAAACCAAGCGGATCAATCAATTAGAAAATACGGAGACGACCCTCCGCCAATGGCTGACCGAGCAGGCAACTCATGCCCACTTGCCCACTACCATTCAGTCCGCCGGGCAGTTGTATGAGCAATTTGAAGAAGTAGCCCAACTCGTAACCGACCGAACGGCGGAGTACGAGCAGCTAGTGGAACAATCCGGGAAATTGGGCGCACAACTCCGACGCCTGCGGGAGGAATGGACGAATAATCAGAAGCAGGAAGCCCATCTGCTCGCCCAGTTCGATGCCGCCCTGCCCGAAGGGTATACCACCGACCGGTCGGCTATTCTCGAACAGCTGGCCGAATCGGTAGAAGGCCAGAACGAGCGCCTGCTGTTGTTCGAGCGGGGGCAGTCCGTTTTTCGAGATTACCAACGGTGGCTGGCCGAGGAAGAACACATCGAACGCGAATTGCAGGAGCTGCAAACCCGCGAGGAAGAACTGATTAAAGAATTGCTCACCCTATCGGATCAACTGGCCGATGCCCTTGAGCAGCGCACCTTTCAGGAAGCCATTTTCCGGCAGCAGCAACTCATCGCCAACTACGAGCAAGATCGCGGACAACTGGTAGATGGAGCCCCCTGCCCGCTTTGCGGCTCCGAACACCACCCCTACGCTCACGGTGCGCTGACGCCTTACGTCGATAAGGCCAAACTCGCGTTCGAACAGGCCGACCGCTCTTACCAGCGACTACAGAAACGCAACGGCGAACTGCTGGCACGCGAGGAGCAATTGCTGCGCGAGCGGAGGCGACTGCTCGGAGATGATTCCGCCACCAGTTCCATCGCCGGCATTCGTCGCAAATTGGAGTTGCTCGAGGCGGATCTTGCGGATATTCAGCAGCAATTACCCGGAACTTCCTGGCGCGCAGACGTAGACGTCGTGCAGGAGTTGCGCCTGCAGCGCGATCAATTACGCGATCGGCTCCAGCGGCTCCGGGCGTTGCAGCAAGAACAGCAGGATGTACAACGCCAAAGCCACCTCCTGGAAACGCAGGTGCTGAAATTGGAAGCCGACACACAAGGACTGCAAGCGCAGACCAACCGATTGGCCGGACAATTGGATCAGGATAAAGCGCGGCAGAGTACGCTCGCCGACCGCCTGCAGAAGCTATTCGACGAATACGATCTCGCATTCCATCCGGCCTCCGCTCCAACCGATATGGCCAACCTCCGGCAACTATACACTCGTTATCAGGAGCAGGAAGCGACTTTGAAAGCTGTCGAAGCCGACCTGCTTCAGGCTACTGCCACCAAAACCCGTCAGGAAAAAGAACGGGCGCGCCTCCTATCGGAATGTGCCACTGAAGAACAACAGCTGCAAAAGCGGATAGCGCGGGTAGGGGAGTTGGAAAAAGACCGCAAAGACCGGTTTGGGACGGCTGCGGTGGCCGATGAACGAGCCGCCTTGCAGCAACGCCTACAAACTGCCAGGGAAGAAGCAGAGCGCAGCCAGTCGGATGTGTATCGCATCCAGGAGCAGCTGGCGGCAGTGCAGTCGCAGGGGGAAGCCTTCAGCGCGGAGCTGATGCGCCAGGAAGAAATCCGGACGACTGCCCTGGAGGCACTGGCTCCCCGGTTGCCGGAATTGGGTATTTCCACTCCGGAAGCAGCGCTGGCACAGCTGCCCGATCCCGTAGAATTAGAAGCCCTGGAAACCACCTTTCAGGAGTTGGATCGCCGGCAGGCAGAAAACGATCGCCTGCTCCAAAAAAGCGCGGAGCAGCTGGAGCGCAAGCAACAAACATTACCGGATCAAACGGAGCTTTCCGCCCTGCGCGGCCGGTATGCCCAATTGGAACTCAAACAGGAAGAACAGCAACAGCGACTGGGCCGCCAGCGCGGCCGCCTCGAACAACAGGTGCAACTCCAACAGCGATCCAAGGAGCTGATGGAGCAACTCGACCGGCAACAGGATGAGGTGGCCCGGTGGGCGAAATTGAACGAACTCATCGGTCAGGCCGATGGAAAGAAATTTCGCATCTTCGCTCAAGGGCTTACCCTGCAACGCCTGGTCGGGCTGGCCAACCGACACCTGCTTCAACTCAATGGCCGCTACCAAATCCACAAACCCGGCGAAGCAGAACTCGACCTCGAAATCATCGATACCTACCAGGCCAATCACCATCGATCAATGCTCACCCTCAGCGGGGGCGAAACTTTTCTGGTGAGCCTGGCCCTGGCACTCGGCCTCAGCGATCTGGCGGGCCGCGACACGCGCATCCAGTCGCTCTTCATCGATGAGGGCTTTGGCACCCTGGATGAAAAAAGCCTCGACCTGGCCCTCACTACCCTGGAAAACCTCCAGGCCGACGGAAAGCAAATCGGGCTCATTTCGCATGTGCGGGCACTCAAAGAGCGGATACACACCCAGATTCAGGTGATTAAAGACCGCAACGGATTTAGCCGGATAGAGGTGGTTTAAGCTACCTAGTCGAGTTTTTTGATTGAATTATCTATATTTCTAAATAGTAGCGGGCATTGGCCTGTTATTATCAAAAACAGCCTAAAAATACATGTCAAAACTAAAGGATCTCTTCGGGCAACACCACGGCTTGGACGAGCGCTCCGTCGAAGCGCTGGTGAAGGCACTCGAACGCAAAAACCAACCCGGCTTCGACTACCTCGAATTCAAACAATCGTTGAATGCATTACAGCAAATGAATTTGCAGGGGGAGACCGCCTACAAATCAGCCTTCGCCACCGCCACGGTACTGGGGCTCACGAAGGAAAAACTACTCGAAACGGCCGCCTACTACAAACGCATCCTGCAGGAGGAGCAAAAACAATTCGAAACTTCCATGCAACGCTATCTGCAGCAGCGGGTGGAAAGTAAACTCAAGGAAGTCGAGGTATTGAAGAAGAAAGTGGCCGAGTACCAGGAGAAAATCAAGCAGCTCGAAACGCAAATTACCAATAGCCAGCAAACCATCGACGAGGCCGATGCCAACATTGCGGCCGAACGGGAAAAAATCGATTCAACCAAGGAGAATTTCGATTTTACCCTTCGCAGTATCATGAATGAAATCGATAAGGATATCGAAGACATTCAGTCGTATCTTTAATAGAAGTCGTTTAAACTTTCTTAATACGTCTAACGGCCAAAGCCTTATAGAACCTGGGCGGCCGCTCTTTTCTCCTCTTACTCAGGGTTAGGGCCCCTGCCCCAACCCTGAGTAAGAGGTACGCACTCCAAAAGGAGCGTTGCCAGAACCTGCAAGGCTCTGCCCTCGCCAGAAAGAAAAAAGTGTAAACGACTTCACAAACAGTTGTAAAACATGTCGGATATCGTTCCATTCAATAATCCGGAAACCAGCCGGAAGTCCTTTTGGAAGCGACCGGAAGGGGTTACGGGTATCATTTTCCTTCTCGCGCTCCTCGCTGGCGGAGTGTTTATCGGTATTACCTACGGCGCCTTGCTGTTCGAACTCATGCGCAACACGCTGGCGCTGTTTGCTACAATCGCCCTGGTGGGTATCGTAGTTTACATGATCGTCGATCCGAAAACGCGGGCCCTGATCAGCTATATGTACAAAAGCGCCATGCGGTGGGTCACCGGGCTGTTTGTACAACTCGATCCCATCGGCATTCTGAAGAATTACGTCGAAGATTTAGAGAAAAACCTGACGAAACTGCGCCAGCAAATCGGCAAGCTGCGAGGGCAAATGCGCCACCTGCAGAGCCTGATGGAGAAAAATGACCGGGAAATCGAGCAACAACTTCAACTGGCCTCCGCCGCCCGCGAACAGAAAAAGGAGCAGCAGTTCATCCTCTCCACCCGCAAAGCTGCCCGGCTTAAGGAGAGCAATGCGAAATACCAGGAGTTGCTCAAAAAAATCGAGGTGCTGTATCGCATTCTGAGCCGCATGCACCAAAGCTCGGAGGTATTGCTCGAAGACACCCGCGATCAGGTACGGCTGAAAGAACAAGAACGCAAAGCCATTCGCGCGAGTCATTCGGCCATGAAGTCCGCCATGTCCGTCCTGAGTGGAGACCCGGATAAGCGGGCAATGTTCGACGCCGCCATGGAGGCAGTTGCCGACGATGTCGCCCAAAAAGTTGGAGAGATGGAGCGCTTCATGGAAATGTCCTCCAACGTGATGGATACGGTCGACCTCCAAAACGGAATCGTCGAAGAACAGGGCCTGCGCATGCTCGAAGAATGGGAGAAGGAAAGCGCCCTGCTCCTGGAGGAAGGGCGGGAACCGAGTGAAAAGCTGGAGCTGCGCCAGCCGAACAAGCAGGCAACCCGGCCCGCTTCGAAATCGACCGAATCCAAGGGTGAAGGCTACGATAGCTTCTTCAAATAGCCAGCCACCTTATACCTCCGCTACCCGCGCTATTTGTATCTTTGGCGGCTTGATGCAAGTTGTACCAATTAATCATGAAGAAACAGATACGCGTATTCAAGTTCGGAGGGGCATCGCTCAAGCACGCTGCGGGCGTGCAGAACGTCGGGGCCATTCTGAAAGAACATCGGGAAGCCCCCCTGTGCATTATCGTCTCGGCAATGGGCAAAACGACGAATCACCTGGAGCGGGTCGTGCGCGCCTATTGCGATTCGGAGGGAGAGCCCCAGGCCATCCTGGAGGAAATCAAACAATTTCACTTTGGTATTTGCGCAGAGCTGTTTCCCCAAGGCCACGAAGTATTCGAGCTGCTCAACGACTTGTTCGTCAGTGTCGAATGGGTACTGGAAGATGAACCTCACGAAAATTACGATTACAACTACGACCAGATCGTCTCCGTAGGGGAGTTGCTATCCAGCCGAATCGTAGCGGCCTATTTGGAGCACATTGGGTTGCCGACGCACTGGTTGGACGCGCGCGATATCATTGTTACCGACGACATCTTTCGGGAAGGGTGGGTCCAGTGGGAAGCCACCGAGGAGCGGGCCGAGCGGCTGCTGCTCCCGCTAATGCAGCAACAATCGGGCTTTGTGCTCACCCAGGGGTTTATCGGCAGCACGACGGAAAACTTCACCACCACCCTCGGGCGGGAAGGGTCGGATTATACGGCCGCTATCTTTAGCCATCTCTTGGATGCCGTCAGTATGACGATCTGGAAGGATGTACCCGGCGTGCTGACCGCCGATCCGCGCTATTTTGAAAACTTTCTCAAGCTCGATCGCCTTTCCTACAAGGAAGCCATCGAGATGACCTACTACGGGGCGAAAGTCATTCATCCGAAAACGATCAAGCCCCTGCAAAACAAGAGCATTCCGCTCTACGTCAAATCGTTTTTGGAACCCCATGCCGAGGGTACGGTCATTTCGGATGCTATGGAACACGACACCTATCCGCCTATGGTAGCCGTTGAGCGCGATCAGGTGCTGGTTCATATTTCCACGCGCGATTTCAGTTTTGTGGCCGAGCACCATATCAGCCAGCTCTTCCAGTACATTGCCGATCTGCGGCTACAGGTGAATATGATGCAGAATACGGCCATCAGCTTCAGTGTTTGTTTCAACGATGTGGATGATAAAGTCGATCGCTTTTGCAAGCTGATCGAATCCGAATTCAAGGTAGTACTCGATCGGGGACTCGAATTGATCACCATTCGGCACTACCGGCCGGAAGTCATCGAAAATCTGCGATCGGGAAAGATCGTATTGCTGGAGGAACGCCTGCCGCGCACTATCCAAATGGTGACGAAAGAAATGCCGGTCTTACAGCGCCGCGAGGTTCCGCAATTGAGTTAAGTACGTGAATTTACTCCAATCCTGCACGGCCTTTATTCGGGCGCACCGGCTCTTCGAGCCGCGCGACCGCTTGCTGGTGGCGTGTAGCGGCGGAGCCGATAGCGTAGCCCTTAGCTACGTGCTGGCGGAATTGGGATACGCGTTCGATTTGGCGCACTGCAATTTTCAGCTGCGCGGTGCGGAAAGCGATGCCGACGCCACCTTCGTCGAGCAATTGGGGGCCGACCTCGGCGTTGAGGTCCATCAGACCCGCTTCGAAACCGCCGAGATCGCCGACCGAACCCCCGGTGCCTCCCTGCAGATGGTGGCACGTCGGCTGCGCTACGATTGGCTGGAATCGGTCCGCCAACGCTCCGCCTATGATTACCTCCTCACCGCTCACCATCTGGACGATAGCCTCGAAACCTTTTTGTTTAACTTTAGTCGCGGAGCTTCCCTGCGCGGACTGCGGGGCATTCCAGCCGTACACGGCCACATTCGGCGGCCCCTGCTGTGCGTCGACCGAACAGCCATTGAGGCCTTCCTGGCGGGAAACGAACTAGCCTACCGCACCGACAGCAGCAATGCCTCCCCGAAGTACGTGCGCAATCGCATTCGCCACCACCTGGTTCCAGAATTAAGGAACTTAAATCCCGACCTCAGCCAAACCGTAGCCGATAATCTGGAACAACTCCAGCAGGCCTGGCTTATGGTAGAGCGCTTCAGCGAAATGCAACGCGAACAACTCGTCGAATCCATTGATTCTCATACCTGGCAAATCGACCGGGCTAGGCTGCAAGACCTGGCCTTCGGAAAATACATGCTGTTTCTTTGGCTGGAGCCCCTGGGGTTTTCCTCCGAACAGGTTCGGCAGGCCCTCGAGGCCCGGGTGGGTACCTGGCTGACTACGCAGACGCATCAGTTGCTCGTTCAACACGGGCACTTGTTGGTTCGCCGGTTGGAAGAACGAGCCGTCGATACCTTGCTGCTGCAAAGAGCGGATCGCCAGATGTTGATATCGGAAGAGGAACGGCTGTATTGGAAGGAGGAAAACCGGAGCGCTCAATCATTAACGACCGCCCCCCGGATCGCCACGTTTGATGCCGATCGGATACAGTGGCCGCTGCGCCTGCGGCGCTGGCGGGCCGGAGACCGCTTTCAGCCCTTCGGAATGGAGGGCCGCAGCCGAAAGCTGCAGGACTTTTTCACCGACCAAAAAATAGACCGCCTGGCCCGGGATCGCTGCTGGATCCTCGAAAACGGGAACGGCGAGATTATTTGGCTGGTCGGATATCGCATCGACCATCGATACCGCGTGCGAGAAACGACGTCCCGGCTGCTCCGAATGGAACACCAATTCAACTCCTGATAACGCGCGATTTTTTACACGTCAAACGTTCGAAAAAGAACACTATGGAAATCCAGCTCCATCTAGATACGCTGGTACCGAAACTCCGCCTCCAGAAAATCGATGGAACGCGATTCGTATTCGACCCTGTTCGGGAGAAGTGGATGGTGTTGGAACCCGAGGAATTTGTACGGCAGTTGGTCATTATTCACCTCATCGAGCAAATGGGGTACAACCGCAATCGGATCACCCTCGAACGCGGCTTCTGGCTGGGGGAGCGCTTCAAACGCTACGATGTTTTAGTTTTGGGGCCGGCACTTACTCCGTTCATGCTGATCGAATGCAAGGCGCCTCAGGTACCCGTCAATCAGGACACGTTCGAACAAATCGCTCGCTATAATCTTGAACAGCGGGTAGATCATCTGTTGGTAACTAACGGCCACCAATCGTACTGTTGCGCAATCGATTACGAGGCCAAAAGCTTCACTTATCTGGACGGCCTGCCACCCTATCAACTGTGATTGATCTATATTCGTGCTTCATCGTTCATAACTTCCAGTGTCTTTAGTTTGTAAACTTTTGCGTCAAACTACTCGTAACAAAAAATATGAAAGCCAGGATCTTAATTATCGGCGCGAGCGGCCAGATCGGCACAGAATTACAAATAGCCCTTCGCGCCCGCTACGGAACGGATCAGGTGGTTGCCTCAGATATTCGACTGCCCGATAACCCGGTCGATCCCTATCTCCAACTAGACGTACTGGACCGCGATCGTTTAGCATCCGTTGTGGAAACGCATCAAATCGCGCAGATCTACCACTTGGCAGCTATCCTCTCGGCAAAAGGAGAGGAGCAACCCCTGCGATCCTGGAAAATCAATATGGACGGGTTGTTTAACGTGCTGGAAGTGAGTAAGGACCAAGGCATTCGGGTGTTTTTCCCTTCCTCGATTGCCGTTTTCGGCAGAGGGGTCAGCCAGCACCAAACGCCGCAACTATCTCCTCTCCATCCGACTACCGTCTACGGTATCAGCAAGGCGGCTGGAGAGAACTGGTGCCAGTACTACTATGAAAAATACGGCCTCGATGTCCGCTCGTTGCGCTATCCCGGCATCATCGGCCCCGGTTTACCCGGAGGGGGAACTACGGATTACGCCGTCGAAATCTTCCATGCGGCAGTGCAGAGAACTACCTTCCGGTGCTTCCTGAGCCCCAATGCGCAATTGCCAATGATGTATATGTCGGATGCCATTCGGGCAACGATTGAACTAATGGAGGCCTCCCCCGAGCAAATCCGGGAGCGCACGGCCTACAATTTGGCGGGCATGAATTTTCAGCCCGATGAATTGGTGGCAAGCATTCGCAAGCACGTGCCGGATTTTGAAGTGGAGTATGCACCCGATCATCGACAGGCTATCGCAGAAAGCTGGCCGCACAGCATCGACGATAGCGCCGCCCGGCGCGATTGGGGCTGGCAGCCCCGTATTGGCCTCGATGAGATGACCGAACTCATGCTTGAAAGGGTTCGGGAATACTACGCTGCGGCTACTCCCCACTAGGAAGCCGCTCCCAGGCATCGGTCCGTTGGATCATTGCCCCGAAAGAAATTACTTTTACCACTCCGGCTGCTGCCGAATAGGCGATAAGCTCGCCCGGGCCGTCGTAGGCCATCGCAGCGGCGTTCTTCACCACGTTGAGCTGTTCGTAGGTTTGCCCTTGCACGGTTGTATTTTTGGCGGTTCCGAATTGGTAGCTGCCGAACTGCCCGCCGGGTATCTGCTGCTCAAATTCCAGGCTAGCAACCTCCGGCTGCGGAATCGGCCGTAGGGGAAGCGCTTTGGTGAATTGCCCGAATAGGATGCTTCTGCCGATGCGCCGCCGCTCGTACTGAATTTGCCCTTCCGCAATGCGCAGATGGTACGAAACGGGTTGGGGGGCCGATCGGTAGGCATCGCTGTGTGCCGAAATAGTTTCTTCGATCAGGAATACATCTGCTGCTACCTGATCGATGATCCGGGCTTCCAATGTGTCCGGTAACGTCTCGTAATTGCTGTCCGGCCCTATCTTCTGCCGGTGCACGAAATAACTGCACTGCCCTACCGCCGGTCGATCAAAACGGATGTGTCCGTTGGTATCCGGAACTCCCGATTCGCCGTTCGGGGGTACTTTGCAAGCACAACAAGCGAGCACGATCAACGGCAGGTACAGGAGGTGGGGCATGTTTGGTCGATTTGAAATTTAAAATCAAACGGAAAATGCCACTCATTATTCTTACCACCCTGCCACATCATCATCCGGATTGCGCCAGTCGCCTACGGCGTGCAACCGACCATCGGGCAGACGGATAATGGCTTTGATGATGGCCATGCGGTTCACCTCGTGGAAAGTATGGCCCAATGCCTCCAGCGAATCGCGCACTGCCGGCGAGAGGGCTTCGCGTTCGATCTGGATGCGATCGGGTAGCCACTGGTGGTGAAAACGGGGTGCGTGGACGGCCGAATCGAGTGGCAAGCCAAATTCGAGCGTATTCATGACTACCTGAAACACCGCAGTAATGATAGTGGAGCCCCCCGGGGCGCCCAGCACGAGGTGGGTCGCACCGTTGTGCTCTACGATGGTAGGTGTCATGGAGCTAAGCATGCGCTTGCCGGGCTCGATGGCGTTGGCCTCCGCCCCGATCAGCCCAAACTGGTTAGGCACACCGGGTTTGGAGCTGAAGTCGTCCATTTCGTTGTTGAGGAAAAAGCCGGCTCCGTCTACCACGACCTTACTGCCGTAGTTGGAGTTGATCGTGGTTGTCACGGAAACGGTTTGCCCCTCTTGATCGATGATGGAGGTATGAGTTGTTTCAAAGCTTTCCTTGCGCAGCTCGACGGGTCCGGAAGCCAGTTGTTGGCTGGCAGTCACTGAATCGATACGGAAGTCGGCCATCTGCGTGCGCAGGTAGTCGGTGTCGAGCAGGCTATCCACGGGTACGGGGTAAAAGTCCATATCGCCCAGGTAAGCGGCGCGGTCGGCATATACCCGGCGCATCGCCTCCGCCATCACATGTACCGATCGAGTAGAATGGAAGCCGGCGGTACGCAAATCGAAGGGTTCGACCAACTGCAGAAGCTGGCCCAGCGCCACGCCCCCACTGGAGGTAGGAGGCATCGACCAGACGACATAGTCTCGGTAGGTCACCCGGATGGGGTCGCGCCAGGCGGCCTCGTAGTTGGCCAGATCGTCGAGGCTGATCAATCCGCCGCCCTGTTTCATTTCGGCGGCGATGAGCGCTGCCGTCTCCCCGGTGTAGAAGCCGGCTGCCTTCTGATCACGGATGCGTTCGAGGGTCGTTGCCAGCTCCGGTTGTCGCAATACCTGATTTGCCTCCCAGGCCCCTTCCCGTACGAAGGCGATGGAGGGATCGTTGAAGTCGAGAAATTGGTCCCGATACCGATTCAGGCGTTCGGCTTCGGTTTCTGAAATGGGAAATCCCTTCCGCGCCAAATCGATAGCCGGCTGCACCAACTCCCGCCACGGGAGGCGCCCGTAGCGGTCGTGGGCAGTGGCCAACCCGGCTACGGTGCCCGGCACTCCGGATGCCAGATGGCCCTTGGTGCTGAGGCCCTCAATAATAGCTCCACTACTGTCGAGATACATGTCGCGGCCCGCCGCGCCGGGGGCTCGCTCGCGGTAGTCGAGTGCGGACACCGTTTCAGTGGAGTCGCGGATCATCATAAAGCCACCACCACCGATATTTCCGGCACGTGGAAAGACGACGGCAATCGCAAACTGCACGGCTACCGCGGCGTCGACCGCATTTCCGCCCCGTTCGAGTACTTCCTTGCCAATATCCGAGGCCAGCGGATGAGGTGTTACAACGGCCGCACGCTGGTACACGACGGATTTTTCGGCTTCGTAAGAAACCGGTTCTGTACGGCAGGCCAACAAAAAGAGTAGTCCAATGAGAGAGAGATTGCGAGCGATCATATCCTACGTACTGATGGGCGGGAAAGATAAGAAAGGTTGCCCATGTACAAGGCCGGAAAAGTGAGGCAGGCACAAGCTGAAAAAAAGAAAGCGCCATTAGACATAATGGCGCTTCCACTTAGGAAAATCTGTTGAAGGTTCGCTCTGAAAATCAACTCGGGTATATGTATGGTAGATACCCTGTGCGCCGAAAACGTTGCCTGGAGGGGAAAAAAAATTCAAAAAAAATAGATCAGAAATCGACCGACGACCAGACACCTACGGAAGTGAACCGTATTCTAAAAAAGGCGTCACATATTGGTCTAATTGCAAAGTTAGCTCTATATTGAAACCGATTTCTCGATAAAGAGCTAATCATAGGGATGACTTTTGGGCCCGAGCGAAGTGTATTCGCCGGGCTTTTTTTATGCCCCTCCTATTTAGAAGGCGGGCAAGCCGCTCGCAGAGCAGTAGCATTTTTCTGGGGGATAGTTGAGGTACGAGGGGATGTATAGCTCCATAACGGAAACTACCGCTAATATGGTATTTTTTTGCGGAAAAAAATGAAAAAAGCGCCGAAAAAGTAAGTTGTCAGGCCTTGTCCTTCTTTTTTTCGAGAAGAATACGCCCCCGTCGCCGTTTTTCGTGAAATGAATCGGAGCGCATTTCCTGCCAATAGCCATTGAGCGTACCGTCGTCGAAGGATCGTCGAAAGATCAGTTGATACTGTCGGTTGAAAGGCGGATAAAGATCGTTGTCCGTTGCTCCGCCAAACTTTACCTCACGCAGGCCCACGGACTGATCCTGATAGAGGAATCCTTCCAAATCCATAGCGATAATCCGCCTGCCGTCGAGGTGGACGTAAGAACGGCCCCAAAGCCGTTTCCCGTCGCGGTATAAAAATAGCTCAAAGGGGAGTCCCTGCTCGGATTGTATGCCGCCAATGGTGATCGTTCCCTCCCACTGCCCCTGGAGCGTGGCAGCCTGTGCGCAAACCGAGTGCGGTAGCATCATGAATAGAAATAAAACCAGGCAGAGAAAGCGGATGATCATAGGGTAAAGCGCGTTTAGAATGAAAGATAGGCAATTTGGTTCGATCTACTTCTAGTAAGGCAAGCTGCGCAGTTGATCCACTTTTAATATCCGAATCTGCCCCTGTTTGATATCGATCAAGGCATCTCGTTTGAACTCGGATAAGGTACGAATGACACTTTCCTTGGCGGTGCCGATCATCCGGGCGAGATCTTCCCGGTGCAGGGTGAAGAAGGAACTACCGTGCTGATCGTAGTAGCGAACCAGTGCATTTGCCACGCGTTTGCGGATACTGTCGTACGCCAGTTGGAGCAATTGCTCCTCCTTATCGACGACGTTTCCTGCCAACAACTTTATGAAAGATGCAGCCACATCGCGATCGGTGTGTAATAGCTGGTAAAAATCCTGATCGCTGAGCAATTCCAATTCAGTAGGCTCGCTCGTTTGGGCGGCAAAGGGGTATTCCTGGCGAAGCAGCAAGGCCGTGTATCCAAAAAACTCTCCCTGTTCGACCTTGGTAATGACGTACTCCTTTCCGTGTTCGTTGGTTTTGTAGAGCAGAACCTGCCCGCTTCGCACGCGATACAGATAATGCGGGTAGTCGTCTTCCTGAAAAATAATCTCGCGCCGTTCGTAGCGCCTCAGGCGCTGTTTTTCGCTCAGGTTGCGCAGGGTGCCGAGGCCGCGGGCGGCGTCGATCAGGGTTTGAACCGGCTCCTCGTTGCGGTTGCTGGCTTCGCGCAGATGCTGGCTCTTGCGCAGCCGCGTTTCAATGACTCCCAGCAGCTCATCCTTGTAGAAGGGCTTGGTGATGTAGTCATCGGCACCCAAATTCATGCCGCGGCGGATATCATCCTTCTCCGTTTTGGCCGTAAGAAATACAAAGGGGATCGAAGCGGTAGCGGGTTTCTTAGCCAGAATATTCAGTACGCCAAAACCGTCTAGCTCCGGCATCATCACGTCGCACAGGATGAGATCTGGCGGGGTTTCCATAGCCTGCTGCACCCCTATCTTTCCGTCGGGGGCCGTCGCTACCTTATATCCGGACAGGGAGAGGATCTCTTCTAAATTTTCCCGCACCTCTTCATTGTCTTCAATAATCAGAATCTGAGCGTTCGTCATAGTGATGTTGAACTGTTAATCTGTACCCGAAAGGGGAAGGTGAACCGTAAAGATCGATCCGACGCCGAGTGTACTTTCGAATTCGATGGACCCACCGAGCAAATCAACATAGCGGCGCACGATATGTAAGCCAAGTCCGGTACCTTTGATGTTTTCTACATTGTGGGCCCGGAAAAACCGGGTAAAGAGGTGCTTCTGATCGGCTTCCGGAATACCGATGCCCTGGTCGATTACTCGCAGGATGCAGTTCTTTTCGTCGGCCGAAAGTTCTACGCGTACCAAGGAGTTTTCGACGGAGTATTTAATTGCATTCGAAAGTAGATTGAACAGAATATTGCGCAATAAATTGGGATCGATCCGCCATTTTTCGGGACCTCCGAGATGGTGTAATTCGATTTGTTGACCGCTCTTCAATTGCACTCCGACCGACTCGATGATTTCCTGGCAAAATGCTTCGATGGCGATATCCTGAAGCCGGGCCTGAATGTGTCCCTCTTCGAGCCGACTCAGCGACAGAAAGTCATTGAGGATGCTCGTCAAGGCGTGCACGGCCGACTTAATGCGATCGATGTGCCGTTGTTGTTTAGGCGCTTGCTCGGAGTTGGCCGCGTACATTTCTACCAATTCGACCGAGCTGAGCACGGTGCTCAACGGCGTGCGAAACTCATGGGAAGCCATACTGACAAATCGGCTTTTCAGTTCGCTTAGCTCCCGCTCCTTCTCCAGGGCGGACTGCAACTCTACTTCCCGCTTGCGGAGAGACGATTCGGCCTGTTGGCGCTGTTCCATTTCCTGTTCCAGCGAACGGTTGGTTTTGAGCAGGCGGTCGACGGCCATGGCCAGCGTCTCGGTGCGTTCTACCACCTTCTGCTCCAGCTCGCGGTTGAGCCGGAGGATTTTGGCTTCCGCGGCTTTTACATCGCTCAGGTCGTGGATGATTCCGGTGTAGCGCACCCGGCCCTCGAGATCGATTTTGCTTACGGCAAGGCGCAAGGGGAAGATGATTCCGTTTTTCTTCAGGCCACGAACTTCACGACCGATGCCGATGATGCGGGCTTCGCCCGTACGGTGATAACGGGCCACATACTCGTCGTGCTCGGAGTGGTAAGG
The DNA here is from genome assembly GCA_964504335.1 of uncultured Saprospiraceae bacterium. Lineage (GTDB taxonomy): Bacteria > Bacteroidota > Bacteroidia > Chitinophagales > Saprospiraceae > CAZDET01. The sequence continues at coordinate 60,854 of CAZDET010000009.1, forward strand.
CTCCGGCATGAGCATTTTAATGTTTTTTCCGATCACTTCTTCGGCTTTGTAGCCGAATAGGGTGGCAGCCGCCGGGTTGATTGTCTCGATTGTTGCCTGCTGATCGATTACAATGATGCCGTCGATTGCCGACTCAATCAGCGCTTCTAACTGAAGCGCGGCTTCCTTTAACCTAGAAGTATCAGTCGTTCCGAGAGATTCATTACTCATGAATACTGCGTTCGGTTAAAGGTAATAAAGCCCGGGCAATTCCAAAAAGCGGCAGAATCATTCGTTGGAATGACAAACCTCACCAGATACAGCCGCAAATACTTAGAAATTTACTGCGAATCAAACAAAGCAAGTTTGTGTGATTGAGGCTTCTCCGTATAGGTTTTGAAAATATGAATATGGAGTCAAAATTAGAAATTCGATTGTTGGGCATTGGGGAGCACCCTCAAACGGAGCGGTTGCTTGCTCTCACGGAGCAGGCTATCCACCAGCTGCAGCTGGAGGGAGTAGTGAGGTTGGTGCAATCCTCCGAGATCGATTCTATGGTAGAAGCCCAATTGAATGGAATTCCTGCCCTGATGATCGGGCAGGAAATACTGTGCGAGGAACACATCCCGCCCTACGAGTCATTGGAAGACCTGGTAGCGAAATCGTTCCAGCAATGGCAAACCGAACGTGCGGCCTAAAGTCGTAGAAGTACAAGTACAACTACATCAGATAATCATTCCGGCGGCCACCGTTTCGTTGGTGCCCTCATCTACCAGAATGATACTCCCCGTGTGGCGATTACGCCGGTAGGGATCCACAAATAACGGTTTTGTGGTGCGCAGCAGTACTCGGGCAATATCGTTCATGCCGATCTGCTTGTCGTCTTCCAGCCGGTGTAAGGTGTTGATATCCAGCTTGTACCGGATTTCTTTGACGATGCATCGAGCTTCCTGCGTCGTGTGTAACAGTGCGTACTTTCCGTTTGGTTGGAGTGGGCGCTCGTTGAACCAGCAAACCATTACCTCTACATCCTGTATAGCCTCCGGGACGTTGTTTTCCCGCACGATCATGTCGCCCCGGCTGATATCGATATCGTTCTCCAGCAACAAGGTGACCGACATAGGTGGGAAGGCCTCTTCGACTTCTCCTTCAAACGTATTGATGGCCATAATCCGGCTGGTAAATCCGGAAGGAAGTACCATTACCGCATCCCCCTTTTTGAAAACACCACCGGCAACGCGCCCGGCGTAGCCCCGGTAGTCGTGGTGGTCATCGTTGTAGGGACGGATGACATACTGAACCGGGAAGCGGCAGTCGATGAAGTTGTGGTCGCTGCCGATGTGTACGTTCTCCAGGTAGTAGAGTAGGGTAGGACCTTCGTACCAGGGGGTGCGCTCGCTGCGTTCGACGACATTGTCCCCGTCGAGTGCGGAAATGGGGATGAAGTGCACATCCTTCACGTCGAGCTTGTAGCTAAACTGTGCGAAGTCTTCCTTAATGTGCTCGTAGGTTTCCTTGTCGAAGTCGACGAGGTCCATCTTATTGATGCACACTACCAGGTGTGGAATTTGCAACAAGGAGGCGATGAAGGCGTGTCGGCGAGTTTGCTCGACGACGCCGTTGCGGGCATCGACGAGAATGAGCGCCACATTGGCCGTGGAAGCCCCCGTCACCATATTACGGGTATACTGAATGTGGCCCGGAGTATCGGCAATGATGAACTTCCGCTTCGGAGTGGCGAAGTAGCGATAAGCCACATCGATGGTGATTCCCTGTTCCCGTTCGGCTTTCAGGCCGTCGGTCAGGAGGGCGAGGTTCACGCCTTCCTCGCCACGCCGTTCGCTGGTATTACGGATGGCCTCGTATTGATCCTCGAAAATGGATTTGCTATCGTACAAGAGGCGGCCAATGAGTGTAGACTTGCCGTCATCGACGCTACCTGCAGTGGTAAAGCGCAGCAATTCCGTATCGGTATCCAGAACCGTCGGGGCACCGTTGGCCTGATGGTTATTTCCAGATGACATCGGGAGGTAATTTTAGTCGGGTTTGAAAAAGATTAAATTTAGGACCTAGAAATAGCCCTGGCGTTTACGGTCTTCCATCGCTGTTTCGGAGCGCTTATCGTCGGCGCGGCCCCCCCGTTCCGTCATGCGGGCGGTAGAGACTTCCATGATAATTTCCTCAATCGAGTGGGCGGTCGATTCCCAAACGCCTGTACAGGTGATATCGCCGATCGTCCGGCAGCGGACGGTCTTTTCGATGACCACCTCTTCGGGGCGGCGCAGGATGTGATCGGTTTCCGCCAGCAGCATGCCGTCGCGCTCGAATACCCTGCGCCTGTGGGCAAAGTAGAGATTTGGCAACTCTACTTTTTCGAGGGCGAGGTACTGCCATACGTCGAGCTCGGTCCAGTTACTGATCGGGAACACGCGGAAGTGCTCACCGTATTGCTTCTTGCCGTTGAAAAGATTCCAGAGTTCGGGCCGCTGATTTTTGGGGTCCCACTGTCCGAATTCATCTCGGTGGCTGAAGAAGCGCTCCTTGGCCCGGGCCTTCTCTTCGTCGCGCCGGCCGCCTCCCATGGCCGCATCGAACTTACCTCGTTCGAGGCTTTCGAGCAACACGGCTGTCTGCAGGTAGTTGCGGGTTGCGTTGTACCCCGTCTCTTCCTGCACTTTTCCCTGGTCGATGGCTTCCTGTACGGAGCCCACCATCAGTTTCACGCCCAGCCGCTCGACCAGTCGGTCGCGGTACTGGATGGTTTCGGGAAAGTTGTGCCCGGTGTCGATATGCAGCAGCGGGAAAGGGATTCGGGCCGGATAGAAGGCCTTCTGAGCGAGGTAGACCATCAAAATGCTGTCCTTACCTCCGCTAAACAGAATGACGGGATTCTGAAACTGTGCCGCCACCTCCCGGAGGACGAACATCGATTCCGCTTCTAATTCGCGTAAATGATTCAAGTGGTAGTTGCCTTGCATGCGATAATAGTTTTGCGCTCGGCTTATTATTTATCAATAGTCAAATATGGTAATACCTGATTGAACACAAACTCCACCGCTTCCTCCACACTCATATCTTCGGTACGCACTTCCACGGCGGGTGTGAGGGGAGCCTCGTATGGCGAATCAATGCCCGTGAAGCCTTTGATTTCTCCGTTGCGTGCCTTGGCGTACAGCCCCTTTACGTCTCTGGCCTCACAAACCTCCAGGGGCGTGTTGACGTATACTTCCAGATAGTCCTCCGATCCGATGATATCGCGCGCCAGCGCGCGGATTTCCCGCGTCGGGCTGATAAATGAAGAAAGCACAATGACGCCGCTCTCCACGTATAGTTTTGCCACTTCTGCGATGCGGCGGATATTTTCCCGGCGGTCTTCCAGGCTGAAACCCAAGTTGGAATTGATTCCGCTGCGAATGTTGTCTCCATCCAGCACCTGGGGAAAATAGCCCGCTTCAAAGAGCCGCCGTTCCAGCCCCTGTGCAATGGTGCTTTTACCCGAACCCGACAATCCGGTCAACCAAAAGACCCGGGCACGCTGGCCTAGACGCTCCTCCCGTTCCGTTCGGCTAAGCAAACGATCAAAAATAGGATGGATATGTTGTTGGTACGGCATATGGTATCGGGTTTCCTTGTCTGAGTATACTCTCCAATAGGGATTTTGTTTCAGGGTGCAAAGGTATATCCTTTGTCAGAATAACCCCGAACAAAAAAAGGTCCTCGACCAACCGGCCGAGGACGAAACTATGAACAAACACTCACCCAATTATTCTTCTGATCCGGTGGGCCGGAATTGGTAGTCGTGATTTCTGATCCAAAAGTAAGGCCGGTCGATATCGCAGAAAGCACAAAGTAGCCGGAATTGTGACATAGAACCACCGCCTCAAAAATTGTACCCTACCAAGGGCTGTCGACTTCATACCAAAGAGCAGAACCTATGGAAATAAAAAAACCCTACCGATCAGGCAGGGCTCATTAACAAACACTATGAACAACACAATATCATGAAAGGGGGGAACTCCTGTAGATGATTCATTTCCGGGACCAACACAAAGGAACTGGTTCCGCAGATAACGAAATGTCGATTTCTTGTAGACTTGTGACAGGGTAAACGGGGTAAGATGGGCAAAAAAAAGCTGGAAACAGTTGTTTCCAGCCAAAAATCATATCACATGAAAAAAATTACTTCTTTATCGGTAGGTGAAGCCTATTATAGACTCCACGAAGAATTCTCGATAAACAAAAGTAAGCATACTGTATATAAAATCCAATATTTCACGTCTCCTTCTTTGTCCATTCATCACAATCCTAGGTAGTTGCAGGCTGAACGGTCGTGTCTTTAGTTCGTCGACTGATGACGGCATTCACTGCAAGCCGTAGGCGAAACGATAACCAAAACATGGATGGAACCACGATTAGGGTCAGGAAGGTGGCGAAGGTCAGTCCGTAAATGACCGTCCACGCCATGGGCCCCCACACCGCAGTGTTATCGCCGCCGATAAAAATCTGCGGGTCCAGCCGGGTAACGAGGCTGAAAAAGTTGATATTGAAACCGATCGCCAGAGGAATTAACCCGAGGATAGTAGTGATAGCCGTCAGGAGTACCGGGCGCAAGCGGGTCGCGCCCGCATTGATGATACTAGTGCGCACCTCCTCCAGCGGCAAATCGTAAATCGATTTCTTGTCGCTGCGATCGAGCCGCTGGCGGATCAGCAAATTGGTGTAGTCAATTAGTACGATCGCATTATTGACGACCACCCCGGCGAGCGAAATGATGCCTACCCCCGTGAAAATCACCGATACGTCGCGCCCGAAAATCACGTATCCCAGAAATACCCCGATCGTACTGAACAAAACGGACAGGATAATGATGAAGGGCGAGGTGATGCTGTTGAACTGAGTAACGATAATAATGAAGATGGCAAATACCGCCAGGATAAAGGCGGTCAGCAAAAACTCTGTGTCTTCGGCTTGTTGCTGTTGTTCGCCGGTAAATTCGTAGGCGTAGCCTTCGGGCAGGTCAAAATCCTGAAGGGATTCGTCGATCTCGGCGATTACTTCGTTGGCATTATACCCTTCCAGGAGGTTTGAAAAAACCGTGATGACCCGGTCGAGGTCCTTGCGCTTGATGCTGCTGTAGGTAGAGGAAAATTCGATATCCGCAACGGCACTGATGGGCACTTGCTGAATTTGCCCCGAGCTCGCGCTGCGGAAGGTGATGCGCTGGTTGAGCAAGTCGTCGATGTTGTAGCGGGAGCTCTCCTCAAGTCGAATATTGATCGGATATTCGTCTTCTCCGCGTTTGTATTTACTCACTTCCTTACCGAAGACGGCCGTACGGATCGCATTGGCAACGGCAAAGGTCGATACGCCGAACCGTTGGGCGGCCTCCCGGTCGACATTGACGATTAGTTCGGGCTTACCCACTTTGACGTCGGCCTGTAGCTCTTCGATGCCGGCGATATTTTCCTGATTGATATAGGCCATCATGGCATCGCTGTAGACGACCAGGCTGTCCATGTTTTCTCCGCTGATTTCGATGTTGATTGGCTTGCCGGTAGCCGGCCCGCTTGGGTTCTGGCTCACCGAAATCGATACGCCGGGAATGCCGCGTACGGCCTCCCGCAGTTCCTCCATGATGGTGGAGGTTTTTATATCGCCGCGCTCCTTGGCCGGAACGAAGGAGACTGTGATGCGGGCCCGGTTGGGAGTGACGCCCGGTTCGGGCGGCGTATTGGGATCGGAGGTGTTTTCTCCGATTTGGGTGAGTACCGCCTCCACAATTTCGCCGTAGGGCGCTACCGTTCGGAGAATGCGCTGTTCCAGTTCCCGGGTGATGCGATCTGTTGCTTCGATGTCGCGGCCCAGGGGTAATTCCACAAAGGCGTTGACGTAGAGCGGCTCCGCCTCCGGGAAGAAAATGACCTTCGGCGCGCGAATGGAAAGCAGCACCATCGAAAAGATCAGAAGGAGAAACGTGCCGCCAAATACGAGGCCGGAACGGCGGATCGCCCAGGTGATAAAGCGGTTGTAACCGCGCTCCAATCGTGGCAGTGCCTTATTCTGAAAGCCAAAGGCTGCCGGACGCAGTACCCAAAAGTTGAATAGCACGATTAGTGCCGTAATCCACATGAGGTTGAAGAGCCACATGGCTCCTGCCAGGAGTCCCAGAAGACCGATAGCCAACAAGACCCCGACACTGATCAGGTTCATCCAGCGCTTGCGCCTGCGGCCGCTCGCGGTTTCCGCTCGGGTGTCGATTTTCAGGAACCGACTCGTGAAAACGGGATTAATGACGAGGGCCACGAAGAGCGAGGAGGTCAATACGATGATCAGGGTAATTGGTAGGTATTGCATGAAACTTCCCACCAGACCGGGCCAGAAAGCGATCGGCAGAAATGCGGCCAGGGTAGTGGCGGTGGAGGCAATAATGGGCAATGCCACCTCGCCCGTCCCGTATTTCGATGCTTCGTTGGAATTGAAGCCTTCCTGTCGGTAGCGGTAGATGTTTTCCACCACCACGATTCCGTTATCGACGAGTAAGCCGAGCGCCAGAATCAGGCCAAAGAGCACCACCACGTTCAACGTCACACCACTGAGATAAATAAACAGGATGCCCATCAGCATACTCAGCGGAATGGCGATACCCACAAACAAGGCGTTGCGCAACCCGAGGAAGAACAACAGGACGAGTACCACCAGAATGACTCCACTGATAATGCTGTTCTCCAGGTTGTTTACCTGATCGCGGGTATTGTTCGACTGATCGTTGAACAGGCTGATTTTCAAGTCGGCCGGCAACACCTTCTGTGCATCTTCCAGCTCCAGCTTGAGCTTATCGGCCGCACTGAGCAGGTTTTCGCCTTGTTTCTTAATGACATTGAGCGAAAGCACCGGCAGGGCGTCCGCCCGGGCAATACTGGTTGGATCTTCGAAATCGAACGAGACCTCGGCAATATCTCTCAGGTAAATGGGCCGCTGGTCTTCGCTTTTGATGATGATGCTTTCCAATTCTTCTACGGCCTCGATTTCCCCCTTGATCCGAATGGCCCGGCGAAAGTCATTGGTAACGAGTTCTCCTCCCGAAAGCGTGACATTTTCGCCTGCGATCGCATTTTCGATGTCGCCGAAGGAAATTTGCAAATTTGTCATGCTGCGCACATCGATCTGCACCTCCACTTCGCGGTCCTGGGCACCGGAAATCTCTACATCGCTGATTTCCTCGATGGTTTCGATGCGGTCCTCCAGGAGTTCGGCGTATTCCAACAGTTCATCCTGCGAGTAGTCGCCGGAGAGGTTGACGACCACGATGGGCAACTCGGATAAATTGATATCGAGTACGTTCGGTTCACTGTCGAGGTCGGTAGGTAGTTCAGGGTTTGCCTTGTCCACAGCGTCTTTGATCTTGCGGACAGCCTCATCAATGTCCGTACCGCTGATGAATTCCACGGTGATGACGGAATAGTCCTGTACGCTGGTGGAGCGAATGGTCTTAACCCCGTCTACGGATTGAATTTCCTTTTCGATCGGCCGGGTGATGAGGCTCTCGATATCCGGGGCGGAGTTACCGAAATAGGGCGTATTGATGTATACCGTCGGAAAGCTGACTTCGGGAAATTGCTCTTTCGGCACGTCCTGATAGGACTGCAAACCAAAGACGAACACCATCAGTGCGAGAATGAAAATACTCGTCCCGTTATCGACGGCCAGGTTGGTGAGGCCGAACGTCCGACGCTTCAGCTCCGGCTGTTCCGCCGGTTGGTGTTGATTCGTATCAGCCATTTGCCACGGGGTTTTGTTCGGCCACCTGAATGAGCTGTCCGTCCGACAGATTTCGGGCACCATCCATGATTAAGATATCACCGCTTTTGAGGCCCTCCCGGACAACCACGCGCCCGTTGGAGGATTCTCCGATCTCGATATACGCCTTTTTTGCGGTCGGACCCTCCGGCCCTTCCGTCTGAAGGTAGACGTAGCGCCGCCCGTTGACCTCCTGCTGCACCCGGTCGAGCGGGATGATAATGGCGTCTTCAATGGCAAAATCCCGGATCATCATTTCAGCGAGTAGATTGGGCTTCAGGTTCCTGCTACCACGCCGCAGGTCGACTTCCACTTCGAAAGTGCGGTTGGCCGGGTCAATGGTGCGGCCAATCTGGGTAACGGGCGCCTCAAATTCCTGATCGAGCACCGGGATGCGCACTTTGACCCGTTCGCCTGACTGAATCGCATTGAGGTAGCGCTCCGGCACGTCGGCCTGCACTACGAGGTCGTTGGTATCCAGGATCTGAACAATTGGTGATCCCGGGGCCGCCAATTCGCCCGATTGAATAATGACCCGCTCCACCGATCCGGTGATCGGCGCAAACACATTACGGTTCTTCTGTTGAATGGTCAGGCGCTCGAGGTTCTTTTCCAGGCGTTCCCGATTGTTTTTGGCTTCGAGAAATTGAATCTCCGAACCGATATTCTGATCCCAGAGTCGCTTTTGTCGTTCGTAGACGGTTGTCGCCAATTCGAGAGCGGTCTCAATTTCTTCGATCTGCTTTTCGAGCTGCTCCACATCGATGGTGGCAATAAGTTGCCCCTTGATCACGACATCCCCCTCCTCTACGGTAAGCCGGAGCACGCGGCCACCAATTTCAGCAGTAGCGTCCACCAAATCTTCCGCTTCCACCGTTGCTTGCATCGTGATGTAATGCTCAAACCGATCGGTGGATAGAGGCATTACGGTGACTAGATCCCGTGCCGCTATTTGAGGATCCGCTTCGGCGATTGCCAACCGCAGAGATTCGATTTCTTCGGACAACTGCTCGAGTTGATTTTCTTTTTCCCGCAACAGCGTACGCTGCTCCTCCAACGAGGCCGGCTGCTCGGCTTCCGTTTGTACCTGGCAAGCCGCCAAAAACAATAAACCGGCCAGCGGAATAATGCGAAGAATTGTCATTGATTGCGTATTTGGAGTCATTGCATTTCAAATTAAAACTCACCACCTCACCATCTCCCCATCGCGTACTGCAGATCACTTTTCGCCTGCAGCACTTCGTATACTGCCTGTAGGTAATTCGACTGTGCCTCGTATAGTTCCTGTTCCGATTGAGTCACTTCCAGACTCGAGCCCACTCCCTCGCGGTATTTGATCTGGGTGGTTTCGTAGATGCGATTGGCGAGTGCCAGATTTTGCTCCCGGTTTTCCAGCCGATCAAGCGCACTCGTGTAGTTAGTGCGGGCATTGCGTACTTCGAGTTCGATTACACGGACCGCATCCACTCGTTGGTTTTGCACTTCCTGGAGGTCAATTCGAGCCCGCTCGGTACGTGCCCGACGGCCGAATCCCTCAAAAATGGGAATCTGAATATTAAGCCCTACTACGGCCGTCGGGGCCCAGAAACCATCGGAAAAGTTGTCACCCTGGTACTGGTACTGGTAGCTGGCAGTACCGTTAATGGTGGGTAGGTAAGCCGTACGGTTGAGCTGAATATTTAAATTATTCAAAGAAATGGCCTGGTCGAGTGCGGCCAATTCCGGACGCCCCTCGTAGCCAAAGGTTCCCATTAGGAGCTCTGAGTCGACGGTTAGATCCATACTGTCCAGTTGCCCCACGATATCGATCGTGTCTTCGATCGGATAATTCATGGTAAATTTCAGGGCACGCAACGCATTTTCCCGTTGCCGATCAAGATTCTCCAGTTCGGTTTCAAGGTTGGCCAAGGAGAGTCGGAGGCGGTCGACGTCTAGCTGCTCTACGAAGCCCGATTCGTAAATCTGTTGCGTTTCCTGTAGCAGCTTCTCGAGGTTGGTAATGTTTTTGCGCAGCTGCCTCCGGTTGGCGTCGAGAAGCAAAACCGGCAAGTACGCGTCTGTGACCTGGTCGCGCACATTGCGACGCTCGGCTTGCAAAAGTAGTTCGTAGTATTTCCGAGACTCCCGTGCCGCTTTCAACCCCACGAAAAAGCTCGCATCGAAAATCATCGTCTCCAAATTGGCGGAGGCGATGAGGTTGTTACGCTGAAACAGCGAAATCTGGTCCGGGGCTTCAGAGGGATCGGGGAGCAAGCCGGATAAAAACCCAAACGGATTCGGTATTTGCGGGACTTCGATGTAGCGATTATAGTTGACGTTGCCGTTGATGTTCGGTAAGCCGGAGGCAAGTTGCTCCTTGATGAATTGGTCCGCATCGGCTATGGCCAATTGGGCGTTGCGCATGGCCGTGGTATTGGTAAGCGCGTAATTGACGGCCTGGTCGAGCGTCAGGGTTTGGCCTTGCCCAAATGCGGTTATGGAAAAGAGAAAAGCGACGATGAAGGGTATAGCCCCTCGCTGGGAAGCTCGTAGCATAGCTCTAATTTATTTCACGGAAGGTAGTTTCAAGATGCTGATGGAGTAAGGCTAATCCCTTTGGAGAAGCGATGCCGTATATGTGGTAGCGTAAATGTTGCTTGAACAGGGTCTCCAGGTCGTATTTGTCCGTCGGAAATTGCACGTCGTCACCCACTAAAAGACTCTTGCCGACAAATAACTTGGTGACGATATCCGGATGCACGTTTTTTCGGTACAACCCCTGCTCGATTCCCCGCTCAATATTGGTGCGGATGTACTCGTATAGATAGGTGCTGTGCGCATGTTCCATCTCCCGATAGATATCCGCGTAGTACTTCTGCATGTCGTAGACGGTCGTTGGCGAAAGCTGCCGCAACTCCTGAATGACGTACAGGCCTACCTGCAATATTTCGTCGATTGCATCCGTAGCGCGCTCGCGGATGGCCACCATTTCAGATTCCTCACATGCTTTCATCTGCGAATAGACCCTCCGGATCAAATCCGCCTTGTTTTCTACGAGCTGATAAAGGGTCTTCTTCGAAATACCCAAGGAGCGGGCAATGTCGTCCATGCTCACGCTCCGAATACCGTAGCGCATGAAGAGCTCTCCACTTTTTTCTAATACCTGTCGTTCGTCCATGACTGTATCACCGTATGTTGGAAGAACAGTGGAAACGAATAAAGGGTTTAAAGTTTTCTGCGTTTATTGTCTGGCAGGAAAGCAAAAATAATACTATGGTATATGAGCTTCTGCTTTGATCGACGAATGGCCGTTTTTCTTCCACGGATGATTCATTTAACGCCAGGAAACTATTACTGACTCCATCGTTTACGGCGTTTTTTATTGCGTTCAGCTACCTTTGCGCCGTTCTTCTGAGGGTAAATCCGAAGAACCGGAAAAGCTTATTTGTTTTTCTATGTTTACGTGCTCACTTCAACTGAATATCGGGATGCAACTGTTTCTATTCGCGCTCCTTCTCTCGCTGTACTATGCGCTGCATAGTTTGCTGGCACTTGAGTCCATAAAGGCCATTATTACGCGACGAGTTCCCAAGCGGTGGTATCGATTAGTGTACAATGGGGTGGCGCTAATTACGCTTTTGCCGGTTTATGTAGGCTATAAGCAGATTGTTCCGACGGAGTTGTTTCAGTTACCTGCGCTCGTTCACTATGCCGGTTGGGGCGTGTCTCTGTTGGGGCTGTTGGTTTTATTGCTTTCGGTGCGCCAGTATCCGGCGAGCGAATTTCTCGGCTTTGCGCAGTTAGAGACGAAAGCAGGCGCGGTAGCCGTCGATTTGAATACGCGCGGTCTCAACGCGCTGGTCCGGCACCCGCTGTATACGGGTATTTATCTGATTGTGTGGGGCCTGTTTTTATGGCGTGCCACGGACGCGGCGGCGGTCATGGCCGGTATCACCTCCCTCTACTTGTGGATTGGCAGCCGGCTCGAGGAGCAAAAATTGGTTGGGATGTACGGGGAGGCCTACCGCCGCTACCGGGAGCGGGTGCCGGCGTTTTTTCCGCTTCGATTTTGGAAAACACCAGAAAAACAAACAAAAAATTGATTATATTCGCATCGACAAACAAATCTCGTGATCAACAATGAGTGCGCTAAAGGATCGATACATCAATCCACTCACGGATTTCGGCTTCAAAAAATTATTCGGCACCGAGCCCAATAAGATCTTGTTGGTTGATTTTCTGAATCAAATCCTGCCGCCTCGTCATCAAATCGTCGATCTGTCGTTTTTTACCTCTACTGCAAAGGTGCTTCGGGGGAGCGCTTTATTGTGGAAATACAGAAGGCCAAGCAAAATTACTTCAAGGATCGGAGTATTTATTACGCTTCCTTCCCAATCCAGGAGCAAGCCAGAAAAGGGATCTGGGATTACCAGTTAGACGCAGTGTATACTCTTGGAATTTTAGAGATGCTATGTTAGCATCTCTTAGACTTTGTATTCGACGATCACAAGGAGGAAGAGGAGCTATTGCACGTGATCGAATTGAAAAATCAGCGGTGCGACGTCTTTTACGATAAACTGAAATTTATCTACATAGAGCTTCCGAAATTTGAACAATCAATTGAGGAACTAGAAAGCCAATTTGATAAGTGGCTTTTCGTGTTTCGCCATTTATCGGATTTGCAGGATCGCCCGAAAAAGTTGCAAGACAAAATTTTCACGAAGTTATTTGAAGCGGCGGAGGTTGCTACGTTTTCTCCGGAAGAGCGGAATGTAATCGATACCTCCAGACGTGAGGGCAGAGAAGAAGAACGCATCAAAATTGCCAAAGCGCTAAAGCAAAGCGGAGTAGACTTGGAAACTATTCAAAAGGTGACGGGACTAACCAGGGAGGAAATTGAGCAGTTTTAGCCTGCCGGTGCAACCAAATCAAGAACCCACTGACTTTTCTATAGTCCAACTATCGAAAACGATCAACCTGTACCATGTTGAAACAACTACTTACACTTGCGCTCAGCGCTCTGTTGCTCTCTTGTACGACTACCTCCGAACCCTCCAATTCCCCCGACGGCACCTGGCGCTCCATTGGCTACGGGAAGGTACTCCAGATTGAAGGAGATAATTACACCATTTACGATATCACCCAGGTATCGTGTTTACCCGCGAAGGAAGGTCCGATGTCCGATTGGGAAGGAGCCCTAACCTTGGCTAATGATACCCTCCAATTCAGGGAAGGGTTTGACATCTACTCCTACGAACGCATCGAAGGGCTTCCGGATTTATGCGGTCAAACCCTCAGCAACGCCCAACGCAACGACCCCATGTTCAACTTTGAAGTCTTTGCCCAAACCTACGCTGATCACTACGAATTTTTCAATTTGGGTGAAGCCGATTGGGAGCAGCTGTATACGACTACCAAAGACAAAATTACTAGCACCACTTCTGAGCCGGAGCTCTACGTCCTCCTTCGGGATATGCAGGATAGTCTCAACGACGGCCACGGTTACCTGGATGTGCCCGATGTGGTTATCGAAGCTGCCGAGGCCCCACAGGAGCCCGATGCCGGCGAAAGTGACCCGTTAAGGGAATACGGCGATTTTGAAATTGCCGGTCTGGTAGCCGACCATTTCCTGGCCGAAGACCTGACCGAAGATTCCTGGTTGGTCAAGTGGGGAACACTAAACGATACCCTCGGCTATATCCAGGTATACGCTATGTTTCTGCACGCCGATTTGGATTTACCGGACAGCTTGGTCCAGCAACAGGGATTTGGCCAAACCTACTTCGAGGAGATGGAAAAGCTTAGCGAGGTGGAGCAACTTCAGGCAGAAATCGACGGAATTAGTGCGACCATGGACCGGGTCATGGAAGATCTCCGTGATATGAATGGAATCGTAATCGACGTCCGCTTCAACGGCGGAGGGATTGACGATGTAGGCATGGAAATAGTCCGACGCTTCAACCCGGAACGACGCCTGGTGGCTACTAAGAAGGCGCGCCATGAAGAGAGCTACTCACCGGAATTGCCTATCTATCTGGAAGCAGCCGACGAGCCCTACACCAAGCCGGTGTATATCCTGACCTCCCAGCAGTCGGGGAGTGCTACGGATATTTTTGTAATGTGTTCGTTGGAGTTGGATCATACCCGCCGCATCGGCTCCCACACGATGGGGGCTACTTCGGATGCGCTGCAAAAGGATTTGCCGAACGGTTGGGAAGTCTACCTCTCAAACGAGGTGTACCTAGATACTCAGGGCCGAAACTATGAAGGCGTGGGTATTCCGGCCGACTTGGAGTTGAATTATCCGTTGGATCGGCAAACCTTTTTCCGGAGTGTTGCCAACGATTTGGAACAGGATAAGCAAACCATCTTACATGCAATCACCACACTAAATAAAGAATAGTATGGAATTTAAAATGGCCGTACCCGTCGTCCGCATATTCGATGAACAGAAAGCTAGGGAATTCTACGTAGATTACCTGGGATTCAGTGTTGATTGGGAACACCGCCACGCCGATGGCATGCCCCTGTACATGCAGGTGTCGAAAGGAGACTGTAAGGTGCATCTGTCGGAGCACCACGGTGATTGTTCGCCCGGAGCCGTCATGCGCATCGAAACGCTCGATTTGGACGCTTTTCACCAACAGCTTAAAGAGAAGCAATATAAATACGCCAATCCGGGCATTGAATACCAGCCTTGGGGAAGTTTTGAAATGAGTGTTCGAGATCCATTCGGGAATCGATTGACGTTCTATAAAACAGAGGAAAAAGATTGAAATTCAAAAAGCACTCATGTCCAAAGAACACAGCCGATTCATTCCTCCCGACTTCCAGGTGCCCGAAACCTACGAAACCGACCATTTCTGCATTCGCATGCTGACGGTCAATGACGTAGTAAAAGACTATGATGCCGTTATGTCGAGCATCGACCATTTGCAGGGAGTGTTTGGGCCGGATTCCAATTGGCCCCCACCGGATTTGACCCTAGAGCAGGATCTGATTGATTTGGGCTGGCATCAAAAGGAGTTTCAGCGAAAATCCTCCTTTGCCTATACCGTAGTTGCGCCGGACGAAAGTCAAGTGCTGGGTTGTGTGTATATTTATCCTGCCAGGAAAGCCGATTTTAATGCACAGGTCGCGTTGTGGGTACGGTCGAGTGTGCTGGATCAGGGGTATGATCAATTGCTGTTTGCTACGGTGCAAGCGTGGATGGATTCCCATTGGCCGTTCCACGAGGTGGCCTACCCTGGCCGAAGCATTTCCTGGGAGGAATGGAAAAGATTGTAGACCGACGTTTCATTGGTTTAGGCGGATTCGAAATTTAAAACAGCTAGCATATGAACTTAGGTGCTTTTTCCATCAGCTTGTCTGTAAAAGATATTCAGGCATCCAAAGACTTTTATGAAAAGTTGGGTTTCACCGTTTTTGCAGGGGATCTGGCCAAGCATTATCTCATTATGAAAAATGGTGATACGCTGATTGGGTTATTTCAGGGGATGTTCGAGAAAAATACCCTTACCTTCAATCCCGGCTGGGATCAAAACGCTCAAACACTTGATTCCTTTACAGACGTGCGTGATCTTCAGCGGTACCTCAAAGAACAAGGGATTAATTTGGTATCAGAAGCCGACGAATCTACCTCCGGTCCTGCCAGTTTTGTGGTAATCGATCCGGATGGAAATCCGATCCTGGTCGATCAGCATGTGTGAATTAAATGAATGCGGCGATAAATAAAGGGCTATGATAAAAAGGGACCGGATCATCTACGGCATATCGACCGGATTGTTATCCCTCCTGATGCTCATGTCGGCTGGGATGTATTTTTTTAACTACTCGGCAGTGAGTGAGGTTTTTTCGTCTTTAGGCTACCCCACCTATATTATTTACCCCCTCGCCGTGGCTAAGATACTCGGGGTGTTGGTCTTGTGGTTCAGCCCTTCCCGAAGGCTAAAGGAGTGGGCCTACGCCGGCTTTTTCTTCGATTTTACGCTGGCGCTATCCGGGCATCTTATTGCAGAAGACGGTGCGTGGTCTACGGCCTTGGTCGCCCTGGTATTATTAGGGCTTTCTTATGTGTTTGGTCGCAGAACGGAAACTGCTGGAATAGCAACAACCTAAAAATGATTCGACACATCATCTTGTGGATAGTATTCCTGCTGTTGTGGGTTCCGGAGCAGGCAACCAGTCAGGATTTATCAGACAAAGCATATTTCAGTATCTCTTATTTTGGCGTACTCGGAACGCATCCCGGGATTCGGGTGGGGGTTCAATGGCCACTGATTACAACGAATAATAGTGAACAACGACTCAATCAGGTGGTAGGAGGGGTAAATTTGGTTACCTACTTCCACCGCCGGAATCATCTGGGCGTAGGACTTTACGGTGAGGTCGCCTACCGCAATCGGCGGCTCGACAAGAATAATTACGAAGCTGCGGTAGGGTTAGGTTTTCTGAAAGGTATTCGGTTGAACAGACTTTACGGACCTGATCCGAATGGCAAACCAATTCGGATGGACGGGTCAGGCAGTACCTATCTGCTGAAAACCCTGGCTCTCGGATTAGGGAGAAACAGCGACAGCGAGCGCCTGACGGACTTTTGGAATATTCGACCAACGCTTATGCAAATCAGCCCTTACGGCATAAGAAAATCCTTCAATATCGCAGTGGATGCAGGATACTATTTTCGATTTTAAATGCCTTTTGGTTGCCGTTTGCCTGTTCTTTGTAGGATGCCGGCAAAGTACCTTTTTCTTCGTTCAAAACGAGGGGGCCATCATGCCTGTCAAAACGATGGGAAATCCGGGATCCGATGTCTTTCTCGTGTTGCTTCCCGGCGGTCCATCGGGAGACGGGCTGGTTTACGAGCGGGTGTTTCCGTTTTTCAAAAACTATCTGGAGCCCCATTACCGGGTCGTCTATTACGATCAACGAGGTGCCGGTAATTGCCAGGGAACCTACGATTCGGAGCGTCTCAACCTGAATCAGTTGAGTGAGGACCTCGACCAGGTAGTCCGGACAATTTCGGAGGTCAATGAAAATGCAACCATTTTCTTGCTCGGGTACAGCTACGGCGGGTCATTGGGTGCTACGTACTTGTTGAATCACGAGGCCCCGGCGGCCCTTCGAGGATTTATTTCCATTGCCGGTGCCTTCGATCGAAGCGAGCAGGGGCGCAATCAGCAGCGCCTGACGGTATATTTGCTGGATAAATGGGTAGAAGAGGGCTATATCGATAGCTACGAATACCTGGAAGAAGGCTTCCGCTGTGCCGATCTCGAAAACCCCGAGCAATGCGCAGCTGATAGTATCCGGACCCTCCGAAAAGTGGAAGCAGGCCTGGACGAATTGGGCGCTTATGGTCAGTTTGATTTAAGTTTCAAATCTATCGCCGGCTTACTTTCTTTTGCCTTGTTTTCTCAAAGCAACCCCATTGCCAGTGGCCTACAGGAGGGACAATGCGGCGGTTTCTTCCAGACGGAATTCGACACCTTGACGTTGAGTCGGCACGCTGCGCGCATCAAGACACCTACGCTGCTCATCAACGGGCGGTATGATACCAATGTGCCGTTCTTTGATGCACAGCGCATGTACGATAGCATAGGCACCTCCGACGATCAAAAGGAACTCGTGATACTAGAACAGTCGGGGCACCTTCCGATGCAAACCGAGCCCCAGCGGTTGGGAGAGGCGATTATCCGATTCATTGAAGGGTTGCTGCGGGAGCGGTAGAAGGCTGGTATCGGGCTGCTTCCTATGAAATGCTTATTTTCGAAGGGCATTTACAATTGTTTCCGTCCATATTCCATCTGATGCGTTTAACCACCTGGAAAGATATTTTCATTCAAATTAAAAAAAGAAAGTTGTGGCAAACCCTTATTGGGTATCCGGCTGCAGCCTTCGCGCTGTTACAGGCAGTTGATTTCTTCATTACCCGCTTTGGCTGGAATCCTAAGCTGTTGGTCTTTTCGCTGATTCTCCTTCTCGGTGGACTGCCCATTGCACTGATCTGGAATTGGAAGCATGGTTTGGTCGGAGACCAAGCCTTTTTGCGATCCGAGTGGGTAACTTATGCCAATATCAGTCTGATCGCCCTGTCAGCCGCGGTATTGTATTGGATTTATGGACAATTACCTAATTCGGAAGATCCACCAACGGATACGGAATTCCTACGGGTCCATAACTCTGCGAATTCATCAGTAAGACGGCTGCATCTCAACTTGCCCGCCGATAAGGCCATGTATCAGGAACGACGAACCGCTTTGGCTCTTTCGCCCGACGGTCGACAATTGGCGTACGTGGGCTTCAACGGCCGGCGAACACAAATTTTCATTCGATCGCTCGATGCCTACGAAGTAAAGGCACTGCCCGGGACGGAAGGTGCCCAGAGTGTTTTCTTTTCCCCAGACGGCGGATGGCTCGGATTCGTTACCGAAAATAGCATTAGGAAGATCCGAGTGGACGGTGAGATGGCCACTACCCTGTGTGAAGTCAGTTATGTATGGGGAGCTTGCTGGGGGCCTAATGACTTGATCGCCTTCGGCAACCTCGATGGATTCAATTTATCGTATATCTCCGCCTCCGGTGGCCCGGTCACCGCACTGAAAATGAGGGGGTTCCTGCCGTCCTTTCTACCGGACGGCGACCACCTGTTGGCAAACAATTTCGATAGTATTGTAGTGATCAATATTCGAACACGTAAGCGCAAGGCCCTGAATATTAAAGGGGTCTCGGTACCAGCAGGCAGTCCGAAATACCTCGCTAGTGGACATATCGCGTTTGCTCAGTCCGGGCAACTATTTGTAGTTCCGTTCGATGTGGAGCAACTAGAGGTGACCGGACCAACGGTACCTGTCCTGACCGACCTTCGAACGGAACGCGTCCGTGAGGCCGGACAGTTTACCTGCTCCGAAAACGGAACACTGGTCTATGCCTCCGGAGGAGCCGTTACGATGGCCCATTTGGCATGGCTGGACAAGAAAGGAAATCACACACTTTTACCCTTCGCACCTCAGAAATTCGGATCCTTTGCACTCTCACCTGATAAAAGTCAGTTGGCCGTCATTGTCAATGAAGTACAGGCGAGCCTTTGGATATACGATTTGAGCAGTCAGCGAAGGATGCGCCTAACGGATAAGGGAGATGTAATTGCGGCGCGCTGGTCGAAGGATGGGCAATCGGTATTCGTATTTGGAAAAATAGATGGCCCTACAAGGAAATTATACCGAGCCGACCTGGGAGGGGGAACGCTTCAGCTACTCGCTGAAGGCCACTATCACCCGTATGCGATTTCCCCCGATGGTAAAAGCCTGCTAGTAGGGCGCAATGATCTAAAAACCAGACGCTTCGATTTGAAGTATCATCTGGTAGAAGCAGCGGATTTCCTGCCGGAGGTTAATTCCTGGGGGATGTCTTTTTCCCCAAATGAGCAGTATGTTGCCTATCAGGCATCTTCTCAGGGCAGTGGGTTTCAGATTTTCGTACGGAGGTATCCGCCGACTGCCGAGCGCTGGCAAATCAGCGAGACGAACGGGGAGGTGCCCCTTTGGTCGCCGGATGGGAAAAAACTGTACTTTCGTAATGTGGGGATCAGCAAGATTTTTGAAGTAGACATTACCTACGAACCCGAATTTAGGGTGAACAAGCCACGATTGCTCATCGAAACGATCAGCACCGATGTACCTGGGAAAGAATGGGATATTTCAGAGGATGGTGAACGGTTCTTGGTGCTAGATCCAGTCCGCAAGGAACAAACGACTACTTCCTTGCGCGTCGTAGAAAACTGGTTCGACGAAATAGAATCAATATTCAAGGATCATTAGTCTCATGGTGAAAAAGAAGGTAATAGGAACATCTTTAGGAATCGATTACAAAATGATGATTGTATGGTTAGGTCGAATATTCTTTTTTCTCAAAATGGCATAAGCCCTTGATTAGTATGCTTCAATCACCTATTTTGCACCATCATTCATTCTTACGCTGGCTGCTTGTCAGGTCGCCCGTTCTTCTACACATCCAATTTCATGATGGCCGTCTACATCGCTGGTAGTCGTGTGCAAGTTGCACGCTAGGCTGCCTGTAGCCCACCGGGTTGGCAGGTACGGCGGGCGGGCCGTTTTAATTCCCACCCACGTTATGGTGTGCGGCGAGCCAAGCCCGATCGCCGGCCAGAAGCCGGAAGGGCAATTTATGCATCTCCCCCCGATAAACGATTATACTACTCCAACCCATATTACCACACAAAGTCGGACAATCTAATCGAGCACGGAGGCCAGAAATCGCCTATATTGAAGCATTCAATCAAACCAATCTTTCCGTTTGTTCCACCGCCACCGGTTGTACCCTACGTTTGTGGCCAGTTGACCCTCAGCGGGCGCGGATTTTCTTTTTTCACAAATTAAGATGTGTAACATGCTACATCGTATCTACCCTGGCCGTTCAGGTACTTGGAGGGCCATTTCATGGATTATTGGTTTGATGGTCGCCCTGCTTTTCGGTAATTGCTCGCAAACAAAGCAGCCCGTTATGGCGGATCAGGA
This sequence comes from uncultured Saprospiraceae bacterium, assembly GCA_964504335.1. Taxonomy (GTDB): domain Bacteria; phylum Bacteroidota; class Bacteroidia; order Chitinophagales; family Saprospiraceae; genus CAZDET01. The sequence continues at coordinate 81,145 of CAZDET010000009.1, forward strand.
ATTTCCAACATTGGAGGCCAAATTACTCTCCGGAGAACGCGTAACCTTCCCGGATGTCGCGAAAGGGCAAGTAGCCTTTATTTCAATGGTGTTCGAAAAGCGGGGGAAATATATGAAGCCCCAGCTGCAATCGAATGCCTGGCAGGTATTTTGGCAGGACAGCCTCCAGGATAAAGGCATCCCGTTTTACGAAATTCCAATGATGAGCGGAGGTTTCTGGCTGGCCAGCGGCTGGATTAACTCGGGGATGCGGAGTGGCCTCGATGCCGAAATGCAGCGCAAAGTCGCCTGTTTTTACGGAGCGAAATTGAAATACGCCGAAGTCTTAAATATCGAAGATATCACCGAGTGCTATGTGTGTGTGCTCGACGAGTCGGGAAAAATCATTTACTCCAGCACCGGGGAGATTACCGACGAGAAAAAGAGGGCTCTGCTAGCCTCCATCGATTGAAAGAGACACATCATCCTTCCAATGTCAAATCAAACCCAATATCGTACCGAAAGTAGACATTGGCGAAGCGCACCCTTGAGGCATTGCGGTTAGCATGCCGGAGGGCTTCCCGAAAATCGGTTCCGTAGGAGGTGAGGGCGAGCACACGACCGCCGTTGGTCACGATTTTCCCTTCTTCTTCCGTGGTGCCGGCGTGAAAGACGAGCCCTTGTTCCACTTTTTCGAGGCCGTGGATGACCTTGCCCTTCTCGTAACTGCCGGGATACCCACCGGAAACGAGGATAATGGAGGCCGTGGCCCGCGGATCGATTTGAATACTAGTGGTTTCGAGGTGGTTTTCGGCCAGGGCCAGTAGCAGTTCCACTAAATCCGTTTGGAGCCGTGGTAATATGGATTGAGTCTCCGGATCGCCCAGGCGGGCGTTGTATTCGATCACGTAGGGTTCGCCCTCCACGGCGATAAGGCCGAAGAAGATGAATCCGCGGTAGTTCAATTGCCGTTTGCGAATGCCGTGTAGCGTCGGCTCGATGATGCGCGTGGTCACTTTTTCCAGTAAGTCGGCATCTACGAAGGGGGGGGCGGAAATGCTGCCCATACCCCCGGTATTGGACCCCGTATCTCCGGCCCCGATGCGCTTGTAGTCTTTGGCAATGGGCAGTAGGCGATAGGTGGAACCGTCGGTGAGGACGAAGACCGAAAACTCAGTACCGTCTAAAAACTGCTCGACGACTACCCGGCTACTGGCCATGCCGAATTTGCCATCGAGTAGCGCCTGAAATTCGGTTTGTGCCGCTGCGGTATCCCGGAGAATGAGGACGCCCTTGCCGGCCGCGAGGCCATCGGCTTTTAGCACGATCGGTGTGGGATGTTGGGCAATGTATTCCAGGCCTTCCGCTCGTTGATCGGCGGTAAAGGAGCGATACGTAGCCGTCGGAATGCCAAATTCTTCCATGAAGGCCTTTGCATAAGACTTACTGCCCTCTAGCTGAGCCGCCTCCTTACTCGGGCCGATAAAATGGACGGAAGCCAACTCCGGGTCTGAGGCAAAAAAATCTTGCAGCCCCCGAACCAACGGTTCCTCCGGCCCACAAACGACCATATTAACCGCATTATGGAGCACCGCCTGTTTGACGGCTTCAAAATCGTTCGGATCGATTGCCAGGTTTTCTCCTTCTCCAGCGGTGCCGGCATTTCCAGGGGCAATGAATAAGCGCTCACAGAGGGGGCTCTGACGCATTTTCCAAGCCAGCGCATGCTCGCGGCCGCCACTTCCGAGTAAAAGAATGTTCATCGATTGCTGCAATTAGGTAGTTGCAAAGGTGGTAAATTATACTGATTAGAATGAATTCAATGGCCGCCCAAATACCAGGAATTGCCTTATCTTCCTTGAAGATCAATACCCACTAAACCATGCTTAGAGCTTACATTCTACCCTTTGCCGTATTACTGTTTTGTACCGCCTGCCAGAGTGATCAATCGGCAGCAACCACCGATGAGGACATTCAGCAATACACGATCGAACAATTCATGAATAATGAATCCTTGTTCGGAAGCAGCTTCTCGCCCGACGGCTCCCGTATATTAGTAACCAGTGACCGTTCGGGAATTTTCAATGCCTACACCATTCCCGTAACCGGCGGTGATCCGGAGCCGGTTACCAATTCCGATAGCTCTTCCGTATACGGCGTATCGTACTTCCCAGACGACGAGCGCATCATCCTGCAGATGGATAACAACGGCGACGAGCTCTTCCAGCTATTCATCCGCAATACCGACGGAACCGTCCAGTCGCTCACTGGTGTCGAAGGTTCCCGAGCCACCTTCTACGGTTGGGCCCACGATGGCGAATCGTTTTATGTGGGATGGAATCAGCGCGATAACCGATTCATGGACGTCTACGAAGTGCCCGTGGCCACACTAGAACCCCAGATGTTATTTGAAATGCAATCCGGTGAAAACTTTGGCGGTATCTCGCCAAACGAACGCTACATGGCGATTGTCGTACCGATCACCACCAGCGATACCGATTTGTTCATCCACGATTTCGAAACCGATTCCCGTACGAAAGTGAATACTATGCAGGGCGGCTTCTCGCCGACCGATTTCAGCGTGGATAATCAATACTTATATTACACGACCGACGCAGATGGAGAATTCTCCAAACTCTACCGCTACGACATTCAAAACGGGGAGCGCACCGAGGTGGAATCCGCTGATTGGGACATCACCTATGCCTACTTTTCACACGGGGGCACCTATCGGGTGGCAGGTATCAATGCCGATGGAAAAACGGAAATTCGACTATTCAATACGACTACAACCGAGGCCGTTCCTTTCCCCGAATTCGAGGCAGGCGATATCCAGAATATCAATATATCGCGCGATGAGGCGCAAATGACGTTCTACGTGGGCAGCTCCGCGTCGCCGAGTAATCTATACGTCTACGATTTTTCCAGTGGCGACTATCAGCAATTGAGCAATACCCTCAACCCCGAAATTGAGGCAAATGATCTGGTGACGGCCGAAGTGGTTCGCTTCAAATCCTTCGACGACCTCGAAATTCCGGCCATTTACTACAAACCCAAGCAGGCCTCACCGGATAGCCAGGTAGCTGCTCTGGTTTGGGTGCACGGTGGCCCGGGCGGGCAGTCGCGTCAGAGTTATAACGCCCAGCTTCAGTACTTTGTCAACCATGGATACGCCATACTTGCAGTCAACAACCGCGGGAGTAGCGGCTACGGGAAAACATTTTACAAAATGGACGATCAACGCCACGGGGAAGAAGATCTCCGCGACGTTATTGCCGGAAGGGATTGGTTGGCTCAGCAGTCCTATATCGATTCTACTCAGATTGGTATCCTGGGAGGAAGCTACGGAGGCTATATGGTCATGCGGGCTATGACGCACACCCCGGACGCCTTCGAGGTGGGCATCGATATCTTTGGCGTGACGAACTGGCTGCGCACCCTACGCTCCATTCCCCCTTGGTGGGAAAGCTTCAAGGATGCCCTCTACGAAGAGATGGGCGATCCTAATTCTGCGGATTCCGTTCGCCTGTACAACATCAGTCCGCTTTTCCACGCCGATCAGGTAAAAAATCCGGTGATGGTCCTTCAGGGGGCGCAAGACCCACGGGTGTTGCAGGTAGAAAGCGATGAAATGGTCGAGGCAATTCGGGAACAAGGCGTGCCGGTGGAGTATGTCGTTTTCGAAGATGAAGGCCACGGATTCAGGAAAAAGGAAAACCGGATCGAAGCGTACGGGAAAGTGCTGGAATTTCTGGACCGGTATTTAAAACAGAAAGAACTCAAAGGCTAGGTGGAGGGAGGATACATGACATTAATCATCTACGTATCATGATCCGTGTCATGTATCCTTCGCTTGTAAAGAGGGATTTTTGGAGTGTTCATCTTCGACCACAATACTCCGCTAATGAGACAACTCCGCAAAATTTTAGTCCCAGTCGACTTTTCTCCAAGGTCCGTATCCTCTTTGCGCTACGCCCTTCGATTGGCGGCACATACTGGTGCCACCGTTGATATCCTGCACTGTCTGGATACCGATTTAGACCTACCGGGCATGCTGGCTTACCGCAATTGTTCGCCCGGCCATATTGCGTCTGAGATCAACAAAAGGCTCCGGATTATTGTAGACCGTCAGCTGAATCATTTCGAAACGCAGCCAACGATTGGAGAAGTCATCGTTCGCATTGGTACCGTCCGCCAGCTGATTCGTCAGACTGCGGAGGAGCTGGAGAGTGATTTACTTGTTATTGGTAGTGGCGAAGCCACGGAGGGCCACCACATTTGGGAGAGCACGGCCACTGCGGCTATCGATTACGCCTTATGCCCGGTCCTGGTAGTGCCGGAGGTTGCTCATTACAAGGGTTGGAAGCACCTGTGCTACGCCGGATCGGCCGATCAGATCGATTTGGAGGAGATCGAACAACTGGTCGAACAGTTTTCGCTTGCCCAACCAACCGTACAGTGTGTACATATTCGGACGAAAGACGCAGCCAGCCAAACAAACGATTTCTCCGCATTGAAGGACGAGTACCTCCAGGGGCAGTACGACTTCAACATGACCTTCCACGAGCAACCCGATACGACGGTAGAATCGGGCCTGATCCGGCTTAGCAAAGGATTGGAGGCTGATTGTATCGTGATGCCCCGGCCCCGTCGACACGGCCTTGCGAGCCTCCTGCGGCACAGTTATGCCCGCGAAGTGGCCCGCCAAAGCCCCACTCCACTTCTGGTACTACCAAAAGAGGAGGAAGTACCCGCTCGGAAACGGGCAAGAAAAGCTAAAACGGCACAACCTACCCCAAACCGCACCGCTGACGCGGTGTAGGGAGGGAGATCGCCTTTATCAGAATTTCCACTGTCAATCCACTTGTAAGAAGCCGCGGCGTCCATGCCGTGGCTTCTACCGCTTAATCAATACCGGGATTTCCTCGGTCAGGTCAACTACGCGTTCAGCTACGCTGCCCAGGAGTAATCGCTCCAGGCCGGAATGTCCCTTGGCGCCTAAAATAATTAAGCTGGCGGATACGCGCTTGGCCCAATCCATCACCTGCCAGCCAATGGTGTGATTGCCCTTGGGAAGCGCCGTAAACTCGATATGCGTCCAGTGGGTAGGCCATTCGCGTTTAACGATTTTGTCAAATGCCTCCCGGCGGTCGTCCTGGAGCATTTGGGTCATTTGTGCCTCCGTGCGCTGAATGCGGTACCAATTGACCGGTGGTACCTCAAACACGTGAAGAGCATGGATTTCCAGGGAATCGGGATGTAAATCCCGTAGGGTTAATGCCTGGTCCATAGCCTGGATAGAGAGCGTGGAGAAATCGAAGGGTACTACAATCCGTTGTATTTTCGCCTTTGCCTGGTCCGGGACGATGAGGACATCGGACGCAGCTTCCCGAGCTACCTGTTTCGCGGAAATGCCGTGCACGTTAGCTTGGGTGGACTTCCCAATAACCGTCAAATCAGCATTGAATTCCTCGATGTGATTGCGAAGCGTGGCGAGTGGATCGCCGAATCGCACCTCGATATCCCATTCGGGTAATCGATTTAGGTCAATGTGTTGGGCGATGAGCTCCGCCATTTGGAGGGCTACTCCCTTCACGCGCGATTCCTTGTCGACCAATCCCATATCGCTTAGTTGGTACAAGGAGGAATACAGGGTGATGTCCTGTAGGTAATGCACAAACCGGGCGCGCTGGATGGGCGCGTGCCGCCGCAGGGAGTTGAGAAATTTGATGGTTGCGTGATCGGACTCGTCCATGTCCATGGCCAGCGCAATCAGCGCTGACTGGAAATGTGTAGAAGTTTGTTTTTGCTGCACTCTGGATGGATTGATGTTCAAAAAACACTTTGCGTCAAGTATATTCCTATTAATCAATTTCGGCCTTTTTGCAATAGGAAACGATAGCAACTTGGTGTGGATTTATTCTGGACAATCACAGATAAGGTTATCTGCATAATGCTGTTCCTCCAGGCGATAGCCTTTTTCGTATGGGTAGCCGCCCCCAATCCCTAAATTTTCGGACGTGATGGTGTACAGGCAACTGAAGGAAATGCTTTTTCCTTCTTGCAAATCATTTGGATTACAATACGGATTGGCGGTAGCGGAGCAAGCGGTGGTGGTTAAATCGCCTAGTACATTTTCGAGGATGAAGCGAAGGTCGATTTCGTTTGCGGCAATGAGGGCGGTGTCCAGGTCGGAGGCGTACCGTCCGCAGGGTTCGCCTTTGCGCACGATGGAGTCGGGGTAGATTTCAAATTTATCGGTAAAAAATGAGTGAATGACTGCGACGCGTTTAAAATCCGGATCTTCTGCGAAGTCGAGCTGTTCAAACTCGGGAGTAAAGGCCTTGGTGGTCATGTCGAAGTACTTCGGCGAAAGTGGACGCATTTTGGTGTCCAACCAGATTTCATTGATCAGGTATTCGTAGGCCGTCAGTACTCGCCCTTTTCCTATCCCTACCGTATCGTAGCGGGAGCATTTCATCCGCACGTCCGCACTTTTAGCAAGGTAGAACAAGCCCGGCCGACGCGAGCCGGGGAGCGGGAGCTTGTACTGCTTGTCCAACGACCAGGTGCCTTCGTAGGCGTTGCAGGGGCAAAACTCCTGTACCTCCGAAATATCGAGGTAAGGAGACTGGAAGTTGGCATTGAACTCCTGGTCGAAATAGATTGCCAGAGGATGCCCCTTGGGTACAATAGGCGACTCCCCGCTGCGATTGGCTGGCCGCAAGAGGAGATAGCCGGCACTGGCGAGCCCCAGCAGCAGCAGCAGCAAGCCACCAAACAGCGCATACCGTCGGTTGGCATGCGACTGCAGGCGTTCCAGTTGGGCTTCGAGGCGGGCCTTACTCTCCGTTACCACCTGCAGTTCCCGTTGGATTGATTCATTGAGAATCAGTCGGTTGATATTCTCGATGGAACGCACGTACATCCCTTCTGTAGCGGTACCGGAAATCAATTTGGAAAATTGGCTGGCACTGATACTCAAGTCTTTAGAGATGGTACCGAAGGGGGTGGTACCAAAGCGGGAAGTCGATTTGTCCCAGGGGCCATACTTGGCCTCCAGGCGGGTGATAAATTGTGCTCTCAGTGATTGTTCCATACAACCAGCGACGTGTAAAAAAGTGTAAATCGATATAAAATTCTGTAAAAATAAATAATTTTAAAATTTTATTCTTAGATCGGGTTCTAGTCTTGTACATTAGGGTGTGCAATGATTACCGATGAAAGATAGAGAACCCCTATAAATATGGCCAAGCTCTACTGCATACTACTCCTTTTTTTTCTACCAGTGTTGGTATGGAGCCAGGAAGAGGCTGCCGAAAGCGTACTATTTATCGGAAATAGTTACACTTATTTCTGGAATCTGCCTCAACAAGTCGCCGCCATGGCGGCAAGCCGGAACGTACCGCTGCACACCCGCCAATCGACGAGTGGCGGGACCAATTTGGGCCAGCATTGGCGCGGGGAGCGGGAGCTGACCTCCGTAGAATTGGTGCGAACCGACACGTTTGATGTCATAATCCTTCAGGATCACAGCCGAAGGGCCTTCGATGCGCCGGACAGCTTACTGTATTATTGTCAACGCTTCGCCGGTGCCATGGATCGGTCATCTGCCCGCCTCTACCTGTATATGACCTGGGCCCGCGAATGGGACCCCTACATGCAACCGACGATCACAAAGGTATACACCGAAGCGGCAAAAGCACTGGATGCTACCCTGGTGCCGGTAGGGCCGGCCTGGATGCGGGCGCGGGAGCTTAGGCCCGGGTTGCCACTCTACGATCCGGATCAGAGTCATCCTTCTCCAATGGGCACCTACCTGACTGCTTGCGTCTTTTATGGCGTCCTGACCGGGCAATCGCCCGTCGGTTTGCCGCATCGACTCCTCTCGGAAGATGCGGATGGCGAAAAGCTTTATCTAAACATTCAGTCGGAAGAGGATGCGCTTTTCTGCCAGAAGGTGGCCGCCGATATTCTCGGACTAGCTACCAAATAAATACAATTTCCCACGTGAAAGGAACCGATAACTTGATCAATGCGCGGTCGATTGGACTGGTTTCCGGGCCAGTGGCTTTCCTGCTGACCTGGCAATTCGTGCAGTTGGAAGGGCTGAGTGCGCAGGGGCACGCTGTGCTGGCTACTACGCTATGGGTCGCGATTTGGTGGATTACGGAAGCGGCTCCCCTGGCTATTACCTCCCTGTTGCCCATTGTTTTGTTTCCGCTCACCGGAGGCCTGGGGCTCAGCGAAACAACTGCTTCCTTCGGCCACCGCTACATCTTCCTGTACATCGGCGGATTTATCATCGCAATCGCTATCGAGCGCTGGAACTTGCACCGGCGAATCGCACTGACCATTATTCGCTACATCGGTACGAATATGAAGCGCATCGTGCTTGGGTTCATGATCGCCACGGCTTTCCTGTCTATGTGGATCTCGAATACGGCGACTTCAGTTATGATGATCCCGATTGGGATGGCAATAGTTTCGCAATTGCGGGATAATCCCGAAACCATTGAAAACGAAACGCGCATTTTCGGCAAGATGCTCATGCTGGCGATTGCCTACAGCGCCTCCATTGGCGGATTGGCTACACTGATCGGGACGCCGCCGAATCTTGTGCTTGCAGGGATTCTACAAGAACTCTACGGTGTGGAAATCACCTTCGCTCAGTGGATCATGCTCGGCCTTCCGGTATCCATCAGTCTGTTGTTTATCTGCTGGAAATACCTGACGAATGTTGCCTTTAAGCTGGAGATGAATGCCTTTCCCGGTGGGGAAGCGGCTATCCGGAAACAGCTCCACGACATGGGCAAAATCAGCTACGAAGAACGAATGGTACTCGCCGTATTCGCCGCCACGGCGCTGGCGTGGATCAGCCGGTCTTTTCTCCTGCAGCGGTTTATTCCTGCCATCGACGATACGATTATTGCGCTCATTGGGGGAATTATCCTGTTTCTGATACCTGCCTCAAAAGAAAAACGCCGGCCGATCATCACCTGGGAAGAGGCCGTGCGTCTGCCTTGGGGAATCCTGTTGCTCTTCGGCGGAGGGTTGGCACTCGCTCAGGGCTTCAAGGAGAGCGGCCTCGCTGCGTACATCGGCAGCCAAATGTCCTTGCTCGAAGGGGTGACCCTCGTCCTGTTATTGCTGATCCTCATTGCGGCCGTTAACTTCCTGACGGAGATCACCTCCAATCTCGCCACCACCGCTATGATGTTGCCCATCCTGGCGCCGCTGGCGTTGGTCATTAACGTCCACCCTTACATGCTCATGATCGGAGCTACCGTGGCGGCCTCCTGTGCCTTTATGCTTCCGGTGGCAACTCCACCCAATGCCGTGGTATTCGGCTCCGGCTATTTGAAAATTTACGACATGGTCCGGGCCGGTATCTGGATGAATATCATATCCATACTCCTACTAACCCTGATCGTCTACTTTCTTTTACCGCAAATATGGCAATTTGATCCCTTCCAATTTCCAAAGGACTGGGCCTCTAACTAACTACAAAACACTCACATTTATGAAAATAAGAGGATACATTTCCGCGCTGTTGCTGCTTGGCCTGGGGAGTGCGCTCTATGGTCAGGTGACTATCACCGGGACGGTGACCGACCCGGACGGTAGCCCTTTGACCGGGGTGACGATTCTCGAACAAGGAACCGCCAACGGCACCATCACGGCCTTCGACGGGAGCTACTCCCTGACCGTTGCAGGCCGGGAGGCCGTATTGGTGTTTACGTACATTGGCCGGCAATCCAAAACACAGACCATCGGAGATCAGACGGAAATCAACGTCGTGCTCGAAGAAGATACCGGCTTATTGCAGGAGGTCGTGGTAACGGCCCTCGGCTTTGAAGAGGACCGCGACGAGCTCGGCTACGCCAGCTCAAATGTCGATGGCCAGCAGCTGGTCAAGTCTGGCGAACCGACGCTACTCAATGCCCTGTCCGGGCGTTCCTCGGGCGTGCGCATCACCCGCAACTCGGGCGACCCCGGCGCCGGTGCCTACATTCAAATCCGAGGTGTCTCCACCATCACCCGCGACAACCAGCCGCTCATCGTCATCGATGGTATCCCCATCAGCAACGACGTGCGGGGCAATAGCTCCTCCGGCGGCGTCAACCAGGAATCGCGCCTCAACGACCTCAATCCCAACGATATCGAGAGTATTACGGTATTGAAAGGAGCCTCCGCAGCGGCACTCTGGGGTACGAGAGCCCTGGGGGGAGTCATCCTGATCACTACCAAGAGCGGGAAGCTGGGCAGTAAAACCCAGGTGACCTATCGCACTACCTACTCCATCGACCGCATCAACCAGCGCTATCCGCTACAAACAAAATTCGGGCAAGGCGACAACGGCGTCTTCAATGCCCGGGCCCGCGATTCTTGGGGCGATCGCATCTCCGACCGCAGCGGCGCTGCCGATGAATTCGATACCAATGGTGAGTTTTTTGTAGATCAGGATGGGCGGACTTACTTCCCCATCACCAGCAAAAACTCGCAGGAGCTCTTCGACGATTCCAATTTCGATCAGATTTTTGACGACGGCTACTTCTGGGAAAATAACCTCAGTATTACCGGAGGTAATGAAAATACCGCCATCTACTTTAGTCTGGGGGATCTCGACCAACAGGGCATCATCCGCAACAACTCCGACTACCGCCGGACCACCGCGCGGGTCAACGCCCGCCACCTCTTTACTGACAACATTCGCCTCAAGGTGACTTCTAATTACTCCCGCACCGAATCCAACCGCATTCAAAAGGGGGCGAACTCCTCCGGGCTCTACCTAGGACTATTGCGGACACCAGCCGACTTCGACAACTCAGGTTACCGCGGCGACTACTTCGCCAGCCAATCCGCAGCACCGGTCGCCAACCGCCATCGCTCCTACCGCGAGCCACTGGCCGCCGACGGAACGCCCGTGTACAATAACCCCCAGTGGACCATCAACGAACAGGAGAACAACGCCAACGTAAATCGATTCATCTCCAGCTTCGAACTGACGATCAACCCCGTTCCCTGGATAGACCTGATCGGGCGCGTCGGTATCGACCACTATAGCGAACAGCGCAACGAATTCTTCACACCCGGCTCCGCATCGGGGGCCTTCCGCTCGGGGCTATACGAGCAATCGCTGGCGACCAACACCATTTTCAATATGGACTACATCGCCCGGGCGTCGCGCTATCTGACCAGCGATATCAATGCCGAATTGCTAGTCGGGTTCAACTACAATAACCGTTCCCGCACGGTGAATGGCGTTACTACTACTAACTTCATTCAGTTTGCCGATGTCGCCGGAGTAGTGCGCGACGTCGACAACGCCTTGCCGGAGAACGTGACGAACGTCAGCACCCAAGGCAGTGAGCGCACGGCCGGGGTGTATTCCTCGCTTTCGCTATCCGGTTGGGACAGGGTCTTCCTAACCGGTACTATCCGGGCCGAGTCGGCTTCTACCTTTGGCGATGATTCTGACAACACGTTCTACTTCCCGTCGGTCTCGCTGGCCTATCAGTTTATCCAGTCGGATGCGGCCGTTGGTCCCATTTCCTTCGGGAAATTGCGCGCTTCCTACGGGGAGGTAGGGGTACAGCCCGCGCGCTACAATACCTCGAACGTATTCGTCTCGCCCAGCTTCGGAGACGCCTTCGGCGGCGATCTGAACCTGGGCCTGTACGGCAACGGCGGTTTCGTGCCCAGCTCCAGCCGGGGTAATGCCTCGCTGCTGCCCGAGCGGAAGAAAGAACTCGAATTTGGGGCAGACCTGCGCTTCTTCGACGATCGGCTATCGTTGAGTGGTACCTACTTTTCCAACCGTACCGAGGATGTGCTCCTCGATTTCCCGGTAGCCAACTCTCGCGGCTACAGCCAGGTCTACGCCAACGGAGCCGAAATTGAAAACGAAGGCCTCGAACTCGATCTCGGCTACAGCCTGATTCGCACACAGGATGTATCGCTCGATTTCCAGGTAACCTTTACGCAGGTGGAAAATACCGTGACCGACCTGCAGGGGGTTGAATCGATCAACCTCGGTGGGCTGTCGGCCGTCAATGCCCGCGCCGTAGAGGGGCAGCCCCTGGGCGTGCTTTGGGGATCGCGCACCTTACGCGACGAATCCGGCAATATTGTGTTCGATGAATTTGGCTTTCCGGTGCAGGACGATCGCGAAGGTGTGATCGGCGATCCAAACCCGGATTGGCAAGGTTCCTTCCTCACCGGATTCCGGTACAAGAATTTGAGTATCTCCGTATTCTTCGAAACCTTCCAGGGGGCGGATATCTACGCCGGTACCAAATCCGTGCTCTTCGATCTGGGGCGCTGGGAGGATTCGGCCATCGAAACAACCGCTACTCGTAATCTCTTCGAGGCCAACGGCGACATCATCAACATCGGCGAAACCTTCCGCGGAACCGTCGGCGATTTCGGAGCCGGGCCGGTAGCCCTTACCGAGCCCTGGTACAACGGCGACGGCGGCTTCTTCGGCAACGGCAACGACGAACTCTACATCGAAGACGGCTCCTGGACCCGCCTGCGGGAGGTAAATATCGCCTACCGCTTCCGTTCCGGGTGGCTCGAAGACCGGCTGGGAATCGGTGCCCTGGAAGTATCCGTAACGGGCCGCAACCTGGTGCTCTGGACGGATTTCGAAGGCAACGATCCCGACACCAACCTCTCGGGGATTAGCGTCGCGCGGGGGATCGATTACTTCAACAACCCCGGCACGCAGTCCTATCTGTTCAACTTGCAAGTCGAATTTTAAATCATCCGCCGGAAAGGCGTCAAAAAGAATATAGACCAATGAAACGATTATTTTTTCTTTTAGGCCTGTCGGTACTGGCTGTTTCCTGCGGCGATCTGGTCGACGGGATCAATGAGGATCCGAACAATCCGACTAGTGCTTCCTTCGAAAATATCCTGACGGGATCGGAAGTGGGGCACATCATTCTCAATACTGGAGAAACAGCTCGCCGGGCGGGTATTTTCTGCGGTTACTACACGGGGATCGACCGGCAGCACTTCGGCTTCAGTCAATACACTCTGACGACGGCGGATTTCAATAGCCTCTGGTTTGATGCCTATGTCGATACTTATCGCAATGCCTTCGAAGCGGAACGCGCTGCTGCTGAGTCGGGCATTGGAGGGGTAACAAAGGGTATTACTCAAGTGATCCAGGCCCACGCCATCGGGGTGGCTGCTTCCTTGTACGGGGATGTACCGTTCCGCGAAGCCGGGCAAATCGAGATCGAAAATCCGGTTTACGAAGATCAGCTAGCGGTGTTTGCGGGTGTTCAAGAGCTCCTTGACGACGCCATCCTCAATCTGCAAACGGGTGCCGACCGGCCTCCGGGCGGTGCCGATATCTTCTTCGATGGCAATCCGCAACCCTGGATCGAAGTGGCTCACACGCTCAAAGCCCGGTTTTTCATGATCACCAAGGACTACGCGTCGGCCTATGCCGAAGCGCAGCAAGGGATTAGTTCCTTTGAAAACGGGCTGTTCGGCCCCCACGGAATGGGACTGGAAGAATCAAACCTGACCTACCAGTTCTTCGCCGTCGCCGTGCGCGGGGCGGATGTAATTACCTCCGAATATTTTGCCAGCCTGATTCAGTCGGACCCGACGATCAATCCCATCCCCGGCAATTATCGCGGGAATGCCAAGACCGACGAAACGGCCCGCTTCAACTTTTACTTCGTGATCAATAACCTGGGTGTGCAGCCAAATACCGAAACAGGTTTTGCTGCCCAAATGGCCCCGGCACCGATCGTGACACACTCCGAAAATTTGCTGACCCTGGCCGAGGCGGGAGCCCGCTCGCAGGATTTCGCCACCGGACTCCGCCATCTCAATGAATTTCGGGCCTTCATGGCCGGCGGTGGATATCTGACCAATGCCGACCCCACTCAGTTGCTTTATGAAGCCTACGTCGAGGAGGACTTTAATGCGGGAGGAATGGCCAATACAATGAATGAATCGGCATCCGAGGCCCTGCTGCGCGAAATTCTGGAAGAACGCTACGTGACCTTCTTCGGTCAAGTCGAAGGATTCAACGATACGCGGCGGACGCAGAATGCGCTCGGCGTACCACCCAATATCCAAGGATCGGATCTACCGCAGCGCTTCCTGTATCCTCAGACCGAACTCGACCGCAACAGTAATGCTCCAGACCCCATTCCGGGACTGTTCGATCGAACTACGGTCAACCAATAGCCCAACTTTAAATTCGAATACGCAATGATGAAAACGAAATATATCCTCCTGGTACTTGCCATTGGCTTTTTAGGTGCTTGCGACGACGAAAACGGCGTCACCATCAACGATGATGTGCTTCAAATTTTAACAGCCAGTCTGAATGGTGAACGCGTCAGTGGTAATCCTACGGACCTGCCGCGCGATATCGAAATCGAATTGATTTTTTCGCATACGCTGAATACCGCAGAACTGGAATCGGCCCTCACTCTAAACGGAGGCGGCGGTTCGGTACCGCTTACGATCAGCTACTCCAACACGAATTCCACGGTTACCATCCGGCCCTCCTCGGAATTGGATTTTGAAACAACCTATACGCTTACCGTGCCGGCAGGGAGCTATGGCCAGGAGCGAGGGCGCGAGCTGACCGAGGATTTTCAACTCACTTTTACCACGGCACCATTCGTGCCGGCCAACGTGACGCTCGGAAGCGATGTATCCGACATCAATGAAGACGGTGGCGTTGCCACCGTGACCGTAACATTAAGCATGGAAATCGAGCTGGATGTAGAGGTGACGCTCGCTTTTGCCGGAGATGCCTTGGAAGGGGTCGACTACACCGCTTCCGCCACCACCGTGCAGTTGGCCGCCGGCGAGACCAGCGCGACCATCGAGCTGACCGCCCAGCAAGACGCTGACATCGAAGGGACCGAAACCATCGACATATCGATTGCATCCGTAGTGAATGCCGAGGAACTCACGCCGCAACTATTGACGATCACCTTGACGGACGACGACCTGGATAGCAACGGCGACGGCACGCCCGATCAAGGCTTCCTCATCAATGAAGTCCTCTTCGATCCCCCGGGTGGGGATGCCGGAGATGCCAACGGCGACGGCACGCGCAGCCCTTCCGAGGATGAGTTCATC
Organism: uncultured Saprospiraceae bacterium; assembly: GCA_964504335.1. Taxonomy (GTDB): domain Bacteria; phylum Bacteroidota; class Bacteroidia; order Chitinophagales; family Saprospiraceae; genus CAZDET01. The sequence goes on from CAZDET010000009.1 coordinate 96,250, forward strand.
GAATTTTATAACGACTCGGATCAGCCGGTGGACATGAGTGGGTTCACCCTGTTCGACGCCAATAACCTGGAAACCATGGAGCCCCGGCATACCTTCCCGGATGGTACGATTATCCCACCCGGTGGGGTATATGTCCTTTTCGGTGGTGGTACACCAGCCGGAGACTTCGGTACCGCTCAAGTAGCGGTTACAACGACGGGTAATATGAACTTATCGAATGCCGATGATAAGATCACTATTCTCGATACGGAAGGCAATGAGTTTATCACCTTCGACACGCAAGTAGAGGGTGCAGGGATCGGCTTCGGCGAAGATCAATCAGTGACCCGCAATCCGGATATCAACGGCGATTTTGCATTGCACACCGTAGCTGCACCGGATGTGGCTTTCTCTCCCGGCAAGCGGGCAGACGGTACCAACTTCGACGGCAGTGTCGATCCCGGCCAGGGGTTGATCATCAACGAAGTGCTCTACGATCCGCCGGGTGGCGACGCGGGCGACGCCAATGGCGACGGGATGCGGAGCGCCTCCGAGGATGAATTTATCGAATTCTACAACGACTCCGATCAGGAGGTCGATCTCAGCGGTTATCAGCTCTTCGATGCCAACAACCTGGAGACGATGACTCCCCGACATGTATTCCCCGAAGGGACGGTCATCCCGGCACGTGGGGTATATGTCCTCTTTGGCGGCGGAACGCCCACCGGCACGTTTGGCGGCGCTCAGGTAGCCGCCACAACTACGGGCAATATGAACCTGAACAATGCCGGAGACAAAATCACTATCCTCGATCCGCAGGGAAATGTTTTTCTGACCTTCGATACGGCGGTAGAAGGGGCCGGAATCGATTTTGGCTCCGATCAATCTGTTACCCGTAACCCGGATATTGATGGGGCCTTCGATTTGCACACCAATGCCAATGCCATGCTGCTGTTTTCGCCAGGTACACGGGCGGATGGGAGTAGTTTTTGATGTGCTGATCCTTTGATGCTGTGATGAATGTGCCGATTTTTTAATTGGCCAATGAGTCGATGTGCTAGCTCAGGTGGTGAATTCCGTTGTTCGATAGACCGGCGGTTCATCACCTGAGTAAAGCGGTATTTATTAAGAGATGCTACCATAGCATCTCTAAAGCATTAACATCCGTCGAAGACGACCTTAAAGAATTTGTCAGCGGCATGAAGAACCGACGCGTTATATTTTTCTTGTTTGCGCTATCAATTCTCGCCTGCGAGGAAGATAGTATGTCCCCCCCGCCATTGGCGGTACTCAGTGTGCAAATAAACGGTACGACTCTTTCGGATGGAGCAACCGGTGTATCTCCAACTGCACAAATCGTTCTTACCTTCTCGGAGCAGGTCGATCCCGGCCGCTTCGGGCAGGCTTTTTCTCTAATGGAAGAAGGGGGAGCCGACGTGCCGGTCGATATCCGCTACACGGGAGGGGGCGCACGCGTGGAGGTAGAAGCCGTGTTGGCCTTTGAAACTACCTACCAGCTCGATTTATCGACCGAGCCCATCGGACAATCGGGCAGCGCCCTGGCGATGCCGCTGCGACGGCGCTTTACTACGATAGAGGAGGGAATGGTAGCCTCCCTGGCACCCTGCACGGCGGCCGGGACCGAATGCCTTCGAACGCTCATGCTTTCAGGCAACATGGGGACCCAAGGGACATTTGGTTTTTACAGCAGTTTTCCGCTCGACGCGTCGTTCGCCAACCAATCGGATCTGCGCGGAGCGATAATTGCGGTGCACGGGCAAAACCGAAACGCCGACGATTATTTCCGCTACTTAACGGCTAGCCTACAGCAGGCGGGTCTAACCGATGAGGTGTTGCTTATTGCTCCCTTTTTCTCGGGCGGTAGCAGTACCCCTGGCCAGGTCTTCTGGTCGACCCGCGGCTGGCGGGAAGGGCAGTCTTCGGATGATGTGTTAAATATTTCCTCCTTCGAGGTGATTGATGAAATCCTAGCGGCAGTGGGCGACACGGATCAGTTTCCGGCGATGGAGCAAATTGTCATTACCGGCCATTCTTCTGGAGGACTTTTCACGCACGTGTATGCTGCGGCCAATACCACCGAAACTCAGTATCCGGATCTAGACTTTCAGTATGTCGTAGCCAACAGCCAGTATTTTTACTATCCGGAGGATGTCCGTTTCGATCCGATCACGGAGACCTTTACCGAACCGACCAACTGCCCTACCTTCAACCAATGGCCGCAGGGATTCGTGGGTACGCCCAACTATCTGGGGGGGCAGTCAGAAACGACCGTCGATCGCCAGCTCGTCGAGCGGCAGGTCACCTACCTGCTGGGCACCAGAGATACCGTAACCACCGGAAGCCTGAATACCACCGACTGCGCTGCCGTGGCCTTGGGTGAAAACCGCTTCAAACGGGGTACTTATATCTTGAGATTGATGAATACCTTTTATGCGGATACCCATCGCCACGCGCAGCTCCTCGTACCGGATGTAGGGCACAATGCGGAGGGGATGTACCAATCGCCGGCGTTTTTGGAGTGGTTGGAAGAGGCCTTCTAGTTGGGCTGAGTTATCCCGAAGTCAGCAAATGCCGCGTCTGCCGGTAGTAGAAATTGGCCTTTTCGAGGTGGCGCACCATTTCGTCCCGTTCCTTTTCCTGTAATTCGGCGGATTGCAGGATGAACATCGTATTCTGACCGATGATTTTTACGAGCTGATTGTGGACGCGTTTGGCAATGTCGAGCAGGATGGGATCTTCAATAAAGGTCATTTCTCCTTCGATTTCGCGGGCGAGCCCGGCGCGATCCATCATCAGGTATTGCAGTTCACTGGCGTCGCCGCCGCGGGCAATAACATCGATTTTCTTTTCGAGCAGGATGATGGCCGCGTCCAGATATCGGGCCAGCTTCTGGGCCTGGGCCCGATTGTGTTCCTTGATAAAGGCCGACAACGGCTGTAAGGTGCTGCCCATCAGGCGAATCAGCCGACTTATATCCATCGCGCCCTCTTCTTCCACCCAGGGAAGCAGCCGCCATTGCTGGTGGATGTCGGGGGTTTCCTGATTAATAAATAACTGCCAGGGAGGTCCATCGGAGCTTTCATCGGAAAGGAGCAGCCCGCGATCGTAGACTTGTTCGGGTACCTCGGCAAAATCGCCCAACCCGAAGCGCTGGATGGAGGCGATACCGGCCGCTGCCGTGCGGAAGGCATCCGAAATGGGATCGCCGAAAGCCAGTTTGGCGTAAAAGAGCTCGCTGAAGCGCTGCGCCTGCTTATCTTGCACTTTTAATGTAGTCGCCACCACCGCCGGCACCCCAGCCCGCAAAAACAACTCCGCCTGCGCCCCCGTACTACAGGCATTGAGCACCACCAGCTTGAGGTTGGGAAAGCCCGCAACTAGGGCCCCAATCCCCTTCGGATCGGTGGCATCCTCTTCCGTTACCAACGTACGGTTGTTGCCGTGGCCCGCAAAATGCAGGATGGTGATTTGATCGCGGTAAAAATTCAGATAATCGACCAGCTCGGCATTCGTCAGGCTCTCTTCCCGGAAGAGCCGGACCAGCTGAAAGTTCTCCAGCTCCCGCAGGATGCGCCACACGTTATAGCTCTCCTGGTGCAGCGCCGGCAGGAATTGCTGCGCGTCGTTGGAAAAACCGAAGAGGAATACGGGGATGTCAGACATGGGGTATTCTTTAGAGCTTAGTTCGTTTATTTTTTCGACTTGTCATTTCTTGGATCGTTAAATGTAACCAAGTAAGGAATATTGAACGAAAGAAAATTAAATCTTAAAGACCTATTGAACTATCCCGCTCTAATTCTGACACATTGGTAAATCGGCACATTGACATATCGACCTCATCGAATGTGAAACACCGACTTCTCCCCCCGCTCCACTCGAATCCAGGAAGACTGATCATTGACACTGACCCACTGCTTATCTTCTTTGCGCCACACGTGGTCTTTGTTGCTTTGGTAGTAGATCATCAGATCGCTGGTTTCGATGATGGTGTAGATTTGGTTATCGTGGTATTTGTATTCGTCGTGGTCAGTGTAGGCGCGCTGGGCCATTTCGGAGTAGAGGTGATTGAGGCGCACGAGGAGTTCGTTGATGGCAGGGTCGAGCGGTTGGATGTTCAATCCGATGCGGCTGGCCTGACGAGCCGTGATGGGATAGCCGTGCGAGGGGTATTCTGCATTGAGGTGGTTGCTGATGGATTCGATTAATTCGGAGTCGTCCATGTGGTAGGAAAGGATTTCGCTGGTCAGCCGAATGGAGAGTGAGCTGGCGCGGTCAACGGCTCCGAACACCAGCGGATGGATGTGCTTGTAGAGGGTCAGGTAGGGATTCTTATCCCCTTCGACTTTCTGTTGATTCCAAAGTTTTAGCACCCGGTCCAGCTCATTCTGACTGACACTGACGAGGTCGTCGTCGACGTCGACGGGGGAGAGGTCGTGGGTAATGGAAGTATCGATAGCTGTCAGGAACGACAGCGGGCCCATGTGGATTTCATCGGCTCCGAGGGCCAGCATGGTGGCCGCCGAGGCGCAATCGATGGGCGCGAGCACGACGATGCGCCGGTACGATTGCCGGAGTAAGTGGATTAACCGCAGGGCCGATTCGCCGGAACCGCCGTTGCTCTTGATGAATAGGAACAGTTGATCCGTGGGCTTTTTATACTGGAGCAATTCGTGGAACACGACCACATCATTATCCGAAATATCGGAATGGTAGGCACCCCAATAGGCGATGAAATCGCTTTGGTAGTGTTCGGCTACCTGCTTGAGCAATCGCTGGGTTTGTTCGTAGCGAATGGGCGGCTCGAGGATTTCATTGGGGGCCTTTCGGCCGAATAGTCGGTTGATCCAGGGTAGCATGGGTAGTTCCTGATTTTAGCTGCGTAAGATATCGGATCATCCTTGCTTTGCCAATCGCCTAGCGACCTACCCTAGGTAAGAGATGCTATGTTAGCATCTCTAAGTCGTTAAATACTGATCTTGGCGGATCCTTTGGTTAAATATGGGGAATAATTTCAAAGTAAGTATGGTTTTATTGACCCAAACTGTATGCGATGCGAAAGGGCCAGGGGTACCCCTATTGCTTTAACGACCTTTAACTCTGCTGGGGAAAAGCTTGGACTATCCGCACCTCTCTGACATTTTCTTTAGCCAATTTAAAATATTCCCATAACCCATTTTAACATTTCTAGCGTCCATCTTTGAAGCGTCAATTGAAAGTAAACCCAAAATCAAGCAAAATGAAAACAGTTCACTTGCTACTGGTAGCGCTATGCCTTGGTGTAACAGGCCTGATGGCTCAAGGAACCTCTTTTTACATCGGCGGTCAGGCGGGCGGAAATTTGTCAAAATTCAAGTTTAGTGAAGGCTTGAAAGACCTTTACCCCGTGAGTAATTCCGTGTTCGGATTAAACGGCGGGATCGATGCCGGATTTGAAATTCAGGGTTGGACGATCTCCACCGGTCTGCACTACGTGCAAAAGGGCGGCAATTACGAAACCGAAAATTTTGACGACGGATTCGGTACGGCCTTTTTTTCGGCCGATGAGCGCCAGCATTTCCTGAGCATTCCCATCTTGGTGGGCTACCGCGAGTACGTCGGTCCGGATGTGGCCTTCTCCATTGCCGTTGGCCCTTCGCTGAATGTAGGCCTGGGCGGGAAAATCGATGAAACCACCGAGTACTTCGGCTCGGAAGACGTGGAGCTCAACAACTACAAGCCCACCTTCGGCTCCGGGGTAAATAACGACTACAAGGGGCTGCAGGTCGGCTTTCAAATATCTCCGGGCCTCGTGTACCGCATCAACGATAATAACAAACTCACTTTCCGCGTCACCTGGGATATTGGACTCTCCGATAGTTTCAATTCGCGCTACAAGAGCGCCAATACCTTCTTCGATGAAAATCCGGGCGATCAGTTGAATCGATCTACACTCTTCACGGTGGGATATGAGTATCACTTGCCGTTTGGGGATCGGTATTGATGTGCCAATGTGGCGATGCGGGAATATTAACGCATTCAAGCACGTCGAAGACGGCATCAACGGATTACCCCAGAGGGTGAAAATTAAAAGAAACTGGAAATGAAGATATGCACGAATTGCGGCTCCATGACGGAGCTGCCTACCGATAAATGTCCGGCTTGCCATATGTACGGGGGGATGCGGCCCTATGAAATGGACGTGCCCACCGTGGAAGAACCGGAGCCGGAAGAAACCTGCTGCCCGAATTGCGGCACGAATCAAATGGGTGAGGGGCCAAAGTGCCGGCAGTGCCGGTTTCCGCTAACGGCCCTGCGAACGCACAATCATCATGCCCATCGACGGGCGGTTTAAAATCAGTAGATCATGGCTAGACGAAAAACGGAATTATTCAATTTATCGCTACTGGATTTACTGACTAGCGCGCTAGGAGCCATCATCTTCCTGTTCATCGTGACGCCGAAGGGCGGGCAATCCGCGGCCGCCGTTCAGCAGGCGGTGGTACTCCTCGATACGACTGAAATGAAAATCCACGGCGACCTGGCGGATAGCCTGCGCACCAAGCAAGCCGGCGATACGCTCTTCGCCGTAGTTCTGGATCATCAGCCGTTTCCGAAGGCAGAAACGCCCAAGCCGGAAATCGTCGTGATTCGGGAGGAGCCGGTCTACGAGGCACCTGCCACCAAACCAGAACCTACACCTAAACCGGAGGTCAAGCCGGAGAAGGAGCCACCTCCCAAAACCGAATCCAAACCCGCACCGGCACCTGCCCCTAAACCTCCTACGTATGCGGGCGATGCGCCTTCGGTGCCCTGTAAGGTATCCATCGAAATTAGCTGGCCCAATAAGGCGGAGAACGTCGATCTATTCGTCTGCAAAGGCAGAGATTGTGTCTACGGCGGAAACAAGCGCGATCGGGACATTGGGCAGTGGGATAGCGGGCGCTCCCGCAACCGCCTATTCGGTAATGATTTGCGAACGAACCAGGAAGCGGTCCGCCAGTTTGACGAAATTCTGCCGGGGACGTACAAGGTCTACGCCGAGTTCAAGCAAAGCAAACGCAACCAACGCAACGTGACGGTTAAGGGGCTGATTTACACTAAAGGAGTAGACAATCAGCAACGTGGGAAATCCTTTAGTAAACAACTCACTGTTGGGCAGGATCGAAAGTTGATTGGCACCCTGGTGCTGCGGCGGGATGGCTCTTTTACTTTTAATTAGTGTAATGGTGTAATGCTGTAATACGGTGAAATTCGGAATTACGGGGTCAATGTATTCCACCAATAATAAAATTAAGATATGACTACCAATAAAAAAATCCAAGTTGCCTACAGCGTCTTTGGCGCGGCTGCGATCTGGGCATTTCTCAGCTTACTCGGCAGTATATTGCCGGCTGAATCCGGGATGTACCGTATTGTGGAGGCATTAGGCGGCAGCAGCCGCGGATTCATTCAGGCCCTGATTTACGGGGTGTTTATCTTCAGCTTTTTGGAGCTCATCCGGCTCCGGCGAGGTATTCGCTACGAATTTGGGGGCTTCCGGTTGGGGCTTTTACCCGAACAGGATCAGCTCGTGCTCACGCCGGAAGAAGTAGCGGAAATCAAATTGCAAACGATTCAGGTGGAGCGCGGTGGCCAGCGCTTCCTGCTGGGGGACTTCATTAAAAAGGCCTGTACGCAATATCGCAACGATCAGTCGGTTGGCGAAACACTCCAGGTCTTCAATGCCCAGGTAGACAACAGCAAAGAGGCCCAGGAAGGGCAGTTGGAAGTAGTGCGCTACTTGCTGGGTGCGATCATTTCCCTTGGCTTTATCGGCACCCTACTCGGGCTTTCGACCTCGATCGGGATGGCACACCTGGCCAAAACCGCCGAAGGAATGCCTACCGTGACTGCTGCGCTCAATGTAGCCTTCGATACGACTTTGGTGGCGCTGCTCGTCGGGCTGGTTTTAAATTTTTATTATCACCGCTATCTGAAAGAAGTCGATACATTCTACGCACAGGCGCGGGGGTACGTAATCGATAATTTGATCAGCCGCATCTACAAGCCGGCGTTGTATAGTGAGGAGGTGGTGAGGTAGTGAGGTGGTGGGGTGGTGAGGTCCAGACTTGTGCATTTAACGCTAACTTAATTCCTCCCTCCCCATATTCCTCCGTCAAAATCGTACTTTTCAAGTTGAATGAAAGGTCATCTGTATGTTTTTGACATTTAGGAAGCGCCTCTTGTTTTGGTTCTTGGTATTCATCAGTTCCAGCCTGATTATCATTGTCCTTTCTGTAGCGTACCTGCAGCAGCGAGAAAACATTGTACATACTAATAACTTAATTGAAGCTTCCTATTTGTCGCTGCTTCGCAAGGTCGTTGCCCAAAAAGATTTTTTCAGTTATGAAACCAAAAATGGGGATTTCTTTCAGACGGGGGAAAGTATTTTTCTTGAGCAGAATGAAACCTTAACCGATAGCACCCTAGAATTATTAGCGGCAGTCAAAGTATCGATTGGAAAAAGAACCCATGGGCTAGGCCAGGAAATTGAAACGCTTGAATCCACCGTTGGGCAGATCGATTCGGTTTTTGCGGTCATTGTGGAGAAAATCAGAGCACGCGGATACAAGGATTTTATGCTAGAAGGCCAAATGCGAGCAGATGCCCACTGGCTGGAGGCTATTTCGGAAATTCCCAATGAAGATATACTGACCCTTAGGAGACATGAGAAAGACTACATCATAAGAAATGAAGAACGATATGTAGAACAGTTAAATGAGCGCGTAGGCCAAATCAAATACGAATTAAATGACAGGGCAACGATCAACTCCGCGAGGATGCGGGCAATTAATTCCCACCTGGACGGCTACCAGCAGAAGTTTAATCGATTAGTGAGTCTGGACCAAGAAATTGGCATCAAGAATAATTCGGCCCTTAAACTCGAATTAGACAACCGGATTCGAGCACTGGAACTGGGGTTCGACGATCTGATGAAAAAAGCGAGAGATCGAAAACAAATAATGTTCCTACGGCTTAATTTCATTTTTATTGCCATTGCTATTGCCCTATCGGTAGTAAGTATCTGGCTTAGTTACTTGATATCCAGCCGCATCACCCAACCTCTTACAGAACTAACGGTATACATCACGCGGTTTGTCGACAGCAATTTTACACTTGAGGAAGAAAACCCCCAGGTGAAATCTAAAGATGAAATCGGGAAATTAACGCAGAATTTTTCCATTCTTAAAGAAGAGATCATCAGTCAATTGCAGTTTTTCAAGGAAAAAGTAGAGGCAAGAACCCAGGAGTTGGCCTCCGCCAACCAACGATTAAGGCATGTAAACGAGTCAAACAAGCGTTTTGTGCCACAGGAGTTTATTCATTATTTGGGGAAAAATAGTATTGAAGAGGTGCATTTAGGCGATCAGATCCAACAGGAAATGACCATTATGTTTACGGATATCCGGGAATTTACCCAGCTTTCCGAAACGCTAAGTCCGCAGGAAACATTTGATTTCATTAATAGTTACCTCAATTACTTTGTCCCGATCATCCAGCAAAATCACGGAATCATTGATAAATTTATCGGGGATTCCGTGATGGCCCTTTTCCCCGATGGACCGGAATGGGCCCTGCATACGATTCTTGAATTCGAAGAAGCTCTGGAATCGTTCAACGAGCAACAAGAACGTTTGGGGAAAGCCCCTATAGAGATTGGTGCCGGCATCCATACTGGACAAATGATACTGGGTACGATTGGAAATAAAGAGCGCCTCCAAACCACCGTCATTTCAGATGCGGTAAATATCGCCTCGCGGGTGGAAGGGTTGACCAAGTTTTACAAAGCTAAAACCATCATCACTGAAGAAACCATCATAAAGTTACCCCCTGATCACCCATTTCATTATCGGTTTCTCGATTTTGTAAAAGTAAAAGGGAAGTCTAACGTAATTTCAATTTTTGAGTTGATATCTCCGAAGGATTCAAGGTTCAGCTACCAATCTGCGTACAATGCTGCGGTAGAGCTAATGCGCGGCAAGCAAATCAAGGAAGCTGCGGATTTGTTTAATCAACTCTACCAGAATAACCCGGAAGATGAAACGGTAAAGGTGATACTGGATCGGTGTAACTACTACCTTCAGCATGGCCTGCCGGAAGGTTGGGACGGGGTGGAGGAAATGCGGGAGAAGTAGTATTTACTCGTCCAGCGCATATTTCCGGAGGAGATCCTGCCAGGAGGCTTCGTTGAGTTTTCGGACCAGAAGCGGGTTAATCCATTCGAGGTGGGGGCTGCGTTTGGGAAGATAAAAGCTGCGGTACTGCTGATTGAAGCGCACGGGTAGGAGGGTGGTTTTCTTTTCCAATTGCAATTGTGCGATGAAATACTCCAGCACGGCGCGGTCGTAAACGAGCAAATGGATATCGCCTGCAGAGAGGGCACGGAGGGCAGTTTCTACGTTATCGAAACGCTCCGAGATCGGTACATTATGGCTGAGTAGGTAGTCAGCGCTGCTGGATGCGGTGATGGTGCCCAGCCAGAGGCCGCGGGCGGGCAGCAGGGTATTCGCCAGACTGACTAGTGCGTATAGCAGGAAATGCGCCCTCGGCATGTTTACTGATTTAGGAAGTCGGATAAATACGGTCCTCCGGCACAGGTCCCATTTCCACGTGCGATACGTCTGTTTGTGCCAGGGGCGTCCATGTTACATCATCGACTAAGGCTTTGCGGTAGGCCATGTGCTCGCGGTGGGGCTCGGTGCCCATTGATTGGCAAGATTTGACCATGAGGGCATTCCAGCCGCGGATGGTGGATAAGTCGACGTATTCGTAGCGCCGCCGATTGTGCTCGTTGTTGACGAAATACATGTAGTCGACCATCAGGGGGAAGACGCCCCGGCGTTGGTACTCGGTGTCGACGCCAAAGGCGATGCCTTTACAGCCTGTTTCCCGGAAAGTATGCACGCGATAGAGGAGCCGGGGAATTTGGTACCACGGTAGCCGGCCATCCAGGCCGCGAAAATACTTATTGAGGTCCGGAAGCAACGCCACAATGCCGATGGGCTTGTCGCCATCGAAGGCAATACAGGTGAGATAGGTGTCGAATATCGGGAACATTTCCCGAAATGCCGGATAGACGTTTTCGAAGGATAAGGGTTTAAAGTAGGGCCGTTCGTGAAAGGCGGCATTGTAAACTTGTGCGAACCAAGCGGCGGATTTCCGCAGGTTACGGCGGGTGACCCGCTCGCAGTGAAAGCCATTATTGCGAATGATGCGCTCGGCCAGTTTGTGCATGCGTTCCATGCGAAAGCCGCTCAGCTGGCCGCGCATGGTCAGCACCTGCTCGTACTCCTCGTAGCCATTGTTCTCGAAGAAGGTGCGGTAGTAAGCAGGGTGATAATATTCTTGATAGACTGGTGGGTACCAGCCCCGGCGCAGCAAGCCCCAAAAGCGGTCGCGTTCGCCGAAGTTGATCGGCCCATCGACTACCAGTACCTCCTGCTCGCGTAACCATTCTTCGGCAGCGGACAACAGCAGCCGGGCGGCTTCGGCCTGGTTGATGCATTCAAAAAAACCAATTCCCCCCGCGGGAAGGTCCAATTGCTGGTTGCGCTCCGTGTCGATGAAGGCCGTAATGCGACCAACTGCCTGCCCATCGGGGCGCTCGAGCAGCCAAATGCGGCTCGGCCCCTTTAGAAAAGCGGTGCTTTTTTCGCTGAATATTGACTCGATATCCGTCTCGAGTGGCGGAATGTGATGGGGGTCGTTGCGGTAGATATAGCGTGGTACGTCGTGAAATTGACGCCAATCAGCCTTCCTGCCGAAATTCATAACTCGAATGTGCATAGCCTTCTTTTCCGGGCCAAAAGGTAAACAATAATTTTACGCAGGGCGCATTTGGCCAAAAAACCGGGGTAAGCACACCGTATCGAGTACCCTCAGATTATAAATTATTGTCGTTCAAATAAAGAGTTTT
>CAZDET010000010.1:0-106305 GCA_964504335.1 uncultured Saprospiraceae bacterium
AACCGGATAGTCATAACCAGCTGAATATCTTTGACTTATAACCGGACACTGCTGACTTGGACTAAGATCTAAAATCTAATACCTAAGATCTAATCAATACGCTCGCACATCCTTCCCCTCCATGTAATTGATAAACGCCCGGTTGACCACGCGGACGCCGCCGGGGGTGGGGTAGTCGCCGGAGAAGTACCAATCGCCGTTGTTGTCGGGGCAGGCTTCGCGGAGATCTTCGATGCGCTGGTAAATGATTTCGATCTTCGGCTTGATATTTTCCGGAGTGATGATCTGGGCAATTTTTTCGGACACGCACTCGTAGCAGAACTCCGCATACAACGACTGCACTACGTTGGCCAGCTCGCCCGTGGGGCGGCATTCCTGGGCTTTAGCGCGTTCGTAGGCCTCCTGCAGCAGGTGTTCGCGGCCATGCTCGCGCAATAGCGCTACCAATGCCCGGAAAGCGATGAATTCATTCATCTTCGACATATCGATGCCGTAGCAGTCGGGGTAGCGAATCTGCGGGGCCGAGCTGACGATGATGATCTTCTTGGGGCGCAGTCGGGCAACGATTTGCAACACGCTGTCGCGGAGGGTCGTGCCGCGCACAATGCTGTCGTCTACCAAGACCAGGGTGTCTTTCTCATTGTCGACAATGCCGTAGGTCACGTCGTAAACGTGCGACACCAGCGATCCGCGCGAGGTGGTATCGGCGATGAAGGTGCGCAACTTTGCATCCTTTACGACCAGCTTTTCCGTGCGAATTTTGGTGTTGAGGATACGGTCGAGCTTGTGCTCCGGAAGGTCGGGGCCAAGCTTGAGGATTTTTTTCTTTTTCCAGGCGTTCAGGGCATCGTCCATACCTTCGATCAGGCCGTAAAAGGCGGTTTCGGCCGTATTTGGTACGAAGGAAAAGACCGTATTGCGAAAGTCGTAGTCGATTGCTTCCAGCACGGAGGGAGCCAGCCGCCTCCCGAGTTCTTTGCGCTCGAGGTAAATGTCGCGGTCATTTCCCCGGCTGAAGTAGATCCGCTCAAAAGAGCAGGCGGCTCGGGGGAGCGGATCGACGTAGGGTTTTTCCGCAACGGTTCCCTTTTTCTTAATGATAAGCGCGTGGCCCGGCTGCAACTCATGAATATGGGAAATATGTACGTCGAAAGCCGTCTGGATGGCGGGGCGCTCCGAGGCCGCTATGACGATTTCGTCGTCGTAGTAGTAAAAACAGGGGCGAATACCTGCCGCGTCGCGCATGACGAAGGCATCGCCGTGGCCGATCAGCCCACCCATCACAAATCCGCCGTCGAATTTTTTGCTGGCGCGCCGCAGCAGGCGCTGGATATCTAGCCCGTCGTAAATCAGCTCGTTGATCTGCCGATTGGAATAGCCGTCGGGTTTGTACCAGGTGTGCAGGCGCTGTACCTCATCGTCGAGGAAGTGGCCGATTTTTTCCAGTACCGTCACCGTGTCCGACTTCTCCTTTGGATACTGCCCCAGCTCTACCAGCTCGTCGAACAGTTCATCGACGTTCGTCAGGTTGAAATTGCCGGCCAAAATCAGGTTGCGGGTAATCCAGTTGTTTTGCCGGAGAAAGGGGTGGCAGGTTTCCACACTGTTATCGCCGTGGGTGCCGTAGCGCAGGTGGCCCATCAGCAATTCGCCGGTGTACGGTTTGTTTGCCTTGAGCCAGTCGGTATCAGCTAGTTGCTCCGGGCTCAGATCCTTGAAATGATACCGAACTTTGCGAAAGAGATCGGCCAGATAATCCGGCTCAATGGATCGCTTGCGGCTGATGTACTTCTTCCCGGGCTCGATATCCAGTTTAATGGTTGCCAGGCCCGCTCCGTCCTGCCCGCGGTTGCGCATTTTCTGCATGACCAACTGCAGCTTGTTCAGGCCGTACAGGGCAGAGCCGTACTTCTCCTGATAATGACTCAGCGGCTTCAGCAATCGAATGACTACAAGGCCACATTCATGTTTGATCTGTTCACTCATCCGGGCGGAGCTAATGGGAAAAAAAGGTGCAAAAATAACAGTAATTATCTACCAAATCAAGCGAGTCGCTTTATTTGTCTAAACACGGTTAGGACAAAATAAGCCGACTCGATCTGTTAAAAAAGTTGGAATCCCCGAACTACGGCAGGAAGAAGCCTTTTTTTCTCCTGCGGAATCCCTATTTTTCACAACTACATAGTTAGGACGTAAATGAAGCAATTTCGCCACTTTCGACATTTGATGCTCCTCTTGGGTGCAACGGGGCTCTTGCTGATTACGGCCTTCCGCTACTTCGGACCGGCACTGCCTCAGTACGGCCAACCGCTTTTGGGGCCGATGCTGCTCACCGGAACCTTCGGGGAATTGCGTTCGAATCACTTCCACGGAGGCCTCGATTTGCGCGGGGCCACGGGCACGCCCGTTTACAGTATCGGCGAAGGCTACATCAGCCGGATCGTAGTCGACAACGGCGGTTTTGGCCAGGCGCTCTACGTCGATCATCCCGAGGGATTCACCTCCGTCTACGGGCATTTGCACCGCTTTGCGGATTCTATCACCGCGCTTGTACGTCGGGAGCAGTACGACCGGCAATCGTTTGAGCTCGATTTAGATCTGGCACCCGGTGCCTGGCCGGTAGCACGCGGCGAAAAAATCGGCGAAGTTGGCAATCGCGGATACAGCTTTGGATCACACCTGCACTTCGAAATCCGGCACACGCGCACGGAGCATTTTATGAATCCCTTGGCATTCGGTTACTCGGTAACCGATACGCGGCCGCCGCGCCTGCGTCGCCTGCGCCTCTACGAACTCGATAGCCGGGGAAACGAGCTAATGGGAACCTCCTACGACGTCAGGCGGGTGCGTGAAGGCGAATTTCAGATCCGACCCGACACGCTGCGAGTCGGAGGCCCTCACTTTGGGTTGGCGATAGGTGCACTCGATCAGCAAAATGGCCTGTACAACTGGAACGGCATCTACGGTGCCCGGCTGTGGAGGGATACGACCTTGCTCTACGAGTTCCTGCTAGACGATGTTCCCGTCAGCGAACGCCGCTACCTCAACGCGCACGCTGATTACACCCAAAAACAGGTGACCGGAAAATGGTACCACCGGCTTTACCGAATGCCGGGCAATGAACTGCCCATTTACAAGGAATGCGATGGGCAATTGATGATCGCTCCCGGTGAGGTGATGGAACTCACTGTTGAATTGACCGATTTTGCCGGTAATCAGTCGCATTTACCCATCGTCGTCAAACGGGAGGCTGTAGTCGCCCCCGCGAGTTCGAAAGCGACCTTCAATTACTTCCTTCCCTACGATGAAGCCAGCATCATCGACGACGGGACGTTTCATGCTTTTTTCCCCGAAGGCACGCTCTACGAAGATTGTTACCTGCAGTACCGGCGCCAGGTCGACCTGAGTGAGGATATCTATTCGGATGTCGTTCAGTTGCACGAGCCGCTGACGCCGCTTCACCGACCCGTTGAGCTCGCTTTGCGCCCCCGTGGTCTTTTGCCGGCGGCACTGCGCAACAAAGCCGTGCTGGCGCTTTGCCCGCCCGGCAAACAACCGGTGAGTCTGGGCGGGCAGTGGGATGCCGATGGCCGACTCAGCAGCAAAACGATGTCTTTCGGCCCCTACTGCATCCAAATCGATACAGTACCCCCCGTAATAACGCCGCGTTTCGGAAGGGCCGATTTCCGTCGGAGCAGCAGCATCCGGTTTCGGATTGAAGACAACTTCGCTACGGGAGGACCGGCTAAAGACCTACAGGTTAGCGCCTGGGTCGATGGGGAATGGGTGTTGTTCGAGTACGATTTGAAAAACAAGACCATCTTCCACCAATTCGACGGGCACATCGAGCGAGGTACGCACGATTTGCGGGTAGAGGTAACGGACGATCGGGGCAATACAGGTGTCTGGGGAGGCACATTTCGAAGATAAGCGAGGCAATATCTGGTCGATCCCGGCGTCTAGTCTTTGAATAAAGAACAACCGCATGAAATACCTCCTGTTTTCCCTTCTGCTTTCCATCAGTTTGATTACCTACGGACAGGGCATCGAATTTTCTTCCAGTAGTTGGGAGGAAATTCTCGCTGAAGCCCAACAATCAGATAAGATTGTCTTTGTCGACGCCTACACGACCTGGTGCGGTCCCTGCAAAATGATGGCCAGTCGGGTGTTCACGGACGATGCGGTAGGGGCCTACTACAACGAGCACTTCATCAACGCCAAGATCGACATGGAGAAGGGCGAAGGGCCTGCGATCGCCCGCCAGTACGAAGTACAGGCTTACCCGACGTTCTTATTCGTAGATGGCGACGGCAAGCTGGTTCACCGCGGGCTAGGGTACCAGCCCATCGAAGCATTTCTTGCATTGGGAAAGCAGGTGACCGATGGTGATGGTTTGGGCCAACTCGAAGTGCGTTTTCAGGAGGGAGAACGCGCTCCGGATTTTCTGAAAAAATATGCTTCCGAACTTTCGAAAGTAAACGATTCGCGCGCCGGAGAGATCGTATCCGCGTACCTGGAGACCCAGGATGACTGGTCGACGGAGGAACACCTGCGGATGATCATCATGACCATCGACTCGCCCAACTCGCCCTTCTTCGACTATCTGGTCGAAAACCGGGCCGATTTTCAGGAGCTTTTCGGCACAACGGCCATCAATGAGTTTGTCGTCAATCTCATCAATCGGGAATTGTTGAAGGGGGAGCGCACGCTGCCCGCCCCCCAACAAATGAAGGAGCTATACACCAAGGCCTACCCCAGCCTGGCACCGATGCTGTCGGCCCGCTTCGAGATGAATTACTATCGCATGTCGGGCGATCAGGAAAAATTTGTCGACGCGGCTATTCGGTACACCAATGCCTTCGGCATGGAAGATGCCGATCAACTCAACGAAGTAGCCTGGAACTTTTACGAAAGTGTCGAAGATCAAGCGGCGCTGGCGCAGGCGCTGAAATGGGCCGAGCGTTCGGTCGAACTCGATCGGAAGTACTTCAACCTCGATACCCTGGCAGCCCTGCACTTCAAGCTCGGCAACAAGGAATCGGCAAAGGCGTTTGCGCAGGAAGCGATCGACTTTGCCAAAAAAACCGGCGAAGATTACCAATTGACCGAACAGCTGCTGGAGAACATCGAGTCCATGTAGCACATCAACCTTTCGCACGAAGCGTCGGTTGTTGTGTGTATGTCCGAAGAACCTACACGCACCGAAATAGCTAGTCTCGGCGAGTTTGGCCTCATCGATCGCCTGACGCGCCCCTTCCAACTCCGGCAACCTTCTACCGTAAAGGGCATTGGGGATGATGCCGCCGTCATTCAGATCGGCGATACCCCCGTGCTGGTTTCCACCGATATGCTGGTAGAAGGCGTCCATTTTGATTTGATGTATACCCCGCTGCGGCATTTGGGCTACAAAGCCGTGGTGGTCAATCTGTCCGACATTTATGCAATGAACGGGCAGCCGGGGCAGGTCACGGTTTCGGTAGCGCTCAGCAACCGATTTTCGGTAGAAGCCGTCGAGGAACTCTACGCCGGCATCCGCCTGGCATGTGAGTTTTACGGGGTGGATTTGGTCGGCGGCGATACGACCAGCTCCCTGCGCGGACTGGTGATCAGCGTGACGGCCATTGGCACGGCCACGCGCCAGCGCATTACCTATCGCAATGGTGCAAAACCCGGCGATTTGATCTGCGTAACGGGAAACCTGGGGGCAGCTTATCTGGGGCTGCAAATCCTGGAACGGGAGAAAGCCGTATATCTTTCGGACCCAACCATGCAGCCCGAATTGGAGGAGCAGTCCTACCTCATTGAGCGGCAGCTCAAGCCCGAAGCACGTGCCGACGTCATCGCGGAATTCGCCAAGAACAACCTTGTACCCACTGCGATGATTGATATCAGCGACGGGTTGTCCAGTGAAATTTTTCACATTTGTCATCAATCGGAGGTGGGGGCGATCGTCGAAGAATCGGGGGTGCCGATCCACCCCGATGCCCAGATGCAGGCCATCACCTTCAACCTGGATCCCATCACTTGCGCGTTAAATGGGGGGGAAGACTACGAGTTATTATTTACCATTGACCCGAAAGATGTAGAAAAAGTCCGCTACCTACCGGATATTTACATCGCCGGTGAAATCACGCCCGCCAGTGAGGGCGTCAAGCTACACACCAAGGGAGGCAACATCCACGATCTGCAGGCACAGGGCTGGAATCCGTTGCAACAGCAATAAGCACCGGCCCATAAATTCGATTGCCATGGCCGATTTTTTACTCTACGGCGCCTACGGTTATACTGGCCGCATCATCACCTCTCTGGCCGCCGAGTACGGCCTGCAACCGCTACTTGCCGGGCGCTCTTCCACGAAGCTAGCCGCACTCGCTAAATCTACCGGCTTCCCGTCTCGGGTATTTTCGCTAGACGATCGGCCAGCGTTGCTCGATGCGTTGAAGCGAGTGCCCCTCGTTTTACATGCTGCCGGCCCCTTCAAGTATACTGCCGACCCCATGCAGGAGGCTTGCCTCCAAACCCGCACCCACTATCTGGATATTACCGGAGAGCTACCGGTTTTCGAAGCAACTGCCGGGCGGCATCAGCAAGCTATCGATGCGGGTATTCTGCTGATGCCCGGCACCGGATTCGACGTGGTACCGACCGACTGCCTGGCGGCTTTCCTCGCCGGCCTGTTGCCGGACGCCACCCACCTGCGCCTCGCATTTAGCGGCTTGCAGGCAGGCTTTTCCCGCGGTACCACCCGCACTATGACCGATAACCTCGGAGCACCCGGAGCAGTACGCGAAGGAGGGAAAATTAAGCAAGTACCGCTGGGGCACCGCACCCGCATCATCCCGTTTAAGGAGTCGTTTGAGCGCTTTGCAATGACCATTCCATGGGGCGACGTATCGACGGCCTACCACACCACGGGCATTCCCAACATCGAGGTGTACATGGCCATTTCGCCCCGACGTTACCGGTGGGTTAAGCGCCAGCGGGCGTTCAATTGGCTCCTCCGCCAGCCCTGGGTGCGGTCGCTCGTACAGAACCGTGTAAATCGAGGCCCCGACGGCCCCTCAGAAGAAGCGCGCATGGATGGTCACAGCCTCGTCTGGGGCGAAGTCGAAAACGCCGCCGGCGACCGCCGCGCCGCCCGGCTGGAAGGGCCGGAGGGCTATACCATGACCGCCATCACGAGCTTGCTCATCGTAAAGCGCGTATTGGATGGATCGGTACAGCCGGGGTTTCATACGCCGGCGGGGCTGTATGGGCCGGATCTCATTTTGGAAGTGCCCGGCACCCTGCGGACGATTATCAGCCTAAAATGATTCCACAACCCTTGCTTTTTGTTGTAAAAATTGTTTATTTAACGATACGAAATCCCCCATTTCATTTTTTGGGCTGCTGCTTTTGATTAGCAGCCAAGACATACTCCTCTAACTTCATCCTCCCGTCAGGGAATCCATTACTGACATTCATGTAGCGGGCTGATTGCATCTCGGCGCGGCACCTTCGTCGTGCCATCTTTGAGCCAATGAGGTTAATTGGCCCCCAAGAAGATATTATTAACTCAATAAATTCCTATGCGCCCATTTATTACCACCTTGTTAGTATGCTATCTACTGTTCCCATTGGGAATGCAAGCTCAGGCCAACACCTACACCAGTTGTTCCAACACCATTCCTCAGCGGGGTGATGTTGTGTGCGAAAACGGCCTCCCTCAGGTCCAGGAGGTATTTGATTTTAGCCCACTGGAGTCCAGGCTGGAAATCCGCGAACGCCTGGATGGATTTTTCATCCCTCCGTTTCTGGTCAATTTGCTCATCAACGTCCAGTATCGTCTCACGGGTTACTCCGTGAAGTACTACACTC
Organism: uncultured Saprospiraceae bacterium; assembly: GCA_964504335.1. Lineage (GTDB taxonomy): Bacteria > Bacteroidota > Bacteroidia > Chitinophagales > Saprospiraceae > CAZDET01. Next base: position 7,858 of record CAZDET010000010.1, read on the forward strand.
TGGATGTGCACGGCGGGGTAGCTCCGGCCACGGGCCTCGTGGTCATTCCCGAGTACACGGGTTGTTCCCTGCCAATTGTATTGTACGATCATGGTACGATCGTCGGCCGCGACCAGGTACCGTCGCAGCCGGATAACTTTGGGGCCGACTTCATCGCCGTCCTGGGGTTAGCCGGCTCGGGTTATCTGACCGTTGCCCCCGACTACGTGGGATACGGAGAGGGAGCGGCTGAAAACCACCCCTATCTCGATGCCCGCACGGAGGCCGCTGCTTCCATCGATTTGATGCGGGCTGCCCGAAAAATCGCCGAGGCTCTGCGGGTACCCACGAGCAAGCAGACCTTCCTGACTGGTCATTCGCAGGGCGGGCACGCCGCTATGGCTACCCTTCGCAGCATCACCCGCGACTTTCCGCACGAATTCGATGTCGACTTTGCCGGCCCCAGTGCCGGGGCCTACGATTTGTCCGATACGCAGTTCGATTTTACGTTCAATAATCCAGCCTATCCGGCCCCCGAACTTACCCTGCTCGTCCTGGCGGGCTGTCAGGTAGCGCAGTGTGACGCGAATCCTGCGCTGGATTTCTGCAATACCGCGAACGTACTGAAACCGGAGTTCATCGCAGACCCGTACGAACAATTTATCCTGAGTCAGGATCCCAATGCCCGCGAAGCGGTGACCCTTCCCTGGCAGGAGTATTTCGATGACAATTACCTCGCTGGATTTCCAACCAGCGATTTGCGCAATCAATGCCTGGAATCCAACAACGTGTTCGATTTCTTCAACTTGACGCCCACGGCCATGTACTACTGCGACACGGACGAACGCGTGACTTTTGAAAACGCTATTAAAGCAAGAGATGTCCAGCGCAGCAATATTCCCTGGTATCTATTTTGGAAGCGGTACGAGATTAACGCCTTCGACGTCGGAGATTTGGATCATATCACGTGTGCGCTGCCTGCCCTGTATTTTGCCCGGGTGGGTTTCAATCTGTACCGAGACGATTGTAACAACGGGCGCAGCAATGCGGCCCCGGCTCTTACTTCCGGCCCGGTCTATCTCTACTTCGATACCGAAGTGGATTTTGCAGCCTTCGCAGGTCGCCTTACCAGCATCGAATTGGTCAACTTCAACGATCAGGTGGTGCGTACCTGGTCGGGCGAAGACCTAAAAACGGGTCGGCTCCAACTGTTCCGAGAAAACTTGAATCCGGGTCTTTACGGCCTGGTCTATAAGCAAGATCAGGAGCCTATTCATTACCGGGCTGTGGCCGTTCGAAATCCGCAAATTACCGCTTCGGATCAGTACGACCCCATTCAGCCAAACCCGATGGTGGGCGAAGCTAAATTGGATCTTTCTCTACTTGAGGATGCGGTCACGCAGGTATCTATTTACAATCTGGAAGGGGTGCTGTACGATCGGATATTCCCCGCGCCGGGCAGCCAGGAGGTGCACCTGGAGCGCAAGGACCTGATCGGTGGCAGCTACCTGGTAGAAGTGCGTACGGACCGAAATAATTATTTCCTGCCGCTGGAAATCGAATCTACTTCTGATAATAAAGTACGGCTAGCTCCGAACCCGGTGGTCGACCGCACGTGGATCGAATTTGGAGCATTCGGTAATGAACCGCTTCAGCTGGAGCTGTACAGCGCGGACGGTCGCCTAGTACAGTCCTATCCGGAATTGCCCGCTGGCACGCACCGCTACGAGCTTCAGCGAGGCACCTTACAGGCAGGGGTTTACTTGCTGAAAGTGACTAAGCAAGACGGCACCCTAGTAGAAGGCCTAAAGATGATCGTGATTGATTAGTGTGAGTTTGAGTGAGGAGTGAAAAAAACTTCACTCCTCACTTATAGCGAAGAAGTCATCAGCAGATCCAAATCCGTCGATTTAATGGCGAAGCGCTGCCCCAGGTAGCTATTGGTCAGGCAGCCTTTGTAGGTATACACGCCGTGCCGCAGCCCCGGATGCCGGAAGAGCAGCCGCTCAAAATTGTGGGCCCCTTCCGTTTTGAGCAGGATGGGAGTCAGGATATTGCTGACGGCGATGGAGGCCGTCCGGCTGACGCGGGAGGCAATATTCGGCACGCAGTAGTGCGTGACGCCGTGCTTGATGAAGGTCGGCTTGTCGAGCGAGGTCACTTCCGAAGTGGCAAAACAGCCCCCCTGATCGATGCTGACGTCGATGATGACGGAGCCATTTTTCATTTTTTCGACCATCTCCTCACTGACCACGATGGGAGCGCGGCCCGATTCGGCGTGGATGGCACCGATGGCTACCTCGCAAGTGAGTAATTCGCGTTCGAGAAACACCGGATTCATGGAACTGGTGTACAACGGGCGCCCCACCTGATTTTGTAGTCGTTTGAGCTTGTAGATATTATCGTCAAATACCCGCACTTCGGCGCCCAATCCGAGGGCGGCGCGGATGGCGTATTCAGCTACGACTCCCGCCCCGAGGATCACGATTTTGGTGCTGGGCACGCCCGAAATACTGCCCATAAGTACGCCCGGCCCACCGCCGGTGTTGGAGAGGAGCTCGGCGGCGGTCAGCACGGCATTTAGTCCAGCCATCTCGCTCATGATCCGAACAATGGGAAAGGTGTTGGACTCGTCCTTTATATATTCCATTGCCAGAGCGATCACGCGCTTTTGGCGGAGGCGGTAGATGTATTCTGCACTGATGATGGGTAATTGAAGCGGAGAAATCAGCACCTGGTTCGGATGCATTAGGTCGATCTCGTCGATGGTAGGCGGGGCTACCTTGGCAATCACGTCGGCCCGTTTGTAGACTTCCTCCGCCGATTGGGCGATTTCGGCACCTCGCTCCGAATAGACGTGATCGGAAAAGCGCGAGGGCTCTCCCGCGCCCTGCTCGACTAATACGCGGTGGCCCCGGCTGGTGAGTGTGGCAACGGAGGAGGGGACGATCGCCACCCGGTTTTCCTGCAGGGTGACTTCTTTGGGTATCCCGATAAATAGCTCCGAAGCTTTTCGGGAGATTTGTAACGTCTCCGGCTGGGTCTTTAGCCTTCCCTCCGTCAGTTCTTCGGGAAGCTGGATTTTCCGCTCCTTTTCGCTCATAATTACAAAAATAGAATTTTCCGCCTGTATTCGCCGCTTGGAGTAATACTTAGCCTTACGGTATCTTCCGGTAGCAGGGTTTCAATTAGTTCCGGCCATTCGACGAAGCAATAATAGCCACTGTAGAGATATTCTTCGATACCGATTTGGAGTGCCTCTTCCAAATGGCGCAGGCGGTAGAGGTCGAGGTGGTAGACGGGGTCACCGCTTGGGCCGATTCGGTATTCGTTCACAATGGAAAAGGTGGGGCTGGTAACCGCATCTTCGACATCCAATTGCCGGCAAAGGTGTTGAATAAATGTGGTTTTGCCGGCACCTAGTTCTCCTTGCAGGGTGAAGACCCTGCGGTCGGCCGCTTGCTGCAGAATTTGGGCCGCTACCGCGGATAACTGGTTCGGATGCTCGACGAGGTAACTCATTGAGAGGGCAACGAGATAAATGAGGAAAGAGTTTGGACCAACCTTCTGTCGGGTAGCCGTCGATCGTCAGGCCTTTAAAAGATTTTTAACGACTCCAACACCCACCTTCTACACCTAATTTCGGCGTCTTGTGGTTTTAAAAAGGAAATAAACCTTCAATCGTCAGCGCTTTATGAACAATCTACCACCACCGCCTTCTTTTAGTTTAACAACAAGGCCGTGGATCGCGCAAACATCATTTGATATGTTAACGAATCGACCGTTCCAGATAAGCGCCCTTTTCCTACTCTTGCTTGGATTGCTCCCTACGGTGACGTCCGCGCAGTATTTTGGGCGCAACAAACCAAATTACGAGAACTTCGAATTTGAAGTTTATCAGAGTCCTAATTTTGACTTATACACTTATATTGAAAACCAGCGTGCGATTTCCGAGCTGCTGAATTTCAGTGAAGAATGGTACCAGGCCCACCGGTCGGTGCTCAACAACACCTTCCTGCAACGGAATCCATTGCTTATCTACGCCAATCACTCCGACTTCCAGCAGACCAACGCCATCAGCGGCGCGATCGGGATTGGTACCGGTGGCGTTACGGAGGCCTTCAAAAACCGGGTGGTCCTGCCGATCGCCATGTCTAATCAGCAGACCCACCACGTGCTCGGCCACGAACTGGTGCACGCCTTCCAGTACAACATGGTCATCAATGGCGACAGCACCAACCTGCGCAACCTGGGCAACCTGCCGCTGTGGATGGTCGAGGGGCTGGCAGAATACTTATCCATCGGCGGGGTTGATCCGCATACGGCCATGTGGATGCGGGATGCCGTGTTGAACGATGACGTCCCGACGCTCCGAGCGTTGAACAATCCCCGATATTTTCCCTATCGCTACGGTCAGGCCTTTTGGGCCTTTGTTACTGGGCTGAGAGGAGACCAAATCATTGCGCCCTATTTCGAGAATACGGCCAAATACGGCCTCGAAATCAGTACTCGCATTACACTGGGTATGGAGTTGAATGACCTTAGCCGCCTGTGGGTAGATGGCATGAAGCGGTTTTACGAACCCTATCTCGAGGGAAAAAAGGAGCGATTTGTAGGCAAGGAATTGATCAGTCAGGGTCGCAATACCGGTGGGCGCATAAACGTGGCTCCCGAAATTAGCCCCAATGGGCGTTACGTTATTTTTCTCTCGGAGAGAGATCTCTTTTCCATCGATCTCTTTCTGGCCGACGCCCGAACGGGCGAGGTTAAGCGCAAAGTAGCCAGTAGCCGCCGGTCTAGCCACATCGATGACTTCAACTACATTGAAAGTTCCGGGACCTGGTCGCCCAATAGCCGCCAGTTTGCCTTTGTCGGCATTTCAAAGGGAGACAACATCCTGCTGGTAGTCGATGCCGAATCCGGAAAAACCGTTATTGAAACGCCCATCCCGGGAGTGCCGGCCTTTACGAACCCCACCTGGTCGCCTAGTGGGCAGAACATCGTAGTATCCGGCCTGGTGGATGGTCAGCACGATCTCTACCAGTACAACCTTCGCTCCGAACGGGTGACGCAACTGACCGATGATATTTACAGCGAAACCCACCCGAGCTGGTCGGCGGATGGAAATACCATTTACTTCGCCACCGATCAGATCGCGCGCTCGCAAAACCGCCGCAACTATGGTGCCTGGCGCTTTAACCTGGCCGCTTTGGACGTGACGAGCGGCGAAATCACGCCCTTCGACGTATTCCCCGGTGCGGATAACCTAGACCCGACCGAAGACCCCGACGGCAACATCGTGTTCTTATCCAACCGGGACGGGTACCGCAATATCTACCGCCTGAACCCGGCTACCGGCGAGGTGGTACAACTGACCGACCTGCTGAGCGGAGTGAGCGGCATTACCCACTACGCACCCGCTATATCGATCGACCGCAAGCGGAATCGACTCATATACACCTACTTTTCACAAAATGGATACAGCCTGTATCAGGCGGCCCCCGAACAATTGCTCAATACTCCGGTCGATCCGACGGAGGTCGACTTCTCGGCAGCCCGATTACCCCGGCTGAATCCACAGGCCCCGCTCGTAGTCGATGAACAGCTCAATAACCTGACGATCGATACGGTTCTCGCCGAGGAGCGCATCGTGGAGGTGCCTTACAAACCGGAATTCAAACTCGATTACGTCGGTGGGGGCGCCGGCATCGGAGTGGGTACGAGCAGTGCCTTCGGAACGACCGCCGGTGCGGCGGGTGGCGTGCAGCTGCTGTTCAGCGATATTTTGGGCAACAGTCAAATCTTTACCAACCTGGCACTCAACGGAGAGATCTCCGATTTCGGAGGGTCGGCTGGGTACATTAATCGCGATAGCCGAATCAACTGGGGCGGTTCTTTTTCCCACATCCCCTACCGCACCGGTGGTTTCCAGGATGTCTCGCGTTTCGACAATCGGGACACCCTCGATATTCTGCGTCTCTTCGAAGATCGGGCCTCCCTGTTCGCGCAGCTTCCCTTCAGCACGACCATGCGCGTGGAGGGCAGTGTCTCCTACGGGCTGTACAGCAACCGTCTGGATCGATTTGTATACGAATACGACGCCTTTGGCCGCCTGGTGTCGATCGATCGCGATCGCGTAAAGGAAGAAGAGCCGGAAGGGTTCTCGTTCGGGTCGGTAGAAACGGCCCTGGTGTTCGACAACTCCGTATTTGGACTGACGGCCCCCCTGGACGGCCGGCGGATGCGGGTTGGAATCGGTCAGAATTTTGGCGACTTCAACTTTACTTCAGTGACTGCCGACTTTCGGATTTACAAGTTCCTCAAGCCGATCGGATTGGCCTTCCGTGCCTTGCATTACGGGCGGTACGGATCGGATAGCGAGCAATTTGCACCTTTCTATCTTGGCAATAGCTTCTTTGGATTCGTCCGGGGGCTAAACATCGACGATGCTCAGAATGCACTCGCCCTGGCAGATCGGGATTTTGATGAGCTGGTGGGCAGTAAAATTGCCGTGGGTAACTTTGAAGTCCGGATTCCTTTCTCGGGGCCGCGGCAGCTGGCTTTGCTGCCCTCCAGCTTCCTGTTTGCCGATCTGAACTTCTTCATCGACGGCGGAATTGCCTGGACGTCCTTCGATCAATTCAGGGATCCGATTTTCCGCCTCGATGAAAACGGCGAACCCATCGTGTTCGAGGGAGAAGAGCTGATAGATTTTCCCAAGGTGAATCCCATCTTTACGGCAGGGGTTTCCATGCGGGTCAACGTCTTTGGCGCCCTGATCATAGAGCCCTTCTACGCCCGCCCCCTGATAGAAGGAGGTACCTTCAACTTCGGGGTGAATATCTTACCGGGGTGGTAGGATAGGTGGTGAGGTGGCGAATAACTCACAATCTCGCCACCTCATCACCTGACCAGCATGGCTGCGCCAAACACCCCGGCGCTGTCGCCCAGGCTGGGGCGGAGGAAGCGGGTGCCCAGCTGGTCGTTGAAGACATTTTGGGCAACGCGGTCTATGCCCTCGGTGTAGAGTAGATCGATGTTGCCGAGGCCGCCACCGAGTACGATGACATCGGGGTCCAGGATGTTGATCACATTGCCGAGGCCGCGGCCGAAGAAGTGAAGCAGCCGTTCGATGGTGGCGGAGGCTTCGGCATCCGAACCGAGGAGGTGTCTGCTGACAATTTCCTTTAATTTCAGCTGGGTACCACTCCGGCCGGCGTAGAAGCGCTCGAGAGCAGGGCCGGAAATGATGGTTTCCACACAACCGGTGCGGCCGCAGTAGCAGGTTCCTCCGCTGTCGTCGAGGTGCATGTGTCCCCATTCGCCGCCAATCCCCTGTGCTCCCGTAAGTAGTTGGCCGTCGATGACGACGCCCCCTCCGACGCCGGTGCCCATGATAACTCCAAAGACGGTCTTCGCTTCGGGCATTTCCGATTGAACGCTGCCCATCACCGTTTCGGCGAAGGCGAAGCAATTGGCATCATTGGCCATAAAAACAGGGATACCCAACGCTTCCTGTAAGTCGGCGTGAAAGGGCTTCCCATTCAGAACGACGGTGTTACTGTTTTTGAGCAATCCGGTAGATGGGTCGGTGGTGCCGGGGGTTCCGATGCCGACGCTTTCGGGAAGTAATCCGGTTTCCTGTCCGAGCACGTGAATCAATTCGATGATGCGGGCGATGATGTGTTCGTAGCCGCCGGATTGTTCGGTAGGGATTCGATGCCGGAAGAGTACATCCCGGGTCGTGTTCAGTACGACACCTTCGATTTTGGTGCCGCCCAGATCGATCCCCCAGTAGGTGTTTCCCATGTGTTGATCTGTTTGCGTCAAAGATGCACAAAATACTCGTGGGGCATTCGCGGCGATTTGTACCTTTATGGGCTAACCTTCAGACACTATGCAGGCCATTCGCTTCGAGATGACCCATCCTGCACGAGACGGGCGGCCGGTTTTTCTAGCAGGAACATTTAACAACTGGCAGGCGGGCGATCCGCGCTACCGGCTGGAGCCCATTGGTTCGAGCCGGTATGCCAAAGAGGTTACCGTATCGGAGGCGTGGCCGGAAACGATTGAATACAAGTATACCCGTGGCGACTGGTCGGAGGTGGAAGTCGATCGCTTCGGCAATCCGATCAACAACCGGCGCATCCCAAAGACAATAACCTATCGGGAAGATCGGGTAGCCCGCTGGACGGAAGGGGGGCGCTTTTTCCAGGAGTCCTTCCTACCCCGGCTGGAACCGATCGAGGAGCCGTTCGCCATTCCTCGCTTTATTCGCACGCGGCGCATTACCGCCCTGTTGCCCCACAATTATTACGAAACGGACCGGCATTATCCCGTTTTGTATCTACAAGATGGGCAAAACTTATTCGACGACTATGCGCCCTTCGGTAATTGGGCAGTAGATAAACGCCTGGCAGTGCTGAGTGAACAGGGTCTGGGAGACGTAATCATCGTCGCCATCGACCACGCTGCGGAGGAACGCGTTCTGGAATTCACCCCTTCCTTTCGTACGCGTCTCGGGGAGGGGCAGGGAAAAGAGTATACCCGATTTTTAACGAATGTGCTCAAACCCTACGTCGATGAACGCTTTCGCACCATACCCGATCGGGAGTTTACCGGCATCGGAGGCAGCTCGATGGGAGGTTTGATTAGTATCTACGCAGGGTTGATGTTTCCAAGGACCTTTTCCAGGCTGATGATTTTCAGCCCGTCGTTGTGGGTAGCGCCCCAAATCGCCGCTCATCTGTTGCAAATGCGCGGGCAATTCAGCGGCCGGATCTATCTTTACGGCGGAGGGCAGGAAGGAAAAACCATGATCCCGAACCTGGAACGATTTCGCAGTCAACTGCATACACAAACCCATAGCGAGCATATTCAATTTGAATTATCCATCGATCCTTTCGGGCAGCACAACGAAGTGCGCTGGGGGCAAGAGTTTCCCCGGGCACTTACGTGGCTATACTACGGAGAACAAAACCCATAAAGGAATCGCCAAAACCTTTTAAATGATTATTTCTACCATCCCTGCCGTCGGGCAACTGCGCGAAGCTACCTCCCTCATTCTCTTACCAATTCTCGATGAAGCCACTCTGGCAGATCACTACAGCGCCCTACTACCCGATGACCTCCTTCCCCATTTGCAGCAAAAACCCCTAAAAGTGCTGCGCAAGGGATACGAACTCCTGCTTCCAAGCGGTACGACACTCCTCTTTTTCGGTCCTAACGGCGATCATTCCTTCCAGGATTTTCTAAAGGCAGCCCGCCGACTGGCCCACCATCATGCGGCCCACTGGCCTCAGCGGGTAGGTTTGGGGGTTCCGACCGATTTCTCGCCCTATTTCCTGGAAGCCTGCATCAACGGCCTGCTATTAGGAACCTACCAGATTGGCCGGTTTAAAACCGCGGATACCACTGATTATCCCTTTGGAGGCCCGGATTCCGAACTCTTCGTAGGAGGTGCCTCCGATGCGATGAAACCGGCCATAGAGTCGGCCCGGGCGCTGGCAACTACTCAGTTGCGCATTTTCGATCTGGTAAATGCGCCCAGTAACTACAAGCGGCCGCAGGATATTGCCGAATGGGTGGAAGCCGCTGGGGCGGAGGTGGGTTTTGACGTAGAAATCTGGGATAAGGAGCGGTGTGCCAAAGAGGGATTCGGAGGGCTCCTGGCAGTAAACAGCGGCAGCCCCGATCCGGCTTGTTTCATCCAGATGCGCCACCGCGGAGCAAAGACGGAACAGCCGGTGGTTTTGGTCGGTAAGGGCGTTACCTTCGACACGGGCGGAGTGTCCATCAAGCCGTCTAACAACATGCATCTGATGAAGAGCGATATGGGCGGTGCCGCTGCTGTAATCGGAACCATCGAAGCAGCAGCTCGTCTCCGTTTGCCTATCGATTTGGTCGGTCTCGTGCCGGTTACCGACAACTCCGTCGATGCCAAGGCCGTCAAGCCAAGCGATGTAATCACATCCTACAGCGGCAAGACCATCGAAATCATCGATACGGATGCCGAAGGACGCCTAATCCTGGCCGACGGCCTCCACTACGCGGTGAAACACTACCAACCAAGCATTCTGATCGATTTGGCAACGCTCACAGGCAGCGCCGTGCGGGCCCTGGGGTATGCCGCGGGCGCACTCTTTTCGAAGGATGACCAACTGGCAGCTTCCTTGCTGCAGAGCGGGCAGCACTGTGGCGAAAAACTCTGGAGGTTACCGCTCTGGGAGGAATACGGAGAAGCTATGAAAAGCGACATCGCCGATATTCGCAATCTCAGCGGGAAACCCATCGCGGGGGCCATTACGGCCGCGAAATTTCTCGAATTCTTTACCGATGATCATCCCCGCTGGGCTCATATGGATATCGCCGGGGTCGCCTTGTCGGCCTCTGAGTACGCCAAAGATCGATCGGCAACCGCATTTGGCATTCGTTTATTGATCACCTATTTGGAAAGCTTGGTCGAGTAGGCGTACTTTTGAGTATGACTATCTTCTGCATTTCCTTCTACTACAAGGGCGCAGATTTTCTGCGCACCTGCAAAGAACTCGGTTGTACCGTCTATCTGCTAACCGATACGACGCTAAAAGACGGGTACTGGCCCCGGGAGGCCGTCGATGAGTTTTTCTACCTCGAAAGCGATAGCAACAAGCCGAAAAACCTAGAGGCAATCGCCCAGGGCTTTGCCTGGTTGTTGCGGAAAAAGAAAATCGACCGCATTGTTTCTCTCGACGACCTCGATGTCGAGAAGGCGGCCTACCTGCGCGAGCAGTTCCGCATCCCCGGGATGGGGCAAACGACGGCTCGCTACTTCCGCGACAAACTCGCCATGCGGTTGCGGGCGGCCGAGGCCGGTATTCCCGTTCCGTATTTTGCGGCCTTGTTTCACGACGCGGATATCCACGAATTTACCCGGCGGGTGGAGCCTCCCTGGGTCGTGAAGCCTCGCTCAGAGGCTAGTGCTGCGGGCATTCACAAAATGCATAGCGCAGAGCAACTTTGGCAGCATTTGGAAAAACTAGGGGAGGAACGGCACGGTTACCTCATCGAACAGTTTCGTCCCGGAGCAGTCTTGCATACCGATTCATTGGTATACCAGGGCGAGATGCGTTTCTGCCAGGTGTCCGAGTACGTCAATACCCCACTGGAAGTGTCACACGGCGGCGGGGTCTTCCGAACAGCTACGCTTCCGGCTGGCAGCCCCGATGACGTAGCACTCCGCCAGCTCACCGAACGCGTATTTCAGGCATTCGGATTGCAGCATTGTGCGTCCCACTCGGAGTTCATTCGCGGGGCGAATGGCGAATACTACTTTCTGGAAACCTCAGCCCGCGTAGGCGGCGCCCATATTGCCGAAATGGTGAACTACGCCACCGGCGTTAACCTCTGGTCGGAGTGGGCACGACTCGAAGTTGCGCAGTTTCGGGGGGAGGCGTACGCATGTCCGCAAGTCCACCGGCAATTTGCAGGGCTACTCGTTAGCCTCTCCCGCTTTGAGTGGCCCGATATGGCTCCGTTTGATGCTCCGGAGATCGTCTGGAAATTGCACAAGAAGCAGCACCTCGGATTCATCCTTCAATCGACCAACCGCGAGCGCATCCTCCACCTGCTCGAAGAGTATGCCCAACTGGTCAGCCGGGAGTACCACGCCAGCCTCCCGCCACCGGAGAAGTTGGGGAGACAAGCGTCTTCATAAGAGTGAATATGACATTACGAACAAACACATCGCTGTAATTTTAACCCGTAAAACAAAGTGTAACAGCGGTAATGACAAAGCAACCCTATACCCCTAACTTCGAACGACTGGCGGCCGAGCTGGATGGTGAATTGCATACCGATCCCCTCTACCGGATGCTCTACGCCACCGATGCCTCCGTGTACCGGCAGCGACCACTGGCGGTTGCCGTGCCCAAAACCACGGCTGATCTGCAACGCTTAATCCGCTTTGCTCATGAGGAGCAAATCGGCTTGATCCCGAGGGCCGGAGGTACGAGTTTGGCCGGCCAGGTGGTCGGCAAGGGGATTGTCGTCGATATCAGTAAGTATTTTAACCGGATTCTGGAAATCAATCCCGACGAGGGTTGGGTGCGGGTGCAACCCGGCGTCATTCGCGACGAGCTCAACGCCGCACTGCGTCCGCACGGCCTGTTCTTCGGGCCGAATACCTCCACCGCCAACCGCTGTATGCTCGGAGGCATGGTGGGAAATAACTCCTGCGGCACCACCAGCATTCGCTACGGCACCACCCGCGATCACGTACTCTCGATGCAGGTGTTGCTGTCGGATGGTTCGGAAGTCACTTTCAGCTCCCTATCCGCGGAAGCATTTCACCAAAAGCGGCAGCAGGATAATCTGGAGGGCCGACTCTACGAGCACATCTACGCGAGCTTATCCGACCCGCACCGGCAGGAGCGGATTCGGGCGGAGTTTCCCAAACGCAGCATCCACCGCCGCAACACGGGATACGCCATTGATGAACTAATCGAGCAGCAGCCGTTCCATCCGGAAGGCACTCCCTTTAATTTCTGTACACTCCTGACGGGCTCCGAAGGAACCCTGGCCTTTACCACAGAGCTCAAGCTCCATGTGGATCCGCTGCCTCCCGAAGAGGTGGCCGTGCTCTGCGCCCACTTTGAATCCATCGATGAGAGCATGGAGGCCGTCGGCATCGCCATGGCCCATCGTCCGTACGCCTGCGAGCTGATGGACAAGATCATCCTGGATTTAACCAAGGAAAACATCGAACAGCAGAAGAATCGCTTCTTCGTACAGGACGATCCGGAAGCGATCCTGATGATCGAACTGCGAGCGGATACGCCCGACGAACTGGAGCAACAAGTAACCCAGTTGGAGCAGGACTTTCGGGATGCCGGGAGGGGCTACGCCTTCCCCATTGTCTACGGCCCGCAGACCAAACAGGTGTGGGCTTTGCGTTCGGCGGGGCTCGGCATTCTGGCGAATATCCCTGGTGACCCCAAAGCGGTGGCATGCATCGAAGATACGGCCGTAGATATCGTTGACCTGCCCGACTACATTGCCGATTTTGCCAAGATAATGGCAGAATACGATCAGGAGGCGGTCTACTACGCCCACGCCGGTGCCGGAGAGATCCATCTGCGCCCCATCCTGGACCTCAAATCGGCAAAAGACCAACAGCTCTTTCACGATATAACCCTCCGCACGGCGCAACTGGTGAAACGCTACCGCGGTAGCCTCAGTGGGGAGCACGGCGACGGGCGCGTGCGTGCGGCCTTCATTCCGCTGATGATCGGGGAAGACAACTACGCCTTTCTCCGCGAGCTCAAGCAGGCCTGGGATCCTACGGGCATTTTTAATCCGGGAAAAATCGTGGATGCGGCCCCCATGAATGAGGACCTGCGCTACGAAGCCGGGCAAACTACGCCGGAGTTCGAGACGATGTTCGATTACAGTGCCGAGGGCGGCATCGTGCGCATGGCCGAAAAATGCAACGGATCGGGCGATTGCCGAAAGCTCAATGGGGGCGGAGGCGTCATGTGTCCAAGTTACCGGGCTACGCGCGACGAAAAGGACAGTACGCGCGGCCGGGCGAATATTCTGCGGGAGGTACTGACCAAAACGGAAACCGATCAGCCCTTTAACCATCCGGCCCTCGACGAAGCGCTGGATCTCTGCCTGAGCTGCAAGGGATGTACCGCCGAGTGCCCGAGCAACGTAGATGTATCGAGCCTCAAGGCGGAGTACCTGTACCAAAAATACCTGCATACCGGCGTACCGCTGCGCAGTCGCATATTTGCGGAAATTGGGCGGCTCAATCGACTCGCGGCACAGCTTCCGTGGCTGAGCAATTTTGTGCTGAAATACGTCGGCTTTATCAAGATTCTGTTGGGCGTTGCTTCAGAGCGTTCGCTACCCCTGTTGCACCGTGAGTCGCTGCGCCGCTGGTGGAAACGCGAGGGTAGTCGATTGCAACCGGAGGGTAACGATTCGCGCGCGGTGCTTTTTTTCTGCGACGAATTCACGAATTTCAATGATGTAGAGGCGGGTATCGCCGCCATCCGATTACTAAATGGTTTGGGCTACCGCGTACATCTGCCCCGGCATGCAGACAGTGGCCGCGCACACATCAGCAAAGGATTGTTGAAAATCGCCCGGCGGATGGCAGCCGAAAACGTGTCGGTTTTTGCCCCGAAGGTTACATCGAGTACTCCGCTGGTCGGACTGGAACCTTCGGCCATCCTCGGTTTTCGCGACGAGTACCCGCGCTTGCTACGGGGAGCCGAGCAGGCCCGTGCCAAGAAGCTGGCGGAACAGGTGTACACCCTCGAAGAATTTCTCGAACGCGAGGCCAACGCCGGCCGTATCGGCCCCGAATCTTTTACCGAGGCGCCTCGCCGCATTTTACTGCACGGGCACTGCCACCAGAAGGCCCTGGGCAGCGTGAGTAGTTCGGCCTTTTGCCTGGGCCTGCCCTCTCATTATTCCGTGGAAGTCATTCCGAGCGGATGCTGCGGCATGGCGGGTTCTTTTGGCTACGAAAAGGAGCACTACGACCTGTCGATGAAAATTGGAGAGCAGGTACTGTTTCCGGCAGTTCGGTCTGCCGCAGACGATCTGCTCCTTGCGGCCCCGGGCACTAGCTGCCGGCATCAGATCGAGGACGGCACCCAGCGTACTGCTTTGCACCCGGCCCAGATTCTTTACGAGGCATTAAAGCGCTCTTCTCGTTCATAATGCAACTTTCCGATAGGGGGAACCTTCCTTTTTGTACATCTTTCTTTCAACAAACTGACCAGATATGAGAAAATGGTTCTGCCTTGCGTTGCTTTTACCATTGAGCTATTTCGGTGGCAACGCCCAGGAAACCCGCACCCTCCAACCCTTCGACCACATCCGTGTAAATGGTCGGATTGAAGTTCGGCTCATTCCCTCCGACCGGGAAGAACTGATCCTCGACGTTCGGGGAACGGATGAAGACGATGTGAACATCTACCACGACGGCAGCGAACTGAATATTAGCCTCACCAAATCGCTCTACCGAAACGACATCTTCGTGGAGGTCGATTTGTATTACAAAAAACTCCGGGAAATCGAAGGCATTGCCGGTGCCGTCATTCGGGGTACAGCTCCGATTCAGTCGGAAAGCATCCGCCTCAACGTCCGTAGTGGCTCGTTCGTAGAGCTGGATCTCGATGCGGAAGCACTGAAAGCCACCGCTGCGGAGGGAGGCGAGCTGCGCGTTAGTGGAAAGGTCGACAAGCAAGAAACCAACGCAACTACCGGAGGTGTTGTACACGGATTCGATCTTGCTTCCGCGCGCACCTACGTACGCGCCAGCACTGGTGGCCAGTTGTACGTGCAGGCGCAGGAGTTTCTGGACGCCAGGGCTTCTATCGGAGGGCATATCGAGTACCGGGGAAATCCCGCTCAAAAAAACACCCGGTCCAATCTGGCCGGCTCTATTGAAGGAGGATCGTGAGAGTATGAAAATTGAGAATGGCGGGAATCCGGAATGGCTCAAATCTCTAATTATCGGGTGGATAGAACTGGTGCGCAACCTAGGTGTTAATAAAAGCGTAAATAATCCGGGGAGGGAGTTAAAAATTTTAACAACCCCTCTTTCGTTATGCCTATTCAATCCCGTGAACTCCAAAAACTGTACGCCATGGAACTGACCAGAGACCTGGGCCGACTATTGTTCTTTGTGTTTTTAGTAGCATTGACCACTTCCCTGTTTTTCCTTCCGGTAATTGCCGGTACGCTTTAATCACCGGTTCGCGAGCGCGGATGAAACCGCAAAATCGTTTCGCGAAGATAATCGGTATCGAGGTGCGTGTAGATTTCTGTTGTGAGGATGGACTCATGGCCTAGTAAATCTTGCACGGCCCGGAGGTCGGCCCCCCCTTCGATTAGGTGGGTGGCGAAGGAATGCCGGAAGGTATGGGGGCTTACGGACTTTTTCAGGCCCACCTGCTCCGCTAGCCGCTTGACGAGCTTATAGACGGAAATCCTGCTCAAAGATCCTCCGCGCTGATTGAGGAAAACAATATCGGCGCTTTCCTTCGCTATGCGCAGCATGGGGCGTCGGCTACCTTCCAGATAAAGTTGAAGCCATTTCTTGGCCGGTCCGCCGATCGGTACCAGCCGTTCTTTGTTGCCCTTTCCGCTCACCTTCAGGCAGTTGGCTTCCAGGAATAGGTTGGACAGCCGCAATCCCGTCAGCTCGCTCACGCGCAAGCCACAGGCGTACAATACTTCGAGCAGGGCGCGGTCGCGCGCACCACCCGGCTTACTCAAATCGACGGCTTCCAACAGCCTTTGCACTTCGGCATAACTCAATACTTCCGGAATGTGCCGCCCGATTTTGGGGCCGCGCAATAATTCGGTGGGGTTTTGGTCGAGGTAATCTTCCCGTTGCAGGAAATTGAAAAACGTCTTCAGCGCCGATAATAACCGCGCCTGCGACCGCCGCCCGAGTCCCAGGGTATGCAGATGGGCGAGGAAAGCCTCCAACTGCAACCGATCCGTTTCGGTAGGCCCGGCAGGGTCTTTCTGAAGGTCGAGAAACTCGGTAAGCTTTTGTAGATCGCGCAGATAGGCTTTGATCGTATGATCGGAGAGTCCCCGCTCGAGCCGAAGGTGCGTGCGGAAGGCGCGCAGACTTTCCGTCCAGGATAAGGGATGTGTAGCCAAACGGAGGTATATTTTGAATTATCCTGCTTCGTATAAATAAATTTAGCCATTCAGATTGTTCTCTTGAAGAACCGCCACATCTGGAATGACACCAATAGATTTTGCCTTTTTTAAACTCCCGGATAGCGAGCGCGAACTGGCTTTGGTGCTCCGGGGTATTGTTCGCGACACCTTACCCCATGTGCAGGAGCGTCTCGCTTATAATGCGCCGTTTTACTATGGAAAACGGCGCATTTGTTTTATATGGCCGGCCTCGATTCCCTGGGGCGGTATTGACCGTGGGGTCGCACTCGGTTTTTGCTACGGGAGGGACTTGCCCAGCGCCTCGGCGCTCGAGTTCGCCGATCGCAAGGAGGTGGGGCAATTGCGTTTTCACACACCGGACGAAATCGACCCCCATTTGGTAACCAGGCTATTGGCCGAAGCCCACCGGCTCGATCAATCATTTTCGTAGCAAAAAAAACGGACAGAAACCCCGTTTCCGTCCGATCATTCTGTGGGCCCACTAGGGCTTGAACCTAGGACCTTCGGATTATGAGTCCGCTGCTCTAACCGGCTGAGCTATGGGCCCGTACACAAGAGAGCCGCCAGCAGACGGCTCCCTGGAATGGATCGCAAAGATACGCTGCTTTCGCGGGGAAAGCAAGCGAGGACCGCTTCTAGCTGTTTACCTGATCCAGATGCACATCCATTTGCGGGAAGGGGATGCTTACGCCGTTGGCGTCGAATGATTTCTTCACGTGTTCATTCATATGGAAAAAAGCCGGCCAGTAGTCGGCGTTTTGAGTCCAGAAGCGGACGGCAAAATTGACCGAACTATCGGCCAGTTCCTTGACGAGGATGCTGTGGCCTTTGTCGGCGAGGTAGCCGGGGCAATTAGTTACTACATCCGTCAGGACGCTGCGGGCCTTGTCTATATCGTCGGTATAACCAATGCCAACGGTCAGATCGAGTTGCCGTTCGGGCTTGGTGGAGTAGTTTTCGATGGGGTTGCCCAAGACGCTGCCGTTCGGAAGGATGATCACCCGGTTGTCGAGGGTGGTGAGCACGGTATTAAAGATTTGAATCTCGCGTACCACCCCGATATAACCCTGGCTGGCAATGACGTCTCCCACTTTGTAGGGTTTGAATGTGAGGATGAGGACGCCGCTGGCAAAGTGCCCCAGGTTGCCCTGCAGGGCGAGCCCGACGGCGAACGCCAGCGCACTGAAGATGGCGATAAACGAGGTGGTTTCGATGCCAAACATGCCGGCTACACTCAGCAGTAGCAATACTTTCAAACCCACATTGACCAAAGAGGAGAGGAATGGAACCACCGTTTGGTCCACTCCGCGTTTCTCCATGGTGCTTCGTAAAAGCCGGGTAATCCAGCTAATGACGAAAAGGCCGACAATTAAGGTAATCAGAGCCCCCGCCACGCTGGGTGCCCAGCGCGTAAAAAATTCTGATAGTACTTGGGCATCAAAGAGGTTTTCCATAATGTTTAATTTATATTATTGTGTGATCTAACAACAAAGACGGACCAAAATCGCAAATGGCATGCACAAAGCGTTGTTCTCGACGTTTATGGTTCCGTAAAGAATTTGAACTAATTTGAAATTTTCCGAATTTGGATTTGCGCCGGAATTGATGGATAGCCTTGACTCGATGGGGTTCGAGGAGGCTACTCCCGTTCAGGCGGGGGCGATACCTTCCATCATGGAAGGGCGCGACCTACTTGCCGTAGCCCAAACGGGCACGGGTAAGACGGCTGCTTTTTTGCTGCCTATCGTCAATAAAATTACCGTAGACCCCATTCAGGGGATCGATACGCTAATCCTAGAACCGACTCGTGAACTAGCGGTTCAGGTTGATCGCCAGTTAGAGGGATTTTCCTACTTCACGCCCGTCAGTTCCGTGCCAATCTACGGAGGGCGCGACGGGCATTCGATGGAAATGGAGAAACGGGCACTCAAGAAAGGGGCACCCGTGGTGATTGCTACGCCGGGGCGCTTTATCGCCCACCTCGATCTTGGCTACGTCGATTTATCGACCGTTCGGCACCTGGTGCTCGATGAGGCCGACCGCATGCTCGATATGGGCTTCATCCACGACATGCGCAAGATCATCGACCACATGCCGGTAGAAACCCGGCAGAACCTGCTCTTTTCCGCTACCATGCCGGATAAAATCCGCACCTTTTCCAAGCAAATTCTCCGCGACCCGGTAGAAGTGAATATTGCGGTTTCCAAGCCTGCCGAAAAAATTCTGCAAGCGGCCTACGAAGTAGAGGACTCCGGCAAGATTCCACTCACCGAACAGCTCCTAACCGGCAAGAAACGCCTGAAACGCGTGCTCATTTTCGCCGGCACCAAGAAGGCCGTTCGCGAGCTTGCCAGTACCCTCGATCGTCGGGGGTTGACCGTCGGGGCCATCAGCTCCGACCTCGAACAGAAAGAACGGGAAGACCGCCTGCAGGATTTTCGCAATGGCTCCCTGCCCATCGTGGTCGCCACCGACGTTCTGGCCCGGGGCATCGACATCAGCGGCATCGATGTAGTGATCAACTACGACGTACCCGGCGATGCCGAAGACTACGTGCACCGCATCGGCCGGACAGCGCGGGCCTCTGCTTCGGGTGTTGCTATCACCTACATCAACGGCAAGGATTTGCATCGCTTTAAGCGCATTGAAGACCTGATGGAAATGGAGGTTCGCCGCCTGCCGCTTCCCGAAGAACTCAGCGAGCACAAAATGGACCCCTCCAACCGAAATCGGCGCCAGGGACCCCACCGCAAGGGCTCCGGAGGTAATCGCCGGCCTGGTCGCAAGCGAAGCGGTCGACGCTAAGGGGCACCCCCTAACCTAGTAGATGCTGGATATGGCCGTTATCAAGGAAGTAACCGAGTACCTGGAGTCGATTGCCCCGCTTTCACTCCAGGAGTCGTACGACAATGCCGGACTGGTAGTGGGAGACCCCCACACCCCCGTTCGGGGTGTACTGACGTGTTTAGACAGTACCGAAGCGGTCATTGCCGAAGCCGTAGCACGGGATTGTAACCTGATCGTTGCCCATCATCCCATCATCTTTCGGGGGCTGAAGCGCCTCAATGGCTCCACCTACGTGGAGCGGGTAGTCATGGAGGCAATCCGGCGCAACATTGCGATTTACGCCATTCACACTAATCTCGACAACGTGCTGGAGAATGGGGTCAATCAACGCATTGCCCAGCGGCTCGGCCTCGAAGCCGTGGAAGTGTTACGGCCAAAAGAGCCGTCCTCAGATGCGACCGGAGCGGGAGCGGTTGGCTATTTGCCGGAACCGCTCAATGAAACGGGTTTTTTGAGTTTGCTACGCGACCGGATGGATGCTGCTTGTATTCGCCACACCGGCTTGCTCCGTCAACCTGTATTCAAGGTAGCAGTCTGCGGAGGGGTCGGAGGTTTCCTGCTCGAAGATGCGGTGCGTGCGGGAGCGCAGGTTTTTGTTACCGCTGATTATAAATACCACGAATTCTTCGATGCGGACGGCCGCATTCTCATCGCCGACATTGGCCACTTTGAAAGTGAGCAATTTACGGCCGATCTACTTTGCGAACTGATCCAGGAGAAATTTCGTACTTTTGCGGTCCGCCGGACGGAGGTAGTAACTAATCCAATCCGCTACTTCAGTGGTTATTAGATAATAATTCTCAACAAATGGCTCAAACCGAAAAAACGGTAGAAGAAAAGCTACGGGATCTATATCAGCTTCAGCAAATCGATAGTAAGATTGACCAGATCGAAATTCTGAAGGGCGAATTGCCGATAGAGGTGAGTGATCTGGAAGATGATATTGCGGGCCTGGAAACGCGGCTCGGCCGCTTGGAGGGCCAGGTGGCGGATCTGGAGAACGAAATCAACTCGCTGGTTAAGCAGGTCGCTGATTCGGAAGCGCTGATCGAGCGCTACGAGAAGCAAATGGATGATGTAAAGAACAACCGCGAATACGAAGCGCTGCTCAAGGAAACCGAAATGCAGCGCCTCGAAATCCAGCTTTCGGATAAGAAAATGGGCAAGGCCCGTCACGATCTGGAGGCCAAGCAGGAAACACTGGCAAGCACCCAGGAACGCCTCGACAACAAGAAAAAAGACCTGAAAACGAAAAAGGTCGAACTCGAGCAGATCATCGAGCGCACTGAAAAGGAAGAAAAGAAACTGCGCTCCCACTCGGCTAAGGCCCGCGAGGCCATCGAGCCCCGGTTGATCAAGGCATACGACAAAATTCGCACGACCTATCGCAACGGTTTGTCGGTCGTTACCGTGGAGCGCAATTCTTGCGGAGGTTGTTATAATGCCATCCCTCCTCAGCAGCAGCTCGAAATCTCCCAACGCAAGAAAATCATTGCCTGCGAGCACTGTGGTCGCATTCTGGTAGATGACTTTATCCTGGAAAGTGAGGAAGAAGCTGCCGAAAAGCAATAAACCACGCACCTGGTTCGTGTAAGCGCCAGAGAAGTTAATCCCATGCGTGCGCTCCTGTACTTGTTCCTTCTGCCGGCAACAGTTTCCGGCCTTCGAGCGGAGGTAGGTTACTTCGACTTCCACCAGGAGGCTCAGAGGATTTACCAGCAAATACTGAGTTTACGTCTCGACGAAGCCGAAAAACAACTCCTCTCGCTGGAGCGTCGGGAACCCGGCAATCTGATCGTCCATCATTTGGCCAATTACATCGACTTTTTTCGACTGTACATTTCGGAAGACGAAGTACTATTTGCCGCCCGACTGCCGGAGCGTCGTCGCCGAATAGTGGCCGTTTCAGCGGGGGATGATGGCTCGCCCTACCACCGGTACGTAGAAGCAGAAATCCGGCTGCATTGGGCATTGATCCGAATTCGATTCGAGCAGTATTTTCCCGCTTTTCAGGATATCAACCGGGCGCATAAATTGCTGCTGGAAAATCAGCGACTGTTCCCTGATTTCACACCCAATTTGAAGGATCTCGGCATCTTACACGCGGCAGTCGGCACCATTCCTGACCAGTTCAAGTGGGGCGTGCGATTGCTTTCCAGTCTTAAAGGGACGGTAGAAGAGGGGCGACGGGAGCTCGAGCGCATGTTGCAGGATACCGGATCGCCCTATCACCTGGAAGCGGCCGTGTTGCACAGTCTGCTGCTGCTGCATCTGGCCAACCAACCGGAAATAGCTTGGCAACGTCTCCAGCAACTCCCGCTTCAGCCCACGAAAAACCCCCTGCATTGCTTCGTGCTGGCCAACTTGGCGATGCGCACCCAGCGCAATGACCGGGCTCTTCGCTACCTGGAAGAGCGGCCCTACGATCGGTCTTTTCTGGATTTTCCCTATCTGGATTTCATGCACGGCCTGGCGCGACTGCGCCGCTTGGAGCCCGGTGCCCGCTTGCATTTTCAATCGTACCTGTTGCGTTTTCGCGGGCAGCATTTCGTCAAAGAAGCACAGCAAAAAATTGCCTGGGCGGAATTGCTGCGGGGGAATGAGGCCGCCTATAAGCAATGTATGCAAGGGTTGTTGGAAGAAGGGAGCACGACCGCCGGAGGAGATGCGCATGCCCAAAAGGCGGCCCAGAGCGGCCAGGTACCGCACCTGGGGCTATTGAAAGCACGACTGCTTTTCGACGGGGGCTACTTCGAGCGGGCTCGGGAAGAACTGGATCGCATTGCGCCCGGTCAGTTAGATTCCGACCAGGAGCGCCTCGAATACTATTACCGCACCGGGCGGGTACACGATGGTGCCCGGCGGACGGATCAGGCTCTGGCATTTTACGAACGAACCATTGCGGAAGGCAAAAAATTAGACACCTTTTTCGCTTGTAAAGCAGCCCTGCAGGCGGGGTTATTGGAAGAGGCGCGGGGGCGGTTTGAGCGCGCCCGGTATTACTGGGAAGTATGTTTGTCGATTTATCCGGATGAGTACCGGGTAGGGCTGCATCTGCAAGCAAAGGCAGGCCTGAGCCGCCTGCAAAAGTGATAACATTAAACGTGAAGAAAAACGAAAACGGAATGGGAAAGGGCAGAATTCTGGTGACCGGCGGCTGCGGATTTATCGGAAGCCATACGATCGTAGATCTCCTGGAACACGGGTATGAAGTGATCTCGGTAGATAACCTCGTCAATGCCGATGAAAAAGCGCTCGAGGGGATTGCGGCCATCACGGGCCGGCGGGTGCAAAACTACGAGATCGACCTGGTCGATCGAGCTGCTACTCTGGCATTGTTTGAGGAGCACCAATTCCAGGGAGTTATTCACTTTGCGGCCTTGAAAAGCGTAGGAGAATCCGTACATCAGCCCATTCGCTATTTTCGAAATAACCTCAACAGCCTGCTGAACGTAGTGGAGGGCATGGTGGTATCTGGCGTTCCTCATTTGATTTTTTCTTCCTCGTGCTCCGTGTACGGCAATTCGGAGCAGCATAAAGTGACGGAGCACACCCCGATGGGGGAGGCACAATCGCCCTACGCCCGCACGAAACAGATCGGCGAGCAAATGCTCAAAGACATCGGCCGGCACCACCAGCAACTGAATAGCATCCTGCTTCGCTACTTCAATCCGGCCGGTGCACACCCGAGTGCATTACTCGGCGAGGCACCAATCAACAAAGCCTCCAATTTGGTGCCGGTTATCACCGAAACGGCCGTCGGGCGGCGGGAAAAAATGATGGTGTTTGGCGACGATTACCCTACGCGCGACGGGAGTTGTGTTCGGGATTATATTCACATTATGGACCTTGCCAGGGCCCATTCCCTTGCACTGGATTACCTCCTGGCCGGCGACAATGAATCTAGACTGGAGGTATTCAACCTCGGCCTGGGGGAAGGGGTGACGGTGCTAGAGGCCATTCACGCGTTCGAACAGACGACCGGTCAGGTGTTAAACTACGAGATTGGCCCCCGACGGCAGGGGGATGTCGTGGCAATTTATTCCGATTATCAGCGCGCTGCGGAGTGCCTCGGCTGGTCGCCGCGCTACGGCATCGAAGAAATTATGAAAACGGCCTGGCTCTGGGAGCAGGAGCGATCTACTGACCGATCTCCCGTAAATCGATCGACTGGAGATTGAAATCGGTACTCCGGATTTGAACGGTACGATTTGCTTCAAATCTTCTGGAATCCGATTGGAGGTAGAGATTGGTAAACTCTTCGACGAAGCGGTCCGTACGCCGATCGGTTATCCGGAATTTCTTGACGATATCGAGGTCGGTATCCCCGTCGATGTCCTGTATCCAGGAATCGAGTTGGAAACAGCGTCCCCGACCGCAATCTACGTAGGCGAGTGTCGTGACGTGCTCTAAGCGTTCGTTGAATAAGGTGAACAATTCAAGCCGGTGACCGAGCTCGGGAGTGTAAAAACGCATCAGATACTGTAGGCCTGCGCCGTGCCGAATGGTTCTGACGGCAAATAGCTGGGCCTCTTCCGGCAATACTTCTCGCTGCCAGGCGGCATTGAGCAACCCGTAGAATCGCTGGTCTACGAGGGTGCCCAGAAAGAAGTAATCGCGCGGGGGTTCTTCCGAAGCGGTGGCATACACGTGGAGATTGCCGACACTTTCATTGGAAAACAAAGCACTGAAGGCCTTTCCCATTTCCGATTCCGGGCTGTTTCCGATCGGATAGGTAGCGACTCCATTAGATTGCGCAGACAAGCCGAGGGCCAATAAAAGGAATAGTACGGTAAGTGGTAGATTGCTGTATTTCATTTATGGAGGCAAATAATTATTGGTTGGTACTTGCTATAACTGGTGGCTCGGGGTGACATGTTCGCGAGTATTACTGCAAACAAATTTGAGCTGCATACAATTATTGGGAGGAGTAGCGCGCTACTCAAATACCCCAATTACCTGCTATGCGATTACTTCCAGTTTGCTGCCTGTTGTTTGCCTGCGGTTTGCTTCCCGCCCAATCGGCCGATTATTTCCAGCAGCAGGTTGATTACACCATCGATGTTACCCTCGATGATAGCCTGCACCAGCTGCGAGGAACCATTGAATTCGTGTACACGAACAACGCGCCCGAGGCACTCGACAGCATGTACCTCCATATTTGGCCGAATGCGTACAGCAATCAGCAGTCGGCCTTTGCCGCCCAGCAACTGCGGCTCGGGAATCTCCGATTTTTCAATGCCCCCCCGGATCAATTAGGCGCACTCGACAGCCTGGCGATTTCGGTTGATGGGCAATCCGTTGCGCATTCGGCCCACCAGAGTATGCCCGACGTCGTTGGGTTTAGCCTGCCGGATCCGGTGCCGCCCGGCGCTTCGGTCACGGTAAAATCCCCTTTTCGCGTTCGGATTCCGGCTTCATTTTCCCGGCTGGGGCGCGTAGGTACGTCCTATCAACTTACCCAGTGGTATCCCAAGCCCGCCGTGTACGACCGCACCGGCTGGCATCCGATGCCCTACCTCGATCAGGGAGAGTTCTATTCGGAGTTTGGCAGCTTTGATGTGCGTATCACCTTGCCCCGAAACTACTGGGTAGCGGCAACCGGGGCATTGCAGACGGAAACAGAACGCCGGCGCATCACCCAGCGGGCCGCTGAAACCCGCGCCTGGCTAGACACGACCTACGCGCTGCCAACGTTGTTGGCTAAGGAACCCTTCCCGCCTTCCTCCGATACGTTGAAAACGCTGCACTACACGGCCGAAAACGTGCACGATTTTGCCTGGTTTGCCGACAAGCGATTTCGGATTCTCGAGGATACCATTCAGCTATCTTCCGGTGCGGTGACCACCGGTCGGACTTTTTTCACGCGCACCCAGGCGGAGCTTTGGCGCCGATCGATGGAATACGTGAAGCGATCCACGCGCTTCTACAGCCAACTGGTGGGGGAATATCCCTACCCCCACGTCACGGCCGTGCAAAGTGCGCTCAGTGCGGGGGCCGGGATGGAATATCCGATGATCACCGTAATTGGATTGGCACAAGACGATCGCCGGTTAGACGAGGTCATTACTCACGAAGTGGGGCACAACTGGTTTTACGGCATCCTGGCCAGCAATGAGCGCATCTTTCCCTGGATGGATGAAGGGGTGAACTCCTACTACGAAAACCGCTACATGCGGAAGTACTACCCCAACGAAGACCTCAGCTTGCCTCTATCGCTCGCTGAGGGCTCCAAACTAACCCTGGAGGAGGCGGCCTACCTCTATCTTACCCGATCGCAAAAAGAAACGCCGCCCGAGAGCCCCTCGGAAGTCTTCAGTTCTTTGGGGTACGGTATTGGTGCTTATTCCAAGCCGGCTGCTGCGTTCCGCCAACTTCAGGAGTGGGTTGGTGCGGCAAATCTCGATCGAGCGATGCAGGCTTTTTACGATGCCTGGCAGTTTCGGCATCCTTATCCCGATGATTTGCAGCAGGTGCTCGAGCGGGAATTGAATAGAGACCTATCCTGGCTGTTTCAGGGATTTCTTCAGAGTACCGATCAGATGGATTACGGTATTTTGGATATTCGGACCGGACGGGACAGCATTTACGTCAAAGTGGCCAATCGGGGAGCGATCAGTGCTCCGTTCCCGATCGTCGGTCAGAATGATTGGGAGGATATCTTCGATACGGTGTGGGTAGCAGGCTTCTCGGGAACGCGCGAAGTGGGGTTGCCCCGAGCCGACTACGATTTGATTGTGATTGATCCCGGCCATGTGACCCTCGAGGCGTTCCGCAACAATAATGAGTACCGCCCGGAATCGATTTTCCCGCGGTTTGAGCCGTTGCAGGTCCGCTTCCTCGGTGCCTTGGAAAATGAATCGCGCAGTCAGCTCTTTCTGTTGCCGGTGGCAGGATACAATACAACCGATGGCTTTATGATCGGGCTGGGCTTCCACAACCGGGCGCTCCTGCCGCGGACCTTCGAGTGGGCAGTGGCGCCCCTTTTCGGTACGCAGTCGGAAGCACTGACCGGCTGGGCGGGGGCCCGTTACCGATTATTTCCGGAGAGCAACTGGATACAAGAGATCAACCTGCGGGGTACCATCCGGCGCTTTGGTCTGGACAAAACCTCTGATGGCGATTTTCTACATTACTGGCGATTCGTCCCCGGGGTGGACTTAATTGTTCGGAAGTCACCCTTTAAATCGCTGGAGCAGCGGGTTTCATTTCGGGCGATTATTCTCGAATCCGAAGCGGATGCATTCTTCGGTCAAGCATTCGACGGCAATCCGATTTTCGAGCTGAGTTACGATCGCCGCCAGCGGGTAGGCAGTTCAGTGTTGCACTTCCACGCTGCCCTCGAACAGCAGTCGGGTATCGACGTTTTCCCGCGCGAGCAGGATTACCTCAAGCTGCGACTCACCGCGGATGGACGATTTCCGTACTCCGAGGACAATTTCATTCACTGGCGGTTCTTCGGCGGATATTTCTTCAGCAATTCGTTGCGCAATGGAACGTTCATCGCCAACAATGCCTTTAGCCTTTTCGACTACGGTGCCGCCGATTATCGCTTTGACGACCTGTACTTCGGTCGTTTTGAGCAAGAAGGAACGTCCAGCCAACAACTCGCCGCACGAGCGGGTGGGTTTCACGCCCCCGTGCCCTCCTCTCAGGGCTTTCTCGGGCGCTCCAACAACTACCTCCTGAGTGCAACGGTGAAGATGGATCTACCTTTTCTGCCGAAAGCCATTCCCTTGCGCCCGTACGTGGATATCGGCTACTACGATCCGGTTCGCATCGACGGAACCACTCCGCCTTCGGAATTTCTGTACAATGCAGGGGTCGCTCTGGAGTTGTTCGACGGCCGGATCGGCCTCTACGCTCCGCTAATCGGCACGGAAGAACTGATGAATGTGCTGGATGAGCGGGGAAACTTCCTGGATCAATTGAGTTTTCGGATCAACTTCGACGCGCTCGCGCCCTGGAAATTGTTCGATTTATTCGAATAACGGCGGAGGTGGTATTATTCAAACAAAGAAGCCTGACTTCCCCGGTTCGCCGGTGGAACGGAATCATCCGCCTCCTCGACAGGCGGCGGGTCCAGGTCGCGGACCTTCACATCGGTTATGCGGCTGTCCTCCAGCTTGTTCCCGAGTGCCTTCCAGCCTTTGACGTCGATAAACTCATTGAGATTGACTTCTCGTGTTTCCTTACCCTTTTTGGTCCGGACCCCATATTGTAAGAGCGGCTCTTGTGCAATGCCGGCATAAAACAGCTTGGTGGAGCGGTGATCGGTGAGGAATTCGTAGACCTGGTCGAGGGTGCTCGTTTCGATCTGGAAACGTTTGACGAGGGTGCATTTGCGCTCCCCTTCGTAATAAACGGCGGAAATGACTTGTTCCGGATCGTATTTACCCACATACAGCGTCTCCTCCGGATTGTACTTTTTGGGCAATTCCAGCCCGGACAGTTCGTAGGAGCCGTTTTTGTAGATGGCGAGCAGCAGGTCGCCGGTGTCGAAGGCACCGAGTAGCTGGCCGCGCTCGTCGGTGTTGAGCCGTCCGCTCACCTTATCGATCCACACTTTCATGGCTCCCAAGGTGGATTTCCCGACTTCTTTAAGCTTGATCTGGCGGACGGGATAGCGGGTCAGGATATTTCCCTGCGAGTTTCTTCCCTTGATGGCCAGTTCGCCAAAATCGAAGTCGAACTGTTTTTCGCGAGCCCGGCTGTTTTGAGTCAATTGAACCTGGACGATTTCGGCCTCCCCGTTGGGATTGGCTGAAAAATAGAGCACTTTGGAGCCCTTGTTCCCTTTGGTGAGGTCGTAGTCTTTATCGCGGGTGATGGCCTTTACCTGGAAGCGCTTCGCCATGGTGCGCCCGCTCTTTCCGTCGAGATAGGCCATGTTGTAGGTGGTTCGGTCGTCGCCCCGGCGCCAGATATCTACGTGGATGATATCCTTGCCTACGAAGGTTTTATCGGCGATACGAGTGACCTGAAAATTGCCGTCCCGGCGGAAGATGATGATGTCGTCGATATCGGAGCAATCGGCCACGAATTCACCTTCTTTTTTGATTCCGGCGCCTACGAAGCCGTTTTTGCGATCTACGTAGAGCTTCGTGTTGTTGGCGGCTACGGCCGTAACCTCCACCTTGTCGAAGGTGGTAATAATGGTCGTGCGTTCCCGGCCCTTCCCGAATTTATCCAGGATGCGCTCGAAATAGGCAATGGCGTATTCGGTGAGATTGGCGAGTTGCAGGTCCACTTCTTCCAGGTCGCCTTCCAGGCCCTCGATCTGCTCTTCGGCTTTGAACGTGTTGTATTTGGAGATGCGTTTGATGCGGATCTCCGTCAGGCGTACGAAGTCTTCCTGGGTCAATTCCCGAAGAAGTTTGAGTCTACGGTCGCCGCGCCTGCCCGGTTCGTTGGGTGTTCGGACGTATTTGCGCAGCCCTTCTTCTACGACTTCCAGTACTTCCTCCCAGCTTTCGGCCTCCTCGATGTCGCGGTAAATGCGTTTTTCGATGAAGATTTTTTCCAGGTTAGCAAAGAGGAGCTTTTCTTCCAGCTCTCGCTTGCGAATGGTTAACTCCTGGCGGAGCAGTTCTTTGGTTTGCTCGGTGTTTTGCTGCAAAATCTCCTCGACGGAAAGGAAGTGGGGTTTGTCATCGATGATGACACAGGCATTAGGCGATATGGAAATTTCGCAATTGGTGAAGGCATACAGCGCATCGATCGCTACGTCCGGGGAATAGCCGGAGGCGAGCTCAATGAGGACCTCAATATCGGCGGCCGTATTATCCGAGACATGTTTGACTTTGATCTTCCCCTTATCGTTGGCTTTGAGGATGGAGTCGATGAGATTGGAAGTCGTAATACCGTAGGGTAGATCGCGGATGACGAGGTGTTGCTTGTCCACCTTTTCGATGGTGGCACGCACCTTTGCCCGGCCGCCGCGCCTGCCACCCTGATAATCGCTTACGTCGATCATGCCTCCGGTTGGAAAATCGGGATAGATTTTCACGGATTTTCCCTGCAGGATCTTAATGGAGGCCTTGATAAGCTCCTGAAAATTGTGGGGTAAAATCTTGGTGCTGAGCCCCACGGCAATTCCCTCCGCTCCCTGAGCCAGCAGCATGGGAAACTTCATGGGCAGGTGAATGGGCTCGCGCTTGCGCCCATCGTAGCTGGTTTGCCACTCGGTCGTTTGCGGGTTGAAGGCCACCGCTAGGGCAAACTTGGTGAGCCGCCCTTCGATGTAGCGGGGGGCGGCGGCGCTGGCATCGGTTCGGTAGTCGCCCCAGTTGCCCTGGCAATCGATGAGGAGATCTTTCTGGCCCATGTTGACCAACGCATCGCCAATAGCGGCATCGCCATGGGGATGGAACTGCATGGTCTGGCCGATGATGTTGGCCACTTTGTGGAAGCGGCCGTCGTCCATCTCCTTCATCGCGTGCAGAATGCGTCGCTGCACAGGTTTTAGGCCGTCTGGTCCGGCGGGGACGGCACGCTCCAGGATGACGTAGGAGGCATAATCCAGAAAGTAGTCTTCGTACATGCCGGTCAGCGTGGTGATGGAACCGTTGTCCTGGCCATTTTCGCTGCCGCTGCCGTTTATTTGTTCGTTACTCATGAAGCCCTTGATGAAAAAGATTGGCGCAAAAATAGGGGGTTTTCACGGATTCGTGAATGACCGCGAGTGCTAGTAGGTAAATATACGTCATTTATCAAAGCCAACAAAATGTTTAAAATATGCGCTTGGTACTTGTGCCTCTGGTTTGTAGGAGTTATATTTGTGTTATCGCTCTTCATTTGAGATGCCCATCCTGGCTTGGATAGCCATGTTCCAATTTCTTGTTTTAAATACGGCCGTCGACACTGCGGGCAGTTGCGCATAGGTTGTGCGCTTGGGCTGCTTGTTTACCCAGGAGGTAGGCAGGATAGGAGGGCGGGTTTTTCCCACCCCTATACATATGGTGTGCGGCGAGCCGGCCGCAGCAACCGGTCCAAAAACCGAGGGAGAATGCCATGCCCCCTGGAAGCGGCCTTGTCACTTATCAGCTGCCGACTTTGCCCATAATCAATTCGGCCTCCTCGGCAGATAGTGCTCCTGCCCCCAGGTAAACAGCGCCGTGACGAGCAGGGCCGGCAGCAAGTTTTCCAGGGTAATATCCCCGAGTTGAAGGATGTTGATGGCAATGCCGATGATCAGGGCACCACCCACCGCACTCACCTGTTTAATCATCGTCTCCGTAAAGAAAGGGGCCAGGTACTGGGCCAGTACGGTGATCCCCCCCTGAAATACTAGCATCGGTATCACACTAAACGCGACCCCCACCCCGTACGTGGCTGCAAAGGCAATGCTGGCAATACCGTCGAGCAGCGATTTCACCAGCAATAGCTCCTTTTTGTTCTGCAACCCTTCTTCAATCGCACCAACGATGGTCATCGATCCGATGCAAAAGAGGATGAAAGCCGTAATCAAACCTTCCGTAAAGGAGCCCTCCGGTAATTCGAGAGAAGTGCGCAGGGATTCGCCCAGATTTTCAAACCACTCCGCCAGCCCGAGCCCCAGTCCGATCAGGCCTCCAATGATCAGCGAAAACATGAAGTTCAGCAGATACCCATCGGGTAGCCGAATGCTCATCAGCACGCCTAGTACGACGGTACCCAGGCCAATAGCCTGAAAGATCGTTTGTTGTGCGGCCTCGGAAAATGCCTGCTGCAGCCCCAATCCGATGGCGCTGCCAATCAGCACGGTGCCCATGTTGATGAAGGTGCCGATTGGCCACTTGAGTTTCATAGAAGTATTTATGAGTGAAGGGGTGTCTACGCTTATCCTTTAGCTCCCATCTTCCAGATCGTGCAGCAAGGCGGCGGCTTTTGGCAATGCCTCCGGCTTGCCCACATCGATCCAGTACCCGGTGGTGTGATCGTGCGCCCTGATGGGGAGTTCGGATGCGGCCGACAATAATACATCGATTATGGAGAATACCGGCTCTTCCGGGGGGCGGTATTGAAGGAGGCGTGGATGGAGAACGGAAATGCCGCTAAATCCCAGGGGTGCCAGGGGAGAGGCAACGCGGACGATGCGTTCTTCGCCGGTGCGATCGTTGCGCCAACCGGATAAATTTCCCGCGGCATCAAAAAGTAAGTAGCGAGAAGTAGCACGTTGGCGGACAGCCAGCAGGCCGGCGAGTTGTTGGCGTATAGCTTGGGCGTACAAGGAACGCAGGTCCAAATCCGATAGCACATCGACATTGTGTACCAGAATCGGGGCATCTTCGAAGTGTGGCAGTGCCCGCAGCAGTCCTCCTCCGGTATCGAGCAGCAGATCCCGTTCATCGGAAACGCGGATATCCAGGCCGAATTGGTGGGCCTGGAGAAAAGACTCCACCTGGTCGGCAAAGTGGTGGACATTCACGACCACGCGCTCCACGCCCTGCCGGGCTAATCGACGTAAATTCCACTCCAGCAAGGATTTTCCACCGACCTCCACCAAGGCTTTGGGGCGATCGTTGGTGTAGGGCCGAAGGCGGGTGCCGAGTCCGGCTGCAAAGATCATGGCCTGCATGCACGAGATTTTGACACAAGAACGGGAATTGGTGGCGCTTTGATGTTCGTCTTGGAATGGCGCATGACCCTAGTACAGCGATGGCATCACTGACTATTTCCCGACAATTAACAGATTCTCAAAGGCAGCGGAATGCGGTCAGGCAGCGGTAAGCGAAGAAATTTCGTTTATATTTGGCTAGCAACTACGGGGCAGTTCGTCCCGTTGAATTGGACCCTAGTATGGATCTCGCCATATCATTCAACAGAGAAGAGCGGAAATTCATCCGTGCCCTCATCCGCCAAGAACGGTGGGCACAACGAATTTTATACGAGGAGCACTACAGTTCCCTGATGGGAATCTGTGTGCGTTATGCTGGTAATGAAGACGAGGCGATGGATATTCTCCATGAAAGTTTCATCAAGATTTACCGCAGCATCAGCAAATACAAGCCAGGTACTTCCTTGGGAGCCTGGATGCGGCGCATTGCGGTCAATACAGCAATCGACTACTACCGGCGCAACGCCCGGCGCAGAACGGAGAGCATCGAAAAGGCCTATGGCCATAGCTCCCACGACGCCGATGCCGTAAGCCAATGTACCGAACAGGAAATACTTGCTGCCGTACAGCGATTATCGCCTACGTACCGCACCGTTTTTAACATGTACGTCGTAGAAGGATACAGCCACAAAGAAATCGCGAATTTGCTCAATATATCCGAAAGCACTTCGCGTTCTAACTTGGTGAAAGCACGAAACAAGTTGCAGGAAATGTTGACGGCAAAGCATTACCGCCATGGAATTTAAGGACTGGGATGAACAAATGCGGGATCGGTTGGAACGCCTCCAGCCAGATTATAATCCGCTCTCTTGGGATGCCCTCGAGCAGCGCATGGACGCTGATGCCCGGTCTGAAGGTGATATCGACGCGGAACTATCCGAACGCCTCCGGCGCATACGTCCCGCCTACCGACCCGATTCCTGGCCGCGCCTGGCCGCACTGCTCGATCGGGAGGCTGCCATCGTTCAGACCTTGCTCAACAGCAAAGCCGCTGAACTCACGGTCGCTTTTCTCTGCTTTCTTCTTCTGTGGGAAGGACTGCCCACGCCAACTCCTTCAGGTGTTCCCGCTTCAAATCAAATATCCTGGGAATCGGTAGAATCTATTGACTTCGACCAGGGTGTTTCGGAGCTACCTCCACCTACAGTTGCCCCTTCCGCGGTATTCGAAAAGCCCAATCCGGAGCGTTCCGGTGTTGCCTCCTCGCCATCAGATGTGCGCAAACGGCAAACGGAGGTCGTTCCGTCTCTTTCCAACCCAACTATTCAGCCGCTTCGCCCGGCATTACCCGACCTGCCTTCGATACGGCAGCCTAAACCGAGGGCCGTCCCCACACCCATTGCTACCGCACAGCCCACTGCTTCGGTGGTCCGCCAACTGGACTCGAAGGAATCTACTACGCTGGCCTACACGCCAACGGTTACGGGTATCGTGCTACCGAAGCCGGCCCCCCGATTCCGGGTTGGATTCATCGGAACGGCCTGGGATTTTAATCTCATCCGTACTTCCGACGTTCAGATCGATGAGAGTAGTAAGTTTATCAGCCCCCTGACGGATACGATCGACGCCAGTTTCATTTCTCAGGGATACAGCGGTGGCATCACGTTCTCTGCCGATGCCGGGAAAGTTTCCTACGAGCTGGGCTTCATTTATACCGCTCGACCGTACAAGCCGGTCACGATTGCCTTTATCGCGCCGGATAGCAATTTGGATACCGTCATTGCGGATGCCTACGGAGAGTTCGAGTTCAATACCGTTGCAATTCCATTCTACGTGCATTCCACTTTGTGGCGGCCCAACAGCAAATGGCGCGTCTACGGTACTCTGGGAGCTTCTCTCAGTGTGGTAACCGACGCCAACTTCTACAAGGCCAGCCCCGAATCGCTCGATCGACCCATTCGGGAGTTACTTCCGCGCTCTGGGGTCGGACGGTCGTTGGAGATCAAGTCTTCCAACCTCGCCGAGCAGGCCGTTTCTCGGCCTAAAGGCTGGTTTCAGGGAGGGCAATTCTTTGAGAATGCAACGCTGTATGGCTTAGCAGGAGTCGGAGTAGAGCGTTATCTGTCGCGGGAGGTCAGCTTGTTTTTCCAACCTACGTATCAGAAAACCATTCCTTTCTTCAACAAAGGCTTAGGGCCTTACGGAGACCGCATCGATGCCTTCAGTATGTTCCTTGGAATGCGCTATGGGTTGTGATTAGTTCGTTGGTCCTCCATCCTTTTTCTTGCCGAATAATAAGCGACTCCACCACCGACGGCGGCGGGTACGATCGTCGTTTTCCTCTTCTTCGAAATCGTAAAATCGCTCGCCCCGGCGCAGCAGGCGCTCGGCATATTGATCGAGCGACTCAAAATGCCCACGGGGCCGGCTATTGTAAATGATCAGCTGAATCGTATCCGGATGGATCCCTTCGAATCGCTGGAAAAATGCGGCTAAATCGGCGTACCGGTCTTCTTGCAGGTCGAAGAATTCCGGGATCATCGGAATAGAGGGAGGGCACTGCAGCTCCGCTAGCGTCGAATCGGCAGGAACGGATAAGCGGCGACGTCGCCAGTCTGCAAACCGCTCGTCGGCGTAGACGGCCTGCACGAATTCTCCCCAGATCGGCAATGCCGTCGAAGAAGACTGCCCCCGGTACAGGGTCCGGAAATGAACGCTCGGCTGCTCGGCCCCCACCCACACGCCCACGGTTAGTTTTGGGGTATAGCCCATAAACCAACCGTCGGTTTGATCTTGGGTGGTTCCCGTTTTTCCGGCTACATCCGTTGGAATGCGAAAGCGGCTGCGCAACCGCGATCCCGTGCCGCCATTCACTACATTCTTAAGCATGTAATTCATGGATTGGGCGGTGAAGCGGTCGAGCACCCTTGGAAAATCTGCCGGGTCGGGCCGATCCTGTTGATAAACCACGGTGCCGTCGGCAGTTTCGATTCGGTCGAGGTAGTGAAGGCGACTTGGTCGACGCCCCCCATTGGGGAATGTACTATATACGGTGACCATCTCCAACAGACTGGCCTCCACGGCTCCCAGCGCGGTACTCGGCACCAATGGGATGTCGTCTTCGATCCCCATGCGAGACGCAAGTGCCCTGACATTTGGGAGCCCGGCCTGCAGGCCGACTTTCACGGCGATGGTGTTGATAGACTTGGAAAGAGCGCCATCCATAGAGTAGGCACCCCCGTACTCCCCATCGCTGTTGCTCGGGCTGTAGCTGGCAAATTGCTCGTAGACCAGCCGTTCATTGAGATGGTATTCACAGGGAGACATCCCCTGCTCGATAGCCGTAGCGTACACGAGGGGCTTCATGGTAGAGCCAATTTGCCGGGAAGCTTTCACGTGGTCGTACTGCACAAATCGGTGGTCGATGCCTCCCACCCAGGCCCGGATCAGCCCTGTCTCCGGCTCTATGGCCAGCAAGCCAGTCTGCAGAAGGGTGGTGTAAAAAGCAATCGAATCGAGCGGGCTCAGCAGAGTGTCGAGCGCACCCGACTGCCAGTCGAAAATCGTCATGCGCACTGGCTGAGATAGGGTCTCGCGGATCGCCGTATCGTCCAGACCTCTATCAGACAGTTGGTGATAACGGGACGAGGAGCGAATAGCTTCGTCAAGGGCTTTCTGCCAGGGGAGGGATTTGCGCTTGGCCCAGTCCGTGTAAAACTGCTGCTGAATCTCGGGCATGCGCTTGCGCACGGCGCGCTCGGCGTGGGATTGCATGCGCGAATCGATGGTGGTGTAGAGTCGTAGCCCGTCGGTGTAGAGGTTGTAGATCGCACCGTCCGGTTTGCGCAGTTCTTTCAGAATTTCATCAACTTCCTGGCGAATATGCTCCCGGAAGTACGTGGCCAGGCCCTCGTTGTGGCTCTCGGCCTGAAAATCCAGTACGAGGGGCAATTTCATTAAACTATCACCGGCTGCCGCTTCCAAATGGCCGTTGCGAACCATCTGGGACAGTACTACGTTGCGGCGCTGCAGCGATCGCTCCGGATTCTTGCGGGGGTTGTAAGTAGTAACGGCTTTGAGCATTCCAATCAGTACGGCGGCTTCTTCTACCTGCAACTGGCTAGGAGCCTTATTGAAATAGCGGCGCGCGGCGATCTTGATTCCGAACGAATTATCACCGAACGGCACGGTATTGAGATACATGCCCAGAAGCTCGTCCTTGGTGTAGAGGTTTTCCAATCGCCGGGCAGTCATCATCTCCCGGAGCTTGTTGATCGGCATTTCCAGAAAGGGATAGGTGCGGCGACCGTAAATATTTTTGGCCAACTGCTGGCTCAGCGTACTTCCACCGCCCGCCGTTTCATCGCCGAGCAGGATCGATTTGACAATCACGCGCATGAAGGCCCGCAAGTCGATACCGCGATGCTCGAAAAAGCGGGCATCCTCCGTGGCAACCAATGCGTCGATTACGTATGGAGCGACTTCCTCCACTTCCGCGTCCACCCGATTTTCGATGTAGTAGCGTCCGAGTACGACCCCATCCTCAGAAATCAATTCCGACGCCTGCAGGTTCCGAATATTGCGCAACTCTTCGTACGTAGGAAGCGGACCAAACGTCCCCTGCCAGACCAACAGCACGAAAAGCCCGAGACTAAAAACTGCCAGAACAATCGGAACTCCCAGCCCGTAGAGGGCCAATCGCCATCCCGGTTGCCGGCCGATGTAAGCCTTCAACCGGCCGAAGGCGCGCCCCAGCGACTGGCCGATCCGACGTACATAGGCTCCAAATTGTTGCCGGTAGGATGGTGTTTTCATATCTGTTCGGTAAAATAGCTCCCAAGTAACGTTAAAAGCACAAAAGTAGTATGATTAAAACAAATCGAGGGGTTTAAGACCATACAACACAATTTGTTAACAATTTTTGGATGATAGTCAACGGCCCGCCGGCCGAGTTGAAGACTGTTGCTTTGACCAAAAAGTCACAGAACCTATTCCGCAAAAACATGTTTAAACACGAAAACAAGCCATTAACCACACTTCTATGAAATACATCGCATTTATTTTTGCGTTTTTGGGGGCCTCCCTGCTCATTGGGCAAAGCGCACAAGCCTGGGTACAGAACATTCAGGAAGCTCACCGAACGGCCGACTTTAAAGATAAGTACGCTATTCAATTTGACCTCACACTTTTCTTCGGCGGGAAAAAACGCCTGGAAGCTACTATCACCGGAACCACCAGCAGCAGTAAGGTAAAAGTAGCCCGAAAGGATGGTGCCGCCCTCCTGTTTGATGAGGGCAGCGTCTGGAAGCTCCCCGCGGATGCCGAGTGGCCCAGTGCGCGCTTCGACGCGCTTACCTGGCAATATTTCTTCTTTGCGCCCCACAAATTCGACGACGATGGCACCAACTGGAAGCGGACTGGAAAGAGCAAACAGAATGGCCTATCGTACAAAACCGGAAAACTCACCTTCGAAACCGGTACGGGCGATGCTCCGGACGATTGGTACATTGCCTACACCGATGCCAAAACCGATCAGCTCGCTACGCTTGCCTACATCGTTACCTTTGGCGGCCGGGATGCCACAGAGGCCGAACCACATGCCATTTCTTACTCCGATTACCAGCCCGTCGATGGCGTGCCGATCGCTCACCAGTGGACCTTTAATATGTGGAGCCCGGAATCGGGGCTGGGCGAGGAGATTGGAAGTGCTACCATTTCCAATGTGCGTTTTTTAGATGCTTCAGCCGCTGATTTTAAATTGGATACCGCCAAAGCAACAAAGGTGCCACTAAAAAAATAATTCCTTCTTTGACAATTTTTGTGGTCGACACAAAACCGATGCCCGAAAAGGATTGCAGGTAGAGGATTTGTGTCGATATAACCACGAAAATTGTCAGCGAACCAAATAATTAAGGCCGCGCTCCATTTTTTGAGTGACTTACATGTAGTTGGCCGTCTAATTTGCGTTGTTTAGCCGACGGATGCTCCGATAGTTATCGGAATTTTCGTCTGAACGACACGCTTTTATACCAAACCAAACTACTTATTTAAGATGAACAATCGAGGATTAGCCATTCTCTCCGCCGTTTTAGGCATCCTGCTCATCGCTGCTATTATCTGGGGTTTTAGCCGCAACTCGGAAGCCAACGAACTGGCTATGGAGGGAGAAGCTATCAAAACCGAGAACCAGGCACTCGTCGAATTAAGAGACCAGCTTCAGGCAGACGTCGACAGCTTGACTAATGCTTACGAAGATCTGGCCTACCAAAACGAGGAATTGTCGGGCTCTCTGACTACATCGCAAACCGAACTCGAAAGCGCGCGTAGCGCGCTGGCAAACGCCAAGCGTGCGAGTGCCGCCAAAACGAACGATCTACAGGCTCAGATCCAACAGCTGATCGAAGTCCGGTCCAATCTGGAATCCAGCATTTCCATGCTGCAGGCCGAAAACGACTCTCTGCGTACCCGCACCAGTGTGCTGGAAACCGACCTGGTCCGCACCCAGGAAGAACGCCGGGCACTGGAAGATCTCAACACGGCCATGCAGGATGAGGTGAATCGCCTCACCCTGGATAACTTCAAAGCATCGGCCTTCAACGTCGATCTGAGACAACGAAACGACAAAGTCACGTCTAAATCGAAGCGCGTCCGCACCGTAGATGTGAGCTTCGACTTGACCAACGTACCCGACCGCTACCAAGGGGTTCGGCCTCTCTATCTGGTCATTTCCGATGAGCAGGGCAACCCGATTGATTCGGAAGCGGCCACCGAGGCTACGGCCATGATCAACGGGCAGAGTGTACCGCTGATGGCCAACCAGGCGAAAGAGGTGAATATTTCCGAATCACAGCGCCTGTCCTTTACCTACGAACTAGCCGATAAGCTCTCTTCCGGCTACTACCGGGCTGCCGTTTTCACCGACATTGGTATGCTGGGAGCCGCTAATTTCCGCGTCCGATAATTCGGATCGCGCGTAAACGAATTTATGGTGCCGTCCTTGCGATCGTAGGGGCGGCACAATTTTTTTACCGAATCCCCCCCAACCTCTGCTGCTTTCCGTATCATCGGTTGTGCTAAAAGCTATTCGATATGCATAGACCGTTACTGATTGTGCTGGTCGTTCTTTCAAGTCTGTTCAGCTGTGTGAGCAAGCGGCAATACGACCTGACGGTCGAGTCTGCCCGCACAGTTATCGATTCCCTCAAGC
This sequence comes from uncultured Saprospiraceae bacterium, assembly GCA_964504335.1. GTDB lineage: Bacteria > Bacteroidota > Bacteroidia > Chitinophagales > Saprospiraceae > CAZDET01. The sequence goes on from CAZDET010000010.1 coordinate 47,124, forward strand.
GCACGAGTGCCGCCCGCATCCAACAACTCGAATACGAACTCACCCGAAATATGGGAGTGAACGATGCCCTGCTGCTCACTCAGGATCGCTTATTTGATCGGCTCGACACCCTAAAGGCGGAGATCGATCGACTGGAGTCGATGGCCCAGTCGTCTAATCAAAATTTTAGCGGCCAGCTACAAGAGGCCGCCGCCGAACAAGCGCGCCTGCAGGGCAAGCTGGATGCCATTAAAGGATTGATCAATCAGCGACTTGAAGAAACCCAAACCATTGCCGCCACTATCCGCGACAGCTTGTCAGGGCAAAACATCGAGGTCGCCTACCTGGATATCAATGCAAAAGGCGGGCAGGCCATTATCCACCTTAATGAGGAGCTCCTCTTCAGAGGAACCTCCACGGAACGACTGGAGACGAATGGCCAGCAGGCGCTCCTGACCATCGGGAAAATCGTCCAGCAATTTCCCGTTCAGACGTTACAAGTGGTAGGCCATACCGACAATACAGTTGCTTCGCGCTCCTACGACAACTGGCAGTACAGTGCCCTGCGCGCCGTTTCGGTGGTTCAGTTCCTCGTTGAAAATGCCGGCCTGGGCCCCAATCGGGTCGTAGCGGTCGGGAATAGCGAATTTGCCCCCATCCAAAGCAACAGCACTCCCGAAGGAAGAGCCGCCAACCGACGGATTACGATTCTGGTGCAGCCCCGGCAGGCGGATTTGATCCGGGATATCGGCAGGATGTTTTAATTGATGTACCAATAATTCAATGTGCTAATATGCCAATGAACTCATCTGTACATTGGCAAATCGGCACATTATTTTAGCTTTCCAAAAATCAAATTCAGGCCCAACCGAAAATTCGCCTGGTTGCTGTCTTTCACCTGAAAAGCGGTGATGATATTATCGGTAGCAGCCAGCAGGAGGAGCGGGCCGAGCTTCACTTCCGCGTTGAGCCCAAGGTTATCGAAGCGTTCGTTGCGCAAGGCGTAGAGACCTCCGACCCGCAGGAGGGGAAAGGGCTGAAAACTCGCGCGGACTGCCGCAGAGGTGCGCAACTCGTCGCGATAGTCTTCCAGAAAAAGAACGGCCCCGAAGGAAAACAAATCCGTCAGCTGAAAATCCCCTCCGAGAAAGGCCCGGGTGCCGATATTCGACTCGAAGGCAAAGTTGGTTTCGGTCGGGCTGTAGAGCAATTCCAGGGTATCGATAACAGAGGAGAAGGAAGCCGTATCATCCAGAATCTGTTCGGCAACGTCCAGGCCTTGGTATTCCTGCACACCTTCCAGGCGGTAGTTAGACACGTCGTTATCCCAGTTGATCGTTCCGCCGATATCGAGTACGCTCGCCTGCAGTTCAAGCGGGCCAAAATCGAGCAATACGCCCACATCGAACGCCATCCCCGTATTGGAACTCAGGAATTCGTCGGTCTCGAAGTTTCCGAAATCGAAATCCGCGCTGATGTCCCGAAAGCCGTTGTACTCCAGGGAGCCGCTGGAATGCACCAGGAAATCGCTGTCGAGGGTTAGCTCGTAAAATTCTTCCGAGGTGTTGAGGGCCAGTTGCGTCCGCTCGGTTACGATGGAGCTGCCGCCACTCAGAAGTTTGGCCCGCCCACCGACGGTCAGCACCTCCGATAATTGCACAGTCAGCCCCAGCGAGAATTCGTGGTAATTGGCCAGATCGATTTGGGGGCTGATATTGACGGTTTGCCCGATGAATTGGGCATTGCCGTTCCAAATCAGCTCGGGGAGCTCTCGGGGGTATTGCAAAAAGCCGTTCGTACGTAGTCGGTGCCCCACGGTCAGGGCAACCGGGCCGAAGGCTACGCCCACACCGATGGTCTCGATGTCGATATTTTGCCGGATGACGTTTTCGGCTTCCAGCCTGGCGAGGGCATTGTCGATCGTCACGACATTATCGCCTTCGGCATTGGTGCCGAAGAGGTCATTGTAGGTGAAATTTTCGACCAGCGTATTGCTGTAGGTGCCGGGTAGGCTGATCAGCACCCCCGCTTCCAGGGGGAAGAGGGCCGGGTTGGTTTGATAGCCCTGCCAGGATTGGCGCAGCATGTTGGCCCCGAGGTCGATTTGAGCAGAAAGAGAAGTGCCGGCGAACAGGCAAGCGATGAATAATATAGAGCGATACATGAGGTTAGCAGCTTTTAATTAGAGGTCGGAAACGGAGATAATGGCGCCCAGCTTAAAGCGAATCTGCTGATCGGCCCGCAGCTTGACAATCTGTGACCCATCCGAAGTGGTGGAAAAGGCCGCCCGCAAAATCAGCTCCCGCGCCGGTCGGATACGGTCGTAGCGTTCTTCGCTGTACTCGGCAAACGTGGTGATCGACTCCGTTTGAGTAACGTTTCCTTCGGCATCGACGGAGGCGGCACCAACGAGTCGTTCCTCACTGCTCAGCAGCGAATCGAGCACCACGCCGGCGGAGTCGATGAAGTAGCCTTGCACATCGGCGCTCAGCGGCACCCCATTTTCGCTGATGAGCTTGAACTCGGCGGAGGTAACCGATTCATATCCGCTGAAATCGATGGGGAAAGTGTCGCGTGCCTCGAAATTGAAGGCCGAGCCAATCAGGGGCAGGTCGACTTCCACCTGCACGCGGTAAAAGCTGCTATCGGTGATAAATCCGCGGATGTCAGTATCGTTGTCCGGGTTCGTGAGGGCATCAACGTCGTAGACTACCGCCGTAGGGCCGGAACTAAGCAGAACGTCAATGTTGGAGTTGGTGCGATCGAATACGAACTGAGTGGTCTTCGTCTGGCCGATTTCGTCGAGTTCCGGGTAGGGAAAATCGATTCCCTGGCCTACGATCGGGCTTACGAGTGGGGAGGGCTTGCCCGTTACGTCGATCACATTAAACACATTGATGATCGATCGGGTAGGGACTCCAAAACTGTTTACAAAGTTAAATGTGACGGTCGGGTCGGCAAAGGTGATGCTCCCGTCCAGGTAATTTTCGAAAAAGTCGATTTCGATCGTATCGATCCCTCCTTCGTAGATTATATTACCGAGATACCCCTCCGCGTAACTGAATTCCAGGTTTTGAATGTTGAGTGCCGCTCCGTTATCATCGGAGATAACGGAGTTACCATCCGGATCGGTCGCCGAAAATTCGACGTAAATACTGTCGTTTTCGGCCCGGATGATGTAGTCGCTCAGATCGACCGGTGCCAGGGCATTGGTGCGTAAGGGTGGATCGCCCTGCCCGCTGTAGGCGGGCATCTGAACGTTGATCACCAGCGGCTGCCCATTGCGAGTGACTGTTGGCAGCCGAATTTCTACGTCGACCGGTACGCGTTCCTGGTTGCGCAAAATGTAGCGCAGGTCACCTGCCTTCAGCACGAGCTGGTCGAGGTCCAATCCATCGGGCGTGGAAAAGGGAAGGGCCTGGCGGCTGACCGTCAGGGGAATGAGCGGAAAGTTGGCCAGCGTCCGGTTGATTTCTTCGAATACATCGTCGCTGGTACGGGTAAGGACATCGCCGGTGTACTGCAGCCGCAGCACTCCGTCGGGCCCAACGGAGAGGACGGTTTCTTCTTCGAAATCTTCGAGTAAATCCTCCATGGTGAGGGCGGAATTGACGAGTGCCAGGGCGTAGTCGGCCTGGTATTCGACTCCCTGCAGATCGTCTAGTTCCTCAAATTGGTTGCAGCCCCAGCAGAATAAGGCTGCCATCAGCAAAGCAATTCGTGCGTTACTTGTCATTATGTATGGCTTAAACGGACGATTCGGTCGTCCGGGGCAAGATTAGAAATCATCAGGAAGCAAGGATGCTTCAAAGGGAATAGCCGCGTTGGGTGAATGGGTTGCGCCGAAATAACGCCTCAAGTGGACTGCAAAGTACGTCGATCTGGAGAAACCAATTGTTAGCAGAACCCTAAATTTGGTCTGCGGCCGTTAAAAAATGATAAAGCAACAATCTTATGGATATGGACGACCGTCTTCGCGACGTTACCACCAATCCAGAACCTGACTTACGGAACCATGAAGCCAATTCTCTCCCTTGCGCTGTTTTTGCTGACCGGCTTGGCGTTGAATGCCCAGCAGGCCGGATTTCAGCTGGCCTACGTCGATCGGTATAAAAACATCGCGATTCGCGAAATGGAACGCACCGGCATCCCCGCTAGCATTAAGCTGGCGCAGGGTATCCTCGAGTCGGACTCCGGGCGGAGCTACCTGGCCACCACGGCAAATAACCATTTCGGTATTAAGTGCGGCAGCCAGTGGATGGGCGAGCGGGTCTACCGAAAAGACGACGACTTCGACGATAAAGGCCGGCTCATTGAGAGTTGCTTTCGGCGCTACCAAAATCCCGATGCCTCTTACGTCGCACACAGCGAGTTTTTGCTCGATCCCAAGAAGACGTTCCGCTACGGATTCCTCTTTCGGTTGCCGCCCACCGACTACAAAAAGTGGGCAAAGGGGCTTAAGCAGGCTGGCTACGCGACCAACCCGCGCTACCCGGACTTGCTGATCGATCTGATCGAGCGCTACGATTTGAACCGCTACGACCGCGAGCCTACGCAGGGCCCCAAGATCCCGGATTTCAATCCGGTGCCTCCCGTAGTGACAACGGAGCCAACTCGGGAAACTCGGGAAACTCGGGTGACCGCCGGTGTATACCGCGCCAACGACGTCAAGTATTTCCAGCCCGACGGTGGAATGACGCTGGAAGAAATCGCCAAGATCGTCGATGTGTCGGTACGGCGATTGATCGACTACAACGAATATCCCGACCGCCGCGATGGCGCGCTCGCTCCTTCTGAGCGCGTCTACATTCAACCCAAGCGGTCGAACTACCGGGGGAAAGAAAAATACCACGCTGTACGGGAGGGCGAGACCCTCTTCGAAATCAGTCAGCGTTACGGCATCCGTCTCGATAAATTGCGCAGCCGCAACCGGGTTCCCGAAGGATTGGAGCCTGCAGTGGGGTCGCTCGTGAAATTACGCGGAGGAAAGTTGAGCGCACCCCTCCCCACCCGCTCCAACCGACCCATCAAACAGCCGCAGGTTACTCCGCCGGTGAAGGAGGAGCCGAAACGGGATACCAGCGTGCGCCTGGATATGGACGAATCCGACCCGATCGATATTTTCGTGCCTTCCCGTCCGCCGGTTTCAACGCCACCGCCACCACCGCCGCCGCCGGTTCGACCCCAAACGCCGCCTTCTACGCAAGGAAAGGTCATTCCCTCCGGAGCGCCCACGAAGGTCGAGCCCTCCCCAACAACTCCCCCGGCACCGGCGACGGGTCAGAATATCCGGTATCATGTGGTCGAAGCCGGAGACACCCTCTACAATATCAGCCGGCGCTACAATATTTCGGTTGAAGAACTGCGTCAGCTCAACCAGTTGAGTGGGAACATCATTAACATCGGGCAGCGCCTGCGGGTGAGTAAGGAATGATGCGGCGATGGTATCTATTGGCGGTCTTGGCCGGCTGTGTGTGCGCGTGCACCCGGCCGAGCCCGCCTCCGGAAGCGGCGTTTTACCACTGGACCACCAGCTTTCAGCCCGACTCGGTTGCACTCGGATATTTGCATGCCCTCGATTGCCGGTATTTGTACGTAAGGGCCTTCGATATCGACTGGGATGCCGAACTTCAGATGCCCGTTCCACTTGCCACCCTGGTGGGGCGGCCCGATTCGGTGCTCGACTCTATCGCCCTCATTCCCACCGTTTTTATTACCAATCGTACCTTTCAGGCCAAGGAGCTCGACACCGAAAAGTTGGCCCAACGCACGGTCCGTCGCATTGGGGAGCTGTTTGCGCTCGATCGCCTAACGGAAATTCAGATCGATTGCGACTGGAGCGGCTCCACGCGGCAGCACTACTTCCGCTATTTGGATCAGTTGCGCGACTACTTACCGCCATCCTGTGCTTTGAGTGCCACGGTTCGGCTCCACCAGTTGCGGTATCCCCGGCAAACAGGGGTGCCTCCCGTTGATCGGGGTATGCTTATGTTTTACAACATGGGAGAGGTTTCCTCGCCGGAGGAGCCCAATTCTATTCTAAATCTGACTACCGCCCAGCCTTATCTCGAGGGGGCGACGTATCCAAAACCGCTGGATCTGGCGCTTCCGTTGTTCCGTTGGGGAGTCCTGTTTCGCGAGGGGCAGATGATTCGACTGATCAATGGCCTGGATCGATCCGATTTGGCAGATACCAGCCGCTTTACAGCCGTGGGGGGGCATCAATTTAGGGTGCATAAATCTACCTACCTGCAAGGTTATTATCTTTACCGGGATGATCAAATCCGGCTTGAATCGGTCGAAGCCGCCAGTTTGCGGGAGGCGGTCGCCATGCTGCGTCCTTATCCCTGGCCCGCCGGCTGGCGGTTGAGTTTTTACCACCTTGATTCGAGCCTTTTGCAAGCCTACGACTATGCGCAGCTTCAAGCTTTGGTGGCCTCTTTTTAGTGGATGGTTAGTACTGACCTTTTGCCTGCTTTTACCCCAATCCACTGCTGGGGATTGCGATCCACGGCGATACACCTACCATTTTATTGATCCCGTGATCGTGGGTCAGTCGACCAGCATCGTGCCCTTTTTTTTGCGGTTTGAGGATCTTTACGAAGACTATTTTCGGGAGCCGGGTGCCGTACAGCAGCAATCCAATATTCAGGAATGGTACGATCGTTTCTGCGGACTGGCCAAGGCCGCCGATATTCAATACATCGTATACGATGCGACCATTGGCCAGTTGGAAAACCTCGAACGGCTGATTGTGTACTCCAAGTCGCCGCTGCGCGATCTCGGTGGGCGGATGGCCCAGAATTCGTTTGCCCGCCACCTGGTGCGGCACGAATGTTTGGAAACGATCCGGTATCTGATGTATGCCAAGCGCTGCGAACCGTACGTTATCAGGCAAAACCCCTGGGATCGGCGCCCCCAGGCGGAACGGGTCATGCGCAACTTGCTGACCGACGGGCAACGGGCTTTCGATCAGACCGAGTCGTTTTACATCCGGCTGCGCTATGCTTATCAATTGATTCGCCTGGCACATTATCTGAAAGACTACGATCAGGTGCTTTTTCTGTATCAGGATTTACTTCCCAAAATCGACGCCGATCCAAGCATTGTAGATTGGTGGATCGAGGGGCACCGCGCCGGTGCGCTGATGGCGCTCGGACAGTCCGTACAGGCCAACTACCTCTACAGCCGAATATTTGAGAACAGCCCCGCCAAGCGGGAAAGTGCCTGGCGCAGTTTCCGCGTAGAAACGGATGAAGAATGGGAAGAATGCCTGCTGCTGTGCAAAAATGACCACGAACGGGCAGTAATGCATCTCCTGCGTGCGCAGGAGGTGGATACCCGATTGCTGGAGGAAATGCGCGCCATTTACAACCTGGATCCGCAGGAGAAAGCCCTGGAAATCCTGCTGGTCCGCGAGGTGCAGCAACTGGAGGCCGACCTGCTGGGCCTCGAATCCAATCCCGCCCGGCGCACCAATCGGGTCTATCACGACGTACCGCGCCCCGGAGCCGCGCAACGAATCGTCGATTTGCAGGCCTTTGCTCGCGAGGTTTTGCAGGAAGGCCTGGTCGCGCGGCCCGAGCTGTGGCAGTTGGCCCTCGGATACCTCGAAACCATTGCCGGCGATTATTACTACGCCAAGCAAACGTTCGAAGAAGTCCGTACCGAAATCAACAACGATACCCTGGAGCAGCAGTTGGCGGTGTTTGATGTCGTGTTAGAGATTCTTTCCCTCGATTCCGTGTCTACCGGAGCGGAGCGGCGCTTTTTCAGTCTTACCCGTCAGGAGCGCCTGCTGGATCGCTATCCGGATATCGACAACCTCCTGCGCGATCAGTTGGTGCAAATCTACGACCGCAGCGGAGCGGACGGCAAGGCGTTTTTGTTGCGGCACGACTTCGACCTGCTCAAGCCCAACTTGCAAATCGAACTTATCAATGAGCTCCTCGTATTGGCCGAAAACGATCTGCGCACCCGCTTCGAAGACGATCTGATTGATAAAATCGGCAGCTCGCAGCAGGATGCCATCAACCGGCTACTCGACCTGAAGGCCACCTACTACCTGGCGGAAATGGATATCAATGCCGCCTACTCGAACTTCCGGCAAATACCACGGGAAAATTGGAACGACTTCGGCTTGTACAGCCCCTACATTCAGCGGTTGAACGATTGTGTGCACTGCCCCATCCCCAGCTCGGCCGAACGACTCAACAAGGGAGAAATGATCGAGGACATCGTCGGCCTGGAAGAGCAAGTACTGATCGAATCCAGTCGCGAGCTGTCGGCTCAGCTATTTTTTCAGCTCGGTCTGGCTTATTACAACCTCTCTTACTTCGGGCCAAACTGGCGGGGAGCCGATTATTTCCGCAGCGGTACCAGCGCGCAGCGCGTACTGCGCAATCGGGGCCGGGAAGAATTCGACTATCCGGGGTTTCCGAATGGCAATCGGGAAGTATTCGATTGTAGTAAGGCTCGGTTTTATTTTGAGCGTGCGCGTGCGCTGTCTTCGGATCCCGAGGTTTCGGCGCGAGCGGCCTTCTGGGCAGCCAAGTGCGAGCGCAACGAATGGTATACCGATGGGCCGGCCAATGTCGACCCGTCGTACATCAACTTCCAGCTACTGGCTTCGAACTACGCCGATACCGATTTCTACCAGCGCGCCATCCAGGAGTGTTCTTACTTCAGAGCCTTCGTCCGCCGACGGTACGAGTGAGACTAGTAAAATGCCTCATTCGTAGAATTTATCCCCTTGGTGCGTGATCCGGGAAGGGGGCGATACGTTATTCCTACGTCGGGGTTTAAAAACAAATGCATGGTAGTTCCTATTGGAGATGACCAGGTCCGCGGAGGGTATTTTCCCTTGTTCAGCTACGGCTTCCTGGTGCTGAATATTTTGGTGTTTCTGTACGAGATCAGCATGACGCCGGATGCGCTAGAGACCTTCTTCTTCACCTGGGGCTCGATCCCGGTGGAAGTGCTGAAGGGGGAGAATCTACCGAGTTTATTCACGAGCATGTTTTTGCACGGTGGCTGGGCCCATCTGGTCGGCAACATGCTTTTTCTGTGGATATTTGCCGACAACATCGAGGCGACAATCGGCAATGTCAATTTCCTGCTCTTCTATTTGTTGGGCGGGCTAGCCGCACACGCTGCCCACATCTACTTCAATGCGGAGAGCGTGGTGCCCACCGTCGGTGCTAGCGGGGCCATTGCCGCTGTGCTCGGCGCGTATCTGGTACTGTTTCCCACCAGCCGCATTCGCATCATCTTTTTCATCATTCCCCTGCGCATTACCGCCTGGATATTTTTGGGACTCTGGATTTACAACCAATGGATGGCGGGATCGGCTGCTCTGGAAGTATCCACCGCGCAAAGTGTCGGTATCGCCTACTGGGCGCATATCGGCGGCTTCTTCTTTGGAGTCGTTTCGGGGTTTTTTCTGCGCCTGCGCCATCGCCCGCGCTACGACCGGCAACCGTATACCCGCTATTGATCGGGCCGTCGGTTTTTTGTAAAGTCGGAAAAATGATTACTTTTGACGCTCGATCAATTCAGTGTATATCATGCAGCGTCAACTGATTATCGTGCTCCTGTGGATACTCTTCATTGCGTACACCGCCGTATCCATGAGTGCCTAATGCTAGGATGGCCCGCTCCCAACGCTCCTCACAAGCTCCCATCGAACAGTTGAATCTTCACACACACCTATCGCTAGAGCGGGAATGATTTTGCCATGAAATTGGCTAGTTTTGTCGCGCGTCGGTAAAGAGGCAACTTTTTCCGGACGATACAGTATTGTTATCCAATAAACAGCGCAGGCAGACATGGCAAGCGAAGTATTCGACCGAGTAGAACAGCTTATCAGCGAAATTCAGGAAACCAGCCCTTCCAGCATGGAGGAGCTGGAGCAATTTCGCATTCGGTACATGGGGTCCAAAAACATTCTGAAGCCGCTATTCGGGGCTATTCGGGAGGTGCCCGCAGAGCGAAAAGCCGAATACGGGCAATTGATCAATCGGGCGAAGCAAACGGCCGAGTCTAAATACGAATCGCTGCAGGTAGCGCTCGAATCGGCCGCAGTAACCGCCAAGGCAGCAGATATGGACCTATCGGCTCCTGCCGAGCCCGTCGAACTGGGAAGCCGCCACCCCATTTCCCTGACTATGCGTCGGATTGTGCGCATTTTCGAACGCATCGGATTTGTCGTAGCGGAAGGCCCGGAAATCGAAGACGACTGGCACAACTTCACCGCCATGAATACGCCGGAAGATCATCCGGCGCGCGATATGCAGGATACTTACTACCTGCGCGACTCCACTACGATGCTACTGCGCACCCACACCTCGCCGGTGCAGGCGCGCGTGATGAAAAGCCAAGAGCCGCCCATTCGGGTCATCGCGCCCGGGCGCGTGTACCGCAACGAGACCATTTCGGCTCGTTCCCACGCTCAGTTCCATCAGGTGGAAGGCCTGTTCATCGCGGAGGGCGTCAGTTTTGCCGACATGAAGCAGACGTTGCTCTACTTCGCTCGGGAAATGTACGGCCCGGATACGGAAATCCGACTGCGCCCCAGCTACTTCCCCTTTACCGAGCCCAGCGCGGAAATGGACATCTGGTGGGGCCTTGAAACAGAGCACGATCACCGCATTACCAAAGGCACTGGCTGGCTGGAAATTCTGGGCTGCGGCATGGTTGATCCGGCCGTCCTGCAAAACTGCGGCCTCGATCCGGAACGCTACTCCGGCTACGCCTTCGGCATGGGGATCGAGCGGCAGGCCATGCTGCTCTACGGCATCACCGATATCCGCCTTCTTTTCGAAAACGACATTCGCTTCCTGCGCCAATTCAAATCGGTGCTGTAATGAAACCAAGTATCCCCAAGGGGACCCGCGACTTCTTGCCGGCGCAAGTAGTTCGCCGGCAGTATATTTTCGATACCATCGAGCGTACCTTCCAAAAGTACGGCTACCAGGCAATCGAAACCCCCACCTTAGAAAATCTGGAAACGCTCACCGGCAAGTACGGCGAGGAGGGCGACCGCCTGCTCTTCAAAGTATTGAACAACGGTGATTATCTGCAAAAGGCCGACCAGGAGGCCCTCGCCAATCGCGATTCGCAGGCGCTGGCACCTTCCATTGCCAAGCGGGGCCTGCGCTACGACCTGACGGTGCCCTTTGCCCGCTACGTCGTGATGTACCAGAGTGAACTGCCCTTTCCCTTCAAGCGCTACGCCATCCAACCCGTGTGGCGGGGCGACCGGCCGCAGAAAGGCCGCTACCAGGAGTTTTATCAGTGCGACGCGGATGTAGTCGGCTCGGATGCTCTCGTATACGAGGCGGAATTGACCCAGCTCTTCGACGAAGTGTTCCGTCGGCTCGGTATTCGGGTCGTAATTCGGATCAATAACCGCAAGGTGCTGGCCGGTATCGCGGAAGTGGCCGGCATCCAGGATCAGTTCACCGATATGACGGTCGCTATCGACAAGCTCGATAAAATTGGGCAGGAAGGAGTGCGCAAAGAACTGGCAAAGCGCGGTATTCCCGATACAGCCCTGGAAACGATCGAACGCATTCTGGCCGTTCAAAGCCTTTCGGATCTGCGGCCACTGCTGAGCGAAAGCGAAGTGGGGCGGCAAGGAATCGAAGAAATTGAACGGGTATTCCGGTACCTGAGTGACGGTGAGCTGACCAATCAAATCGCATTTGACGTGACCCTCGCCCGGGGGCTGAATTACTATACGGGCTGCATTTTTGAGGTGGTAGCTGACACCAACGCCTATCCCGACCTCGTGATGGGAAGTATCGGTGGGGGCGGCCGCTACGACGATCTCACCGGGGTGTTCGGGCTCTCCGGCACCTCCGGTGTAGGTATTAGCTTCGGGGCGGAGCGCATTTATGACGTTCTGGACGAGTTGGAGCTATTTCCTGCCGACAGCCCGGCAGCGCTCCGCGTGCTGCTGATTGCCTTCGATGAAGAAAGCCATGACTACGCCTTCCGGCAATTGACAAGCTTGCGCGCCGCCGGGATCCATGCAGATCTGTATCCGGAGCCGGCCAAGCTGAAAAAGCAAATGAAGTACGCCAACCAGCGGGGTGTCCCCTACGTGATCCTAATCGGCGACGATGAGGTCCGGAGCGATCAGCTTACCTTGAAAAACATGAAGTCGGGGGAGCAACTATCGTTGCCATTGGCAGATATTATCGAGCGCCTGAAGTAAAGAGCTTCCCAAATGCAACAATACGGATCGCTGGAGGCCATTCAGCAAGCAATCAGGCAGGGACAGCTATCGAGCTCCCAGCTGGTCGATCATTATCTGGTGCGCGCACAAGCGGCCCAGCCCTACAATTGCTACGTCGAGGTGTTTGCCGAAGCCGCTCGCCGGCGGGCGGCCGAGCAAGATGCCAAACGGACGGACGGCCAGTTGCTAGGCCCCCTCGATGGCTGCGTCCTGTCGGTCAAGGACAATATTTGCATCGCCGAACAGGAAGTAACGGCCGGGTCCAAAATCCTCGAAGGGTTTCGGTCCCTCTTTACGGCTACGGCTATCGAACGCCTGCTCGAAGCCGGAGCGATTCTCATCGGCCGCACGAACTGCGATGAGTTTGGCATGGGGTCCACTAATGAATACTCCACCTACGGCCCCACGCGAAACGGGGTTGCCCAAGATCATATTCCCGGTGGTTCCTCCGGAGGGGCCGCCGTCAGCGTGCAGCTCGATACTTGCCTGCTCGCGGTGGGGAGCGATACCGGCGGATCAATTCGTCAGCCGGCCTCCTTTTGCGGTCTCTACGGCCTGAAGCCGACCTACGGGCGGATTAGCCGGTACGGCCTCATCGCCTATGCTTCCAGCTTCGATCAAATTGGCCTGATCGGGCGGCATCCCGCCGATTTGGACACGGCACTTCGCATCATGGCCGGGCCGGATGGCTACGATGCAACGGCATTGCCCGATGCGCTCCAACCATTTGCGCTACCCGATTCGGCACGGATCGCCTACTTTCCCGAGGCGCTCGAACATCCGCAGTTAGATCCAGCTATAGCGGCCGCCTGCCGCCGGCAACTCGCCCACTGGCAGACTGAGGGCTATACTATATTGCCCGTCGAATTTGATCTGCTGGAGTACATCGTCCCAACCTACTACGTGCTGACCACCGCGGAAGCCTCCTCCAATCTGGCGCGCTACGACGGGTTGCGGTACGGCTACCGCAGCAAGCAGGCCTCCGATTTGCAAGACACGTACGAACTGAGCCGTACAGAAGGCTTCGGTCCGGAAGTCAAGCGGCGCATTCTTCTGGGGACGTTCGTGCTGAGTTCGGGATACTACGATGCTTACTACGGGCGGGCGCAGCGCGTCCGTCGGTTGTTGCGCGATCGAATACAGCAGGTATTTGAAGCCGCCGATTTATTGTTGCTTCCCGTGAGCCCCACCGCCGCCTGGAAAATTGGAGCGAGTGGCCACGATCCCGTAGCGACTTACCTCGCGGATATTTTCACGGTACTGGCCAATCTGGTCGGCAACCCCGCGCTGGCCATTCCAGCCGGTCGGCATCCGGATAGTCAGTTACCAATCGGTTATCAGTTGCTGGCTCCAGAGAAACGGGAGGATTGGCTGTTGGGGTTTGCTAATGAACTGCTGCCGAGCCGGTAACAGGGTATCTCCGCATCAAAATCGTAAATAATCGGTCGGAACCCAACATCATTTTGTGTCCTTGACAGGAAGGACAGAATCCTTTTATTTGCAGATCGGAAATCGTAATTAATTGATAATGAGTGCCAAGAGTTGACTCTTTCGCGTTTTGTCATTAAATTGTCATAATGAAAGGCGCTTGAAAACGGAAATTGATAGTGGCTGATCTCTGCCACGCTGAGTTAAATCCGGCTTTCGGGATGCGGGTGCTCGGTTCTATCACTTTCCTGTGTACACCGTGGACGAATGAACAATGACATATCTTTTTACCTTTGACCCCTCAAAACCAAACCCTTGCTTCGGCATGGTTATAATGGACTCCCTTGAACGATCGAGTCGCCTGCTATTGCTAGTGCTACTCTACTTTACAACTCACGCGATATCCGCGAACGACATTGACGCCCTGACGGATGCCATTCTGACGGCTTCCGATGAAGCGGTGAAGCACCGCCTTGCCGCCATGGATCACGACCTGATTGAATTTCGGGATCATCCCGATGTGCGGGGTATCATCCGCCGCTACGTCGAGCGTAATCAGGACATGTCCGGTCGCATAATTGGTCGGTCTACGCGTTATTTCCCCTTGTTTGAACGTCACCTTCGGTCGGCTAAGCTGCCGGAAGCGTTGAAATACCTGACTATTACGGAGTCGGCGCTCGTTGTGCGGGCTCAGTCGCGCGTTGGGGCTACCGGTCTGTGGCAATTTATGCCGGGAACGGCCAAGGAGGTCGGTCTTCGGATTGATCCATTGGTGGATGAACGCCTCGACCCCGAACGGGCCACCCAGGGAGCAATGCTCTACCTGGAACGCATGCACACCTACTTCGAAGACTGGGCGTTGGCAATGGCCGCCTACAACGCCGGACCAGGTACGGTTAACAGAGCCATTCGTCGATCCGGATCGCGCGATTTCTGGCGCTTGCGCCGGTTTTTGCCCTCGGAAACGCGCATGTACGTACCCGGATTCATTGCGGCAGCCTACCTCGCTGAATATTATCAGGCACACGATATCCAGCCGGAGTTACCGCCGCTGGATTTTCAGCTGACCCAAACCGTATTGATCCGGCGCCCCCTGAGTTTCAAGCGCATTGCGGAGATCACCGGATTATCAATAGAAGCTATTCGCGATCTCAATCCCGCCTACCGGAAGGACTTGATTCCGGGCTATCAGCGTGGTCATTATCTGACCGTTCCGCGCCGGGTTTTTCCGGCAGTACTTTCGTATCTAGACGGTATTGCAGGCCAGGAAAATAGCCCCGAGCTGCGCTACTTTACGGTGCTGCCCGATAGTGATCGCCAGCTAGTGGAGCAATCCAATTACCGCCAGTCCGTTTATCTGGTCCGAAAAGGTCAAACCCTGGGCAGGATCGCCCGCGAGTTGGGTACCCCTGCCTATTTATTGGCAGTGTGGAATCGCCTGGGTAAAGGAGATACCCTTCAGATCAATCAACGATTGCGGTACTTTGAGATCATTGACTCGGTGCATTTACGTCGTGCCGAATCAGTGAAAGTGGCCAGCCCAATCATCTCCCCCCAACTACCGCGTAACCTCGGTAATGCCGCTGTAGAGATCCCGGAAACGCATCCACCCATCGAATTGTGGATTACCACCAAGCGATCGGTGCGCTTGGCCAATTTGCTCGAAGCCTGGCCGTTGGCAGATGCCGCAGAAGTAAAGCGCCTCAATGGCCTTGAGGGAAATCCGGTACTAGCTAAGGGAACGCGGGTTTGCCTGAGTAGAGGCTAGCATGTAGTAGGTTAGTTCGTTCGCCTTTTAAGGCTCTTCGTATAAAAGTACGAAGCCTGACGAATAAAACTAAAGTACTAACGAACTAAAGTACTAACCCCAACCCTGTCACACTTTCTGTTAAAATCGACACAGTTGAATTTTTTCGCTATCCGAATGCAATAGAGCTTTCGGGCGGGCCGTTTTGCCATTGTATCTCCACACAGGGAGATTCGTACTTTTCTACCTCGCAAGTAATCAGTGCCGCAGCAAGTGCGGTTATATCGGGAGCAATCGACGATCGATCTCCCAGATACCAAATGATTCTAAGAAGCACGAACCATTGAGAGAGTAGTTTGAATCATCAGCAGCACGGGGGTTCAGTGGAATTCCCGGCTGCCTTTTTCTTTTCCGGGTTCTTTTTGTGACTTTTCCCATCTTTGCCGTCAAACAAGCGTATCAATCCTGCCGAAACGGTATATTGTTAGTCATTCATCAACCCATCTCTACAATGGATCTTAACCAAATTCTCCAGAATAATCTTTCCGAAGGTGTAATCGATCAGCTCAGCCAACAACTGGGCGGAGCCGATAAGCAAAAAACAGCCGTGGCCGCCTCGGGTGTCGTTTCCACGCTGATGGGAGCTATGGCCCGCAACGCTTCCACCCCCGAAGGAGCTCAGTCCCTCAATCAGGCGCTGGAGCGCGATCACGACGGCAGCATCCTCGATGACTTAATGGGCATGGTCGGCAATCAGGGAGCCTCCGCCGGTGCTAATAACCGGATGCTCGACGGCTCGGGTATTCTCGGCCACGTACTCGGCCAGCGGCAGAAGCCGGCCACCGATGTGATCAGCAAAATGAGCGGATTGGACAGCGGCCAGGTTGGCTCGCTGATGACCATCCTGGCGCCCGTTGTCATGGGCATGCTCGGTAGAAAAAAGCGGCAGGACAACCTCGATTCCGGCGGTATTTCCGACTTGCTCGGCGGCTTCGTCCAGCAGCGGAAATCAGCCGACCCCGGCATGGGGCTCGTCGAGCGTTTTCTGGATCAGGATGGCGACGGCGACATCACCGACGATGTAGCCAACATCGGCATGAAAATGCTCGGTAGCTTCTTCAAGCGGCGCTAACAGTTCGCATCGTTTAGACATAGAAATGCCCCAATGGAAACCATTCCGCTGGGGCATTTTTATGTCTTTATCTCGTTCGCCTCGGGGAGGAAGCGTTTACTCGCTGATCTGCTTCTTTTCCTTCTGCTCGCTTTCTTTCATCCCTTCCTTCAATTCGCTTTCCAGTGAACTGCGGGCAGTATTGAATTCGCGGATCCCTTTACCGATGCCTCGCATGAGCTCGGGAATTTTCTTTCCTCCGAATAAGAGCAGGATGGCAAAAAAGACGATGATCATCTCCGGCCCGAGGAAGTTGAACAATAGAATCGTATTCATATCAAGCGTGTTTACTTCATTTAAAGATAGTCATTCTCCTACCGCTGTCAAAGTATGCTACCCATTCGACGGTTTGAAGTGACATTAGTTTAACGGCGGTTCGAATTGATTATTTCTTCAATCCGATCTCCCGCAGGCGCTCTTCCAGATATTCTCCGGCGGTAATCGGCTCGTAGACCGGGGGCGTCTGATCATTGACCGTACTGGGGAGCACACTGAGGTCCATATCCGCACGGGGATGTAGGAAAAAGGGAATGCTCAGGCGTGCCTGATGCCATTCTTCCCGTGGTGGATTGACCACCCGGTGCGTGGTCGACTTCAGGTAATTGTTGGTCAGGCGTTGCAACATATCGCCTACGTTGATCACGATTTCGGTTTCTTCCGGGACGATATCGAGCCATTCCCCCTGCATATTCTGAAGTTGTAGCCCTCCGGCCGATGCGCCGACGAGCAGGGTGATGAGGTTGATGTCTTCGTGCTGTTCTGCCCGGATCGCAGAGGCGGGCTCCTGGGTAATCGGCGGATAGTGGATGGCCCGCAGGATGCTGTTGCCGGCTTCGATCTTGTCGTCGAAGTAGTTTTCCGGCAGCTCCAAGTGTAGGGCAATGGCACGCAGCAGGGCGCTGCCGGCGCGCTCGAATTCGCGGTACAGACGATTGCCCAACTCCGGAAACTCCGGCAGCTCCTGTACCTCCACGTTGCGTGGATACACCTTGCGAAGGGAGTGCTCTTCGGCAACCTCCTGTCCGATTTGGAAAAATTCCTTGAGGTCGGCTACCTGCGAGTGCTTGGCGTGTTCCCTCCCGAAAGAGGTAAAGCCGCGCTGGCCGGCCATTCCTTCAATTTCGTACTGCCGTTTAGTCTCCGCCGGCAATTGAAAAAAACGCTTGGAGGCTGTATAGAAATCCTCGATTAATTTCTGGGAAATACCGTGATTGATCACCCCCACGAACCCGATCTCGTGGAAGGCAGCGCCCAACTGATCGACGAACGCCTGGCGTTCCTCCGGGCTACCTTGGGTAAATTGAGTGAGATCGACGAGTGGAATGGCACGCTTTGTCATAGCTGTGTTTATTTAATCATAGAAGATAACGGTTGGTCTACCCTCTGGGTTTGTATCGAGATTGTTCCAGGAGCCGTTGGGCATCCTTTGCCGCTGCAATATCTTCCAGGGTGGCCTCGGGTTGGCGGCGTTGGTAGGCCTTCACGATTTGCCACCCGATCCAGTTGGCCGTCCGGCCGGGGGCCTCCGGCGGCATGCCGGGCGAATTGGGACTCACGTCTACGTATTTCCGAAAATCCTTGTAGCTGGTACTGTAAAGCAGATCCTCCTCGAGGAAAAAAGCCCATAAATTAAATTCGTTCTCCTCCAGCCAATCGTACTGATCGCTGCTTACCTCCATGAGGATACTATCGGGGGTGTAGGGCATCAGCTGATCGAGAATAAACAGTTTTTTGCCGTTGTTGATCATCAGGTCGATCATGCGCTGGCCGCTTGGCTCGCCCACCAAATCGTTTACCAGGCCCCGCATCAGCTTACTGGTCAGGTGCTCGGGGGTATATGTTCTCGACAAATAGCGGGAAAAGATCGGGTTGCTCGGATCGATGCTCGAATAGGGGTAGCCGGAACCGAGAAAAAACTCGAGACCGGCCGCCAGATCGTTTTCTCCGTACAACAACGCGCCGTACTGAAACCCCGAAATAAAGGTTGTAAAGGAAGGCGGTACGGCCGCTTCCGGAAAATAATAGCGGAAGTAGCGCAGCGCTTGCTCCAGGTCATTCGTTTGGTCGGCGAGATCGGGAAAAGCCCGGTCCACAGTTTGAAACAACTGCTGAAACGCCGTATCGCTCAGGAAGCTTTTCAGCACCAAGGCCTGCTCCTCTGGCGATAAGTCGCCGCGCCGAATGGGGAGCATATTGGAAAAAAACAGCGGGGCAAAAGCAGGGTAGGCGGCCTCCAGGCGGGCCAGGCTGCTATCGAGCGAAGCGGTGTCGAGTTGCATGAGATCGCGCTCGAAGCGCCGAACTTTCACCGACACGTCGAGGTGACTTACGTCGGGCGCATCCGGGGCACTTGGGCCGCAACTACTCAGAATAATCAGTATGCAAAGCGCGCAAATAAACTGTAGCGCAGCGTGTAGAGGTTCGAACATTGCAGGATACAAACTACCTTTATGACAGAGTTATACGGACGTCAAATTGGTTTGGATACCCAAACCAATTTAAGTGCGGCACTATACTGACCAGAGTGATTTGGGCTAATCCCAAACCATTTTGTATATCGGAGGGTCGGCTTATGCAACGTTCGGTATGCTCAAAAATTTTCCAAAATCTAAGCCAATAATGAAAAAGCTAATTCCGCTTTTTACCCTACTCCTCTTCACCATCCAGTTGGAGGCTCAGACGCAGGATATCCGTTTTGGGTTTCAGTTGAGTCCTACCATCGGCTGGATGTCTACCAACGACAACCTCATCAATTCCAACGGCGCGAACCTGGGGCTTAAGCTCGGGATGACCGGCGACATTTACTTTCAGGAGAACTACGCAGTCACCACGGGTATCGGTTTTTTCTTTAACGCTGGTGGTACGTTGTTTTATGAGGAATCCATCGATTCGGTATCCATTTGGCCGGAAGTGGATATTCCCAATTTCGACGGTTCGTTTCCCGGAGGGACGGATTTCAAATACAGCCTGCAGTACGTCGAAATTCCAATCGGCCTGAAGTTGCGCACCCGTGAATTTGGCTACATCCGCTACTTCCTGCAGCCGGAAATCACCATGGGCTTCCGCACGCAGGCCCGCGGGCAAGTGGAAAACGTCGGAGATATCGATCCCGATGAGAAATACGACATCAGTTCTGCGGTCAACATTCTGAATTTTGCCTGGGGGCTGGGTGCCGGCATCGAGTATAATGTGTCTACCACGACGTCTTTGGTGGGCGGAATCGCCTTCCAGTCGGGTTTTGCCGACGTGACGAGGGATAAGAATACCGAAATCTCTGCCTCCTCCCGCAGCGGCGGCGAGGAAGACAGTCGGGGAAAGGTCAATGGGATCATCATCCGGCTGGGCGTCATTTTTTAGTAATTGTCCAGCATGATCAAACATATCTGGCCGGCACTCGGTGCGCTGATTTGGCTGAGTGCCTGCCAAGATAACCGGCAGTACGCTCCTCCTATTGAAGAGCTCGCCACAAGGTGGGAGCAAACGACGGCAGCCCTGGTCGAACTCGCCGAGGAAACGCAACGCCAACAGGTGTTGGCTGATAGTCTGCTGTCGGCGATGCCACTCGAAACCACCGATAGCCTCCGCCGCCAATTAGCCGGGCAGGCGGCGGCGTTGGATACCCTCCGAAATCAAGTCGCTTCTTTTCTGGAACGGTGGGAAAACCCAACCGATCAGCTCCGCACACTTCGAGAAGACCTCGAACGGGGGCAAATACCAGATGAGATCGAAGCAAAGATCAGCGCTTTGGAGCAAATCAATTCCTCCGCCCGCGCAAACCACCTCCAATGGGAAGCTGACATGCAGGATATCCTAAAACGCAACAATACCAGCCACCAACGGGAACTCAATTAGATTCTGCTAAGGTTGATCTCAACCTAACCTCAACCTCAACCACAGCTGCTATACCTCCGACTTTCCATCCTTCAATTCTTGCAATTCTTCATTTGGGGAAGCTGGATGGTCACGCTTGGCACCTACCTGCTGCAAACCCTGCACTTCAGCGGGAGGGAGGTGGGGTTGGTGTACAGCACCACCGCGCTCGCAGCAACGGTTACGCCCTTTCTACTGGGCGTCCTGGCCGATCGGTTGTTTGCAGCCGAAAAGCTGTTGGGGATATTGCACCTGGTGGGAAGCGGGTTGTTGCTGGTGGTCTCGATGGGTACGGCCTTTTGGGAGGTATACGCGGGCATGGTTTTCTACACGCTTGCCTACCTCCCAACCTTCAGCCTCTCGAACACTCTTTGCTTTCATCACTTAGACGACCCAAGTAAATCCTTTCCGCGTATTCGAGTATGGGGCACGCTCTCGTGGATTTTGGCGGGAGTCTTGTTGTCTTACTTCGGGATCGAAGCCTCCGTTATTCCACTCTACATCTCGGCGGGGGCATCCGTGGTGCAGGGGCTGTATTGCTTCACCTTACCGCACACCCCTCCGCAGGGGCAACCCATTCGCTCGCTGGCCGATTTGCGGCAGGGCGAATTGCAGGTGCTCTTGGGCGATCGCTCCGTGCTGGTGCTTATTCTGGCGTTGTTCCTGGTTTGTATCCCTTCTTCTTATTACTACAGTTTTGTCAATCCGTATTTGAACGAGATCGGCTTCGAAAATGCGGCCGGAAAAATGTCGATCGGACAAGTAGTGGAGGTTCTCGTACTCCTGGCTCTGCCCTGGTTTTTAAGCAATTGGGCCTTTCGGTGGATCATCTTCGTCGGCCTGCTGGTGTGGGGATTGCGCTACCTTGCATTCGCCTTCGGAGATGTACCTCCCTACGGCACGGCGCTCATCTATTTCGGTATTGCCGTACAAGGATTTGCCTACGGCTTCACCGCGCTTTCTGCCCAGATATGGATCGACCAACAAGTACCCCGAAGCCTGCGGGGTACCGCCCAGGGATTTATTTCCCTCCTCACGCTTGGCCTGGGGGCTTTTATCGGCTCCTACATTGCGGGGGAAACGGTCAGCCAGTTTACGCTACCGCAGGGAACGCATTACTGGATGGCTATCTGGCTCATCCCAGGGCTGTTTGGGGTGATGGTAGCGGCTGGGTTTCTGCTGTTTTTTCGACCCAAATAGGAGTACGTTGGTCCTTAGAAAGAGGAATCTACCGTACCACAAGCACCTTTCCCGACGCCACCCCGTCCTTACCCTGTAGGCGATAGAGATACGTGCCACTAGGTAGATTCAAGGAGGCTTGTAAAAATACTTGTCCAGTCACCGGGCGGCGGAAAACTTCACGCCCGTTCACATCGAGCAGGGAGAAGGTTTCGTAGGTGGCTGCCTGGGGCCATTCCACCGTTAGTAATCCGGCAGTAGGATTGGGTGATATGAAAATGGAGGAAGCGGTAGTTGCAGTTTCCACGCTTGTCACGACGCGGGCGCGGTCGAGGGCTGCAACCAGATCGATGCGGCCGTAGCCGTAGGTAGAATTGAAGGGATCGACTCCCGACTCGGAGAGGCAGGCGGCCGAATCGGGCCGTTCGAGGGCGGATTCGATCAGAATTTGCTCGATGAGGTCGACTTGCCCTTCCAGCTCGGGAACCGCCGAAAGAAGCAACGCCACGCCACCCGCCACGTGCGGACCGGCCATACTGGTGCCGCTATAGCTGGCGTACCGGTCTCCGCGGATTGCCGAGCGAATGCCCACACCGGGGGCAACGATTTCTGGTTTCAGCCGTTGGCTGCTATCGATGGTGACCAGCCCCCGGCTGCTGAACCCGGCGATGGTATCGTTTAATCGGGTGGCCCCCACGCTGAAGGCACTAGCCAGCATGGCGGGCGGATCGTCGATCGAACCACAGTTGGGCCCGCTGTTGCCCGCCGATGCAACGACCATCACCCCGGCGGCCCGCAGGGCCGACACGGCCTCCTCCATCAACTGAAAAGAAGTGGGCGTACATCCTTCAATCGGCGGGCAGCCCCAGGAATTGTTAATCACGTGGGGAGCAAGACTGGGATCGGGATTGCTATCGTCTAAATCGGTGGGTGCCAGAAACCATTCGAAGCACTCCAAATAAGAAGCAGGGCTACCCCAGCCGCGTTCCATATTGCGGCAACCAATCCAGGCGGCTTCCGGTGCCACGCCGATTTGGTTGCCGTTGCCGTCGTCTCCGACCATGGTGCCCATCGTATGGGTACCGTGGTTATGGTCGTCGCAGGGAACGTCTACGTCCAAACCGCAGGGGTTATTCGAGGCATCATCGGTCGAATCCTGGTGAAGGGGGCTGAGCGTGCGGATGGCATCGTGCCAGTTGTAGTCGTGCTGCGCCGATTTTCCCTCCTGATTGCCCCGATACTGTTGGATAATGGAGGGGTGTTCCCATTCGTAGCCGGTATCTTGCCCGCCAACTACGATTCCCTGGCCCCGATACCCCTGGGCCCATAATTCGGGGGCACCGATTAGTTGCAGGCTTGCTTCGGGAGCCGACCGGGCTATTGGTTGTCGGGCGCCTTGGATATAAGTGCCCAAATCGTTAAATACCCAGGGATTTCGGATAATAGTCGCCACCTCAGGCAGTTGGGCCAGGTGGTTCACCAAATCGACATCCGCAACGGTATGGATAGCGTTTACGATAGTGTATGCTTGATAGTAAGGGGCTTCCCGTTGGAGGAGACGGACGATGCGATCCTGGCTGCGGGTGTACTGCCGGCGGAGGGTTTGGTATACCCATTGGGCCTTTGCCGCTTTCGACCGGAGGTAGCGTGCGCCACTTAGATCGGCGCGATCCCGGAGTACGACCAGTATCTCCACCGGCTCTTGGTGCACTAATGCCTCCTTCACGTCGGGATGGATGATGGCTGCCGGTTGCGCACCGACGACAGCGCAGCTCCACCAGAGAATACATAACACGTAAAAAATCCGGGACATATGCCTAATATTGATAATTGGCAAATGTACGGGATCCTGTTTGCTTAATCCTAATTGGTGAATCAAGAACGATATCTTACGGACACAAAAACAGGCACTATCGGAGCCATGCACGAACAGACATTACCCCCCAGAATCATCGGCCGAATCGACGGCCCGGCTACCGGTCCGCTGTTATTGGCTATTGGGGGAATCCACGGCAACGAGCCAGCCGGAGTGCAGGCACTGGAACGCACCATGGAGTGTCTCCGCGAAGCCGGCGTCCATCAACTGGATAAGGGTCGGTTTTTGGCAATTCGGGGCAACCGCCGTGCGCTCGTGGCCGGGGTACGCTACCTCGATATGGATCTGAATCGCTATTTCTGGGAAGCCCATCTGCACCATGCCCACGAAAAGCGGGCATCGGAAGATTTTGAATTGCTGGAAATTCACGACCTGATTCGCAAAGAACTGGCCATTGGGCCTCCTTCCGAATTGATTGTACTGGACATGCACACGACTTCCTCCGGAGGTGGGTTTTTCGCCTTCACCATGGATCATCCGGCACAGTGGGCCTTCGGGGCGCGCCTCGGGCTTCCCGTCGTTCAGGGTTTTACCGATCGCATGTTCGGATCGACGCTGCACTATTTCACGGAGGGGCGTTGGAAGCTCCCCTGTCGGGCGGTTACCGTAGAATCGGGCCAACACCAGGAACCGATGGCAGTCGACGTAGCGGAGGGGTTCATCTGCCGGATGCTGCGGTTGGTATTCGAACAGGCCAATCTCCCGGTTCATCCCATCGAAGCATCCATCGATGCGGAAATGGTAACGCGGGCTCCTTTTTACCATCTACTGCATCTGCACAACTTGCGGCCCACCGACCAGTTTAAAATGCGCCCCGGCTACTCCAATTTCGACTTCGTCCGCCGCGGTGAACCGCTGGCGGACGAAAACGGGCAACCCGTAGAAGCGCCAATGGATGGGTATCTGCTAATGCCCCTCTACCAGACACAAGGCGGTGAAGGATTCTTCATTATTCAAGTATCCGAGATCTGATCGCATACAACATGGCAACGAATGGCTTTATCCACTGGAAATGGCTCTTAGCCCCCGTATTAGTGCTTGGTATCTGGTATAGCTGGGCCAATTGGCCAACGGGTGGCCGAGGTGCGCAAGATACTTTCGCACGCCTGGAAGCAAGCATTCAGCGATCCCATGAAGAAATACTGGAAGACGAAATTCATTTATTGGATTCCTTAGAGCGCCTGGAAGCACGTATTCAATCTTCCGCCCTGTCGGAGGCCGATCAGCGGGCGCTGCGTCGCTACCTGGAAATCTTCGTCCGATTGGAAGATTATTTCGAAACCTCACCACTTGATACGGTTGTAGCGAAGCGCCTACGGGAGCAACCCCTCCACGCCGAATGGCAACGGTTCATCCGGCAGTGGAATCAGCACGCCGATCGAAAAGCCTGGCTCCACCGCATCAGCACAGTGAATTCGGAAGGGCGGCTGCTACCCGACACGGCGGCACCGGAAGTGCAAGAGCTTCTGTTTTTCGATTTTTCGGAAATGGAACGCATTGGGGAAGTCGGAGCCGGAACCGGCGAGTTTGCCCTCCGAGCAAGCATCCTCTATCCGAATACCTCCTGGTGGATCAATGAATTAAGCCCGGCGCTCCTCGATACCATTACCTCCCACCTAAGCCTCCTCCCTCCCCGAACAGCAACAGATCGATTTCAGGTCGTGAAGGGGAGTGTGGATCGCACCAATCTAGAAGGCCGCGAACTGGACGCGCTGGTATTGCGCCAAACCTTTCACCACTTCAGCCGGCCCGGCGATATGCTGGCGTCCATCCGGGCTGCGTTGCGGGAGGGGGGCTCCCTGTATGTTAAAGAAGGCTTCCGCGATACCGATTCCTCCGTAGAGCATTGCTCCTCGGCCATGCCTCTCACTACCTTCCAGGAGTGGATGCAGCAGTACGGCTTCCAGATTCAGCGCCAACAAATCACCACCGAAGGTGCCTACCTCCTCCACCTCACAAAAGTACTACCCAACTAAAGCACCAAGAGACTAAAAGTACTAAGAGACTACCCCCTCCCCCGATTTGCAAAGGCCCGCAGCAGCCGTTTTTCATCGGCTAATTCCTTGTAGAAGCGATCCATCAACCGGATAAACTGATCGCGCTCTTTTTCCTCCAGCCAGCTGAAATTGCGGCAGGTGTTGTAGAGGGTTTCCCGAATGTCGATAAAGTGTCGGGCACCGTTGAGCACTTCCTCTTCGGTCAGTTCTTTTCCCCGGAAGTAAGGCTGCGTCACGTACTTGATCGGCAATTGAGGAGGCGGCGCGGCGTAGGCGGCATTCACCCAGCCGGAATAATCGAAATCGTAGGGGATGACGTAGGCGTAGCTGGAGGTGTCAAAGCGGACGAATTCCAGATTGTGCTTATTCACGGTGCTCCAGTCGTTGTTCAGGATCAAATACTGGAAAAAACACATTTGTACGTAGCTAGACCGATCGATGAGTGAATGCCGGACCCGGCCCGCTTCGATGACCTTTCCGCCCAGTCGATCTTCGTATTCGTCTTCCTTTTCAATGAAAAAACCGAGTAGTGATTCGGTGTCGTTTTCGCTCTTGATGCGCAGTTCGATGAGACGCGTCCGGTAGGCGTGGGGGCTGACGCATTCGTACAGCTGATAGGCTAGGTATTCGCGCAGCAGGTACTGGCGTCCGGACCGGTCGCTTCGGCACTGGATCACCATCTTGATATCGTTGTAGGTGGAGTCGAGTCCGGCCTTTGCCAGCTCCTTTTTCTTGAACTTTATGCGCAACGGCGGGTGAAAACAAACTTCTTTGCGAATGTTGCCCCGGGCCCGAAGGCGCCCGTCCAGGCGGATCGTATCGCCGCCGGGCAACTGAAAGCGAAATTGCCCTTTCTGGTATTCCTCCTCCTTTTTATTCTTGATCAGTTGCCGCCAGTCCGACTCGATTTCGAAGAAGGGGAGTTCTTCCGATTGCTCGTGGAAGAGTTCGAAAACGGTTGGTGGGTCACCGGGAGTTTGTGCCCGAGCGGGTAGGTAAAGAAGGACCAGGCAACTAATCCCTGCCAGAAAAATGGGGAATCTCATGATACAGGTTTTCAGTAGTTTCAGAAATGCTCATTCCAATGGCACGCGCTTGCCGTCCAAGCTTGCTCGGTAGAACCTATCGGCCTCCCAGATTAACAGCTCTCCGGATGTGCCCAGCTTGATGTTCGAATCGACCCCAATAACCCGATTGTCGTACAGGGGCACAATCGCATCGTGAGAGGTGTGGCCCACCACGATGTGGTCGCACTTTAGGGCACGCAGCTGCTGCTTGATTTCCCGTTTGCTTGGGGGTTTCTCAGCGAAGTAGCCTCGGTACCAAAGGGGGCCATCATCAAGATACAGGATATTGAGCAATGTATCCTGAAGGACCTCGTTCAGGTCGGCGTCGAGCAAGTCTTCCCGGAAGGCCCGATTGATGTCATCGAATGAGGTAGTGCGGCTCAGTAGCAGAGGAGAAAAGCCCGCGTGCACGAAGGCAATTTCATTGATGGTAATCGCCACGGGTTTGGAGCGCAGCCACTTGCCGAGGTAGGTAGATTCGCCGACGATTTCTTGATAAGGCATACCAAACGCGGCGCTGGTGTAGCGGTATTTGGGGTGCAAGTACCGCAAATCGCCCTCGAGTACCATCGCCTCGTGGTTGCCCAATAAGACGTGCACTTTCCCGCCGGCAGCCGTGGCCTGCTGCTCCAGGTTGTGGAAAAACCAGAGCAGCTCCGTTACCCGGTCGCCGCGATCAAAAATATCGCCGACCAGGACTAAGTGGCCAGTTCCAAAAGACCAATCTCCGGATGGATCGATGATTTCGTGAGCCTGCAGTAATTGCATGGTCAGATCAAATTGCCCGTGCACATCACTCAGGGCAACAATCCGAGGGACATCCTGAAAGCGAGTAGTGGCCTCCGGAGTAAAGGAGGCATCAGGCTGTACGTAGGCTGGATCGAAAGCAGGGGCGATAGTCGAATCGAACCGATCCGAAGCTTCTGCGAGGGGCGCTGTTTGTAGCTCGTTGTTGGCCATCCAGTGCAGTACCCAGCCGTCTTCTCCGGGGAGCAGGTAGGGGCCATCGCTGAAGGAATCCGTTTGGGCCATGGATGCCAACGAAATCAGCGAACAGAAAAGGCACAGTATATACTTCATAATAATCGAAATGCGGATGAAGTCGAATCTGTAAATTACGGTTAAATATTTCTTCTACCCGACCCGATCCCGGGGCTTCAACCACCTCTCGCATATGAATCCAATGTTTCAACAAATAATTATCGAGCGGCTGAAGCGCCAGCGGCAGCGTCGAAACCAGCCCATTCGTCCTAAGGAAATTCAACGGGAGGCACGTATCCTCGAGGTGGAAATCGAACACAACGTATCCGATTATTTCAGCCTACTGACAGGGGTGCTGGCGGCCGCATTCGGCCTGGAAGGGTTTCTCATTCCCAATGGGTTCATCGATGGGGGTATCACCGGGATTTCGCTAATTGTTTCCGAACTAACCCGGTTACCGCTGTCCATTCTGATTGTAGTTTTTAACTTGCCCTTTCTGATACTCGGATTTACCGCCATCGGAAAGCGCTTTGTCCGCAAGAGCATTCTGGGAATTGCGTTGCTGGCACTGGTCGTAGCTTTTATTCACTTTCCCGTCGTGACCGAGGACCCCATTCTCGTAGCCGCATTCGGCGGATTTTTTCTCGGCCTGGGGATCGGACTGGCGATCCGCGGGGGAGCTATCCTGGATGGAACGGAAGTGCTGGCAATCTACCTAAGTCGAAAAACGAGCCTGACAGTAGGCAATATCATTTTGATCTTCAACCTCTTCATTTTTCTTTCTGCGGCCTATCTGCTCTCTACCGAAATTGCCCTCTACGCTATTCTTACCTACTATGCCGCCTCAAAAACCGTCGATTTTGTAATTGATGGGATTGAAGAATACATCGGAGCTACCATTATTTCGGAGCGCAGTGAAGAAATCCGACGAGTAATCACCGATGTGCTCGGACGCGGCTGCACCCTCTACCGGGGGTTTCGGGGATACGCTCAGGTCGGCCAGCCACTGAAGGAAATCAATATCGTATATACCGTCATGACCCGCCTGGAATTGGCGAAGTTCAAAACAGAAATCGACAAAGTCGATCAGGACGCCTTTATCATCATGTCTTCTATCAAAGATACGAAGGGAGGGATGATCAGGCGCAAGCCGATTAAAAAGATAAAATGAGGGTGCTTAGCTACCAGTCTGTACCAGCGTGCCGTCCGTCAGGATGTACATCAGGCGGTTGATATCGCTGTTGTTGAGCGTCAGCACGCCCTTGATGGTGATCTTCTCGGTGGTATATTCGATAGGTTCTACCATCGTAACTTCCATTACGGTTTCGGGGCCGGCACCGCCGCAGAAAAAGCAGACGTTGTACGGATACTGGGAAAAGACGAATTCTTTTTGCCCCTTGTAGCCCTCGATAGGCACGATGTAGCCGGAAACGGTAATTTCCTTTCCTTCCATTTTCTGGATACCCTCGCCGAAAACGGGGACATCCACTTTAAAGCCCATCAATTCGTCGTATTGCTTCTTGTAGGTAATGTCGGCCAGTTTTTTCCAGGTAGATTGGGCGGTGCCGGTTTGCGCTGCAAACAGAATGCTGGCACCCATCAGGAAAGCCGCGAAGTATTTCATATTGGGTCGAATTTGCTAAACTGAGAATGAAACGTTTAGGTGGGTGAATGGATTACCGAGAAGAAGGGAATTCTCAACGAACTTCGAGAATGCGCTCCAGGTCGTCGGCTTCGAGTTGTAACAGGCCGCTTGCCGGTAGGCGGCTGGTCAGCGTTCGCCAATTGGCATCTGCGGCAAACACATTGGCAAAAATGGGCAGGGCGGCCTCCAGTTGCCCGGCATTGGCGAGGGCGATGGCGTGCCAGTATTTCATTTCGAGGTTGTCGGGAAACAGCCCCTCGGCAGCGCCGTAGGACTTCATTGCGCCTTCGATATCCCCCTGCTCTACGGCCAGATCGCCCCGGTTCATGTGTTCGTAGGCCCGGTGGAGGCGCACCAGCCGGGCGAGTTCTTGCACTGGAGTGGGGTGGTCTTCAACTCGTAGGTCTATGAGGCGATCTTCCCAGAGGTTGCCGGTGGCCTCCGGCGCTACGATCAGGAGGGCGGCCGATTGCCGCCCACGAATGTCTCCGCCGGCTGCTTCGGCGGCTTGCAGGGCGGCCACCAGGCGCTCTGCGAAGGGTAAATCGGAAGCCGACCGGTAGGCTCCGGCCATAGCGGGCCACACGGTGGAATCGAGCATCATGTTGGCCTGCACGGAGAAGCCGTCGCCGGTGAGGTGCCCGGCAGCGTAGATGCACTGATCGCCGGTGTAGGCAGCCACCCGACCGCTCCGGTCGGCCATCGCTACCTGGCGGTAGGCGCGCCCTTCGTCGGCGGCCACCAGCTCGCGGAGAGCTTCGTCGGCGCTTTTCCCTGCCTTCATTCGCTCCAGACCCTCGGGGCCAAAGGCAGGGTTGACAAACGACTGAGTAGCCACGACCCCCACGCCCGCTTCCCCCCAGATAACCAGGGAGCCTACCGAAAACCAATGCGATTGGACGGCCGCCCCCATCGCGCCCGTTTCCGGATCGACGGCAACGATCGAGTAGGTATGAACCAATGGGCCGGACGGCTGAGCCCCGGAAGGGCCGGATAAAAGCAAAAGGACAATAAAGGAAGACAGGTATTTCATTATACTACTGGAAGTTTTGACCAAATAAACGGTTTTCCGACCGGACGAGCGCACTCAACAACTCCCCTTCCCACACGTTTGGACTATCTAATCTCAAACCGTAATTATGACCACGCTGAAAGAAGGAGATACTGCCCCCGATTTTCAGGCAACCCTCGACGACGGCCGCACCGTTTCGCTTGCTGATTTCAAAGGGGAAAAACTCGTCCTCTTTTTTTATCCTAAAGATGATACCCCCGGCTGCACCGCCGAGGCTTGTAGCCTGCGCGACGGTTACAGCGAACTGCGTGCCTCCGGCTACCAGCTACTGGGCGTAAGCCCGGATAGCGTGCAAAAGCACCAAAAGTTCAAGACGAAGTACGAATTGCCCTTTCCGCTCATCGCCGATGAAGACAAGGCTGTACTAAACGCCTATCAGGTATGGGGACCCAAGAAATTTATGGGCCGGGAATACGACGGCGTACACCGCACCACCTTCGTCATCGATGAGGAAGGCAAGATCGAACGCGTTATTGGAAAAGTAAAAACAAAGGACCACGCGAATCAAATTTTGACTCCCGCGGGATAGTCGACCGATATGGGATATGCGCTTCAAGGCATCCAGCTGGGATTAATGCTCTCCATCTTGGTTGGACCACTCTTAATGATCATCGTTCAGGCGAGCCTCGAGCAAGGGGCTCGGGCCGGGCTGATCGTTGGTTCGGGGGTCTGGTTTAGCGATGCCTTGTACGTTTTCTGTATCTATTTTGGACTATCCGGCCTGGATGAATTAATTAAATGGGATGGCTTCGAGCAAACGATTGGTTTGTTCGGGGCTTTCCTCCTGCTGATTTTCGGGACCGTCACGCTACTGGCTCCGGCGCCCGATTTCAGCCATCCCGAAGACTTCATGCCGCGCCGCCGTACCATTGGTCTGTTGTGGCTCAAGGGGTTTTTCGTCAATTTGCTAAATCCCTTCACGGCTTTTTTTTGGGTGAGCGTGATCAGCACCCTTGTCATCAAGGCCGAGCTTTCCAATATGGAAGCAACCAGCTTCTTCAGCGGGATCCTGTTTACAATTGTCTTCACGGATGCACTGAAGGTGCTGCTCGCCAAGCGCATCCGCAACCGACTCAAACCGCTGCATTTCGTAATCCTCCGGCGCGTAGCGGGCATCGGGCTGATCGTGTTCGGGCTTATTCTATTTATCAGAGTGATTTGATTAATGTGCCGATGTGGGATAATCAGTATTCATGTTGAAAAGCTATATCAGCACATTGTCTAATTGGCCCATTGACTCATCATAGCCGATCCACCCCCTCCAAAATCCGCGCACAGGCCCAGTCGATTTCTTCCATACCGATGGTGAGGGGAGGAGCGATGCGCAGGCTGCGATCGTTAAACAGAAACCAATCCGTGATTAACCCGACAGAGAGGCAGTACTGAATAACTTGCTGCACCTGATCGAAATCGGCCAGCTCGACGGCGAGCCACAGGCCGGCACTGCGGACGTCGAGGATACGCGGATGGTGGAGCTGCTCCCGAAACCGCGCTTCCTTGGCGGGCACCTGGTCGAGGAGATCCGTGTCGAGCAGGGTTTGCAAAGTAGCCAGCCCCGCTGCGCAACTTACCGGATGCCCTCCGAAAGTGGTGATATGACCAAGGACGGGATCGAACGACAATTGCTGCATCAGCGCGCGCGAAGCGACGAAGGCTCCGATCGGCATGCCGCCTCCCATTCCCTTTGCAAAGAGCACGATGTCGGGTACGATATCGTATTGTTCAAAGGCCGTCAGCGTACCCGTGCGGCCGAATCCGGCCTGGATTTCATCCAAAATCAACAGCGTGCCCATCTCGGTGCAGCGGGCGCGCAGCGCTTGCAGCCAGGCGCGGGTTGGTGGGCGAATGCCCCATTCCGCCTGCACCGTTTCGATGACGACGGCGGCCGTCCGTTCGGTGATTTGACGCAGGCAGTAGTCGCAGTTAAAATCGATGTGCCGAATGCCCGGCAGTAACGGGTGGAAGGGCTGGGTGAAATCCTTGGGCCACATCAAACTGGCGGCTCCCTGGGTGCTGCCGTGGTAGGCGCGTTTGGCGGCGATGAACTCCCCGCGCCCTGTGGCGCGCTTGGCTAGCTTCATGGCGCCTTCGGCGGCTTCCGTACCCGAGTTTACAAAGTAGACACTGTCGAGCGGGTCGGGCAACTGCTCCGCCAGCAGGCTGGCCAGCTGAACCTGCGGACTGAGAATGAATTCCCCGTACACCAGGGTGTGCATGTAGCGGTCGAGCTGGGCCTTTACCGCTGCTACCACCGCCGGATGCCGATGCCCCAAACTGCTCACGCTGATACCAGCAATCAGATCGAGATAGGCCTTTCCGGATGTATCGTACAGATACAAGCCTTCGGCACGCTCGATTTCCAGGCCGAGTGGGAATGCGCTCGTCTGGGCAACGTGTTGGAGGAATTGCTGGCGGAGGGAGGGCATGGTTGGCATTTTAGTCGGTTGGTACTTTAGTCTTTTAGTACTTTAGTCAGGAGGGGTATTAGATGACTCCTCGGGAGGGAGCTGAAAGCGGACATACTTGATGGTTTTCCCGACGGCGAGATGCTTGTGTTCGTAGTTGGTGCGGAATTGGAGCTCCGGATAGGGGAGGGGGCCGGCGTAGATATTGTCGTTTTGGTAATGGATACGGGCACCGTAGGCGGGGAGGGTTTTGAGCGTGTAGCGGTAGAGCTCCGGCGAATCGGTTTTAAGGTGTAGCAGGCCACCGGGATGTAAAATTTTCCGATACTCATCCAGAAAACCGGGATGAGTGAGCCGACGGCCGGCTTTGGTGGGTTTGAGGAAGGGATCGGGAAAGGTAATCCAGATTTCTTCGACCTCTCCCGGGGAGAAAAAATGGGAAATGCGCTCGATACGGGTGCGCAGAAAGGCCGCGTTTGGCAGGGGTTCTTCCAATGCTTGCTGGGCACCTTTCCAGATGCGCGCGCCCTTGATATCGACACCGATGAAGTTGCGCTCGGGATACGCCCGCGCCAGCTCCAGGGTGTACTCGCCGCGCCCACAGGCCAGCTCCAGGGTGATGGGGTGATCGTTGTGGAAGTGCGCAGACGCCCACTGGCCCCGCCGCTCTACTTTTTCTCCGCCCGCACCGATTAACTCGGGTTGCAGGACGTCAAAATTCTCGTAGACATTGGGAAACATCAGTAACTCCGCAAACTTCTGTAGCTTATTTCGCTTACTCATACGGCCCCCCGATCTTTAAAAGGTTGGCAAAATTAGGGACAATTCCCTAATTTAATAAGGAAGAATTCCTCGTATCATTTGTTGTGTTGGTTATGATGAAGACTGTAGTATTTGCATTGCTCCTTTTTCCGTTGCTTCTCGGAGCTCAGGTGATTACCGTTTCCGACCATATTTCCCTGCGAACCGACACCCGCTATCACCTACTGGGAGAATTGGGCGGGCAGATTCTCCTGTTTCAGGATCGCGGCAGCAAGTTTGAGATCCAGTCATTCGACAAGCGCATGCGCGAAAGCTGGACAAAAGAGCTTGAACTCGACCGACGCTCTCCGAAGGTTGTCGACCTGATTGCCACGGACGAACACTTCTACCTGACTTATTTTTTCCGGGAGCGCAACCGCACCATCCTGAAAATTCACAAGTACAACGCCGCGGCCAACCTCGTAGATAGCACGAGAATCGCCGATTTAGGGTTCCTGTTTTTCACCCCCAACTTCGACCTCGAACAGTCGGAAGACGAGTCCAAGCTTCTCCTCTATTATTCCGACAACAATCAGGAATTCCACGCCTATTCCTTCGATTTAAAGAAGATGCAACTGCTGTGGGAGGGAATGTTCAAGCCCGAAGATTACTACTACGGCGAGAATTTCGTGCAGGCCCTCATCGATGACTCCGGGCGGATGCACCTGGCGCTGATTTACAATAATTACCGATCGCGGCGCAAGGAGCACTTCTATCATTTTTACACAGTCGACGACGGAAATTTCCCCGCGCCCACCCAGGTATCGATGGGTGATTTCCTCACCTACGATGTCCTCTTTGAATACGACAACCTCAACGAGCTTATCATTGGAGGGGGCCTGTACAATGAGCGGGATATCAATCGAGCCAAGGGCTATTTTTATATCAATGTAGACCCCTTACAGCCGGAGAAAAAAATCATTTATCATACCGGGTTCAACGATCAACTGATCGAAAGCCTCAAAGGCGAAAAGATCAAAGAAAATAAGGGGATCGATGAAATAAGCATCCGCGATATCGTACTGCGCCGCGACGGCGGAATACTCCTAGTCACCGAGCGAAATCGCCAACTTGAGCGCCGTACTGGTACCAGTGGGCGGTCTTTCTACAGCGGGAACTTGCGTTTGATGGTCGATTATTATTACGATGAATTGATTGTACAATCCATCCATCCCACCGGCGAGTTGCACTGGGAAAACATCCTGCACAAGCGGCAGTACAGCCAGGACGACAATGGGGCGTACAGCTCCTATTTCCTGCTGCGCACCCCCAGCCAACTGCGCTTTCTCTTCAACGACGAGATTCGCTTCGAAAATACAGTTAGTGAGTACGTCCTGAATGGCATTGGGTCGCTCGATCGCAACAGCCTCTTCAACACCAAAAACCTCGAGCTGAAGCTGCGCTTTCGCGACGCCCTCCAGGTGAGTGCCCGGAAAGTCATTGTGCCCAGCGAGCGCCGCAACCGCCTGCGGTTAGTCAAGCTCGAGTATTGAGTTAAAACTGCTCGTACAGCTGAAGAAGCTGCGGCTCCGTCTCTCCGTCTTTGATGGTTTGAATCAGATTGGTGAGCGCTTCAATTTGCCGGTTTAGAAGGCCAAGGCGTTCCGATCCTTCTTCCAGGGTGGGTAGTTCCTCTTCGTAGGCGCTTCGCAGATCGCTGATTGTCTTGGTGGCACCGATTCGCCGATAGGCAGATTGGTCCATATCTGTGGCGATTACGGCCAGGCGTTCGGCTCCCTCGAGGGCCTGTTCCAACTCCGCAACCGCCAGCAATTTCCCGTAATCCGAAGAAAAGCTGATGGCGGTATAGCCATCCATTTCACGGAGGCGCTTTTCGAAAAAAGGGAGGCGATCTACCCGTCCGGCCGTCTGATAAATAGCGCCGAGTAGGGTCATGATTTCATCGCTTTTACTGTCTTCAAACGCCTCCGCCAGGGTGGCTGCCCGGTCGGGCGCTTCATTTAGCAACACCGAGAGGGCGGTACCGATTACGGAATAAGCTTCGGCCGTTTCCAGCAAAGAAGCGGCAATGTCGGCAGCTTCCGGATCGCCAATATCTCCGAGTATGGCGAGTGCAAAGCCCTGTACTTGCGTGTGGGGGTCCTGGCGGGCGAGGGAGCGCATCTTTCCCAGGGGGGCTGCTTCCGGTTGTTCGGAGAGTTCGTTCATACTGATCAACCGGATGAGATAGAACGGATCATCCAGCCCAGCCAGGAATACCGGGCGGGCAATGGAATCTTCGAATTCCCCTAATTTTTGGACCGCTTCGAAGCGGTCGTAAAAACGAGGGGCGTACCGAAACTGAAAGGCTAGTTCTTCGGCGGTTCGATTCTCCTCCCGTTCGGCCAGCAGGACGTGTTCGGCATCGAAGATTGTCAGTGCAGGGGCTTCGGCAAGCGGGAAGGTGAGCCGCTCGGTGCGCTCGTCCACCCATACCTCGTGGCGGGTGGCGATG
Organism: uncultured Saprospiraceae bacterium; assembly: GCA_964504335.1. Taxonomy (GTDB): domain Bacteria; phylum Bacteroidota; class Bacteroidia; order Chitinophagales; family Saprospiraceae; genus CAZDET01. The sequence goes on from CAZDET010000010.1 coordinate 83,038, forward strand.
CCCTCCTGGTTGTATATATCCACGGCTACGGGCAGTTGAAAAATGGCGGGTTGTCCGTAATCACTGCTTTGTTGCTGTGCCACCTGAACAACCGCCAGATTGCTGTCTGGCAAATACCCGTAGGTAATTTCCAAATTGGGATGTCCCGCACGCAGGAACCACTGGTCGAAAAACCAGTGCAAATCCTGCCCCGATACTTCTTCGAAGGCCATTCGTAGTTCATCTACTTCGACAGCCGTATACTTATTCGCCTCCAGGTAGTGGTTCACAGCGGCAAAAAAGAGCTCGTCACCCAGGTAATAGCGCAGCATGTGCAACACCGATCCGCCCTTGTTGTAGCTGTGGGCGTCGAACATATCTTCATCGTTCTCATAGCCGTAGTGGATCAGCGGATGGATCGTACGGGGCATCGCCGTTTGGAGATAGCCCAACCACTCTTCATACAGGTGGAAATCGGCGGCATCGCGTCCGTATTTTTTCTCCAGCCAGAGGTACTCGCCGTAGTTGGCAAAGCCTTCGTTGAGGGTTAGGTTGGCCCAGCTTTCGCAGGTGACGTAGTCGCCAAACCAATGGTGGATGAGTTCGTGGGCCACGATTTTTTCGTTGGTCCAGTCGTCGATCAGCTCGGGGGCGTGCTGCTGCATGAAATCTCCGAAGACTACGGCGGTGGTATTTTCCATCGCTCCGGACACGAAATCGCGTACGACGATTTGGCTATACTTTTGCCAGGGGTAAGTGACGCCGGTTAGATCGGAAAAGAAGGTGAGCATTTCCCGGGTGTGCGGGAAAATGGCCTTGGCGTCGTCGGCATACTCTTTTTCGACGTAGTAGTTGACCGGTACCCCTCGCCACTTCTCGTCGTCGACGATGGCGAAATCACCTACTGCAACCATGAACAGGTAAGGCGCGTGGGGCTGGTCCATTTTCCAGTAGTCGGTGCGGGTGCCGTCGGGGTTCTGCTGGGAGCTGACCAGGAGGCCGTTGCTGAGGGTTTCGTATTCGTCGGCAACGGTCAGGTAGGTTTCCTGTGTGCAGCGCTCGTTGGGTTTATCGATGGTTGGAAACCAGCGGGAGTTGTGCTCGGTTTCGCCCTGTGTCCAGATTTGGCGGGGCTTATCGCCCTGCGAGCCATCGGCGTTAATGAAAAACAGCCCCTGGTTAGAATTGATTGCCTGGCTACCCCCATCGCCCCTCGGGGTGGCGATATAGTCAATAAATAAGGTAAAGGACTCGCTCCGCTCGTAGGGTCGGTCGAGCTGGATCGTGAGTTGCTTCCCATCGTATTCGTAAGCCAGGGTATCGGTAGCTCCCTCCAGGGCGACGCGATTGAATACAAAGCCCTGGGCATCGAGTACCACTTCTTCCGTGGGGTGGAAAACGGGCCGCAGTTCGAGCGTCGCCTCACCGATTACCTGTTCGGTGTCCCAATCGAAGCGCAGGTCGAGCCTGGTGTGCAGCAGATCCGACGTGCGGGTGGCGGCGGGGTTATAGCGGCCCAGCTTGACGGCTTCCTGAGTATTGGCTAAGGCGGTTTCCACATTTTCCGGGCGCGGGGTTACTTCCAGCGTGTCCAGAAAGCGCTCTTCGAGTAGCAGTTCTTCTGGGGTTACGGCCTCCGGTGACGTAAGTAGCACGGAGTCTTCGACGACGGGTTTACTACTGTTGCAGCTCCAGGCCAGAAGGAGTAGGAGGCCGAGCGCATTGCGGGATGAAATCAACATGTTCGAAGTTCTTGTAAGTAGCTAATGCCCTACGCTCTCTTTGGTAGTGGAGGTGACTTCTTCGAGAAAGCGTTCGAGGTAATTGTTAAACGTTTCGGGGTGTTCCATCATTGGTACATGACCGCATTGATCGATCAGGTGGAGGCGGGAATCTTCGATTAGTTCGTGAAATTTTTCGCCGACAAACGCCGGGGTGATCGTATCGTCCTTACCCCATACTAATAAAGTAGGGACTTTAATTTGGTCAAGATTATTGCCCAGATTTTGCCGAACGGCCGATTTTGCCGTCGCAATGATACGGATAGCTTTGTTGCGATTCGTGAGGATGTCGAATACCTCGTCGACTAATTCCTTCGTAGCGACATTCGGATCGTAGAACGTGGCGCGCGTTTTGCGCTCGATGAAATCGTAATCGCGTTTTGGGTAAGAAGACCCCATCGAATGTTCGAACAGCCCACTACTACCGGTCAGGGTGATGGAGCGTACGCGCTCGGCATGCGTCAGTGCGTAGATCAATGCAATGTGCCCGCCCAGCGAATTGCCCAACAGGTGTAGGTGCGAATACCCCTTCAACTTCACGAAGCGATCTACGTGATCGACCAAACCGGAAAGGGATACCTTGCGCAGGGGCAGCTCAAAGATGGGCAACATCGGTACGACCACGTTGTATTTGGGGCCGAAGTAATCAATAATAGTCTCGAAATTACTCAGGGCACCAAACAATCCATGCAGTAGCATGACTACTTCCTTTCCTCCCTTCGTCTCAATGTATCTGAAATCGTCTTCCTCGATCAGCGGATAATTCATCAGCGTGAAATTAGGGCGGGTCAGAAAATTAGAGTCGTGTGCGCCCAGTAATTAAGATAAAGAAAATGCGCATTTGAGCTGTAAATAATGAACTCGGTACCAGCGCCATCAGTTCAACAGACGGTACCCAATAGAGGGGCACCAAGCAACAAATCATCATCGAAGTAGCTAAAGTAGGGACAATACTTTGCTTTATAAGGGAAAAGTTCTTGCTTTGCACTGCGAAATGTATAAATGCATTGGCGACAATACATTCAAACTCACTTTTACTTACTTAATTAACCAAACCACAACAGCATGCGTCTATTATTAGCTGCATTAATGTTTTGTCTAGTGGCAGGTTCCTTCACTTCATGCGTATCCAAGAAGAAATACGATGAGCTGACTGCTTCGAAGGAAGCCACGGATCAGGCCCTGGCGGAAACGCAGGCGCAAGTAAAGACTCTGCAAGAAGATAATGAGGAGCTTCAGAGCAAATACGAAGAAGATACTCAGAATCTCCGGAATGAGATTCAAAGTGTCCGCACCGACATGGAACAGCAAATTGCTTCTGTCAACCAGGAGCTGTCTGTTACTAAGGAGGAGTTGGAAACGATGCGCAGAGAAATTGCCGATGTGTTCAACACCTATCAGGCTGCCGATCTAGGTATCTCTGAGCGCAACGGCGAACTCTACCTGACAACCAGTGCTCCAATCCAGTTCCGTTCCAGCTCTACTTCTTTGAGCAAGGAGGAGCGCGACGCGATCGACGCACTGGCCGAAAAGATGAAAGACAACGAAAATCTTCGGATTTTGGTCGAGGGTCATACTGATACTAAGATGTATCCGGATAGCCTCGATTACGACAACTGGGATCTGAGCTGGGACCGTGCCAAGAACGTCGCTGCGCGACTAATCAGCCAGGGTGTAAGCCCCGAGCAGGTGACTGTTTCCGGTCGTGGTCAGTACGATCCGCTGCAAGACAATTCTACCTCAGAGGGCCGCGCTGCTAACCGCCGCACTTCTCTGAAGCCGAACCCTGCTATGGGCAATGCGCTCAAGGCAATTGGGGTCGAAGTAGAAACGAACTCCGGAGGAGGGAACGACTAGTAAGTCCGGCTCTTCTTCATTTACGCGAAAAGAAATAACCCCCTGAGGAACTTCCTCGGGGGGTTATTTTAGTTGTGGACGATTGGTGCCACGAGTCGAAACTGCGGCACACGCACATCGAACGATCTTTGGGTCTTGCTATCCTGCATGAGATATGTGCCGTGCATGCGGCCCATACCGGTAGTGAGATGGCACCATGATACATATTGGTGGCTTTCGCCGGGGTGGAGGATGGGTTGTTGCCCGACCACGCCTTCTCCTTCTACTTCTCGCACCAGGCCAGTCGAGTCCATGATGATCCAGTGGCGGCGGAGCAGCTGCACGGTTAGTGCAGAGAGATTGTCAATGGTGATGCGGTAGGCGAAGATAAATTGCCGTTCGACGGGCTTGGAGTATTGCTCCTGGTAGAAGGTATCGACGCTTATCCGTACACCATTGGTAGTTAGGGTATCCATGGCTTACAGTTTAGCGGAATGACGTCGGAAGGTGATAGTTTACCGATGCATGCATTCCTTTCAAACAGATAGAAAATCGCGCACCATCGTTTCTGCGGTGATCAGTGTGGTGCTCAGTATATTATTAACGAGTACCCTATCAAACTTGTTTTCATACTTTAATTCATTGGCGGCCTGTTCGGTACGAATTCGTAGACTGTCTTCCGATTCGGTCGAGCGCGTGCGCAATCGCTCCTGAAGCACCTGGATGGATGGGGGTTTCACGAAAATAGTCAGGCTTTCTTCCGGAAATCGTTGCTGAAGCGAAAGGGCTCCCTTTACGTCGATATCAAAAATAATGGCTTTGCCGTCTGCCCACAAGCGGTCGATTTCGCTGCGCAGCGTGCCGTAGAAACGGCCGGGGTAGACCTCCTCCCATTCGACGAAGGCCCCCTGCTGAATGAGTTCGCGGAAGCGCTCATTTGATACGAAGTAGTAGTCGCGGCCGTCTATCTCGCCGGGCCTGGGCGGGCGAGTCGTAGCGGAGATCGAAAAATCCAGGACGTCGATGGCATCCAGTAAATGCCGGACGATGGTGGTTTTGCCGGCACCCGAGGGGGCAGTAAATATGACCAGTTTGCGCATACCTTTACAACAAGGGCCAAAATCAGACAATGTTGGCCACTTGTTCCTTAATCTTTTCCAGTTCGTCCTTCATCGAAACGACAATGCGCTGGATATCGGCAGAATAGGCCTTGGCACCCAGGGTGTTAATTTCCCGGCCGATTTCCTGGCCAATAAAGGCCAGCTTGCGACCTTTTACTTCCGTGGATTTGTCCATCTCCTCCAGGAAAAACTTGCAGTGCTGCGCCAGGCGCACCCGCTCCTCGGTGATATCCATTTTTTCCAGATAGAAGAGCAATTCCTGTTCGAACCGGTTTTCGTCGACCTTATCGCGCGACATGTACTCGTCGAGGTGGCGGCGCATGCGTTCGCGCAGGTGCTCAGAGCGGCTTTCTTCAAAGGGGCGAATTTCTTCGAGGAGCGTCTGAATATTCTCAATGCGAACGCGCAAATCGGTAGCCATAGCCGTGCCTTCCGCCTTGCGGAACTCCTTGAACCGGCACAGCGTGTTTTCCAGAACGTCGAGTATGGCTTGCCACTCTTCTTCCGGGATGTCGTCTTCTTCGGTGGCCACTACGTTTGGCAATCGCACGATCGCCTGTAGCATATCCCCGGTCGGCATGTTTAATTCCTGAGACAGCGACTTCAGCTCCTGGAAATACCGCCGAAAAAGCGGGGCGTTCAGGCCGTAGGATTCATCGCCGGCGGCCGACTTGATTTCCACGTTCAGCTCCAGCTTACCGCGTTGTGCAAAATCCGTTACCCGGCGGCGTAGTTCGGTTTCCTTTTCTCGCAGGTTCTGCGAAGTCTTGAGGCGCAAATCCGTGAACTTGCTGTTTAGAGAGCGGACCTCGATCGAGATAGACTTATCCCCCCAGGTGCCCGTAGCTCGGCCGTATCCGGTCATCGATAATAGCATATAGAATCTCCATTAGTACTTCGCCTTGCGAAGTGGTGTTGTTGGGTTGGAAAAACGATAGGTATGTAGTAGCTCACCAGACGCGATGAGTGATATGAGCCTGCGAATGTGCTAATTTTTAACGATTTCTCAGCAGATGCGGGGGATCTTTCTACAGACCGGGAAATAATTTTCTAAAAGCGACCAAATTATTAACCCTTAAAAGGGCCTTGTGCCCTTAGTAATTTGGTGGAAGAGGGATGTCGGCCCATTTTTTGCCGTTTTCGGGTGTTTTCCCTTATTGCACAGATGTTTTGTCTGCTAATTGATTGAGTATGAGATAAAATATAGTTGTAAATATTTCGTGCATCTAAAAAATTTAGCGAAATTTGCCCTTCGTTTACGAAAGCCAAATGGCGCTGTAAGTTCTTAAAAACCAATTGGTAGCAATGAGGAAAGCTGATCTGGTAACAGCTATTTCAGAAAAAACGGGTATTGCCAAAGTCGATGTATTGGTGGCGCTCGAGTCGTTTTTCAAAGAAGTGAAAAGCTCGCTCTCTGAAGGTGAAAATGTCTACATCCGCGGTTTTGGCTCGTTTGTCGTGAAGAAGCGGGCCAAAAAAGTAGGACGGCACATTAAGAAGAATGAGGCTATTGAAATTCCGGAACACTATATCCCTGCTTTTAAACCGGCGAAGATTTTCGTGGAGCTGGTCAAGGATAATGTGACGGTCGTTCCGGAAGATAACGGCAAGAAAGAGTAATTCTCCCCGATCGGATGAAGCTGCATGTCTAGATCTCAACTTCTCGCTATATTAGGGGCAGTCGTGTTGCTCCTGGTGTTGTACTTCGTGCTCGACACAAAGGCACCGGATCAGCTTGAGGTAGAGCGATCGCGCGCACTGGCAGCAGAAAGCACCAACATCGATCTGCTTCAGCAGGAGGCGCACGAGGCACTGGAACCAGCACAGCTGGCCGTTATCGGGGCCCTTGAGGCGCAGCTGGAGGAAATAACGGAAGATAGCAGCCGCATCGACTTGTACGCCCAGTTGTCCGGTCGTTGGTACGAATACGGCCAACCGGCCATAGCCGGTTATTTTGCCCAGCAAATTGCCGAGCTCAACAACGAAGAGCAATCCTGGTCGATCGCTGGTACGACCTATGCACTCTGTGTGCAGCAAAGCAGGGAGGATCGCACCCGCTCTTTTTGTTCGAATCGGGCGGTAACGGCCTTTCAGAATGCCATTTCGCTCAATCCGGATAACGTATCCAACCGAGTCAATCTGGCGCTTACGTACACCGATAATCCGCCCGAAGACAACCCCATGAAGGGCGTACTGATGCTGAGAGATCTACAGCAAACGTACCCGAATAACGTACAGGTGCTTACCAGTTTGGCCCGATTGGCCATTCAAACCGGCCAGTACCAACGAGCCATTCAACGCCTACAACAAGCCCTGGCGGTCGATTCGTCTAATCGCCGCGCCCTCTGCCTCATGGCGGAAGCCTACGAAGGCCTGGGCAACCGCGATCTGCGCCAGGCCTACGCCGAGCGATGCGCCGCGGCCGCAAATTGACGAATTCCTGGATGTCAACCTTTTACCGGCTGTCATCGTTTTAACTTATTGAACTAACCATTTTGATTACATAAAACAATTTACCTATGCCGTGTGGAAAGAAGCGGAAACGCCATAAGATTGCAACGCATAAGCGCAAGAAGCGCCTGCGCAAGAATCGTCACAAGAAGAAGAATCGTTAATAATATTCGCTACGGCTTCGGATACTGAATTTACAGGATCTCCGTCGCTCGGCAAGAAATACATCTCGATTGGACGGCTTATCAAAGTTGTCCAATCACTCAAGCATATAAAACGGTTCCCTCATCTGCTTAGCTCAAGGAATCGTTTCCCCAACAGGTCGAGCGATGGTTGACGTACCAACTGGTAAATGGACCGGCATCGAATATTCCACTTCCTTCGGTAGTGAACGATTATAAATACGGATAGCGAAAAAGCTCCCCTGGTGATTGACGATTTCCCACTAACATTTGCCCACCTGTCGGGAAGCAACACCAGTCAAATTGAGCGTAGAGACAATCGTCTCATAGTAGAAAAGAAATTCGACCATTTGCTGCTCCTCGAGCAGCGGTCCCGTATGATTATTTTTTAGCTATCCTCCCTGTCGCTTTTCACGTCCGGTGCGAGTGTATTCGCTTCTGTTCCATCCGCCTATATGGTGCGGTGCAGTAGTCAGCATACGGGTCGAAAATCTCCGCGCTAGTGGAAAAAGAAATGATTATCAACTCCACACCTACGGATGTGGAGATTGCGCTATTGGAGGATAGCAAACTGGTTGAAATACACAACCAAAAAACGAATACCAACTTCACCGTTGGTGATATCTTTCTCGGTAAAATCCGACGCCTGATGCCGGGCCTCAACGCGGCCTTCGTCGATATCGGGCACAAAAAGGATGCCTTCCTGCACTACACCGATCTCGGTCCTAAGCTGCGGTCCTTGCTCAAGTATACCGAGCAATCGATGAACGGCAAGCAGACTACCGAACGACTCGACAACTTCAAGTACGAGCCCGAGATCGTCAAGACGGGTAAGATCGATCAGGTGTTGAATAAACGCCAATCCATTCTTATCCAAATCCTGAAGGAGCCGATCAGTACGAAAGGGCCCCGCCTGAGTTGTGAAATCACCATCCCGGGCCGGTATCTGGTAATCACGCCTTTCTCTAACGTGATTGCCGTTTCCAAGAAAATCGGTAGCGCCGAGGAGCGCAAGCGCCTGCAACTGCTGATTGAAAGCATCAAGCCCAAAAACTTCGGAGTTATTGTACGGACCGCCGCGGAAGGTAAAAAAGTGGCCGACCTGCACGAAGAGATCTCCATGTTGATGAGCAAGTGGAAGGACATCCATCAGCAAATGCGCGATGCCAAGCCACCCCAGAAGCTGCTCAGCGAATTGGACAAAACCAGCTCGATCCTGCGCGATTTGCTGACCGATTCCTTCAATAAGATCGTCGTCAACGACCGCCAGCTCCACGACAACATCAAGTCGTACCTGCAAAACATCGCCCCGGAGCAGGTGCGCATCCTACAGCTGCACAAATCGAACCGGCCGGTGTTCGATTCGTTTGGCGTGACTAAACAGATCAAGTCGAGCTTCGGCAAAACGGCTACCATGAATAGCGGTGCCTACGTCGTGATCGAACACACGGAGGCGATGCACGTGATCGACGTTAACAGCGGCCACAAAATGCCCAACGCCAACCAGGCAGAGGCCGTGCTGAAAGTCAACCTGGAAGCCGCTGAGGAAATCGCGCGGCAATTGCGCCTGCGGGACATCGGGGGGATCATCATCATCGACTTCATCGATATGAAAAACCCCGAACACCGCAAGGAGCTGGTACGTGCCATGCGCCAGTTCATGAAAAAGGACCGGGCGCAGCATACGATCTTGCAGCTCAGTAAGTTTGGGCTCATGCAAATCACCCGCCAGCGGGTGCGGCCGGAGGTCAACATCAACACCTCCGAAGAGTGCCCAACCTGTAACGGGACCGGAAAAATAAACGCGTCAATCCTGCTGACCGACGATATCGAGCGCGATTTGCGCTTCATCCTCGAATCGCGCATCAAGGCAAAGCTCAAGATTCGCGTGCATCCCTACGTAGCGGCATTTCTCAAGCGCGGTTTTCCCAGCCCCCAAATGCGCTGGTACACGAAGTATTATAAGTGGGTCGCCATCCAGGCCGACAGCGACTATGGCCTGACGAACTACAAATTCTTCGACGGGAATGAGGATGAGATTCGCCTGCAGAAGTAATTAGGTAATTCAGTACATCGGGCAACCGCAATCGAGGCTGCGGCAAGCCGAGAATAACAGAATGAGGCAGAGCAAAATGAAAATCAATTGGGGCGCGCGGTGCATAAGCCGGTTTTTTGATTTGATGTAGCTTCTAGCTAAGGTAAGCCATTTCGATGGGTCAGAACAAGCAGCGGCTGCTACTTTGCGTACTGGATTGGGGCCTCGGGCACGCTTCGCGATGTGTACCACTCGTGCATGCCTTCCAAAAACTGGGATGGGATGTTTGGCTGGCTTCCTCGGGGGATGCCGCCGAATTGTTGGCTCTCGAATGCCCAGATTGCCGGTTGTTGCGTTTGCCCGCCTATGGCATTTGCTATCCTACCTCCTCGATGCACTGGAATATGGCTATTCAGCTACCCCGGATAATCCGAACGGCCATTCGGGAATACCGGCTGCTTCGGACATGGACGCGTACGCATCGAATCAACCTCATTCTGTCCGATGCTCGTTTCGGCTGTTTTCACTCTGCGCTGCCCAGCTTTTTGCTGACCCACCAGTTGCGGCCACTGTTTCGTCTCGGTTGGTTGGAGCCGGTGGCGCAGTGGATGTACGGGCGCTGGCTGCGGTGCTTCCGCCAGGTTTGGGTGCCCGATTATGCCGACGCCCGCAGCTTGTCCGGCCTGCTTTCTGAGGGGCGGACGCTGCTACCGCCCATCGCCCACCTCGGCCCGCTCAGTCGGTTTCCCGCTAACGGCCGGGAATGTGTAGCGGAGCAATTCGACTTACTGGTCCTGCTTTCCGGCCCCGAGCCGCAACGGACGCTGTTTGAGCAACGGCTCTTCCCGCAATTGGCTCGCAGCCCGCTGCGGGTTGCGCTGGTGCGCGGCAAGCGGGGAAGCGATACGAGGCTTCCCGATTTGCCGCACGTGACCCGGTTCGATTTGCTGCACGGAGCAGACTTGTATCGGCTCATTGCTGCCAGTCGGTATCTGTGTTGTCGGTCCGGATACAGCAGCCTGATGGATCTGGCAGCCTGTGGGAAGCAGGCTATCTTGGTGCCAACACCCGGCCAAACGGAGCAGGAATACCTGGCCGAGCGTACTGCCGCGGCCGGCTGGGCTGTGGCGAGTGCCCAGTCGGCCTTCGACCTTGCCACTTGCTGGGATCAGCTCGCGCACCTACACAGCTATCCTCCGGAAAGTGTTACATCTCCTGATCTTCGGGTTTGTCTAGCTGATCTGCTACGGGAGATTCCTTAGCCAGCAGGAAATCGGCTGATTCGTCTTTCCCCTCCAGGTTGAGGCCAAGTTGCTGCAGGCGCTTTCGGTACAGGAATTTCGGAGTTTGCTGGTATAATTTCAGATAGAGTTCGGTAGCCATTTCCCGGTACCGGGCCTCTTCGGGGATAATGCGGAAGTATTCGTAGGCGATACCGGCCTGCTGGAAGGGTTCCCACCCTGCCTGCTGAGCGATTTCTCCGAGGTGCTTCAGGGCCTCCTCGTTGTTTCCGCGGGCGTGCAGATAGCGGACGTTGAGCAGGCGCGCTTCGGCGGACAGGTCGGGGTTGCCCAGCTCTTCGGCAATCTCGAGCGCCTCGCGCTGTACGCTTTCCAGCGACACGAGATCTTCGAGTGCCAGCAGGGCGATTCCTTTTTCTACCAGGCTGAAACCAAGCACGAGCCGGTTGTCGATCTCGCGGGCCATATCGATGGCGCGATCGTAGAAGGAGATAGACCGGTCGAATTGTTGGGTGAAGTAAAAGACGTCGCCCAGCGTGTTGATGGCCTTGGCAATACCCTTGCGATAACCGAGTTCTTCGGAGAGCACCAGGGTTTTTTGAAGGTAGTCGATGGCTTTGGCGAAGTTGCCCTGCACGCTGTGCAATTCGCCGATGAGCCCGAGCGCGATGGAGATGCCTTGTTTGTCGCCCAACTCCCGGCAAATGCGCAGGTCGCGTTCGAAAAACTCCATGGCCCGCTCGTAGTTGCCCTGGTGCTGATACACGCTGCCGATCATCCCCGTGGCGATGGCGATGAGCTGCTTGTTGCCCAGTTCTTCCGCCAGATTCAGGCCTTTGGTCACGATGTTTAGGGCCTCTTCGTAGTCGCCTTTTTCGTAAAAAACAATTCCCAGGTTGGTGTAAAGGATGGCCAGTCCTTGTTTATCCTGCCGGGTTCGGTGCAGATCGAGTTGCTTGCGAATCACTTCGATACCCTTGGTGAATTCTCCGCGGTTCATGTAGGTGAGCCCAAGCGAAGAGACGATCTGGGCGCTGTTGGAAGTGCTGGCCTGTGCGTAGCCGGTATTGAGGCTTTTCTCGAAGTACTCCTGTGCTTCATCGTACTCGGCGTACCGGAAGTGCAGACTACCCAGGTTTCCGTAAGTTTTGGCAATCCCCACCGAATCATCGATCGATTCGAACAGGCGGGCGGCGGTCTGGAAATACTCCAACGCAGCCGGATAGTCGCCCCGCAGCATGAGGAGCTGGCCGAGGCTGTTGTTCGCCTGCCCGATGAGCAGCACATCCCGGCTTTTCTTGGCTTGCCGCAGCGATCGTTCGTAGCTTTTCTGAGCCTCTTCCCAATTACCGATCAGTTCGAGTACCTTGCCCCGCTTGATGTGGGTCTTGATTTCATCGAAAATATCGACTTGCCGGCCCAGCTTCTGCAGGAGCCGTTCGTAAAACTCGAGGGCTTGTTGGTTCTGGAAGTTGTTGCGGGCGTAGTCGGCGGCCTTGCGCAGATACTCGCAGGTCTTGTCGAAGTCGCCGGCCTGCTCGTAGTGAAACACGAGATCGACATACCGCTCTTCGATATGATCGGCAAACAGGCGCTCAATTGCCTTGGCAATGGAGGCGTGTAATTCCTGTAGCCGGGTTCGAAGCTGCATGCTGTACACGGCCTCCCGAAGCAGACTGTGGCGGAAGATGTAGCGCAGCTCATTAATGGCACTCCAGATCTGACCGTCTTCGGCGGTCTTTATTTGTTCGTGCAGCAGGTTTTCGGTCTCATCCTGCTGCTGAAAAAGCCGCTGTTGCTTCATTACCTCCGACAAGATCGACACCTCAAACTCCCGGCCAATTACGGCAGCGGCCTTTACCGTTTCCTGTACCAGGCGCGACAGGCGGTCGATGCGGGCCGTCAGAATGGAGTTGATACTCCCGGACAGCTGAATGTTTTCATCCTTGATCTGCCAGCAGCCATCTTCCAATTCTACGAGCTGGCTTTCGGTGAAATATTCCAGCACTTGCTCCAGGTAGAAGGGATTGCTGTTGGTGGTGCGCAGCAGTAGTTGGTAAAACTCGTCGCTAATGGGCCCGTCCAGACTTTCTTCGGCAAACACGCGCACGGCGCGGTCGGGCAGGGAGGTCAGTTCGATGGAGAGCAAGGGCAGTTGGCGCTGATCCATCTCCACGGGTTGAATCAGGATGGGCTTGCCTCCACTGTCGGTGTAGCGAGAAGTAGCCAGCACGAAGATGGGATAGCTATCCATCCGGCGCACGAGTTCGCGTACGAGTTCGAGTGAGTTCTCGTCGATCCAGTGGATGTCTTCCAGTTCGAGAACCAAGGGTTGTACCAGGCTCTCACCGAGCAGCAAATTGACGATGGCTGCGAGGGCATTTTCGTAGCGCCCCTTGGCATCGAGCTGGCTCCACAGAGAATTGGTATAGTCGATGCCGATTAGCGCGGCCAGTATCGTTTGGGTTCGCTGCAGCTCCCGCAACGATCGGAGGGCTTTCTCATCCCCGCGCTCCTGAAGGCGCTGCACGAGTTGGTTGAAGTGGGTTTCGAATTGAGCCCGTCCCAACTCGTCCGTACTGTCGGGCGATTGCTCGAAGTAGTTGCGCAGGAAATGAATAAACGGATTAAATGGCTTGCGTAGGATCTGATCGATGGGGCCGACGTGCCACTGGATGCTGTTGTCGTGGTTCAGCTCCAACCGCAACTCGTAGCTAAGGCGGCTCTTACCGATACCGGCTTCGCCGTAGATGTAGGCAATACCCGCGCTGCGCCCTTCGAATATGGGTTGTGCGAAATCGGTGAGTTGCCGGAGTTCCTCCTCGCGCTCCACCATTTCGCTGCTGTAGGCCGGTTTATCATCGAAATTTCGACCCAGCAGCTTGAAGGTGGGGATATTTTCGGCAATCCCCTTGTATTTGATGTCGCCTTTATGTTGAAAGCGGAAGAAGCGGTTTTTGTGAATTTCGCCGTCGACCAGAATTTCTTCCCAGTCGGCAAAGGTCATGATACGGGCGGCCAGGTTGACCCGATTCCCCACGCAGGCATATTGGCAGCGCTCCGTGCCCCCCACAATTCCAGTGAAGGCAGTACCCACCGTCATGCCGGCCCGCAGCGACAAATTCATGGATTTTCGCAAGGGGAGCAAGGTTTCCCGCAGCGTGATCAGGAACTCCAGGGCCCGGCCAATATTATTTTCGAACGAAACCGGCGCACCGAAGAAGCAAGCCAGCACGCCCCCCTTATCGCCGTAATCAATTTCTTTGAAATAGCCCGAAAACTCGCGAATCTGGTTGAGGACGACTGTCGCGAATTGATCGAGCTGCTCGTGGTTTTCCACCCCGTCGAACGATACAAACACGCTAACCACCGTGCGAAATTCCCCCTGTTGTTGATACGACACGACCTCCTTGGGCAAAAATTGCTGACCGATATCTCCGTCCGGATCGGGCAGGTCGACGGGGCGATGCTGTGCATTTTCTACATTGATGGTTCCAAATACCCGAAACGCGGCATCCCCCGCTTCTTCGGTTCGGAAGGGCCGATCGCCCAGCAAGTTCCGGACGGCCGAACTGACGACAATATCACCATCCGATGCCTTCGTTTGGCTATAGGCCGCCTGATCGATGGCGGGCCCCCGAAAGTAGAAGGCCTTTAACTTTTCGCCCACAATGCCCCAGTCGATTTTTCCGTAGCCTAGTCCGAATTTGATCCCAAAGGTGTATTGCCCGAATCGGTTCTCGCGGCTGCGGAAGTAGTCGCGGGCCATGGCAGCGGTGCGCACGAGCTCAATAGCATTGTTGTGCGGGCTGGGGTCGGGAAAGATCGCAGTGAAACTGTCGCCCGCAAAATAAGGGATGAATCCTCCCCGAGAGTAAACGAGGTGCACTAGCGGGCCGAAGATTTCGTTGAGAATGTTGGACAACTCTTCTGCCCCGCGTACGCCTTCCTCCATGAGGTCTTCGGTCAGCGCGGTAAAACCCGATAAATCGATAAACAGCGTGTAGGCCCGGAGCTGTCCGTGCCGTTGCTGTTGCTGCAACTGCTCTTGAATGTAAGTCGGTATAAGATGCTTCACCTGTAGGACGGTGGTAATTATGACGCAATTTAGGGCTAATTACCCTTTCAAGACGGATGTGTGCAATGTATAACGGTTGAGAACCCGCTTCGGCTTATGCAAGCGCAACCTTTTCCAAGTAGGGGAGTCTTTCTCTACAAACCAACGTCTCGCTATGTACGCCCGTCTACTGGCAGTTATTGGCTGCTTTTGCAGCAGCATTGTGTTTTCCCAGCAAGATCAGCCCCTCGATCCACAAAAAAAATCGCTTTCCGCCCTGCGCACCGATCAGCGCCCGGTTCTAGATGGGCTGCTCGATGAAAGCTTTTGGCAACACGCAGCTGTCGCCACCGATTTTGTAGTGAATCAACCGAACCCCGGTGCACGGCCTTCCCAGCGCTCTGAAGTGCGGGTAGTATACACCGATTGGGGATTGTATGTGGGCGCCATGCTCTACGATACCGAAGCAGACAGCATACAGCAGGAAATTACCCAGCGCGATGGTTTGGGCAATACCGACTGGTTTGGGGTTTTCATTGATTCCTACCGCGATGGTATTAATGGGTTTGGCTTTATCGTGACGCCGGCCGATGTGCAGTTCGATGCAAAATACTCGACGTTCGGAGAAGACGAATCCTGGGATGCCGTTTGGAATAACAAGGCTGTCCGCCTCGAAAACGGCTGGTCGGTCGAAATCGAAATCCCCTATTCCGCCATTCGCTTTCCCGATCGGGCAGATCAGGTCTGGCACATCAACTTCGGGCGGCTGGTTCGTCGAAGCCAGGAGAAGGGGTTTTGGTCGGAGGTCGATCCACAGCAGCAGGGCTTTCTCAATCAGTCGGGTTATCTGAGGGATATTCACAATATCAAAGCCCCACCTCGAATTCAGGCTACGCCCTTCGTGGCCGTTTATGGCAATCATCGCTACGACGAATCGGCCGGCTTCCGCAATGACTTCAGCAGTTCCATTAACGGAGGCATGGACGTGAAGATCGGTTTAAGCGATGCCTTTACCCTCGATATGACCCTCATACCCGATTTTGGAGAGGCCCGTTCGGATAATCAGGTCCTCAACTTATCGCCCTTCGAGGTGCGATTTTCCGAAAATCGCGCCTTCTTTACCGAGGGTACCGAACTCTTCAATAAGGGCAACCTATTTTACAGCCGCCGCATCGGAGGTACACCCCTGCGGCGCTCTGAGGTATCGGATCAACTGGCCGACGGGGAGGAAATTGTCGAAAACCCCGTGAGGAGTCAACTTTACAACGCTACGAAGATCTCCGGCCGAACCGCCAAGGGGCTCGGTATTGGCTTCTTCAATGCCACCTCGGGGCGGACGGTGGCGCGCATCCGAAATCAAGAAGGTGGCTACCGGGAATTTGAAACCGATCCATTGACTAATTACAACGTGCTCGTTCTGGATCAAAACCTGCCTAACAACTCCTATGCGACACTCATTAATACGACCGTCTTACGATCGGGCAGCGCCTACGATGCCAATGTGACCGGCACGGAGTTTTCCCTGCGCAATAAGGCCAATAGCTACGAACTCCGCGGAGGGGGTGCCCTCAGCCAGTTGTATTTCGGAGATAGCACCAGCCTGGGGCACCGCGCTTCATTGGGCATTCGGAAAACCAGTGGCAACGTGCAGTGGGCCGTCAACTACCTGGAGGAAAGCGATACCTATGATCCGAACGATTTAGGCATTTTGTTTGCCAACAACGAGCGATCTGTCGATGGCTTCATCGAATACAACCAATTTGAGCCGTTCGGAGGCTTCAACCGGGGAAGTGTCGGATTTTATGCGGAATACAGCCGGCTCTACAATCCGGATGAATTTACCTCCGTTGGGCTCAACCTGTTCGCCTATGCCCAGGGCAAAAACTTCTGGGAGTATAATGTGTGGGGGTTTGTACAGCCCTTCGGCAACTACGACTACTTCGAACCCCGGGAGCCAGGCCGCTACGTACGAAATCCTGTTGGAGGCGAGGCAGGCTTCTGGATTGGTACTGATAGCCGCAAAAAATTGCGCCTGACCGCCAATGGCAACTTTTTTGCGCGCGATCGGGAAGCGCAATACAACCTCTTTCTGCGTACCCGGGCCCGCTATCGATTCAGCGATAAATACAACCTCACCTTCGGACTCAGCCGGAGAAACGGCAACCGGGAGCTCGGCTTTGTCGATAAAATCATCACCGAGGTCCGAGATCCCGGAACGGAGGTGTTTCAGGAGGAGCGCGATATCATCATCGGTCGGCGCGATCGGATAACCACCGAGGTGAGTCTGAACTCTGGCTATACCTTCAATGCCAATATGGCCCTGAGCTTTCGGCTGCGCCACTACTGGTCGACGGCAATCTATGATCGCTTTTTCCTTCTGGAGGAGGATGGCTCCTTCGGTAATACCGAATACAACGACCAACACGATGTCGATTACAACGCCTTTAATATCGACCTCATTTACCGCTGGCGCTTTGCACCCGGTAGTGACCTGATCATCGTGTACAAGAACAGCATCACCTCCTTTTCCGATCAGCCGCAGCTTTCCTATACAAAAAACCTCAAAAACTTGTGGGACGCCCCGCAGGATAACCAGTTGAGTGTGAAGTTGGTGTACTTTTTGGACTACGCCTCCCTTTTCCGGTCCTAGCCGACTAAACTAAGTGTGCCTCTCACCGTTTCTGCTTTGAGGTCCTTCTCTTCGGAGGGCCTCAATGCGTTACGTTCACTACCGACACCAAAAGGATTGACACCGACTACTATCGACGGGATTCTCCAGCAGTACGCGACCGATGCGCGTGTCGTGCGCGTACACGAACTGCTGACCGGCGCTGCTACCCCCCGCCTGCAACTCACGGGGATGGTCGGCGCGTTGGAGTGCTTCTTGATTAGCGGGTATTACCAGCAGTACCAAGGGCACCACCTCATCATCGCCACCGACAAGGAGGAGGCAGCTTACATTCAAAACACCATCGCCGGCCTACTCGACCCTAAACCAATTCGCTTCTTTCCCGATTCCTTCAAACGGCCACTCTACTTCGAAGTACTCAATACAAATAACGCACTTCAGCGCACGGAGACCATCAACCACATCACCAGCGGTATCGGAAAAGGGGAAATCGTCGTCACTTATCCGGAGGCATTGTTCGAAAAAGTGGTCGCGCCGCAGTTGCTCGACGAGACGCGCATCACGATCAAAAAGGGGGAATCCGTAGACGTCAGTACCATTATCGAGGTGATGGCGGAGTACGGCTTCAAGCGGGAAGACTTCGTCTACGAGCCCGGCCAGTTCAGCATCCGGGGCGGGATCGTCGATATCTTTAGTTACGGCAACGATTATCCCTACCGCATCGAACTATTCGACGAAGAAGTAGAAAGCATCCGCACCTTCGATCCACTTTCCCAGCTTTCCGTGCGCAATATCGGCGAGGTCTCCATCGTGCCGAACATCAATACCAAGTTCAGCCAGGAGCAGAAAGTGAGCCTTTTCCACGTATTGCCGGAGGGGACCGTCATTTGGCTGCGCGATTACCAACTGCTGGTCGACAAGTTGCAGGAGGCCTTCGAAAAGGCCGAGGCCTACGCTAAAACGATCTCCGTCATGGACGAGGGAGAGCTGGCCGAAATCTTCCGCGACCGGGCATTCATCCGCCCCGGTGAGGTGAAGCAGGATGTCGATGCGCATCCGATTGTGTTTATTTCCAATTCCCGGCAGGTCATTCCCGTCGAGCACGACATCCCCTCTAATGCCCGGCCCCAGCCGAGCTTTAATAAAAACTTCGAGCTGCTCATCCGCAACCTCAACGAAAATGCGGGCGAAGGGCTGACTAACTTCATCTTCACCGACAACCCCAAGCAGGTAGAGCGCTTCTATTCTATCTTCAACGACCTCGACGCACAGGTGGCGTTTTACCCGCTGGTAAGGCCCATACATCAGGGGTTCATCGATCCGGACCAACGAATCGCCTGCTACACCGACCATCAGATCTTCGAACGCTTCCATCGCTACAAGCTCAAAAAGGGATTTTCAAAAGATCGCGCGCTCAACCTCAAAATGCTGCGCGAATTGCAACCCGGCGATTTCGTAGTGCACATCGACCACGGCGTGGGGCGCTTCAGTGGGTTGGAAAAGATTGATAATGCGGGCAAGACCCAGGAAGCCGTTCGGCTGGTATACAAAAACAACGACCTGCTCTACGTCGGCATCAACTCCCTGCACAAGCTGAGCAAGTTTAGCGGAAAGGACGGGCACCTGCCACGCCTCGACAAAATCGGCGGCGACTCCTGGAAGAACCTCAAGGCCCGCACCAAAAAGAAAATGAAAGATTTGGCGGGCGAGCTCATCAAGCTCTACGCCAAGCGAAAGGCCACTCCCGGCCATGCCTTCCCGCCCGATAACTATCTCCAGAACGAGCTCGAAGCCAGCTTCATCTACGAAGACACCCCCGACCAGTTGAAGTCGACCAACGACGTCAAAGAGGATATGATGAAGCCCCACCCGATGGATCGCCTGATCTGCGGCGACGTCGGGTTTGGCAAAACGGAAATCGCTATTCGCGGGGCCTTTAAGGCGGTAGCCGACAACAAGCAGGTGGCCGTATTGGTGCCCACCACCATTCTGGCGCTCCAGCACTACCGCACGTTTCGCGACCGGCTCAAGGAATTTGGCGTAAACGTCGATTACGTCAATCGCTTTCGCTCGGCGAAAGAGAAAAAAGAGGTCTTTGCTAAGTGTGCAGAAGGGAAAGTCGACATTCTGATTGGCACGCACGCCATCCTGAATAAGAGCCTAAAATTTAAGGACTTAGGGCTGCTCATTATCGATGAGGAGCAAAAATTCGGCGTAGCCGCCAAGGAGAAGCTCCGCAACCTGAAGGTGAACGTCGATACCCTCACGCTGACGGCTACCCCCATTCCGCGCACCTTGCAATTCAGCTTGCTGTCGGCTCGCGACTTGTCGGTCATCCGCACGCCGCCGCCCAACCGGCAGCCGATCCACACCGAGCTTCGGGTTTTCAACGATGAATTGATCCAGGAAGCCATCCTCTACGAAGTACACCGGGGCGGACAGGTATTCTTCGTGCACAACCGCGTGAAATCCCTGCCGGATATCACGGCTATGGTGAAGCGGCTCTGCCCGGATGTCGATATCGCGATGGCCCACGGGCAGATGGACCCCAAAGAGCTGGAGCGCGTCTTGATGTCCTTCATCGACCGGGAAGTAGAGGTATTGGTGTGCACGAACATCATTGAGACCGGCCTGGATATTCCCAACGCCAACACGATGCTCATCAACAATGCACATCAGTTTGGCATGTCCGATTTACACCAGTTGCGCGGCCGGGTCGGTCGGTCCAATCAGAAGGCATTCTGCTATCTGCTGGCGCCTCCTCTCAGTGTGCTCACGCCCGAGGCGCGCAAGCGCCTGCGAACCCTGGAAGAATTTAGCGATCTGGGCAGCGGCTTCGATATTTCGATGCGCGACCTCGACATTCGCGGAGCGGGCAATCTGTTGGGGGCCGAACAGAGTGGCTTCATTGCCGACATTGGCTACGAAACCTACCAACGCATCCTCGATGAAGCTATCCGCGAGCTCAAGCAAAAGGATTTCAAGGATGTGTTTGCCGAGGAATTGGAGAAAACCGAAGACTTTGTCCGCGATGTGCAGATCGATACCGATACCGAAATGCTGATCCCGGACGAGTATGTGATCAACATTCAGGAACGCCTCAGCTTATACACCGAGCTCGATGAGATCGAAACGGAGGAAGCGTTGGAGCGTTTCCGCACTGCGTTGCGCGACCGTTTCGGCCCCATCCCCGACGAAGTGGAAGAGTTGTTTGATGGCCTGCGTCTGCGTTGGGTCTGCCGCCGGCTCGGCTTTGAGCGCGTCGTGCTGAAGGGCAAAAAGCTGCGCTGCTTCTTCGTAGAAGATCCCCAATCTGCTTACTACGAAAGCAAGCGTTTTCAGGAGCTCACCCAGCTAATCGCCACGGAAGGCAAGCTGATCGGCCTGTCGCTCAAGCAAGGCCAACGCTTCCTGATGATGATTAAGGATGGCGTAAAGAGCCTTTCCGCCGCGCGGGATTTGCTCTGTCGGCTGGAAGGGAAGATGGAGGTAGAGGTTAAGGCTGCGCCTTAAATTAATACAGTAATGCTTTAATATTGTAATTAATTCGATCTGAGTTAAGAGGGGCAATTACTGCATTAGGGCGCGCGCATCAAATGCTGGAGACAGTAAGTCCACCCGGCGGGACATAGCTTAGACCCTCGGCACTCCGGCCGGTGGCTGGGCGCTGGGTGCCCCACACCATGTGGGTGGGTATATATTAAAACGACCCGCCCACCTTACCTGCCAACCTCGAGGGCTGCAGGCAGCTCAGGCGTGCGCTGCGCACGCGGCTACCAGCAATGGAAACGGCCGTGTGAAAAAGTGGGCTATTTTGTGAGAACGGCTGCCGCCAGGGCAGTTATTGGATGGTGCCGCAAAGATACGCGCTTATCAACACAGAAGCAAGCCCAAAACGCCCAAAACTATCGTACCGACCATTTTGGTGCGTTTGCCCTAATTGCGGCATTACCGTATTACTGCATTAAAGCAATGTAATAATCTGGCCATTTCCCGAAGGCGCATCGGTTCTGCTGAAGCCTCGAATAAATGAGTGGGCGGCACCTTCCCATCCGGCGGTAGTAGTAGCTGCCGTTGGTACAGCAAGCGTTCTGCCTGCCGGGCGGCGGCTGGGGCGGGGTCGATGAGCTGTACGTTGGGGCCACAGATTGTTGCCAAGAGTGGGCGGACGATGGGATAATGCGTGCAGCCCATTACGATCGTATCTACCCCGGCGGTCAGCCAGGGAGCAACAATTGATCGCAGTAGATCGTCGGTAGGCTTTCCCTCCCAATGTCCCTGCTCGATGAGGGGCACCAACCCAATACAGGGATCTTTGAATACCGCTACATGGCGGGCAAATCGGTCCATCAGACCCTGGTAGCGGGGGCTGTTGAGGGTGGTTTGGGTGGCCAGGACACCAATTTTACCGCTTTGCGTTTGGGTGGCGGCCGGCTTGACGGCCGGCTCCATGCCGACGAACGGCACGTTGGGAAAAGCTTTTCGCAAATCGGTGATGGCTGCCGCCGTGGCGGTATTGCAGGCGATGACGATTTGCTTGCACCCCTGCCCGAGCAGGTAATCCGTAATTTCGAAAGCGTATTCGCGAATGCGTTCCGGAGGCTGGGGCCCGTAGGGCATCCGGGCCGTATCGGCAAAATAACAGAGCGTCTCCCTGGGAAGACGCTCTGTCAGTGCCCGCATGACGGTGAGCCCGCCGATGCCGGAATCAAAAATGCCAATAGGCCCGTAGCTGGTCATCAATCGATTAAATACCCAGCTTTGCCTTCACCATCGGAGCCACATTTTGGGTATCCTTTGAGTACAGAAGTACCTGCTGGTCGAAAATGAAGGTAAATTCATTTTCCTCCGCAACGGCGGCGATGGCTTCGTTCACTTTGTCGTAGATTGGTTGGAGCAGATCCTGGCGCTTTTTCTGAATCTGTGTAACCATATCCTGCTCAAATGCGGCAATTTCCTGCTGGCGCGCTTCGAGCTTAGCGGCTTCCGTCTCCTGCTCCTTGCGGGAAAGTTCGCCCTGCTCTACTTTTTGCTGTATTTCGAGATACTCTTTTTGCAATTGCTCGACCATACCCTGGCCCTTTTTCTGCAATTGCTTCTGGAGCGTCTCCAGTTCGGATTCGGCGCTCTTTACCTCGGGTAGTTCGGCGAGAATTTCGGCGGAATTGATGTAGCCAAATTTCTGGGCCTGTGTCGTGTACAAGGCGCCGAAGAGCACGAATAATACAAGAGTTACTTTCAGCGAATTCATCATATTAGCTTACAATTAATAGAATGCTGGTTAAAACCGGCGGCAAAAGTAGCATTTTCCGCCGATAAATAGCTGGTTCGCAATAATTAGCGCAGGCGATTGAGAATGTCTTCCGTCTTGTCGAATTCCGGATTGGAAAAGATCATTCCGGCTGCGCTCGACTTATCGAAGATAAAGTCGAAGCCCCGATCCTCGGCGTATTCTTCGATCGCCTTGTACACCTGGTCCTGGATCGGGCGGACTAATTCCTGCCGCCGCTGAAACAGGGAGCCTTCCGGCCCGAAGCGTTCGCGCTGCAAATCGCGCACTTCTTTTTCCTTCTGCATGATAGCTTCTTCGCGCTCGGCACGAGCGTCCTCGCTTAAAAGGACTTGTTCGGCCTGGTATCGGTTGTACATGCTCTTAATTTCGTCGTATTCCTGGGCAATATCCTGCCGCCACTTGGAAGCCAGCCGGTCGAGTTCAGCCTGAGCATCCTGGTATTCCTGAATGGTCTCCAGGATTTGATTGACGTCGACGTAGGCGATCCGTTGCGCGTTGATTTGGCTTGCGCTAAACAGGAAAGCGACCAGTGCAGTCAGAATAATTGGTAGGCGCAATTTCATTGGTTCGTGTTTAGAATGAAAGTCAAAAGTACGATATCGGGGCTGGTTATTCTCGAAGCTCCCGTTATTTCAAAAACGCTCCATTTGAACGCTTTGTCGC
>CAZDET010000011.1:0-11544 GCA_964504335.1 uncultured Saprospiraceae bacterium
ATTGATTAGATAATTATACCTGGTTAGTAATTCGTCGTGAATTTGTTTTCTGGCAAACTGACGCTGTACAACCGCTCTAAGATCAGTAGCCATCAATTGCACCCATTCTCGGTTGGAAAGTGCCCGATTCAACGATGCTGAAAGGGCGGCCTCATCTTTAACCTGAAATTGAAGTCCCGTCTTTTCGTGTTCCACAATGTCAATATTACCTGGTATGTTGGAACACACAATGGGACACTCCATCGCCCCAGCTTGTAAAACGACATTGGGAAAGCCCTCCCGATGACTACAATGAATGAAAATATCAGCCAGGTGCAGGAAGGCAGGTATTTCATCCGACCATTGAAAGTGAATAATTCCGGGATGCTCCTGAATCTTCCGTACAATATGCGTTGGTAAGGTTTCTGCACTTCGTTCTTGTTCCAACGGCCCTAACAATATTAACCGTAGGTGTGGGTGTTCCTGGAATAATTGATCAAAAACAGAAATCAATTCAGGAATCCCTTTGTCTACTACCATCCGGCCAATTGCCAGCAAATACGTCAAGTCAGAATCATAATGAATGCTCTCCTGTACCTCGGACAACTTTTCTGAACTCACCGCCTCCCGAGTATACACATTCAAATCAATACCGTTTGAAGACCCGCCACCGACTATATCCAACTTTCGATTGGATACCAGCCGCTTCACTCGAATATATTTTAACAAGCTACGACTGTTGGGCCAAACGTGTGTAGCGGCGGCATATGTCAACCTTTCCGTTACATTTAAAATGAATTTGGCAGTTCCCGTTGCGGTCATTAGGGGCATACCGGCCACTGTGTGAATGCGTACCGGAACCCCGGTAAGTTTAGCCGCAAGCATACCAAGTAGCCCAGCCTTGGGGGTGTGACTGTGCACAATATCCGGTTTTTCGCTGCGAAATAGCCGAATAAGCTGACGCAAACAGCGAATGTCTGAACGGGGATTCACCGTGCGCGTCATCGGAATAATCTCGTGCCGACAATCTTCGGCTTCGATCACCGCTTTGCGTTCAGGGCCATCAGCACTCACCATCAACACCTCCCATCCGTGCTCGCGCATGAATCGCATTTGCCCCGTAATCAGGAACTTCAGGGAAATGGGTACGGTGGTGATGCGAATGAGTTTGGGCATATCAACAGAGCATTACACCAGTACAGCTTTTTCACGAGCTGTCTTTTGTGTCCAGTAAACTCTTGAAAAGTGATTCAGAATCGGAAACAAGGCTATTGCTATCCAAAATATGGTAAAACGCAATCCCATGTGGGTAACACCATACGCAAAGATGGGAGCAGAATACAGAATGAAGCTCAGCTTCAACCCTTTGAAAAACGAGAGAAGCAAGAGGGTAAATATGATAGTTCCCGGAATCCCGTAACAGAATGCCACAGTGCCGAAAGATGAATGAAGCTCATGGCCTACTGCCCGGGTATCAAAGCGATCAAAAGCGCCTTCACCAGCACCTAAGACCAGATACTCCGGATGGTTGAAAATTCGGTCGTATCCTCGGTATTCCCATTCGGAAGCACCGGATTGATCCTTCACAGAAGTATCTACCCGATACTGATACCGCTCGAGCGCAGATTGTCCAAATTCTGTGAAAAAGAGGCCAAGAAACCCAACTAGAATAATCCCAATACCAGACAGAATTCTCCGAACATTGAGTAGCCCTCCTTCTATAAAATACACCGCAAGCAAAATGATGATCGAATAGATGGCAGCATTCGAAATGCCGACGGCAGCCATGTAGAAACAACTCATCAGGATAGTGATTAAAACCCACTTCGACACGCGGAGTACCTTACTAAGAACGATAGCCATCGTAGCAGCCACCAAACTAAAATATCCTAACTGATTGGAAGTTTGAAAACTCAGCGAGCCACGTACCGATTCATCCTGCGGCATGTAGCTCCCAACCGTAATCGTGATGATGATACTCAGTAGTAATCCCAAAAAAGTAGCTTTCAGAAAAAGCCCCCCATAATTGTAGTATAGATTAAACAAAAGCCTAATAACCAAATAATTGTATATATAGAAAGCCGCTATTATGTACCAAGCTTTTGACTTGTATTCCGAAGAAATGACAAATACATGCATTACGAAATTCACCAGAAATACATAGACCACAAACCAGGCGAAATACCGATCTACTTCCTCAAATACCCGAATGCTTTTGAAATGCCCATTCGCTACGCTGATCCCCAAAACTAATACCATGAAGTAATCACTAATTTGGGGATTCCCGGACTTGAAAAAGTAAACAGGAAAAAGCATTAGGAAGAGAATCCACATCCACAGAATGAAGGGGTACTGAAACGGGTTGAATAATTTCCCTAAATCAAAAACCACAAAATGCTCGTTTTTTGCCGTCACTAAGTCGATCGGTTATCGCAGTGTACTTCGCTTTCCTATTGCAAAGGATATTAAATTTGCTACATATTGGAAAAACGGTCGACTATCTCGGGCGTTGAATACTGGCCAATGGACTTTACTCCCTCGTTGGATCGATTTTCCGAAAAGAACTCGAATTATTCCGGCCCACTTATCAATCAATAAATTATATAGTGCGCCTTCTCCCCACAGGTAATAGTATATCTCCTTCTGGCCGTTCGGCATCGGCTCGTGGTGCTTACCGAGTTCGGCTTCTAGTTTCGCCTTTGGTACGTTTATCCCGTTTAAGGTTGCGATGAAAGCCCAAGACCAATTTCTAGGATTAAATTCGATGAAATAGTAGCGATTACGCGCTTGGTGATATTTGAATTCAATCTGAAAAATTCCGGTGAAATCAGCCGCTGCTATAAACCGCTCCCCCATACGCACTATTTCATCCACAATGATTGGTTCTGCCACCGACGCGACGCCCCTCAGGTGTGGCCGTTGGGCTAGTTTTCTACCGGTGAATGGCGCGATTACTCTTCCCTGATAGGCATAGCCGCCAAAGGTATACAAGTGATCGTCTCCACCCGGAATATATTCAGAGACGAGGGCACCGGCATCATTTTCGAGACACAGATTGACAAACCGGTTGCGGGTGGAATCGTCCTGACAAATTTCGGCTTTGAACAGATAAGCACCTCCCTCTTTTTGGAGTATCGGCTTCACAATGACGGGATACTCTAACTGGTCAGCCTCCGTCAATTTTTCTACTTTATCAACCGCAATCGATTTCGGTACAGGAATTTCTTCCGAGCGCGCTAACTCCTGTTGTGGAACCTTCTCAAATAGGGCCGTGTCTATCCAGGGAATACTGAATTTATCCAATCGCTGCCGTTCTCGAATAATTAGCGACAAGTGGCTGTCTTTGCAATAGTAAGGAACAATGGTCTTTTGGCAAATTTGGTTTAGCTCCATGAGAATCTGATGCGTTTCTTCGATCCGCTCGCTCGGTAAATAGAAGTCAATAAGCTTCGACCGACTGAGCATAGCCCCCGGCGGAGCCACCACGACATACCGACAATCATTTGACTTTTCCGCTACCTCGGTTAGAGCCCGCAAAATGCCATAGCCGTTTATAAAACCATCCAGAATCAGCGCCAGGTGATTTTCTGCCAGTTCAGCGTAATACGCAGCCGGAATTAGGGAATTATTCAAAATTTGATGAGTTCGTTGTTCTTCACCTCAAATCGATTCATTCGCTGAATATCTCCCTGGGCTCTAATCGAGAGCAGCCCGCGCATTACCGTACCGTGTGCAAATACCAGTACATTTTGCGAATCGTATTCTTTCAAAAACCGGATTAACCTATCCTGAAACGCCCTCAGGGGCTCACCGAGGTCAGTGATGGATAGTGGATCTACCAGCCACTTCTCTCCGTAGTCCTTTTGAAATAGTAACTTCTGCTGCCCTTCGTATCGGCCGTAGTTAAGCTCGTTGATAAGCGACTCGACCTCGAATTCATGGAAGCCGTACGCAATAGCCGTTTCATGCGTTCTTCGCAACTCGCTCACCACCACCCGATCAGTGTCTGATTCTGCGATGCATTGCAGGTTTTTGCGAATTTCCGCATCTACCGAACCAATTACGGCCTCGTCAATTGGATTATCAATAGATCCTTGGAGCCGTCCTTCCTTATTCCAGACAGTAGGTAAATGACGAATTAACAGCACCCCCCTCTATTTATTTAAGATAGAACGTTTCACTTCGCAGCCCCTGTCGTTGAGCTTCAAGCAGTAGCACGTCATTGGGGTTGACGTTTCCTAAATTGACATTAGCTCCCACCTGATTAATGAAGAACATCTGGCTACTCGAATTGGGAGCTTCGAAGATGATACGATCTACCGGAGTATGAGAAATAATATCCGCAACCAGCCCCGTTCGCACCTCTCCGCTCGGACGGTAAATTCCCGCAGTACCGGAATTACGGCCTTCCGTTATCACATAGCTCGCACCGGCTTCCAGCAGGGAGGTGATCTCTTCTAGCCACTTACTCGGTGCCATAATCGCATCGGCATCTTTCGTTCCGACCTCCGCCAGCACTTCGAATTCGCCTTTGCACTCCTCGATGAGCGCAATACGAGTCTCCAGCGGTATGTCTATCGTACCGGTTGATATTTCCATAACGCGAATACCATAGGATCGCATATACTCCTTGTAGGCATCCAGCTTTTTTTGGTAGTAAAATTTTTCGAATAAGGTACCACCAAAGTATACAGCAGCACCAATAGATTTGTATAATTCAATCTTACCCTTCAGATTTGGAGTAACATAGGCTGCGCCTACTCCGAGTTTGGCAACGTCTATGAACTCACCGTGTTCAGTTAGAATATCCTCCAACTGCTTTGTGGTGAGCCGAACGTCGTGCACTGCCGTGATACCATTTTTTCTAGGCTTCTGAGTTCTTTGAGGTAGATCCAACATAGTTAGGAGGTAATTGTGTTATTTTGTTGTAAGAACCGACGGATCGGCTCTACTTGCAGCATTCCAACCATGCTTCTATTTTCAAAGCCGTACTGGTTGCGTAGAAGCGAAAAGTGCTCTAGTATTTTCCGAAGCATCTCCAGGTTATCGCTGGTACGCGTTCCAAAATTATGAGGGTGCCACCACAAATGATAGATTTTCCGCTGCGTTGCCGCTGCCGTCATAGAACGCTTTATCCGACGCAATCGCAAGGAGTTAATTTTCGGTACAGACGAAACAGGCCTCAGGAATCTACTGGAAGGCAGGTTGAGTAATCCGAATCGACTTTGCTCACGGATAGCTGCCAAATCGTATATGTGGTGCCCGACGAAATTTCCAACTGAATCAGCGAACCTCACGGCTCGTTTGTGCAACTCGTTTCCGGTAAAGATCTCACTATTCTCAGTACCCCGGTACACTTTGATTCCTCTTTTGCGCAGTATTTTCAAATGGGAATCCGTCACTTGATTGCGCGGAAAAACGAAAGAGGCAGGGGCGGGCGTATTGAATTGTTGCTTCCAGGCGGCATTGAAGCTTTCTGTATCTGCCTCGAAGTCGCGATCAGTGACTCCCGCCGCACCTGAAAATAAATGGCTAAAAGTATGAGAGCCAATTTCCTGGGTAGCGTCTAAACGCAGACGCTCCACAATGGCCGAATCGAACAGATAGGGTGCATAAGTATCCTTCCAGTTTTCGATCAACGAATAGGTAGAAAGGCTGGAATTTTCGTACCGTGGAAAAGGGCGAGGTAGCGCTCTTTTTAGTTCCTCGAAATCGCGGTGGAAGAGAAATCCGACGGTAGCCCAGGTCGCAGAGATCCCGAATTGTCGGAACAATTCCAACAAGTCGTCCACTACTTGATTAACGGATAAAATGTGGTCGCCGTATCCTTCGATCGTTTTCGAACTTACCACCCCCCAAAACAGCTCCAGATCCAGGGAGATGATGAAATATCCCCTATCAAATGATTGACTATTCGATTCAGTCATTTACTTGTCGGATAAATGCGGCAATTTTCTGAGCAGAGGTACCAATATTGCTCAAGTTGTAATTCAGGTATTCACGTGCTGCTGCAGAAATTTCGGTTTGCTGCAGAAAGTCGGTTAATTGCTCGTTGAATCCCCGCTGAAGATCAAGCCCGGTAGCCGCTCCACTTTGGACGTAATCGTGCCCGAATTCATTACCCCCAATTCGGACCACCGCAACCGGTTTGCCGAAGAGCAACGACTCCAGGCCAACCGTAGAGGCAAGCACGATGGATCGATCTACCAGCTTTAGCAATGCAAAAATATCTACGTTAGCGGGGATGAACCGTACTACGTTAAAATCCTTCAAGACTCTCTGATAGTCCTCCAGGGATTCGCGCGGGTGGGGCTTTAAGTAAATTCGGATTTGGCTCGGTCGAACAACCTCGAGCATCTGCTGCACGACTTGTGCGACAAGCTGTAACTTCTCTTCATACGTACAGAACCCAATGTCATTGACCGGATTCGTGAAAAGGCCAATATTAATCATCGCTTCGGGCCAGCGACTCTGAATATCCTGGAGTTTTTCTGTGTAATCCGCGTTTAGAATGGAGTCGTAACGCGGACATCCAATACTCAATACCTCGGATCGATTTTGAGCACAATTTTCAAAATACTTTTTGCTATTGTCTCCCCAGGCAAAGATGTGGTTGGCTCCGAAGGTTCCATAACGGGGAAATTTATCCCCCGGCTGGTGAAAGCGAATCCCCTCCTGTATCAGGCAAAACCGCTTGTCTCTCCTAACCATAAATTGAGCCATAAATTCGTGGGGAGCGGCAGAATCATTACACATCACTACCGTATCACTTCGATTGGCCAATTCACTAAAGGTTGGTCTTACCACCGAATGCCAAATCGTCTTTTGTACGATCCTTCTCTTCCAATTCAGTTTTGCTCCTAGTGTCTTCACCCCACTGTTGGGAGAGATATGATCACTGGTATTCCATTTTACGGCTTGGTGTACCGTTGCTCCCGCTTGGTCGAAGGGCTCCACCGGGGTCTTCATTCGCCGTATCTCACACAAGCTTAACAAATCAACCTGGTAATCTTTCCTTTTTTTCAGCTCCTGAATTACCGGTAGTGTCAGCTGTACGTGGTGATTCGGATTTGAAATAACAAATAGTACTTTCTTCATGCGAGAACGATTGCGAGTTTGCACATTTCAACCAATCCGGAAATAGTCTTTCACGCTCATCAGGTTCTGTATCGCCGGCAGGTTTTGCTGCTGCCAGAAAGCAGCTAATTCCGGTGAATCGACAGCCATGAAAGGCAGCTGCAATGTTTGGGCCGCCTCAAAATCAGTCGTACCGTCTCCAATGAATAGGATTTCGCTTGGCTCTAAATCGAAATCTTCCGCTATTTCACCTATGATGCGCACCTTAGTGTCTGGAGCCCCTCTAACGCGTTCGAAAAATCCGGCTAAATCCCGGTCTTGCACTATTCGGATCAATTCCTCCTCCGGCGTACCCGAAGCGACAAACATAGGCACCTGCCGTTCCTTCAGCTCGGACAACAGGGCCAATACCCCGGGCACAAAATCAACTTCGAGCAGCTTCTGATATACGATTTCAGTGAATCGCTCCCCCAGGCGTCGGCTTTCTCCTTTAGACAAGGGCAACTTCAGCAAGTTTTGGTAGATCCATTCAAACTTCACGTACCTGGATATCCCTAGGTGCTCGATGTGGTGGGCCACAATCTGATCATGGTACTCTGGATACTCCGGAAACAACGCTGGGAAGGCTGCCGTTTTGACATGATTTGACTGAAGGATAACTCCGTCAAAATCGAAAACAACTGCCTGGATGGTGGTCGTTAGAGGCATTTCTCTCTTATAAAGCTGCTTGCTTAGCTTCTAGTAAGCGATCGATTTCACGCCCTACTTGTTCTCCACAGTTCACTACGAAATCAATTTCCTCGATCGGTGTCGGCGAAGGCGCTTCCCCATTCAGAAATTTGTCAAACTCCCATATGATTCGGGTGTGAGCAGACTCATCGTTCATCTTTTTCCAGGCGTACCGAATGCGATCCGGAACCCCCTGGCCTACCCGCTTGATACTATCTAGAAGTGTGATTCCCATCACCCGTCGCTTTTTGGAATCCACGGATGCGTCTACAAACAACCCGTCGCTGAGGAGATCGATGGTTAGGGTTTTCTTCGATCCAATCAGTTCGATGTACCGGCGGTTCATCTCACAATTGCTGGAGTGATGATAGGTGCAGAGGGCTCTCTTGGTTTTCAAGGTAAAAATCACCTCTTCAGCGGGAGCTCCCGGCAATGCCGTTTCATTATTCAAGATAGTTACGTTCGCCAGGTCCGCATTACCCAGGAAAAAGTGCGTCAGGTACAACTGGTGCGGCATCGTCTCATACCACCTGCCACCCGGCAAGGAATGGGACCAGTGAGAATTTCCGACCAACATCCGGTCTTTCTCTGGGGAGGTGAGAAAATAGCGGTTCATTCGAATTATCTCGCCGATTTCCCCACTGTCAATCATTTGTTTCGCCTTCATCGCCGACAGGGAAAACTTCAAATTGTGAAGAACCGTCATTTTGGTCGGACTCCCCTTCAGCGCTTCTTTGATTTTCTCCCACTCTTCGACCGTAGTAACCAGCGGCTTTTCCACAATGAAGTGCTTGCCCGCCTGGATAATTTGCATGACAATGTCGAAGTGGGTGTGAGGAGGCGTACAAATATCCAATGCATCACACTCTTGGATGATATCATCCAGGCTTGTAAATACCTTAGCTATATTGTATTTATTGGCTTTTTTCTTGGCAGCCTCTTCGTATACATCAAAAACCGCGTATACGTCCCCGTATTTGGCCTTCTTCCAAGATCGAATGTGGGTATCTGAAATATGCCCACAGCCGATGAGCCCGATCTTGAACTTCTTTTCCATATTCCAAATTTAATTTTAATAAAGGAAACAGGACTGTCCTTATCCCTCTAAAAACTCGAAGTATGTTTGCAGTGCCCGGTCCGTGCGAAAGCGAGCAACCGCCAGGGGAGCCGCCGCCGCCATCCGGTGCCGCAAATCAGCATCCTGCATTAGAAGGTTTAACCGATCCGCCATTTGTTCAGCATCTCCTACCGGTACCAGGAATCCATCCTTTCCATCCGTGATAATCTCATTCGGTCCGGTCGGGCAGTTGGTACTCACACAGGCCGTACCGCATGCCATAGCCTGTACCAATACACCCGGCATTCCCTCGTGAATGGAAGACAATACGAAAATATCGGCAGCGGCCATGTATTTGTAGGGATTCTCCAAAAAACCCGGTAGGCTTACCAGGTCTTCCAACCCATTATCAACCACCTCTTGCTGAATCCTTTCTTGCAGCGGCCCGTCTCCCAAAATTACCAGCCTCGGGCTAAAAGTATCCCCATGTTGTTCAACCAACAATTTGAAGGCCCGGATCAGCGTACTGAAATCCTTTTGCGCAACGAATCGGCCTGCCGCCAGCACTACCTGCTTCCCTTCTTCAAAAAAGGGATGTCGGATGGGTTGGGATTTCAAGTGAAAAAGCTGTTCATCAATCAGCGGATTGTCGACAATTTTTAATTTTCGATCCGGTATTCCCAAATCCTTGCCCAGCTCTCTGGCGATTCCCTTTGAAACCGTAGTCACCCAATCCGCAGCCCGATAACTAAATTTCTTAAGATTCAATAAAACCCCGCGGCGAAATTTGCCTTTGTAAGAAGGAGGTAAGATGTTTCGTTCTGATAGTACCACGGTTGAAACCCTGCCGGCTACTCCTCCAACCAGACCGACCGCAATATTGGTACTTCCGCTTGTGGAATAAAGAATATCGTACTCTCTTTGCCTCAACAACCGCCATAAAGGAAGAATCATCTGCACGAAGTTATTGGCCTTAAGCTCATGCACTTTGACATCTTCCGGCAGGTTTTTCATAAACGGCCCCGTGGCCCGCATTACGGCCAGTTCGGTATCATATCTATCGCGGTCAATATGGTGTAACAACTGCCAGGTCACCCGGTCAGCTCCTCCTTTTCCCATGTTGGGCCGAACGAACAGAATCTTTTTCTTCCCGCTCATGTAACAGGAACGATCGATTTGGATACGCTAAGAATTGCTATTGATTTGATGCTCAGCTTCGTGTATTTCCGCAATTAGCTCTAATAAACCCTGCCCCATATCTACGTATTCGTTGGAAACCATCTTCCGACCAAGCTTAGGTGTAAACGTGTAGGGCGTGATGCTGTAATGCCCACTCGTAGGATTGCGATCCCCCACGTAGTCGATTTCAATATTTTTACCCAGCATCTCCGAAAACATCTTGAATAGGTCGGAAATGGTCAGATTGTCATTCCCCGTGATGACATAGGTTTGATTGACATAGCGTTCTTCATTGATGACCGAAGCGCTAAGTTTGGCGGCATCCAACACGTGAATGTATTCCCGGCGATCCCGCGAAGTGCCCGGGTACGACATCTGCCGCTCGTTCATAAACCGATAAAGCAACCGGTAGACTCCGTTTGCCATATCCGTACGCGTACCATACAAACTGCCGTATCGCAATATGGTGTAATCCTGGCCGTAGCGATTCTGAAACTCTTCGATGTAGGCTTCACAAGCCTGCTTGCTACACCGATAAAAGCCACCTTCACGGCTGAAGACATAGACGGTACTTCCGAAAATAAATCGTTTTATTCCCGCCTCCCGACACACATTAAGTAGGTTGACCGTACCCAGCACATTGATCTGTACAGTCTCAACCGGCCGGGTCTTAGCCGCATTGAGATCCGCCAGGGCCGCCAGGTGGTACACATAGTCCTTGCCGGCCACCGCTTCTCTGAGTAGTTCCGTATCGTTGATGTCGCCCACCACCATTTCTTGATCCGACCGTAGATAGGATGAGTGGATTCGATCGAAAATAGTTACCTGATGACCCTCCTGCGAAAGTGCGTCGGCAATATGACTTCCTAAAAAGCCGGAGCCACCCGTTACCAATACCTTTGCCATCGTCGGTATATTTCAGTTGAATGTTGAATAACCCTAGGACAGTTCGCTCACTGTGCGCGGCTACCTACACGGTACCTACGGCATATCCCTTGCGCCTTAACCCTTCTGCCATACGCTGTTTTAGGGATATGAGTTCTTTTTCCGTTTCGTACCCCTCTGCCTTGTAATTCTTACTCTTTATCGTATTTAGATCGAATGTATAGCCTTGTGCATTACTAATTGCGATGAATTGACTTACCTGACCGAGCATTTCAGCAGGCGCCGAACAGAGTGCCTCGTAGGATATTTCGAACAGTTTACCCCGTCGTGTTAATTCGAGAGCAGTATCTTGTTTTTCAATTTCGAGCAGGCAGTCATTCCAGTAGGAGGCACAGGCAATCCGATATTCTTCCTGGGAACTGAAGTATCCTTTAAACTTCGGCCACTCCTTTTTCAGCAACGATTCGACTACCGCAGGGCCGTATCGGTAAATGTGAAGGAACTTGGTGCTGGGAAATAATTTCAGTATTGTCGGAATCAGGAAGGAAATCATAGCACTCTTCACAAACAACACCTTATCGCTTCCCCTGCGGTGATTGTAGGCAGAAAAGCGATTCTTAATACGCTTCTCGTGGCCA
>CAZDET010000011.1:11644-67741 GCA_964504335.1 uncultured Saprospiraceae bacterium
TGGCCAGGGAAATCTCCGTAAACCGCTCCGGCTCCGCTACAAAGGGTTCCGTATCAATCGTCCGATTCCGGTAGGGAAATAGCCGAGGATGCCACAGATCATTTGCTTCTCCGGGAAATGAGATCAGATCAGGGTGTGAACTTAATATCTGATTGAGCAGCGTCGTGCCACACCGACCGGTTCCAATAATAAAAAAGCGGGGCGCATGATCGTGCGGCAGGTACTTGTACAGATGATCAAGAACAAAAAATTCAATATCGTAGCGAGTCATAAATCGTTTAGGCTTCCTTGAGCGACTCCGGCACCTTTGGCTCAGACATTTCCAAGCGGCGAGCCACCTCTTCCGGGTTCTTCAACCACCATTCGGCAATTCCCAGATCGAAGAATGTATGCACATCTCGTCCCGTAGCCCAGATACGGACAATCGGAGCCGACTTCTTACCCATCCACCACCAGGGATTCGGGCCGTCGTGGGATTGCACCGTATACTTGCGAAAAGCCCAAACCCCTTGATCGTAATAGTATGCTTTACGATACGACTGCCGCTCGGTAGAAACCTTTCGGTTTTTATCGCCATAGGGTTGTAGCAGGCCTTCGTCGTTAATTTCCATGGCACGGAGCGGGTGGTCATCGGCGGCCTCCCAAACCGTCATGCAGCTATCCAATTCGGGCTGATCATCGAGTAATTGCAAGGCCTCGTCCAGTATAGGACCGTCAATCATTACGGTGTTGCCCAGCAGCAGGATTACGTTTTCCAGGTTTTCGACTCGCGCATCGACCCACTCTACTGCGTGTTTGATCACGTCACCGTGGTTGATGTGATCGCCGCCCAATTCATCCGGGCGAATGATTACCTCCGCCCCATAAGTCCTGGCTGCGTCAGCAATTTCGGGCCCATCCGTCGATACGTAAACTCGATCGATCTTTTCGGCATCCAATGCCGCTTTTATCGGGTAGTACACCAAGGGTTTTCCGAGTACCTCGAACACATTTTTATTCTTGATTGACTTGGACCCAGCTCGTGCCGTCACAATTGCTACATTCATAATTCATTGTTTTTTAGATCATATTCGTTCGATACGCCGGAAATACTTAGCTCCGGAAAGGCCGTTTCAAGTAATTTTTCGGCGCGGATGCCCCAGGTATGGCGTTGCCTGAAGTCTAACAGCGCTTTTTGCCCGAGTCGTTTACGCAACTCCGGATCGCGCAGGCTTTCGATCGCGTTACTCCAGACCGTCAGGTCCTGCGCATCAACCAATAAGGCATTCTCGCTATTCAGGACTCCTCGCAAGACCGGAAAATCACTACATACGATGGGCTTTCCGCTCGTCATGTACTCGAAAATCTTAATTGGCGACATATACGCAATCGTATTTTCACCACTCGATACCCGAACATTTTCCTGATAAGGGGCCAACAACACATCGCACCCCTTGCGAAAGCCCGCCGTAAGTCGGTGAGCAATATGGCCGTAGCAGAAAATATTGGGCAGATTAGACTGAAGACCTTGTTTCATTAAATCCGCAGCCGTTCCTCCAGCCAGGTGAAACTCGACATCCGGCAACCGGCGGGCCATTTCAACAAGCAAATCGATGCCACGCCCCGGAAAAAATGAACCGACATAGCCCGCTTTCAATTTAGTAGCACTTCCCTTTAATGGAAACAGAGGTGGGTCTTCGATTTCAGTAGCTCCATTTGCCAGAGCGATCAATCGGATACCTTTATTCATTACAGCGCCGTAAAATTCCCGGAAAAGGGCCTTCAGTGGGGACGTATTAAAAGAGATAACACGGGTAGATTTCCCCGTTGCCAGGGACCGAAAGAGGAGTCTTCGGACTATATTTTTTCGCCAAATCGTTCCGTGCACGTCAATTCCTACCGGGCGGATAAACCAGCCAATTAATGCGAGGGTAGTTGTCGACCTGCCGTAGTAAAAAGTCGGTTGGGGACTCTTCTTTCGCAAGACGTACGCACTGGCTTTCAACGCGAATAAATACAACGTACCGGGTAGCCTGGGAACAGGGATGAAATGGATCTCAAACGGAAATTGCACATCGTAGGTATCGAATATAGCCTGAGTCTGGTCTCCATCAGAATGAGTAGGGATAATCAATTCCACCTCGTGCCCCAACTGCACGAATGCCTCACACATCTTCACGATATTTACGGCATTCGCCCTTTTAGAAGGCAGGAAACTATCAGCCAGGTAAAATATGCGCATTTCTTGATGTTCGGACTAGTGGAAATACGTTCCCGCTATCCGGTAAATAACCAGTTACTTCTATTGATTTCCTCCGGAAATAAATCGGAAACGGCTGCAATCTGTTCGTTGAAGATCTGCTTATCCTGTGTAGTCCACTCAATTGGAACATCAGAGCCCTTCCCAGGGCGACGCTTTGAAATCTCTTCGAACTCAGACGCACTGAGCGCCTCCGTCACTCCAATGAACTGCATCACCTTCGCAAAATCGAGATAAGACAAGCCTTCGAGCTGTACGAACCGGTAACGACTTTCGGGTAGCGCTTCCAGTTGTTGGATGATGCGCTGATAGGTCGCTCTCCACATCCAGGCAATTTTACCCAGCCTCGTGAAAGAGGCCCACTTTTCGAATTCTGTAGGAGTGGGCGGTACAAAACGGGAGAAAAAGTGGTTATTGCGTTTGTGAGCGTACATATATCCTGGTGCTTGCCCCTCCCATTGAACAACCGGGTGCATATCGTACCATCCTTTTCGGTAATGAGACTCTACCACTTTTCGTGGATGGCGCACCATAATTAAGACCTTACCTCCCAACACACTGAACAGCCGATCGATTGAAAAGGCAATGATCGGGTTGGACTCCAAAAATCGTTTTTGTTCTTGCGCCGCCTTCTGAATAAGGTATCCACGCGCATTTAAAAAGCCGGCATCTGATACCGGTAGCCCGTACCACCTGCTGTACAGGGTGAACGAATCCCCTACCGCATCCCCTACATCGTCGAGATGGTAAGCCGATATCTGACCAGAGCTCTCAAATAGCCGGGCCATGAAATGAGTACCACTCCGTCCGGGCCCGGTTACAAAAATGGGCTCATGGCCGTTTTCGGCATATGAGACACCGGGAGCCATTCCTTCGAAGAGATTACGCTTCTCTTTTCCCCTTTTAAGGAGCTGTTTTGCAATACGGATCATAGCTCAGAAAAATCGATGGAAGGCTCTTGGAAGAAACCGGTCGTAGATGATAATATTATTAACCCGATGGCAAATTCCGTCGGAAGTTTGGCGATTGCTTCGGTAGTGAAGCTGATCGGTTGAAACCAGTCCTCGGTAACCCAATTGCTCGACTAGCCGGATAGTGATATCGTTAAAGGTCCAGCTCCCTCCAAAAGGGACTGCAAACACCCGGCTGATTTGATCTTCCGCAAGAAAAGATTCCAGAAAGGTCTTGGTTCCCTCTATCTCCCGAAGCTGGTCGCTCTCCTCCAGGTGGGAAAGCACCAGGTGATTCGAGGTGTGATTGCCCCAGCGAAGCAGCGGATGGAGATTGGCCAGAATCTGTTCCTTGCTGAGGTAGGTATGAGACGGTTCAAAATTCTCTACCGACCGGAAGAATTCGTTTAGAAGAGCAGGCAGTCGTTTGATATCCTCTTGGCTCAGATGCGACTTGGCCCCCGATTGAAACGTACTCCGTACTAACTCCTGATCAATACCCTTGCCTTCCGTAAACCGGATAAAGCCGTCTACCTGCTTCTGGTCGACTATCCACCGAACCAGATCCCGCCAGAAAAAAGCACCCTCCACCAGGGATTTATTGACAAAGATAGTAGCCGGTATCTTTAGCTCTTCCAGGACGGGTAGCGCTTGCTCGACTACGGAAGTGGCCCCGTCATCAAAGGTCAGGCAGGCATATCCTTTCAGGCTTTGCCCCCGTTCGATGCGCTCAAAAAAATCATCGATAAAAAGAAAATCAAATGACTTTCCAAGAGATACCAGCTGTTGCTTCAAATCGCTTTGGGATACAATGTGCAGCTTGGATTTTCCGCCCACCCCTTCAGGCCGCCTATCCTCTCCAACATGATGGTATAATAGCACGGGGGCGCTTCTTTTCAAATAGAAAGAATCGCGCACATTTTTGAATACCGTACCGATCTGATTCCTCACTGCCTGAACTTCTTTCCGCTACTATTTTTTATCCGCGTTCGCAGAAAACCATCGTATTGCCCGCCAAATCCGCGTGGGCATCTATGGGCCGCATATTGAGCTCGTCGCTCCGATGCTCGATTAGCTCGTAGAGGTGAAATCCCGAATCGCTGAGTATCTGGAGAACTTCCTGATAATGGTATCCAAACGCCTCCAGGTTTTTTGGGTGCACTTCCACCAACATTTTCAGATTTGGTCGTTGGAGGGTTTGTTCCATTCCTTTCAGGGCATCCAACTCGGCTCCCTCCACGTCAATTTTTATGAAATCCGGTTCGAGCTGGTGTTCTTGTACGTATTGGTCGATGGAAGTCGCCATAACCGAAATCATAGTTTCCGGCTCCGCTTCCTTCTTTGTTCCAATGGAAAGCCGGGGGTTTGGAGTACCCATGACCGGAATGTGGATCTCCATCCGATCATTCGCAATGGCGAGATTATTGATCCTGACTTGATTAAACTGGTTGGCACTAATATTCTTCTGAATAATTGGGATGCATTTAGGGTCCACCTCGAACGAATGGACACTTCCGTTTGGGCTTAAGCCAGCGGCCAGGCAGGTGAAGTAACCCAGATGGGCCCCTGCATCAATTACACAATCTGAATCCTTTACATACTCGACAAAAACTTTAGAAACCGCAGGTTCGTGTAATTTCCCTCCGTGATAGCGCGGAAAGAACCAATTTTTCGAATAGTCATCTTCTGTATTAAAAAGAACCGGATTACCGTTAATAATAACCTCGTGCCGATTTACGTCTTTAAACCGTTTCTTATTTTTTTCCCGATTGGCCTGCTTGCGTTGCCGTTGATAATACTTCAGAAGACCTATTCTTTTAAGTGATGTTTTCAGGAGCTGTTTCATGGTGGAGATAAGCGTGAATTATTCTCGCATGAGAAAATGAAAAAATCGCCTTACAGAAACTATTATTGATATCCCAATTGACTCATCACTTCCTTAAATTCCGGGTCTGACACGAATAGTTCTTTCTCTTCTGGAGTTGCTTCCATCTCCCACCTTGACGTATTCTTAAATATGGGTTGATTTACCTGCCAAACGCGATTCATGGTATGGTTGACTCCCATTCGTTTATCTGTCTTGAATGGCTCCACGTCATTTAGTGTAAATTGCTCTTCTTTCTGAGAATAATCAATCATCCCCATCTCGAATTTCACCTGGATGTGCTTGCAGACTTTTCTAACGGTTTCTTCTGGATTCGAAGTGAGGTCTTCCAACCGGACAGCCATAACCTGAGGATAATCGAGCGCCGCCAACCCTGTCTGATTAGCACTTACCCACCGTTTCAATCCTTCCTTTGAGTTCCCTCTCCTTGTACGTATTGAAACTGTAACGTCTCTCCCATCTCGTTGCATTAAAATAATTCTGGATCTGGGGAAGACTTCGACGATTTGGGGTACTTTATTGATATGCCTTGGGGTTTTTTCTACCCACCTAGTCTTGCCTACCTTGTTAGCTTCGTTTTTCCATTTAATGAACTGGGAGTATCGCAGGTACTTCTTCAAAAAGACTTTACTCTCGTGTCTCACACCGTAAATTTGGGAATGCTCCGACAGGATTCTCAGCATTATAGTAGTTCCACTGTGCCCACATCCCACCACGAAAACGGGCTCTTCTGAAGATGTCGAAATCCGGGTTCGCATAATCTGCTGGTAAAAGAAATCTAAGGCACTGGTTATCCGACTCTTCATCTGTCCTGCTTATCGTCCTGGAGAGTTAGTTAATTTCGGAGGGGGGCAATTATACTTTATCCGATTTTAATCGATTGAAAAATCGGCTTTTTATTTGCTGTATCAGCCACATCCCGTGCCTGCCAACTACCCAATTCGGGATCGTTGATATTGTGGTAACGTAAAACAAAAGTGTGATAGCCCCCGTCAGAAGTAAAATTAATAAAGAAGGATACCCTTGTAACCTGATACTGTTAACAAATAGGTTGATCCCATTTATGAAAATTGCTAAGAGTACAAGCGGCGGAATCATTTCTCTTAGCAAAGAGAAAAACGAAAAATTTGTCTTCCTTTCAATCATGTAGGTAAATGCCGTAAATTGAAACATTATGGCAAATAATACGGCGTAACTCACTCCCACTATTCCCCATTTAGCACCTATGAACCCGCCACCTACGACTAACAAGGCATAGGTGAACTGAATTAGCGCATAATAATCGGATCGCCCCAGACCAAGCATGAGATTCCCTCCAATTTTGTAGCCGACTCTGAATACCATTCCGATAATTAAAATACGAGAGGGATATTCTGCCTCTACCCAGTTCGGGCCCAGAAGAATTAAAATAATTTCCTTTGCAAGCACAAAGCTCAATCCACTTAAAGGGATGATGAATAAAAACAACAATGAATACAGGCGCTCTACGGCCTTCCTAATTTGCTCAGGAGATTGTTTAATTTTTGAAAAGCTGGAAAAGAGCACTTTCCCCATCACCTTTCCGGCGATACTATTCGGAGCGTTCATCAGTGCGTACGCTCGGCTGTAAATACCTAACGCACTGGCTCCCAGTAATTTTCCTACTATTAAGTAATCTCCTTTTCGGGCCAGAAA
Source organism: uncultured Saprospiraceae bacterium (assembly GCA_964504335.1). Lineage (GTDB taxonomy): Bacteria > Bacteroidota > Bacteroidia > Chitinophagales > Saprospiraceae > CAZDET01. The sequence continues at coordinate 18,393 of CAZDET010000011.1, forward strand.
ATTGAAAATCTTTGCAATGGTGAAGTTCCCGCCAAACGAAAGCAACTCCTTCAGTTTATCGAAGTGAAATCGAATTCGCTTGGGCTGTTCATCTCGGTAAAATAGCAATAAGGAATACAAGATGCTCTGAACCAGGTTGGCAGCGACTAGTGCCCACACACCGTAGTTTAACAACGCCAGGGATACCCCTACCAATCCATATCCTACCAGGTAGGAGAGGATATCCAAACCCGCCATTCTCTTGAATTGGAGATCCCGCTGCAGGATACTGTAGGATACTTGTGCGACCGATTTAAACGGGAATATCCAGGCCAACGCATCCAACACACGTTCCAAATCAGGCATCTCAAAAAAGGAAGCGATGAAGGGATTAATTAACCAGAACGTGAAAATCAGGACCAGCCCGAAGAACAGGGAAAAGGTGAAAGCGGTGTTGACATGGCTTTCGTCTAAGGTGTCCAATTGCACCAGAGCCGGACCAACCCCCATCTCGTAAACCATCTCCGTGAAAACGATAACTACCATGGCAGAGGCTACCAAGCCAAAATCGGACGGAACTAATAGCCGGGCTAAAATGGCCGTAATGAGAACAGCCAGCACCGATTGAATACCCGAACTGGATGCCAGCCAAAAAAATCCGCTTATTGTTTTTCTACTTAACGATGCCATGAATTGGCCGGAAGGAGCTTAGTTTTTTATTTCCAGCCGGATGTTTGGCTGCTTCTTTTGGTAAATTGAATTTATCTGATACCTTTCCAGGTTGTCGAAATACCAAATCCCTTTTTCTCTGATTCGCGCCAATTGGGTACTATCTAACTTTCCGAAACGATCATCGAAGGTACAGCCGATAAACGCCCCCTGAACATATTGGGCTTCGGAAGAAGAATATTCACTATCGATGATCTGACCACCGCGGACCTCTCCTTCTGCCGTAAATCGGTTTTGTACAAATTCTGCTATACAAGGTTTTCCGTATTGTCCTTTCAATTTGATTCCCTTGAGATACCCTTCCTCATTTGGTACCAACTGCCAGTGGACATTCCGAAATACCGTACCGGGGAGCCTGTTTATCACTTGATGTTGCGGCAATACTCGAAAGGTGCAATCTTCAAACGTGCCACCGATCTGGTGAAAAGTAGTACTCCCTGTAACCTGGATATCTTTTCCCTCAACGGCTACCGATTGTCCCTTTGACCCCAGGTCCAACCGCTTGACGGTTACGCCACGCATGGTCCATTCAGCAGGCCCTTCCTGAATCCCTAAATGGGGAGCCTCTTTCCAGTGGTATTCAGAGGATTCCTCCAGTTCTATTTTATATACAGCGCAATCTTCTATCGAAACATGCTGGGCCGGTGAGCTAAAGGTGATGGTACCCCGTCTGGGGGAGACTCGATTGGAGTCGGAAATATTTCTGAACGTGCACCGGCGGATATTTGGCCTGAAGTAGCCCCTACTAACCCATATATCGTCGGCATATCCCCCATTGACGGAATGGATATTTTCGATACGGACCTCTTCGAATGCGATATATACTGTTCTTCCACTGAATGGCCCGCTGGTAAGTTGGTATTTGCGGCCTGCAAACCCCAGCATGGCACTGTGTTCGGCCTCATCCTTTACTTTAATCCCCTGCTGGTGCATATTACAATCGAGCGTGAGGTTTTCGATACTGATCCGACCTCTTACCAGCACGGTGAAGGGATAACTGGTTCCGTCTTTCTCTTTCCATACGGCCCATTCTGCCGATTGCAGTTCTTTTTCGGTTGGTGGCGCTGGCTCAAAAAAGGCACCGTAGTAGGAATCCATTCCCTGCCCCGGCACTGCTCCGATCGAGAAATCGGCTCTTTTTAGAATCGTTTCTGCTTTGGATGCACCACGGATTACCAAGTGTTGATCTCCGACCTTGTATTTATGGCTTTTTCGGCCGCCAACCAGAAAGGAGCCTGGATTAAGCCGCAGTTCCTGATCCGTATCAATGGCCATTTGAATAGCAGATTCAAACTCGCTAACCTGTTGGTTGCCGACCAACTGGAAGGATTTCTGACAACCAACTCCCAGCAACACGAATAGCCACAAACTAACCAGCGTTTGAAGCGAATTCCTTATTTGGATTGGAACTGGTACCATTTCTTTTTTCCACTATTTTCCTCCTCGTAATAACCACCTCCATAGGCAGAAGAATACCCGTAATCGTAATTATATCCGTAACCAGTACCCATCCGGACGCCATTGAAAATGATAGCCGGCTTTTTCAGCTTATTGTCTTCATAGAGGCTTTGGATAAGCTGTAGATGCCGGCGCTTAGTCTGTGCAAAGCGGACCATATACAGAGTGACATCCGTATAATTATTGATAAGAAAGGCGTCGGTTACAACCGAAACCGGGGGTACGTCGATCAAGATATAGTCAAACCGTTCCCGCAATTCGCTCATCAATTGGCCCAATCGATCACTCATAATCAATTCGGCCGGGTTGGGAGGAATCGGCCCGGCGGGAATGTAAAATAGACAATCGGAAACCTGGGCCGGAAAGACAATATCCTCCGATGTGGCCGTGTCTGCTAAATAGTTGGAGATCCCGACACTGCCGGATTCGTCTGTTAGATAGCGTACTAACTTGGGTTTGCGCATATCCAGGCCAACGAGTACCACCCGTTTACCCGTCAGCGCCAGCGCCATCCCAAGATTGATCGTTGTAAAGCTCTTTCCCTCTCCTGTCACCGAAGAAGTGACCATAAAAATTTGGGGAGTCCGCTCACCTGCTCCGAGGAAACTCAGATTTGTTCGCACTAGTCGAAACATCTCAGCTACAGCCGACCGACTGGACCTATTTACCACCACCGTATCCCTCGAACGAGCGTAGGCAATTGAACCGAGATACGGAACAGTGGTACCCTTTCGGATTTGTTCTACACTGCGGACGGTGTTGTCTAAAAACTCCCGCAGGGTCAGAAATCCTACCGGGATCATCAATCCAGTCACGAGGGCAAGAAGATAGGTCTGCCGGCGCTTCGGGTAGACCGGGTCGTTGTAGTATGGCTCTTCAATTACCCGTAGATTTGAAGAAGTAACGGCTCGAGCGATGGCCGTTTCCTCCTTCTTCTGAAGCAATATTAAGTAGAGCTCTTCTTTAATCTTCTGCTCCCGAGCGATCTCCAATAATCCGCGCTCTTTTCCGGGCAAGGTGCGCACGCTCCGATTGATGTTATCGATTCCGGTTTGTAGTCGCGCCTGTTCTGCCTGCAATTCGGAGCGGGTTTCGGTGATCGCCTCTAGTATACTAGCCTTAATGGGAATAAACCGCTTGAGTAGTGCCTGAGTAGCCGGGTTTTCGGAGGAAGCAGTGTTTTGGAGTGCTTCTCGTCTGAGTACCAATTCATTGTACTGATTAATAAGCTCGCCCAGATCCAGGTTTTCCAGGGAGAGACTGTAAGGAATTAGTTCATTGGATTTGCGCTCGTCCTGGAGGTAGCGTTCAACATCAGCAACCATCCGCTGCCGACGTTCGATCTCCTCCAAACTGGCTACCTTTTGGGCCAGTTCTTCCATTTTTAGTCGAAAATCGGAAGATACCCCACCAATGATATCATTTTGTAGAATAAATACTTCCGCGCGCTGTTCAATTTTCGAAAGCTCTTGGTTAAGCGAATCGAGTCGTTCGCCCACAAACTCGAGCGTACGGGTGGCTGTGCGGTTTTTATCTTCAATGGTCTCTTCATTGTAAGTACTCACCACACCGGAGATGATATCCACTGCTTTTTCCGGAACCGGATCGATCAACGAGATTTCAATGAGATCCGCGCCTTTTACCTGCCCCACCGACAGGCGGTTAATGTATCGATGAGCGATGTTTTCAAAGCGGGAAAATCGAATCAAGATGGGGTTTCTCGTGTTCCCATTCGCTAAAGAGGAGGTATCCCGTTCCAGAATAAAACTACCGAAGGGAGTGATACAAGCCTCTCCGAATTCGCAATTGGTATCCAGCTTATCCTCGTATTCCACCCGATATCCGACACTATCCAGGGTGACCTCGAATAGTTTTCCAAAGCCATTGCCCTCTATCGCGTAGGTGGTAACGCGTACAGGGCATCTTTCGTCCCGGTAGAGTTCATCATTTTTGATTCGTCCTCGACTGAAATAGGCCACATCCAACCCGAGTTTAGTCACGGTTTTCAGCATAATGCCCCGAGACTTAATCATTTTCAACTCGTTGGCAATTTCGGTAGTGGCTTCGGGGTTTCCTAGGCCTGCAATCAGCGATTCAACGGAATTGGACTCGCTGTCTTCGCGAACTAAAATGGTACTTTCTACCTGATATCGAACTTCGGCATACCTCAAATAGAAATAGGCGATTGAGCTAGCCAGAACGATGCCGATGACCAGTAAGTACCAGTTTCGCAGGACCCTTCCGAGCAAAGAATCCAACTCAAGTGTGGCACCACTACCGGTCCCTACACTCCCCGCGGTCTGGATGCTGCTCGCTGCCTCTACTACTCCGTTTGAATCTGTTTTATGCAATGGTTGCTCCATCTAAGCTAGTTCGTTCTCTTGAACCGATTTAACGACTGGGAAGCTCAATTAATTGAGTAAAAGCGCCTTAAGTGTCCAATTGCACTCTTGCCCATTGCCTCCACGGCCTCCAGGGCATTGCCGCCGATGTGTGGGGTGGTGAATAGATTGGGAATTTCTACCAGCTCTTGGTCGATTGGTGGTTCGGTGATGTAGGTATCCAGCGCAGCACCGCCGATTTGACCAGTTCTAAGCGCATTCTTCAGGGCGTTTTCGTCTATAATCCCACCCCGGGCCGTGTTAATAACAATGGCCGTTTGCTTCATCATACACAGCGCATCCTCGTTGATAAGATGTAGGGTTTTTTCGGTTAGAGGGGTGTGAATGGTAATAAAATCGGCCTGACGGTAGATTTCCTCCTTGGTGGATTTAATGAGCCCGTGCTCCAGGTAGAAATCCGTTTGATCGATGATATCGTTGGCCAGGATGCGGCAATGAAAGGGCTTCAGCAATCGAACCAGATCCTTCCCGATAAAACCCATTCCAATGATACCGACTGTTTTGCCGGTGAGCTGAAAGCCCCCTGCTTTTTTCCAGGTACCGGATTTGAGCAAATTGGAGGTGAAATAAAGGTTGCGGCAGAGCCCCAGCATAAAACCGAGCGTCATTTCCGAGACTGATCGCCGGTTGACGCCCCCAGTCCATCCGATTTGGATCCCACAGGATTTGCAGTGATCGAGATCGATGTTGTTGAGCCCTACGCCATACTTAGAAATGATCTTCAAATTGGCACACTGCTGAATAGTTTCGCGGTTCATTTCCTCCAGACCGATGATCAGCGCCTCGGCATCGTGTATATACTGGAGTAAGGCTTCACCTGCAAACCGGGTGCCTTCTAAATTCAACTTCACATCCGGGAATAAGCTGCGAATTTCTTTTTGCAAAACCGGATGGCGCGAAAAAGAGGGAGAGGTAACAGCTACTTTGGGCATATCTCTACACTTAATGGTCAGTTAAATTGGATTGTGTATACTAGTTGAAGTCTATCCCAAGGCGAATCTGCGCTATTTTCCATGCCCTTTTATTAGGCGGTAACGGTCACGTTGTAATAGGCCATGTACCAATTGATGAAGGCATCGATGCCTGCCTCAATACCCGTACTGGGTTGGTACCCGGTTAACTGCTGGAGTCCTGATACGTCGGCAGCTGTAGCAGCTACATCTCCGGGCTGCATGGGTAGCATTTCTTTTTGGGCTTTTCGGCCCAGTTTTTCCTCGATGGCTTCGATGAAGTCGAGCAGCTTGACTGGAGTGCTGTTGCCAATATTATAAAGTGCGTATGGCCCCTTTGAGGAGGCAGGATCAGGCTGCTTTCCAGTCCAACTGTCATTTCCGTGGGGAGGCCTATCAACTACCCGAACGATGCCCTCTACAATATCTGCCACATAGGTGAAGTCTCTGACCATCTTGCCATTGTTAAATACTTTGATGGGGCGATTCTTCAAAATGGCCTCTGTAAACAGGAACAAAGCCATATCGGGACGCCCCCAAGGACCGTAGACGGTAAAGAAGCGCAATCCGGTAGTTGGGACCTGAAAAAGATGGCTGTAGGTGTGTGCCATCAATTCATTGCTCTTTTTGCTGGCAGCGTAGAGAGAGATGGGATGGTCTACATTATCCGCTGTAGAGAAAGGTAAGGTCTCGTTTAGTCCGTACACACTGGAGCTTGAAGCATACACCAGGTGGCCAATTCCGAGATGCCGACAAGCCTCCAGTAAATTGAGAAATCCTCCAATGTTACTTTTTACGTAGGCATGAGGATGGGTGAGGCTGTATCGTACCCCTGCCTGTGCTGCCAGGTTGACAACTACGTCGAAGCCTTCTGCTTGAAAGAGTCGGTTGATGCCTTCCTCGTCTTCTAACGTCATTTGGATGAAGCGGTAATTCGCGTGCTTCTCACTAGCGACGAATTGACCGTAGGCGACTTTACTACGATCAATACCGGCGTACGCCAGGCGATCGAATTTTAAATTTACATCGTAGTAGTCGTTTATGCAGTCCAGGCCAACGACCTCATCTCCGCGAGCAATCAGTCGATTTGCGAGATGGAAGCCGATAAATCCTGCCGTACCGGTAACGAGAATTTTCATGGAATTGGGAGGTTTGTGGAATGGAAACCGATGAGATGAATAGGGCCATCGTGGGCCATGCTCTTTGAATACAGATTTAGAGGGCGGATGGAGCCGTCATCGGGTCAGGGCAATGATCAGCGTCGCAATGGAAATAATGGCCGCACCATAACTAATGACCCGCTGTGCGGGGTCGGCTACAGTGGCCGTGCGCGCCTGCAGGGGCGACACGTAAATGACATCGTTTTGCTGCAGGTAAAAGAACTCGGAGTCGAAAATTTCATCCGACTGTAGGTCCAATCGTTCGTAAGTGCGCTGCCCATTGGCCTCCCGCATGACTAGGAGGTTGGTTCGATTGGCGTAGATGGTCAGGTCGCCGGCGTAGCCGAGGGCTTCCAGGAGGGTGACCCGCTTGTTTGTCAGTTGCACCGTTCCGGGATTATTGACTTCTCCGAGTACCGTTACTTTGAAGTTCAGGAAGCGCATGTTCAGCACGGCGTCGCTCACGTATTCCTTGACGATTTCGGTCAGTTTGCTTTTTGCCGCTTCCAGAGAAAGTCCGGCTACCTGGACCCGCCCCACTACCGGAAAATCGATGTAGCCTTCAGCATCCACAAAGTAGCCAGTGAAGAGTTCTAGTTGATTGCCATCCAGGTTTTGCAACTGCTGGTTTTGGCGCTGCCCGCTTCCATCCAAAATTCCTGGATTGAAGGGTGCCGCTGCCTCCGGTGAAAAGCTGTACACCTCGATGCGCAATAGGTCCTCCGGCTGAATCTTTAACTCCATTTGGTTGAGGATGGCCTCGGGGCTCTGACTTTCCAAATCGGTATTGCGGAAGTTGATCAATTCATCGTGCGTGACGCAGCCAGTGCTGAACAGACCAAGCAGCAGGCAACTCAGCGACAACCAACCAGGAGAATATTTAGGCGCATACTTCATCGGGAGGGTGTCGTTTCTTTAGATCGCTCGGAGGGAAGTTGCTGATTTAGTAAGGTCGCCTTTTCCAGCATGCGCATGGTGCGGGAGGCATGCAGGAGGGCCTGCAAGCGCTCCAGGTGCTGTGCATGGTGGCAATCCGACCCCACCAAATCTACGAGCTCCTTCTTGAATAGTTGATGAGCAAATTGCTTAATCGGTATTCCATAGTAGCCGTCCAAACTGAGCAGATTCACCTGCAGTTCAATGCCGCGCTCCCGCAGGCTTTCCAGCCGCTCGATCTCCGGGCGCAGGTACAGGTAGCGCTCCGGGTGGGCCAACACGGGTTTATAGCCGAGGGTTTGCAATTTAAACAGAGTAGCTTCCCAGCCCGGGGGCTCTCCAACCATACTTAACTCCACCAATACCCGATTGCCGGGCAGGGTGCGCAAGGGGGCGCGTGCTTCCACTAGTTGTAGAAATTGCTCGTCGATGTGGTACTCCGCCCCTGCCTCGATCCGGACGTCCAGTTTGGCTTTGCGCACCGCTTTCTGCACCTGTTGCAGCGCCGCTTCGATGGTATCGTAGGTATTCGGGTAGAAATCCGCCATTACATGGGGGGTGGCAACGAGCCGGCGGTAGCCCAGCGCCTGTAATCCACGAATCAGCTCCAGGCTGGTGTCGATGTCGGGGGCTCCATCGTCGATGCCGGGCAAGATGTGGCTGTGCACGTCGGTGTGCAGGAAGGAAAGATCGGTCGGTGTTTTTTGAAAGAATCGAATCATGGATTTTTTTGGTGGGGTTTATCTTTTGTATACGGAGTTTTAGTGAAGAAGGTTTAGTTATTGCTGGGTTGTGTGTTCTTAAGGTGAATGGGTGAAGTACTGCGTCATTTCATTCGCAGGGGTGAAATCTTACCCGACGTCGGGCAAGGGTGAAACGTTTTTTCAGGGACGATTTAATTGGTATTTCTCCAAGGCTACCAACATCCTTGCTTTACTGGAGAGGTAGTCTTGGTCTCCTATCAGCTTTAGCTCGTTGCTAATAATCAGCTGGCTGAGCAATTCCATGAGGCTGCTGAAGGCGATGGAGGTGAATCGAGCCTGATCCTTTCCGCCTCTTCTGGAGTTACCCTCCGCCAAGTTTGATGCCACCGATACAGCCGACCGCTGCATCTGACTGCGCAAACCGTACTTTTCCGTATCTGGTAACTGGGAGATGATGCGGTAAATCTCCAAAACCAATTTTTTTGCACGTTCCCAAACATCCAAGCGCTCGAATGCAAAAGTGTAGGTGCCCTACATGCCTGCTACGATTTAAAAATAAGCAGTCAGGCCTTCACCCTTTCACTCCTGGCTTCCAGCGGAAAGACAGGAATTCACCCTTTTAACTCACGTAGACCCAACTCCTACCAAATATCTCCACAGGGGTAGTTCAAAACAAGGACAAACAGGCTCAAACAATCCTCCCGATTTCGCTCAACGCTCTCCCCTCCCCTTTGCGCCAACCGCCTCATCCATCCCGTAATAACTGCGATACCAATCCACAAACCGCCCAATGCCTTCCTCTAGCGTGGTGGAGGGGCGATAGCCGAAGTCCCGCTCCAGGTCGGTGGTGTCGGCGTAGGTGATTTCGACGTCACCGGGCTGGATATCCATGAAGTGCTTGTCGGCTTCGATGCCGAGGGCGGCTTCGATGGTTTCGATGAATTTCAGCAAATTGACCGGCCGGCCGGCGCCGATATTGTAGACGCGGTAAGGAGCCGGGGAGCTGGATGGGGTCGGTGCTTCGGGATTCCAGTCGGATTGGCCTTCGGGAGAGCGCTGGGCCACCCGGACAATTCCTTCCACGATATCATCTACGTAGGTGAAATCGCGCTCCATGTTGCCGTGGTTGAAGACCTTGATGGGCTTGCCCTCCAGGATGGCTTTGGTAAAAATACTGTAGGCCATGTCGGGCCGCCCCCAGGGGCCGTATACCGTGAAAAAGCGCAGCCCCGTGGTGGGAATGCCAAACAGATGACTGTAGGTATGAGCCATCAGTTCGTTGCTCTTTTTCGTGGCGGCATATAGGGAAATCGGATGATCGACGTTGCTGTTGGTGCTGAACGGGATGGCCTTATTGAGTCCGTAAACGCTACTGGAACTGGCGTACACCAGGTGATCGACCTCGTAGCGACGGCAATTTTCCAGGATATGTACAAAACCCACGAGGTTCGATTGCACATAAGCCCCCGGATTTTCCAGGCTGTAGCGCACGCCCGCCTGGGCAGCCAGGTGGATCACCGTTTTAAATCGATAGGTTTGAAACAGTTCTTCCAAGTGAGGGCCGTCTTCCAGGTTAAGATGCACAAACTGGAAATTGGCCGCCTTGGTGCTGGTTAGTACCTTATTGTAGGCTAATTGCTCGGTAGCAAATCCGGATGCCGCCAACCGGCCGTGCTTCAGGCTGGTATCGTAGTAGTCGTTCAGACTATCCAGGCCCACTACGGCATACCCTTCTGCCACCAAGCGTTCGGCGAGGAAAAACCCAATAAACCCTGCCGTTCCGGTAATTAAGATAGGAGCGCGCATTAAAATCTTTTATCCATTAATGAATCCTGGATGAGTGTACGCGTTTGATGCTATGATGTTCTGATTCTATAATGCTATGATGTAATTTTTCATTGTCTTCGAAGACATTAGAAAATTGTAGGATCATAGAATCAGTACATCGATTGAGATACGGCTTCGCCGACGAAAAATCCCGGGGGCTTTTCGCAAGGGCGGCCTGCAGGCAGACCGGATTGGGCAATGGAGTGTATGCGCAAAATATACGAATGAGTGCGCGAAAGCTGCGGCTACTTCGGAAGTATGCCGACACCAATATAATACGTTGATTGGATATCCTAGACCATTGATTCCCAGTGATCGAGCGGCCTTAAATCGGCCGGGTTAATCTCGATGCGGAGTTCGTAGCCAAGGGTTTCCAAATCAACGACCAGTACATTTCGATTTTTTTGTGTGTTCAAGCGTCCGCGTAGGCCGGTAAGTTCTCCCGCGATGATTTCGACGGGGGTACCCGGTTGCCATTCGCTGGCTGCTACATCCACGTGGTGTGTTCCGGATTCGCCTACAACGCGACGCATCAGGTTCAGCTCCTCGTCCGGAATGGCAATCAGATCATGCCGAAATCGCACGAAGCGCAGCACGTCCTGTGTATCTAGCACAGGGACGTATTCCGATTTGTTAATATGGACGAAAATGTAGCAGCTAATTAAGGGTAGCTTCACGGTACGGCGGCGGTTTCCGTATCGCCGTACCCGATGTAGCAGGGGCAGATAAGAGGTGATGCCCTTTTGAGTCAGCAATCGCTGGACTAGTTTCTCGCGCTTATAATTAGTATAAACGGCGAACCAGCGTTGTTCATCGGGATGTAATTGATTAATCGGGCTGGTTGTTAGCGCCTGGCTCTTGTGAATGGTCATCTAACGTCCTCTTGGATTGTATTCCGTAACCGTTGGCGAAAAAAATTGGGATTGTGGTTACGGTATCTAAACTGTGACGCAAAGGTAGCAAGTAATCTCAGAAATACAAGGGGTACGTTAGTTGGTTAGTCTGTTAGTACGTTAGTCTGTTAGTACTTCAGTTCTTTTATTTTCTTTTGTGTGTCGGAAAATATAAAGCACCAGAGCACTAAAGAACTAACGTACTAAAGAACTAATAGACTAATCAAAGGCGCCAGAATACCACGCCGTTTTGTGACTCGGGGCGCTGGTAAATGCCCTTGAGGTCGAAGACGACCGGGCTATCCTTGCTGATCGACCGGAAGAAGTCGATGTCAAGGGGTTTGTACTCGTCGTGGGCGACGGCCACAATGACGCCATCGTAATCGTTGGAGAGCTTCTCCACCAGCGTCAGCTTGTATTCGTGTGCCACTTCGTTTGGTGACGCGAAGGGGTCAGTACAGTGGACGTTGATCGAGTAGTCCATCAGCTCGCGGGCCAGGTCGACCACCTTTGAGTTGCGGATGTCGGCCACGTTCTCCTTGAAGGTGATCCCCATGACTAATATCTTGCACTGGCGCGGGCTCTTACCCTTCTGAATGAGGGTCTGCACCATCCGCTTGGCAATAAAGCCGGGCATGCCGTCATTGACGCGGCGACCGGAGAGGATTACCTGCGGGTCGTAGCCCAATTGCTTGCTCTTGTGCAGCAGGTAGTACGGGTCGACACTAATGCAGTGCCCGCCTACCAGTCCGGGAGTATACCGCAAGAAGTTCCACTTGGTGGCTGCGGCGTCGAGTACATCCTGCGTATCGATACCCATGCGGTCGAAGATCATCGACAGCTCGTTGACAAAGCTGATGTTGAGATCGCGCTGAGAGTTTTCGATTACCTTGGCTGCCTCGGCTACTTTAATAGTCGGAGCACGGTGGATACCGGCAGTAATTACTTCGCCGTATACGTTGGAAATTTCCTCCAGGGCCTCCTCGTCGTTTCCGCTGACGATCTTGAGGATCTTGTCGATCGTCCGTTGCTTATCGCCCGGATTGATCCGCTCGGGTGAATAGCCCAGCTTAAACTGCCCTAACTTCAGCCCGGAGTACTTCTCCAGCAACGGCAGGCAGTCTTCCTCGGTACAGCCGGGGTAAACGGTGGATTCGTACACGACATAATCACCCGGCTTGAGTGCTTTACCCAGTGTTTCGGAAGCAGAAATCAATGGTTTCAGATCCGGCACTTGAGATTCGTCTACCGGAGTGGGCACGGCCACGATGTGGAAGTGGGCGTGCTTCAAATCCTCCGGATTAGACGTGAAGCAGATGTCTTTACCGTGGAAGGCACTGCCATCAAGCTCTTCGGAAGGATCTTCGCCGCGGCGCATCATCTCTACGCGCGGTTCACTTATATCAAATCCGATGACACTGAATTTCTTTCCCAGCTCCAGCGCCAGAGGAAGGCCTACATAGCCTAGACCGGTTACAGAGATTTTTTTTCTCTTTTCCAATAAGTCCTGATGCATCGATGCCAAATTTTTGGATGCGTAATGATCTGGTGTTTTGCAATTCGTTACGAGGCTGACTGGGCAATGTTGCATTGCTCTCCGTCAGTTTCTTTTGTTGTTCAAACTCCGTGTTAGATTAGAAAAAGCTCTTGACCGTACGAACGATATACTCCAGCGTCTGCTCATCCATCTCACTGTGCATCGGGAGGCTGATGACCTCTTTGCAAAGACTGTCCGTCACCGGCAAAAAGTCGACCTGATTGGCAGCCGTTCCCTTGAATGCCTTTTGTTCGTATAGAGGAAGTGGATAATAAATCATAGAGGGTACCCCCTGCTCCTTCAAGTATTCTTTGAGGGCATCGCGCCGACCATCCTTCACCTTGAGGGTGTACTGGTGGAATACGTGGGTACTATTGTATTGGCGCACGGGGGTTTCTAGTGCATCCACGTCGGCAAGTGCCGCATCGTAATAATCGGCCGCTTCCCGGCGTCGGGAACTGTAGGCATCCAGATGGCGCAATTTGATGCCGAGAATTGCTGCCTGGACGCTGTCCAGTCGCGAATTCACGCCTACCCGATCGTGGTAGTAGCGGCGCGATTGGCCGTGGTTGGCTGTCATACGCAGTTTCTGGGCCAGCTCTTCGTCGTTGGTGCTGATTGCACCACCATCGCCGTAGGCCCCTAGATTTTTGGAGGGATAAAAGCTCGTACAGCCGATGTGGCCAATGGTACCAGCGCGCTGTACGGAACCATCGGAGGAGGTATATTCGGCACCGATTGCCTGGGCATTGTCCTCGATAACGTACAAATCGTGCTGACGGGCCAGCTTCATAATCGGTTCCATATCGCAGCTCTGCCCAAACAGATTAACCGGTACGATTGCTTTGGTCCGTTCGGTGATCGCCGGTTCGATTAACTCGGCGGTTACATTAAATGTACCCGGATCCACGTCAACCATGATAGGGCGCAGGTGCAGCAAAGCGATCACCTCCGCGGTGGCGATATAGGTAAAAGCCGGTACAATGACCTCGTCGCCCGGCTGGAGGTTGAGGGCCATCATAGCGATTTGAAGCGCATCCGTACCATTGCCGCAGGGAATCACTGAATGGCAGCGCAGATACGCTTCCAAATCGGCCTGAAACTGCTTCACGGCAGGGCCGTTGATGTAGGCACTCGACCGGATGACCTCCAGAACTGCCTGATCTACTTCTTCTTGGATGGCCGCGTACTGAGCCTTCAGATCGACCATTTGAATATTCGGAATCATCGTTTTCATGCACGTAAAGATATGCGGTCCAAATTGGACATACCGTCAAAATGTGGGAACAGAGGCGATCTTTTATGAAAGATACCTAATCAACTATGATCGCCGGTAACAGTACCCCTATACGAAATTAGGAAGACGAAGTTGTGTTGCCCGAAGGATAATCCTTCCCTAATTGGTGAGCTTTACTGACGGTCAGGCCATTCCGCGCCGTGTATGTTTCTTTAACGTGCCGTTTTCGAGATTCGTACGTTTAATCCACCTTTCGAATCGATCCCGACCCGGAGATGCTCGTATCGAGGTTGGGCTCACCGCGGTAGCGAATATCGCCGGAACCACTGATGCGCGCGCGCAGGAAGTCGCTTACGGTCACATCTGCTTCTCCGCTGCCGCTAATTTCAATGTCGGCCTCCTCCACCAACAGGTCGAACGCACGCAGATCGCCGGAGCCACTGATATCAACATCGAGTTCCTCGGCTGTTCCTTCCAGAAAAATATCGCCGGAACCGCTGATGTTCACGTCGAGGTCATCTCCTTCCAGAGCGACGTCGATGGTTCCGGAGCCGAATACATCGATTTGTACGTCGTCTACCAGCAGGATGTTTTCGCTGATGATCGAACCGCTCCCGTCCACTTCGAGCCCGCGCACCCGCGGCATGGTGATGAAAAAGCGCATATCACCAATGTCCCGTACACAGTCGTCGGTATCGATACGCAGTTCACCGCTGTTTACTTCCAGCTCGATTTCGTCGATGATGTTGGGCTTACCTTCAACCTCGATCGAAAAATCGTTGGCCTGCGTGATGAAAACGGTGGCCGGTAGCCGCAATTCGACGGCCTCGAAATCAGCGGGGATGAAAAGACTTTCAAACACCAGATCACCCCTTCCGCGTACGCAGTCGCCGAAGAATCCGTCATCGTCGTCCAAATCAATAAAACAGCCTGATGCAATGAGCAGGCAGCTGATAGCTAATAACGAACGATATGCCATGATTGAGTGGTTTTGTATTAGATTTTTAGGTTTTAGACTTTTGACCTTTAAGCTGGGCCAACGTACCAAAGACGGTTAGTTCCAGCGTTTGCGACCAAACCAGCCGAAGCGCAGGGAGATTCCTCCGACCCAGCCAGAGAAGTCGGCATTGGTGTATTCGGCATCATCTTGTGTGCCTAAGACGGCTCGGTAGCTGGCCGTTCCCGCTATGCGAAACCAGCGGGTCACGTTGAGTTCCACGCCGAGTTCGGGCGTAAGAACGAATACCTTGTCGAGGTCCTCGTAGCGTTGCGAACTATCGTCCAGCCGGATATCCAGCGCGCCGTAGCCTGCGCGAACAGTAGCGATGGGATGGATGACGTTGTAGGATTCCGGAGTGATACCGATCCAGAGCCCGCCTTGCGCCAAATCGAGTACTTCGACGTCGCGTCCGTTAAAGAAATCGTCCAAATCGGTGGTAGTCATGCCGTACAATCCGATGAAGAAGCGATCGAAGACCAGCCCGCCGCCGCCGCCGGCGCTTTGCCCCATGCCTTCGGAAATGCCATATTCGTATAGCAGTGCACCGAATCCTCCCCGCAATCGGGTATTGTTGAATAGTGTTTCCTGCTGCCCCCATCCGAGGGTTCCGATCAGGCAGCTCACGAGTAAAAGGAAGTTTATCTTATGGATCATTGCCCTAGGTTTGTTTAAGTAATAGATGGACCTAAGGCACCTGCCCCCCTATATAGGGGATGGGAAATTTTCTGCAGTAGGAATGGTTAAGGTCGTATTCGACGAGCATTAATGATTAATACAGTAATACTGTGAATCAGTAATTTTCGATACTCACTGGCACATTGTCACATTGCCCTATCGGCACATTAAAGCGTCGGATCCACCGGTTCGTGCTCGAGGGCGGAGATGCCGAAGACACACTGATGCACTTTGCGCAAAGGTTCTTTGCGGATGAAGCGATCCAGGGCCTCGATGCCCAGTGCAAATTCGCGGAGAGCCAGACTGCGCTTGTGGCGAAGGCGGCGCCGTTTGAGCTTGCGGAGATTTTTCGGATGCAGGTAATTCGGGCCGTAAATGAGCCGCAAGTAGTTGCGCCCGCGCACTTTCAGGGCTGGTTGGACCAGATCGTGCGCTCCTTGCACCACGAATGCCTCCGGCTTTACCACCATGCCTTCTCCTCCGGATTCGGTCAGTTGTAGCCACCACTCCGTAGCGGTCTGGATTTGCTCGGAATCATCCAATTCCACCCAGCACCGATTTGTAGGAAACAAGAGAGGCCGCCCCTCCTGACAAACCGCATCAATTTCGGCCAAATGCCAGGTATGAGGCTGCGTATCGTGTACGTTACCCTCGGTTGCCAGCAGATGAAACGGAGCAAGGCGCAAATCCTCCACCCGAACGACCGGCCAGCAGTAGGAGCGATAGGCTTCTTTGAAATACCCTATCTGCTGCTGCTGCCAATCGATCTGTTCGACTAATCCTTCCAGGTCAATCCCCCGTTCACTGGCAGTCCGGGCGGCCTCCTGCATTCCCTTTAGGCTGAGGGCACCAGCTGCACCCAAAGCCGCATACTGCTCCCGCAGAAGGCTCTGGGCCTTTGCCGACCAGGGCATCAACTCTGCGTCGAATACGGCCCAGGTCGTCTGGTGCCGTTGCCAGAATCCGGATTGGGTCATCGCTGATCGAAAATGCTCCAAAAGCTCCCTTTCCAGTGAGAGATTGTCGAAAAACGGCCGGCCACTACGGCTCATGATATGGCCACCACAGGGCGCAGCGAGTTCAAATCGGTCTTCAATCGCCTGGGCACTTTGTCCGATCACCACCAGGGCCCTGGAGCCCATATGCTTTTCCTGACACACCACCCGCTTTACCCCAACCGAGCGGTAATAGTCGAAGGCTTCAGCCGGGTGTTCCAGAAAATCATCGTGCGTACTGACCGCCACCGGAGACATGGTCGGTGGAAGGTAGATTAGCCACCGCGGATCAGTAGCAAAGCGACTCATCGTTTCCAGTGCGCCGGCGGCGTGGTTTTCGGAAATAGTGATCCGGCCCCGCAAGCGAGTGGGAATGGCCTGGCGGCCCAACACTGCCTGGGCGTCGAGCAAATCCGTATCCAGCACCTGTGCCACGGGCTCAATGGGGCGCTTTGGAGTTGCGTAGGTGCGTTCGGCGGCCACGTCCACTAGTTCCATTTCCGGATACCGCAGCGCAGTCAACCGACCACCGAACACGCAACCGGTATCGATATTAATCGTATGGTTGATCCATTCGGCTTCCGGAACCGGAGTGTGTCCGTAGACCACCGTAGCCCGCCCTTCGTATTCGCGGGCCCAGGGATAGCGAACCGGCAGCCCGAATTCGTCGATTTCTCCCGTGGTTTCACCGTAGAGGCAGAAGGCTCGTACGGCTTTACCCATGCGGCCTTGCATATCGGCCCGCAACCCGGCGTGGGCCACTACCAACTGCCCCCGATCCAGCAGTAAATGGTCGGGTAATCCGGCCAGAAACTGTTGGATTTCCGGAAGTATTGATGCCGGCTCCTGTTCGAGCTGGGCAATGGTCTGCTCCAGGCCGTGCTTGATTTGTACTTTTTTTCCCTTGAGGTAGCGCATGAGCTTATCGTCGTGGTTCCCGACCACGCAAAGGGCGGTACCGTCGGTCATCATCGACATTAGGAGGCGCAGCACTTTGTTGCTATCCGGGCCCCGATCTACCAAATCGCCGACAAACACAGCAGTCCGCCCGGCGGGGGCAGTCACGGAATAACCATAGGTGCTTGCCTCATCCAAATGGACCTGATAACCCAACTTCTTCAGAAGCGCCAGCAACTCGGTCTGGCAACCGTGCACATCTCCAATAATATCGAAGGGACCGTGTATTTCGGTTCGATCGTTGGCAAGTGGTTGCCGCACCAATTCGAGCGCCTCGATGGCTTCCTGGCCATAGAGCTCGTAGACAGCGTCGAACCCTTCACGTCGCAACTCGCGCTGGGAGCGCCGCAGTTGTCGGAGTTGATTTCGGATGACGTGGGCACCCATATCGCGATCGGCCCGTTGTTCGTTCCGATATTGGAGCAAGCGCTCGGGCATATCCAGCACCAGCGCAATTACCGGAGCATAATGGCGGCGGGCCAGGTCGATGTAGGCACGGCGGCCTTCTGGCTGCACGTTGGTTGCGTCGGCTACGGTGAGCAAGCCACGTTGTAGGCGTTTCCCAATGATGTAGTGCAGTAAGTCGAATGCCTCCCGGTTGGCATCCAGGACGTTCTCCTTATTGGTAATTAACGCTCGGCAATGATCCGAGGAAACCGTTTCGTAGGGTTGGAAGTGGTTCCGGGCCAGCGTAGATTTTCCCGAGGAGCTGGGGCCTACGAGCACGACAAGACAAAAGTTTGGAATATGAATAGTCATTTAAGCGGCTAGGTCTGTTGGATAAAAACGGCCATTTGACTGGGAGCTCCGTGTTGTGGGTCTGCTTCGCCAATCCCCTCAAGGCGGTGGGTAAATCCAAACGTTGTTGCCACCCGCCCTGCCCAGTCGGCAAACTCCGACCGCGTCCATTCGAATCGGTGATCGACGTGCCGTAACTGTCCGGGAGGCAAGGTGGGAAAAAGCTGATTGTATTCCCGGTTGGGCGTCGTAACGATTACGACGCGCGGCTGGGCGTACCGAAAAACGACCCGCTCCACCGCGGAAAGTCGTGCGGGGTCAATGTGTTCGATAACCTCCACCAACACGGCTGCGTCGTATCCCTCCAACCGCTGATCGCGATAGGTGAGGGCTCCCTGGATGAGTTCAAGTCGATCGCGCTGACGCGGGCTGAGGCGGTCCCAATTCAGGCGCTTTTTCGCCACTTCCAGTGCCCGAATGCTGGTATCCATTCCCGTTATCCGATCGAGCTGCCCCAAGGTGAGCAGTTTGCGCATCAGCTTACCACTTCCGCAACCCAAATCGACAACGGAGGTAGCTCCCAGGTCTACTAACTCCTGGGCTACCCGATCGTGCCGCAGGGCATGCAGGTTGGTGCGCCGCTCGAATGCTACTTCCACCATTTCGTTGGCAGGTGCTTCGTCGAACGATTCTTCCGGTGCCCGTTGTTCTTCCAACTGCTGGAGAGCCCCACGACTTAGCTCCGACCGGTGCCGCAAAAAGCGCTTGACGATGCGTTCGCGCACCGGATGTCGGGCCAGCCATGCATCTCCCTTGGCCAGGAGTTTTTCGCGCTCGGCCTCGCCGATGAAGTAGTGCTTACGGTTATCGAGCGCCGGCAGAAGTACATAGAGGTGTGCTAGTGCCTCTTTTAGCGGAAGCTCATGACGGAGTCGGAGGCGATAGTAAGGACTCTCGCCCCAATCGGGGAAATGCTCGTCCAGCAACGGCCGGTCGTATTCGACGGTGTATCCAAGTGGTTCAAATAGGTCGTGCAACAATTGCTCGGTACCGCGCACGGATACGCTCGCCAATTCGATCTCCAGCGGCAAGGCTTCATCCACTAACTCCGGCCGCTCTTTGCAATTGCCATTCAGGGCACTCCCCAGCACCTTTGCAATGGCTGTGGACAGCAGCGAGGAGGTCGCATACGGCCGATCATTTACATACTGCTCCAAGCTGAACTGCCCGGGCAGTGTACGGTCGCCCTTGCGCATCTCCTTGATGGGGTTGACCTCCAGATACAACACTACCCTGCACCGTTCGGCGCGCGCCTCCGGAAAAAACAGATGGGCCATGCCAAAGGAAAGCTCCCGGGTCTGGTAGCGCTCCGGGTGTTTGCCCAGCAAGTAGCCCAAGTCTGTGGCGGGTTGGTGAGTGGTAGTGAGGGAGAGGTACATGGTAGACTTTTAGACTTTAGTTCGTTAGGGCTTTTGGTGATTGAGAAACAACGAAGCTTCCAAACCAAATAGTTCCGGTGTTCAGCGGCGCTTCATCCGTCAGAAATTGGGTTAAAAAGCGTATCTTTGCCCGCTGTTTAGGGGTTTGCATTACGAATTATGAATCTGAATTTCACGGAGGAACTGAACAAGCGGCGCACCTTTGCCATCATTGCGCATCCGGATGCGGGAAAGACCACGCTTACGGAGAAGCTGCTGCTCTTTGGCGGGGCCATCCATACTGCCGGAGCGGTCAAATCTAACAAAATCAAGAAGAGTACTACCTCCGATTTCATGGAGATCGAGCGGCAACGGGGTATCTCCGTAGCAACCTCAGTGATGGCTTTCGACTACCGTGATTTGCGCATTAACATCCTGGATACGCCCGGCCACAAAGACTTTGCGGAAGATACATACCGCACACTGACTGCGGTGGACTCCGTCATCGTAGTCATCGATGTGGCCAAAGGGGTGGAGGAACAAACGGAAAAACTAGTAGAAGTATGCCGGCGCCGAAAGACCCCGGTCATTGTGTTCGTCAATAAGTTGGACCGCGAGGGAAAAGACGGCTTTGATCTGCTCGATGAAATCGAGCAAAAACTGGAGCTTACTGCCCGTCCGCTGAGCTGGCCAATCGGGATGGGCGAACGCTTTAAAGGTGTTTACAACCTATACGAGCAGCGGCTGGTACTCTTCCGCCCCGACAATAAGCAGGGCCGCCCCGAAGAAGTCATCGAATTCGACGATCTGGACGACCCCGAGCTCGATCGAATCGTCGGAGAAGATGCCGCCGAAGAGCTACGCAGTGAGGTAACCTTAATCAACGAAGTGTACCCCCCCTTCGATCGCGATGAATACCTGCGGCAGGATATCAGTCCGGTGTTCTTTGGCTCCGCCGTCAACAATTTCGGCGTGAAGGAATTGCTCGACTGTTTCGTCGAGGTGGCTCCGCCGCCCCTCCCCCGCCCTACCGAGGAACGAACCGTCAGCCCAGAGGAGGACGGCTTTGCCGGTTTTGTATTTAAGATCCATGCCAACATGGACCCTCGCCACCGCGATCGCATCGCCTTTTTGCGGATCTGTTCCGGTCGCTTCGAGCGCAATACCAACTACCTGCACGTACGGCAAGGCCGGCAAATGAAATTTGCCAACCCCACGAGTTTTATGGCCTCCAAAAAGACCGTTATTGATGAGGCCTATCCCGGAGACGTTGTTGGCCTTTACGACTCCGGCAACTTCAAGATCGGCGATACCATCACCAGTGGGGAAGAACTTCACTTCAAAGGCATTCCCAGCTTCAGCCCCGAGCAGTTTCGGTTGGTGGTCAATATGGATCCGCTAAAAACCAAGCAACTCAACAAAGGGCTCGATCAGCTAATGGACGAAGGCGTGGCGCAACTTTTCACCCGCGAGCTCGACAATGCCAAAATCATCGGTACCGTCGGTGCCCTTCAATTCGATGTCATCCAGTATCGCCTCGAACAGGAATACGGTGCCAAGTGCCGCTACGAACCCCTGAATTTCTACAAGGCCTGCTGGGTCACCACTTCCGATGAGGCCGCACTCAAAGAGTTTCGGCAACGCCGCCGCAATGACCTCGCCACCGACAAGGACGGCCGACTGGTATACATGGCTCAATCCGCGTGGAGCCTACAGATGGCTCAGGAAAACCACCCGGAGATACAGTTTCACTTTACGAGCGAAGTGTAGTCGGCCGTTCGAATTCCGCTCGCATCTTGGCTATCGGCTCGCGGCAGAAGCAGCCTTCTATGTGGTCATTAACCAGGCCCATGCTTTGCATAAACGCATAGAGGGTGGTAGGGCCGACGTAAGACCAGCCGCGTTTCTTCAATTCTTTGCTCAATCGTTTGGAGGAGGCCGTTGCGGCCAGGGTCCGCAACGTCTGGTAATCGTAACTATCCGGGCGCTCCTCCTCGTCCGGTTCGAATTGCCAGAGAAAGGCGGCGAGGCTTCCGAATTCTTCGACGAGTTCAATGGCGCGTTGGGCATTGTTGATGGTGCTTTCGATTTTCTTACGATTGCGTACGATTCCTTGGTTCAGCATTAAGGCTTCCACCCTATCGGGACCAAATCCGGCGATGGCACGAAAATCGAAGTCCGCGAAAGCCTCCCGGAAATGATCGCGCTTTCGCAGGATGGTCCACCAACTCAGGCCTGCCTGAAAACCTTCGAGAATGAGTTTTTCGAACAACCGGCGATCGTCGGCTACGGGTACTCCCCATTCGGTATCGTGGTAGTCGATGTAGGCTTCGTGTTCCTTTGGCCACCAGCAGCGGAGGTGGTTGTCGGAGCCGATGAACAAGCCTTGAAATTCGTTTGCCATTGGTTTAATGCTTTAAAGGGCTGTCTGGCGACAGCCTCTTAACACTTTAATTAACGAATTATAATGTTACCCCAGGGCAATGATTTAAGGCATTAAGCCATCTCCGAATCAGTTGAACGACAAATAGGGAACAAGTTTTTCGAGCACATTGGGAGGTATGGCCCGGACGGCATTCAATTGATCCGCCGAAGTGATCGGTTGGTGCTGATCGCGGTAGGCGATTAGTACCCGCGCCTGTTTCCACCGCAAGTATGGATGGGCCGCCAGCCCCTCTACGGTCAGGGTATCGAACCGCATGGTCCGATGCGGTACTTCGAGTCGCAGGTGGGAATGGATGTGTTGCCAGGTGGTGTCAGGGAGTCCGTAGGTATCCGCCACTTGGTCGATTCGATAAAACCCTCCTAACTTCTCACGGAACTTGACGATTCGATCACTCAGCACCGGCCCGATGCCGTACAGCTCCGCCCATTCCTCCGGGGTAGCCTGATTGATGTATACGACCACGTCGCGGGATGGCTGCTTGTATCGAAAAGGTAATGTATCGGCCTTTGGTGGAGACGAAATTGAAATATAGGGAAGAAGCCGCTGGTAATCCGCTTCCTGCAATCCATAGATGCGCTTCAGGTCGGATGGTTGCCGGAATTGGCCGCCTTTCAAGCGGTACTTCAGCAATGTTTTAATCGTTCGTTCCGGGAGAGCCAGGGCTAGTAATTCTTGCTCTGTAGCCGTATTCGGATCAAACGAAAATAACCGAGCCGGACGGGATGAAGGGGCCACTGGGGCAATTCGCGGTTTGGGGAATACCAGATACGGCATAATGCGCAACCGATCGGCCTCCGGCAATGCCCGAAACTTGGCCAGGGCTGTAGAATCGGAAAACCGGCCGCCTTTATTGAGATAGGCCAGCCATGCGGCAATGGTCCGCTCCGGTAGGGCAAAGGCCCGCAATTGTTCGACGCTTGGCTGATTGGGATCGGTGTAACCAGCGATTGGCGCTTGCCGTTGCGCAGGAGAATGCTTGACCGTATCGGGTTGAGCAACTAAAAACTGGCCGATTTCCACTTCCGGAAAGGGCTCTACGGCAGGTAGCATCCACGCAGAAGCAACCGCTAATAAGGTGCACGTGCCAATTAGTACAAGGATTCCCAATCGCTCCGGCCGGGTATAACTCAGAAATTGATTGATAAAGTGCATCGTTTTGGATTAAGGTGAATCGTTCTGGGTGGATCGAAATGGATGCACTTGAAGATGGTTGAACTGGTTCGTTAAAATGGCGGCTCCTTGATCTTTAGTCCAGTAATGCGGAATCTGCCGCAGTTCGCAGGCGGTTTGCCAGCGCCGGCTTTTTCGGAGTCCGCAGCTACCATCAATGATTACCTTTCCAATCTCAAACCGGTCGAGCAACTCGTCGGGTCGCCAAGGGCTGGCGTGATTGACAATTAGGACATCCGGTTGCAGGTTGGCCTGATAACGTTCGACGGATTTGGGCAGGGCAATCAGTATCTTCCAAGGAGGCAGCACGACTAATCCGGCACTATCCATTGCAATGGATAATGCGGAGTCGGCAACAAGGTAGGGGCGATCAGTTTTTCGGGCTTGATTGATGCGGGCTTCCAGAAAACCGGATCGGCAAACGATTTCGGTGGCTCCACGGTCGTGCAGTACCAGGATTTCCTGAAGGCGTGCCGCTCGGAATCGCTCGTGGAGCCGACAAGTGGCAAAAACCGTCAGTAAGAGCAGTGCCACCAGCCAGCCTTTGGCGCGTGCCCGGGCTATTGCTACAATTAGCAGTACTCCTCCGAGCAGGAACGCTTCGAATAGGGACAGATCGATTTCTTCGAGCACGGCATGGGGTAATTGTTGAATCCAACCCAGCCACCAATGTTGCAGCTCGATCAATCCGTCTAGCAAGCGCACACTCGTCGGTCCGATCACAGCCCAGCTTCCCCCTACCAATGTGAAGGCTCCCAAGCCCAGTAATAGCCCTGCATTTAATACAATCGGTGCCCCGCTCAGCCAGAAGTAGAGAGGGAATCGATGGAAGTAATACAAGGTAAGCGGAAGCGTGGCCACTTGGGCAGCTAGTCCAACGGTCGTCAGATCCCACAATCGCTTAACCGGTATGGAAGCTGTTTGAATCAGGGATGCCAGAGCCGACTGAAAAGCGAGAATGCCGAACACTGCAGCAAAAGATAACTGGAACCCCAGCTGGAACAAAAGCAGAGGATCGATAATAAGTAGTACCACTGCCGCCGCAGCTAATGAATTATAGGCATACGTTCTCCGTCCGGTGGCTCGTCCGATTAACCAGAGCGAAAACATCAATCCCGCCCGACAAACCGACGGAGCAAGGCCCGTTAGGAGGGCAAATGCCCAAATGGCCGCTACCGCGACGATCAAGCGAAGGTACCGCCGACGGTCTTCCCCCGGTAATAGCCAAGCGAGTAGCCCCTGCACAGCTCCTGCTACCAACCCCACGTGCAGGCCGCTTACCGCCAGCACGTGCATCGCGCCTGTATCGGCGTAGAGTGCCCGGGTATGGTCGCTCAGTTCGCTTTTCCAACCCAGCATCAATGCCGACACAATGGAGAAACTTGTAGTAGGTAACTGCCTTTCCAATCGATCGAGTGCCCACTGGCGCCAGGCCTCGGCGCGATGGCGCAGCCCCAGGCGTGCGGCCGGAAGAATCTGCCAATCCGCCGAGTCGCGTAAAAACAACTGGTAGTGCAGCCGCTGAAAGTGGAAAATGGACGCAAAGTCCGGTGTTTCCGGATTCGCCGGCGGCTGAATGCGCCGGGGTGTCCCCCGCACGATTAATCGATACCCAACTGTGGGAATTGCCTCGATGCCCTCCTTGGGTAAGTACAACAACAGATCGCCCGAGGTCGCTTCTCGGGAATGGGCATTGTACTGCAGCCGCAGCCGAATTCGCCACCAGTTCGTGGTAGGCGTCATCTGGTCTACCCGTCCAATCCACAGGCTGTCCATCGCTTCGGTGTGTCCGGAATTGCGAAAGTGCCACTGGTCATTTAGTGGATGACGGTGAGTAGTTCGCCAGAAAGCAAATGCAAACAGCCAGCCGCATAGCACTACCCCAAACAGCCAGCCTGCTTTGCCCGGGGCCACACGTAAAATGGCAAGAATTCCGACAGTCACTGCCAAGACCGACAATAACCAAGGGAAAAAGAGTGGCCGATAATCCACGGAATGCGCGGCAAGGATGCCTACTACTAAGGGGATCAACAGCCGTATCATTGGCCCGGCCCGCCAGTGGAACAGCGGAGCCGGCTCTGACTGATGCATAGCAAGGGGTTCTGGTGTCGGGGCGAAGATCGGGGCTTTTCAGGTGGAGGGCAAGGGGCGAAAAATCTTAAGTGTTTATAAACGCCTATGGGGTTGAGGAACCTGGGATCGGTGATTTACGATTAATAGTTTATTGGTGGAGGCCTTGACAGCTACGCTGCAACCGCCTATCTTTGAGTAATCATCCATTCTCACTGGTTGCTACCCTCCGGGTGACAACCGTAGCATCCAAATAGCATTCTTTACGGCCGTTTACATCGCTGGTAGTCGCGTGCGAAGCGCACGCTCGGGCTACCTGCAGCCCTTCAGGCAGGCAGGTTTGGTGGGCGGGCCGTTTTATTTCCCACCCACATATGGTGTGCGGCGGGCCGAGCCGGCCACCGGTCGGAGTGCCCGGAGGTTGATCTATGGCTCTCAGGTCGAATTATCATCCCGACCTTTGATACCTTTGCTCTTGTTGATCTGTCTTATACCGATGCAAATTTAAACGGTCGTAAAAAATCGATCGGCATCTTACCATTTCTTATCAACCGCCTGGATCCGTCCGTTTTAAGTGGAAATAGTATTATGTTAAGAAGTTCAGCGCTGCATAGGTCAGCAACGTCGACACCAGAACCGTAACTCCTAGCACAGCAGTTAACGGCGTGTAGGTCCGAAGCGCCAGAGGCATTGGGAGATCTCCAAACTGAGAGACCACCCAAAAAAAACTATCATTGGCGTGAGAGACTGTCATCGCACCACCACCAATGGCAGCAACGACCAAGGCCATTTCCGAGGGCGTATCAAAACCTAATTCCGGGGCCAGGGTCGCCAGCAGAGAGGAAGTGATCACCATTGCATTGGTAGAGGAACCCTGAGCTGATTTAAGCAGGGCCGACAGGCCAAAAGCCCCAATAAGTAGACCAGCTCCGCTCAGTTGGGCACCGGTGGTCCAGGATGCAACCAGCGCCCGTAGAGGGGTTGCAGCCAGCACCCCCCCAAAAGCCCCCCCAACCCCGGTAAGAATAAGAATGGGACCGGCGAGTTCAATACCACGCCCCAACCAGCGGCCTCGACTTGTTCCCTTGGGAGTGGGCAGCAACCATAGCGCCGCAAAAAGTCCAATCAGTAGCGCCATGACAGGATGCCCCAAAAGCCGCAACCATCGGATCACTGCCGGTGGCTCTTCCCAAAACCCAAGTAGCGATGCTACGGCGATGAGCCCTAATGGGAGCACTACCGGCAGTATTGAGGCTCCCAAAGCAGGAAGGCCCTTCGGTTTTTCAGTCAACGCCGTTTCTACAGTTGTAGCGAGCCCGCGACCGCGCCAGCGGGCGAAGAGGTACCCAAGGATAAGAGCCGGCAACGACAGCAAGAAACCCATCAGAATCAATACTCCCAAGTCTTCGGCAACACCCAAATTACCGGCGGCTGCCACCGGCCCGGGGGTAGGCGGAATGAGGGTATGGGTGGTGTACAGCCCCGCGGCCAGGCAGAGAGTCAGTGTAACTCCCGAAGTCCCGGCACGATGGGCCAACGAACGCCGCAGGCCCGCCAGAATGATGAAACCACTGTCGCAAAAAACCGGGACACTTACCGTAGCTCCAATCAGCAACAGCGCCAGGCCGCTACGCCCCTCCCCAATCCAGCGTAACACCAAACGGGCAATGGTCAGTGCCGCCCCCGATTCCTCGAGAATCACGCCGATCATACTACCCAGTACCACGATAAGCCCGATATATGCCAGCAACTGCCCAAAGCCGGCAGTAAGGGCCCCTACGACTTCCTCCGGCGGCAGCCCCACTCCCAATCCCAATGCGAGGGCCGACAGCAAAATGGCCAGAAAGGGATGCAGGCGCCAGCGCGTGCTCAGCAGAATAAGGAGGAGAATGGAAGCGGCAATTGCCAGTAATAAGGGCCATCCGGTTAGCATAGGGGGCAGCGAATCATTTCGCATAAAGGTACGGAAGGAGGAAAATGATCTTGCCTCCCACTCTAAGAGCCTCGCCAACCATCCACCAAAAACAAAAAGAGCCGGCAATAGCCAGCTCTTCGGATTTTCTTTTTGGCTCGCTTACGAACCAAAATCGTCAAAGGCAATATTTTCTTCGGGTACACCCAGCTCGTCGAGCATGTTTTGCACCGCCTGCAGCATCAGGGGCGGACCACACAGGTAGTACTCGATTTCTTCTGGCTCCGGATGATTCTTCAGGTAGTTGTCATAGGTTACCTGGTGGATGAAACCGGTCGGACCAGACCAGTTATCTTCAGGTAATGGATCAGATAATGCTATGTGGTAGCTGAAATTAGGGAAATCCTTCTCGATTTCGCGGAAATCGTTTGTGTAGAACAACTCGCGCAGAGAACGCCCGCCGTACCAGTAACTGACCTTCCGGTCGGTCTTCAGTGTGTGAAACAGGTGGAAGATATGCGACCGCAGCGGGGCCATACCCGCACCACCGCCGATGTAGACCATTTCCTTGTCGGTGGGCTTAATGAAGAATTCACCATAAGGACCGGAGATGGTTACTTTATCGCCCGGCTTCTGATCGAAGACGTAGCTGGAACAAACCCCCGGATTCACATCCATCCAGCCGCCGGCCTTACGGTCGAAGGGCGGAGTGGCAATCCGGATATTTAACATCACAATGTTTCCTTCAGCCGGATGGTTGGCCATGGAGTAAGCACGGAATTGCTCCTCGTTGTTGACCATTTTCAGATCCCACATCTTAAACTTATCCCAGTCACCTTTGAACTTATCGGGGTTGTCGCCGTGGTGAGCCGGGTGGGGCGTAATGTCGAAATCCTTGAAGTCAACGGTTACTTTGGGGACGTCAATCTGGATGTAGCCTCCGGATTCGAACTCAAGGTTTTCGCCTTCGGGAAGCCGTACTACAAACTCCTTGATAAAGGTAGCTACGTTATAATTCGAAACTACCTCGCATTCCCACTTCTTGATGCCAAAGATTTCTTCCGGCACGCGAATGTCCATGTCTTCCCGCACCTTTACCTGACAAGCCAGACGCTTTTTTTCTGCTACTTCCCGGCGCGTCAGGTGGTTGAGTTCGGTAGGCAACACATCGCCGCCTCCCCTGTCGACGTGGCATTCGCACATCGCACAGGTTCCCCCACCCCCACAAGCGGAGGGTAGAAAAATACTTCGGTCGGACAATGCCGACAGCAACGAAGACCCCGGTGCAACCATCAACGGGTTTTCGGCATCTCCGTTGATTACAATTTTCACTTCACCTTGTGGCACCAATTGCTTTCTGGCCACCAACAACATTGCAACCAGCAACAAGATGATGGAGGTGAAGACAATTACAGCTAATAAGATAGTCATAGATAATTATGCTTTGTTCTTCCCCTTCCAACGAGGAAGTAATTCATTGTCTGTTTATTGCGAAGCAGCAGGCCCGGCAAATACCGCCGGGTCAATTCCCATCAAACTCATAAAGGCAATACCCATCAGCCCCGTAAGGATGAAGGCCATACCCAGTCCGCGCAGCGCCGGGGGAACGTTCGAGTAGCGAATTTTTTCCCGAATCGCCGCAATAGCAATAATGGCCAGGAACCAACCGAACCCGCCTCCCAAGCCAAAGGCTACCGATTCAGAGAGGTTGTACTCACGCGATACCATAAAGAGCGAACCACCCAGGATAGCGCAGTTTACCGTGATTAGCGGTAGGAAAATACCCAGCGCCGCGTACAGCGAAGGAGAAAATTTCTCCACAACCATCTCAACCAACTGTACCATCGAGGCAATAACGGCAATGAACAGAATGAAGCGCAAAAACGTCAAGTCCGTTCCAAAAACACCGTCGGCACTCAGCAGGTAAGTATTGATCAACCAGTTGATCGGCATAGTAAAACCAAGTACAAAAATGACCGCCAGGCCAAGCCCGAAGGCGGTAGTTACCGATTTGGAAACGGCCAGATAAGAACACATGCCCAAAAAGTAGGCAAGTACCAGGTTCTCGATAAAGGCCGATTTGACGAAAATATTTATGAATTCTCCCATTTCTATCTTCTTTTGTCGTGCTTGAGTGGATAATTAGGATACATCTACCAGCTTAGTGTTGTAAGCACGCTGGATCCAGATAATTACCCCAACCACGAAGAGGGCGGCTGCGGGCAATACCATCAGGTTGTTGTTGCTGTACCAGCTGAACCAACCATTTTCAACGGTATTGATCAGGAATCCCTGGCCGGCACCGATGATCTTCAGCTCGATTGGGCTACCGGCAAACAAACTTCCTTTGCCAAATAGCTCGCGCACCACACCCACAGCGATCAGGATCAGACCATATCCCAAGCCGTTACCGACACCATCCAGGAAGGAGCGCCAGGGCTTGTTGGCCATGGCAAACGCCTCGAGGCGTCCCATAATGATGCAGTTGGTGATGATTAGGCCGATGTAAACGGACAACTGCTTGTAGATCGGATAATTGAACCACTTCAACGCCAACTCCACCATCGTCACCAATGTGGCAATAATGACGAGCTGAACGATCAGTCGCACCTGCTTTGGAATGAATTTTCGCAACAGCGATGTAAACAGGTTGGACAGGGCACACACCACGACGACCGCCACGGCCATCACAATGGAAGGATATACCAACGACGTTACGGCCAGGGCCGAACAAATACCCAGCACCTGCACGGTAATGGGATTGTTGTCATTGATCGGATCGGTAATCAGCGCCCGCTCTTTTTTCCCGAATAAGGGCTCGGCGGGGGTTGCTACCGCTTGTTCTTTGGAGTCTATTACTTTTGCTTCCGCCATGGGTTAGCAATAATTATATGGTGGTAGAATTAATTTCCGCTTTCTATCAGCATTCCCTGAACGCTCTGCGGGCTGTCAGCGCGAAGCGATTCGATGTATGCCTGATACAATTTCATCCCGTTGTACATCATCTTCGATACACCGTCGGCCGTCACTGTGGCTCCCGTAATTCCATCGACTTCGTGATCCTTGTCCACAGCACCTCCTTTGCGCACATAAATGGAGACAAATTTGCCCTCATCGTAAATTTGCGTGCCCTTAAACTGAGCGGCAAAGGTCGGATTGTCTTTGATTTCCGCACCCAGGCCGGGGGTTTCCCCTTTGTGGTCGAACGAGGCTCCGGCAATGGTATTCAAATCCGACTCAAGCGCGATGTTGCCCCAGATTTCGTCCCATAGCCCATTGCCGCGCACGGAAAAAATGTAGTATTTGTCTCCGTTGTAATCGTAGATATATATGGGTAGGCGGCGTTCCGCCTCCGGTTTCTTTCTTTCCTGTGCCATGTCAATATCGGCAGCATCGTATTCTTCGAGAATGTTGCCCGCGGGGTCTACTACCCGGGTCTCCATATTCCCATCGAAAATTTGCTGCACCTGATCGTCCGACAGGGCATCAACCGTAACACCTTCACCGAGGTAATCTTCCACCGCCGTGAGGATGGCGCGCTTGTTGAAAATTTCCTCATTGAGGGTAGCCTGCTTCATCGTTACCTCGCGGAAACCAGTCAGCAACAAGGCGACTACTACGGTCATGATCAATACAAAAAATACAACTTGTCGGGTTTGCACGGTTGCTAATTTTCAGGTGGATAAATAGGTAACTATCGCGTTAGAGACTAGCTTCTGCGGTAACGGAAGGTGTAAGTGTCTTCCGGCTTCCCTTTTCGGAGATATAATCGTTCAGCTCAGCGGCAACTACAGCGACCCGCTTCTCGCGGCGGCGGATGTTGCCCTTAATCACGTAGTGGTCAATTAATGGAGCAAATGTATTCAGCAACAATATGGAGAGCATCCAGCCTTCCGGATAGGCCGGGTTCATAACCCGGATGATCAATCCGATAGAAGCAATCAGGAAGCCATAAATCCACTTCCCAAGAGACGTGGAAGCTGCCGAAACCGGATCGGTAGCCATATAGACAATGGCAAACAAGAAGCTGCCCATATACAGGTGATAAAACCAGGGCACTGCCATAAACTTAAAGATGCCGGGGGTATCTGCGGTGATTACGTCCGGGGCAATCAGGTTCAGGCCAACACCGGCTACCACGAAGCCGAGTAGGCCTCCCACGATGATGCGGTAGTCCGCTACCCGCGTGAAAATCAGGAACAAACCGCCCAGAATGATCAGCGGCTTGGACATTTCGCCAATCGAGCCGGGAATATCTCCCCACCACATGGCGGACGTGGAGTAGACAGCCGTAACACCGTCCCAGCCTTCTTTGGCTGCGATCCCCAGTGGAGTCGCGCCAGTATAGCCATCAACAACCGGTAGCCCGCCGGCCCCAAACGTCGACCAGTTAAAGGATTCAAACACCTGATCGAAAAGGCCGTGTACGAAAGTATACCCGCCGCTCACGTACGCCCCTACTCCTGCCTGCTCGAGACCGGACACCCACACTTCGTCACCGGAGATGAAGGTTGGATAGGCAAAGAAGACAAACACCCGCGAAAGGAGCGCAATGTTCCAGATATTCATCCCCGTTCCTCCGAACGCTTCCTTACCGATCAAAACGGCAAAAGCGATTGACACCGCCAGAATCCAAAGGGGAATGTCGGGGGGCATGATCAGCGGAATCAGCGCGCCGGATACCAGAAAGCCCTCCTCAATCGGATGGCCTTTCCTGGCGGCATAGTAAAATTCGATGCCCAACCCTACGACGTGGGAAACGATAAAAATGGGAATGAGCTGTATCAGTCCGTACACCA
Organism: uncultured Saprospiraceae bacterium; assembly: GCA_964504335.1. Lineage (GTDB taxonomy): Bacteria > Bacteroidota > Bacteroidia > Chitinophagales > Saprospiraceae > CAZDET01. Next base: position 50,385 of record CAZDET010000011.1, read on the forward strand.
GCTTAAGATGGAACCCCTCCAGCAACCCGGTATGGATTCCGAGCGCGGAGAAATGCTGGTGGCCGATGTTGTATGTACCCCAAATGTAGCACAACTGCAAGGCCAGCACCACGTGAATCATCACCCGCTTCAGGTCCATGCCGTCACGGATGTGAACACCGTTATTCGTCACAGTTCCGGGGGTAAAGGCGAATGTGTAGAACCCATCGTAGAGCGTGTGGAGAAAGGGAGCCTTTTCCTTGTTCGGTTCGATGCGTTCGAAGAAGTTTAGAATTGCCTGTTTCATATAGATACAGCCGTTGCGAAGTTTTATGAAGAAGGGATATCCCCCTTTTATTTTCTGCTAAACTAACAAGGACAGTCCGTCGATGTATGAACCGCGTTCCTCGTTTTACATTGTTCTAACAATCTGATTACGCCTGCTCGCGCATGGTCTCCAAACCGCGTCGCAAAATTTGCTGAAGTGGTTGTTTGGATACGCAGGCAAACTCTGCCAGTGCTACATCTTCCTCCACAAGTTCGTGGATACCCAGCCCCTCCATGCTCTCGAAGTCGTTTACGAGAATTGCCTTCATGAGTTGCTGCGTCATGATATCAACCGGCATGACCGACTCGTAATCGTTGGTTACTACAAAGGCACGCATTTCTCCGTGGGTATTGGTATTCCCCTTGAATTTGGCGCCTGGTATAAAATGAGTTGGAAAGGTGGGGGAAATAGAAGGGCGGCCCTTGATCGGCAGCAGCCAACCGAACATTTCGGGATCGTCTCCTTCTTCAATGACGGTCACCTGATCGTCGTAAAAGTCTAGGAAACCGTCTTCCGGTTTTTGTTGGCCGGAAAGCACGTCTCCACTGATCAGGCGCACTTTTTCGGTTTGAATATTGTCCTTCAACAGCTCGCCGATATTTGCTCCGGCGAAGGTCCGGATGTAGTGCGGATGCTTCAACTCGTGGCCGGTCAGCGCCACCACGCGCTCCATGAACAGCCGGCCGTTGAGGAAGAGCTCTCCGAGCGTAATTACTTCCTGTACACTAATCGTCCATATTTTATCGTGTGGCCCTATTGGTGCCAGGTGATGAATCTGAATACCGACGTTTCCGCTGGGATGTGGCCCACGGAAAAAATGTTTTTCTACACCTTCGGCCTCGGTGAAGGCCGGCGAGGGGGCTTCCTTTCCGCGGCCGTCCAGTCCCAGAAATACCCGGCCGGTTGTCAGGCGATTGAGCACGTCGAGGCCGCGCTGAAAGCGCGCACTGTTTCCTTGCATCAAAAAGCCGTAATCGGGCGCAAGGGGAGCCGTATCGAAGGTAGAAACGAATATGTCGCGGGGTACCTCCTCGGGCTCGGCAATCACATTAAAGGGCCGCTGACGCAGCATCGGCCAGGCACCACTTTCCAACAGAAAATCAACCAGATCCTCCCGGCTGATTTCCTCCAGATTGGGCACCTCGTACGAACGATATTGCTGGTCCTTATCGGCCAGAATAATGATCTCCGTAATGGCGCGTTTCAACCCTCGCTTGATTTCGATCACCTCCCCACTAACGGGAGCCGAAAATTTAACGCGCGGCATCTTTTTGTCGAAGAAAAGGACGTCGCCGGCTTTCACTGTGGCCCCCTCTTCCACCAGCATTTTGGGGATGGGCTGCAATCCAATGAAGTTGGTCGGCTGCACGGCATAGCGCGTTACCCTCGAATCATCGTTGATAACTTCTTCGGCTGCCTCTCCTTCCAGATGGATATCGTATCCTTTCTTAAGAATAGTCAGCGGCTGGCTCTCCAGGTAGTCCGGCAAACTGGACCGGAACAATTCGCGCATCTTCGGAAATAGGCCGAAGTTGGCCTCCGTAGTGTCCACATTGTTCTTTCGGGCCTCCAGCACGAGCAAATTGTCCGATACACTGATCACCAGAAACAGGAAAACCAGTATCGCTACACCGATAATGGTGTACAAAACGGCGTTATTAAAAAGGCTATTCCCGCCACTGGCGTCCTGAGCCGAAAGCTCGATGGAGAGAAGAAAGAGAAGCGCAGTTGTATAGATGGCTCTGTTTAGCAAACGTATCATGCTTTTGATCTCCGTGAGATAGGGAGGTTTATGTCAGCGCAAAGATAGAAAGCTTCCGGCGTTCTTCGAAAAACGATCATTTGTTATCTGGAAACACTATTGTTATTTAGATTAATTCTAAACAAAGTCCAACTGCCTGATTTCTCGGCGCCAACGAATGTAAGCCCCCACAGCAATGACAACATAGAGCATCATCAACACCATGAACAAATAGGCTCCCCGCGAAGCATACAAGCCCGCATAAACGGCATCAATCACGATCCAGTAAACCCAGTTCTCCAATTTCCGCCGAATCAACAGGAAGGTAGTTACTACCGAAAAAACGGTGGTGAATGCATCCCAATAGGTCGCCGCTGCGCTAGTGTACCGGGCGGCAAGCACGCCAAATACGACCGATAGCAAACTGCCGGCCAAAATAGCAGCCAGATGCTGAGGTGTGGTCATCCGGGTGATGGGAAGTGGAGCATTATTCCTGCCTCCGTACTGCCACTGCACATAGCCAACTACCGCCATGACCACGTAAAACAGTTGCAGCAAGGCATCGAAATACAACTGGTAAAACACGTACGAAGCATACGCCCACAGCAACCCGCTGACAATCGCCCAAAACCAGCACCACTGATTACCCCTTGCGGCCAGCAATACGTAAAAAATGGCGGAAAGGGTAGCCACCCAGTCGATCCAGGAAAAACCGGCAGCCGTTGTAGCGATTTGTTGAAGAATGGCAGAGAGTTCGGGCATCGTTTATAATTAATCGTTGAAGCAGTCGGGCGTTTAGTGCCGTGACGTCGCATGTACATGAACACATCAACGCGCCAACGTTTTCGGGTTTTAAAGGAAATTCTTTCCCGATGTGCAACCTTTCCGATCGCGGACAGTCCCCCCTTAAAAGACCCCAATTAGGAGGAACTGCGGGCCAAGCCGCAGATTACAATAACACCCATGTCGGACGAAGAATTGATGGAATCCGTACGGGAAGGAAATGTGAGTGCGCTGGGAACGCTTTTTAAGCGTTACCACAAGCATTTGTTTGGATATTTTGTTCGACTGACGCACGACCGCCAACTAAGTGAAGACTTGACGCAGGCAACCTTTGAACGGGTGCTGCGCTACCGAACCAGTTACCGAGGGGATGGTACCTTCCGGGCCTGGATTTTTTCGGTCGCCCGTAACGTAAAGGTGGATCACCACCGGCGCAACCGCATTGTCGTAGATCAACGAGTCGAAATGGCCGATTTAAAAATTCTCACGCCCACCGTATCCCTTGCTCTGGAAGAACGCGAGCGGCGCGAAGCCCTCGAGCGGGCCGTGCGCGAACTGCCGGAGACCTATCGGGAAACACTCTTGCTGGTTTGGAAACAGGAATTGAAGTACCGAGAGGTCGCCGAAATCCTCGGAACCACCGAAACCAATGTCAAGAGTCGGATGCACCGCGCCGTGCGGGCGCTCCGAAAAAAATTGTGTAAGAAATGAATGGATCAAACAAGCGCGTTGAAGACCTGATCGACTACCTCAACGGGGAGTTGAGCGAGGAGCAGGCGCGCAGGCTTACCCGCCAGTTAGCCCAGGAGGAAAGCACCCGGTCCCTATTTGAAGAATTACAGGAACTAAGGGACGATGTGCGGTCGCTGCCGGACTACGAGCCAAGTAACCAATTGCAGCACCGCTTCGAACGGCAACTCCACAGCGAACACGGCCGCCAGGTAAAGGCAAAGCGCCGGCGGCTCTACGCCGCCCTTTCGGCGGCCGCCAGCGCCCTGTTGCTCTTCGGCGCCCTGATTGGTTGGCAATTCCGATCGGAGGCCCCCGCGGAACGAACAGCTTCGGTCTCCCCGTCCAAACTACTGGAAAATCGGTCCAAAATGGCCGAGCTAATGCAACGACCCGAAGCGACCCATCGGGTGAAAGCCACCCGCGTGGCCCTCGAAATCAAAGAACCCGATCGCGAAATCATCCAAAACCTCGGGCAATTGCTAAATTACGACGAAAGTACCAACGTGCGCCTTTCGGCACTGGACGCCCTCATCGAACACAGTAGGAGCGACCTCGTCATGGAGGTCCTGCTGGAGGCCTTGCAGCACAACCAACCCGTCGTGGTCCAGCTGGCCCTCATTCAGGCCTTAGTCGATTTGGGAGAAACCAGAGCTGTACCCCTGCTGGATGAGTGGATCGAAAACGAAGATATCCTCCGTCAGGTAAAGGACGAAGCCCGGTACGCCCGTTTCAAATTGACGTGAACCCGCAACGAACAACCAATACGCAACTTTAAACAATGAAAATAGTCTACTACTATATCAAACAACCGGGTGCGCTACTCTTGGGCAGCTTTCTGCTGCTCTTCACCCAACTGAATGCCCAACCCGTTTTTCGCCTCGGCGCATCGAATGGAAAACTCGTACTTAAAAATGTCGACAATGTTCGGCTGGTCGGCTACACCGGAAAGGAAATTGTATTCACTGCCAAGGGAAGTGTCAACGAGCAACAGGAGGACAAACGAGCCGCGGGGCTACGTCAGATCAATGCCCGCGGCCAATCCGACAATACCGGAATGGGGCTCGCCGTACGCAAGCACTCCCAGCACGTGGAAGTAGGCCAGGTAGCAAGGCGCAGCGAGTACACCTACGTAATTCAAGTGCCCGCCACCATGCGAATCTACTATTCCAGTGCTTCCCACCACAATCAGCAACTCGTCATCGAAAATATATCCGAAGAGGTCGAGGCTGACTGCCACCACCACGATATTCTGATGAAAGACGTGACCGGGCCAACGATCGTCAATACGATTTACGGAAAAATCCGAGCAGAGTACGAAAAAAAAACACCCCAACACGATATGACCCTGCACTCGCATTACGGCGATATCGAGTTTAGGGTGCCTGCCTACGCCAAGGCCGACTTCCGGCTCCAGTCGAGCTACGGCGATATGTATACCGACCTTGATCTCGAGCTGGAAGAACAGCCGACCAAACTCAAAGACAGCAAATGCGAAGCCGACCGGATCGCGGGCAAGCTGAACGGCGGCGGTGTATTGATTACCATTCGGGCTACCTACGACGACATTTACCTGCGCAAAAAATAAACCCACCTATCTGTTATGAAGCGAGCATTCCCCGGTTTGTTGTTAGTTGTTTGTTTTGGCCTTCCCCTCTTATCCAGTGCTCAACGCACTATCGACAAACGCCTGTCTGTACATGCGATCGATCGCCTGCTGATTCAGTCAAAATACGCCAATCTCAGCATAGAACCCTGGGACGGACCAGAGATCCGCATCCTCGGCACTGCCGCTATTAATAACGGCCGCAACGACGAAGCCTTCCAACTCATCACGGAGGTGCACAACGGCCAACTGACCGTGGTGTCCTTCCTCGAAAACGAAGAAGACCTTCCCCGTTACGCTATTGCCGAACACGACGGCCAACGCTACTACCTCGACGGCGACGATCCCAACGCTTTCGAACGCCTCAAGAAAACACACGGCCAACAGGGCTGGAATTTGATGGGCAATAGCCTGATGGTAGACGTCGAGCTCCGGATTCGAGTTCCCCGGGATCTGGCGCTGGAGCTCCAATCAACCTACGGCGATCTGAACCTGGCCAACTGGTCGCAGTCGGTCCGCGGGCAAACCACCTACGGCCAGGTTACCGCTACCCTAATCCGGCTCCCCGCCAACAGCGAAGTATGGCTACGATCGGAATACAAGCTGATCGACATCGCCATTCGGCCATCGACACAGCTCACAGTCGATATTGAATCCGATTACGGCGCCATTTTCACCGATCTCCCCATTGAAGTCAATACGGAACAGTCGGAAAGTAAAGCCTACAGCGATCGCATCGTCGGCGCCCTCAATGGTGGCGGCTCCGCCCGCCTGCGGGTAGTCGCTAATTACGGCAACATTTATCTCCGGGAAGGTTAGGGGGTTCGGCCGCTTTTACGTACCTTTGCGGGCCAAATTAATCGTTCACGTTAATCGTAACTGATGTTCGCAATCGTAACCATAGCTGGTCAGCAGTTCAAAGTCGAGGAGGGTCAGGAGATCTTCGTCCACCAGCTAGAAGCCGATGCGGGAGACAGCATCACCTTCGACCAGGTACATTTCCTGGGTTCGGATGATCGCTTCTCCATCGGCAAGCCGATGCTGAATGCCTCCGTTTCGGCCACCGTGCTGGAACACCAAAAAGGCGATAAGGTCGTCGTTTTCAAGAAGAAGCGGCGCAAAGGGTACCGGGTGAAAAACGGGCACCGCCAATCTTTTACCAAAATTAAGATCGATAGCATTACCGAGTAATGCACACTCATCTTCCATAAAGATCGTACATCATGGCACACAAAAAAGGGGTAGGTAGTACGGATAACGGCCGTGACAGTAATCCTAAACGATTAGGTGTAAAACTATTCGGCGGTCAGCACGCCATTCCAGGAAATATTCTCGTCCGGCAGCGCGGCACGCGCTTCCATCCGGGCGAAAACGTCTACATGGGTAAAGACTTCACCCTGCACGCCCGAGTGGAAGGGGAAGTGGTCTTCACGAAAAAGCGGCTCGGTCGTACCTTCGTAAGTATTCGACCTTTCGAAGAAGACGGAACGGTAGTCGTCGAAGCACCGGCCATCCCCGAGCAGGAGCCGGAGGCTGAAGTAACCGCAACACCGGAAACTGAAGTAACCGCAACACCGGAAACTGAAGTGACCGAAACGCCGGAAGCCGAAGTACCGGAAACACCGGAGGCCGAAGTGACCGAAACACCGGAGGCTGAAGCGACCGAAACACCGGAGGCCGAAGTGACCGAAACGCCGGAAGCCGAAGTAACCGAAACGCCGGAAGCCGAGATACGCCCCTCTTCTGTGGTTCTTCCCAGCGGGAAAAAAATCAAAGTCGACGATTTAAAGGTCATTGAAGGAGTTGGCCCCAAGATCGAGTCGCTGCTCCAAGACGGTGGGATCACTAGTTGGGCAATCCTCGCCGACGCTCCCATCGACCGATTGAAAGAAATCCTCGAAGCAGCCGGTCCCCGCTACCGGGTACACGATCCGGCCACCTGGGCCAAGCAAGCCCGCCTCGCTGCTGACAACAAGTGGGAAGAGCTGGAAGCTCTTCAGCAGAACCTCAAGGGGGGTAAAGAGGTGAAGGAGGAAGAGGAGTAATGATTTAATGTGCTGATTTGTCCGTGTGCCAATGTGTTGTTCGCCCATATTTAATTGCCCGCCACATTGGCACATGGATCAAATAATCCCCAAATCTCCCTCCGGCAGCCATCCCTGTCGACCGTTTTCCAACTCGACTTTTCGCCAGTCTTCGTATTGATCAATCAGACGGACGCGCAAGCCGACTGGTACAGCCGTGCCTGCTTCCGGAGCATCCATCCCCGGAGCAACCCGAAGGGTACTATTTGCTTCAAGTAAGATAGCTGCATCGCGCCGTTCAAGTTGATGCCGGCGCTCCAGCGCCAGGCCAATCCCCAAAAAAGCGACCAGTAGCAAGCTTCCGGCAATGGCCCTCCCCCACCGAAATTGAATGCGGGGAGTCGACCAGGCGAGGAACGCCAGCAGAGCCAGCCACAGGCAACTAAGCACAAATACCGCCCACCCATCCGGAACCATCCACCCGGCAAGTTGCTGCCACCAGCGATAAAGAAAAAAGCCGGGATACGCAGGAGACAACCCTTCTGCCTGCCGACGCACGAAGTTGAGGTTGTACCGGAGATCGCCGTTCTGGGGAGCCAGCCGCAAGCCGCGCTCAAAGTTCAGGATCGCACGCCCGATATCCCCCCTTCGGAAGTAGGCGCTGCCGAGATTTTGGTGAAGCCGGGCCGAAGTGTATCCCGCGGTGATCACAGCTTCATATCCTTCGATGGCAGCCGCGTAATCTTCCGCTTGCATGGCTGCTTGTGCCTGCTCCAAGTTCGAACGCACACCATCTGATTGGCCCGGCAACGGAACGGCATAAAAACAAATCAACAGTAGCAAGGAAAGGTATCTCATTTGATTCATTCGGATTGGTCATCGGGATCTTCAGGAACGGCAAGCGGTACCGAAGGTTGCCGGAGCGTCAGCAGCGACTCCAGGGAGTTGGGGCGCCCATCCGTTCGCCAATTGTATCCTTCCAGCTTAATCGCTTCGTGGTCGACGGCTCCCATCGGGTCCAAGCGCCCGCCGGGCGATTTCAGCAACGTAATGGTTTGTACCGCCTGATCTTCAAATCCAACCTGCATCTCGCTGCAAGCGGTCTTATTAACTCCCACGTAAGCTCCGGCTTCATCTTGTGCGTAGTACACGATTTCCGCATTTCCCGACACATCGAGTCGTTTCAGCTCATTGCTGTCAAAACGGGCTTCGATTAACTTTCCCTTGATTTGGTTGAAGAACACGGAATCGGTGCTGGTGATGATAAACCCTCGCTGCCTCAGGAATATCCGATCCAGTTGCTGATTGGCCAACTGAATATCAATTGTATCGCCGGTAAACTGAGAGGTATCCGACCAGATAACTGGATCGCGGAACAGGCGAAAGATCGAATCTGCCGTGCTGTAGGCCAGCGAGTCGCAAAGGGCTTGCAAGTCCTTTTTGAAGATCCGCACATCGTTGTAGGCATAGAGTTCACGGCTGGTAGTATCCACTTTCGGATTCAGTGAATCAGCAGCAGGCCGCTGCGAAAACAAGGTATCGCTACTTAGGTAGAGGGAGTCGCCATCAATAATCGTGATGAGCAATGGCCGGCCTCTCCGGCCTCCGGATGCTTTGAGATAGCCGGTACTTTGATTGTACTCCGCCTGCGCGCACTGTATGGTCAGATCGGCGGAGGTATCCCGCCAGATGACATTGCCGGTGGCCAAACCCAGGCCACGCTCCTCGCGGTAGTCGACGGAATCCGCTTCGAGTAGATTGGGGGGATCACTGATGAGGGACCGTCCGAGAGTGGTGTAGACTTCCCGTTTGGCGTCGTACCGAATGGCCGCTGCCCGGATGGTCCGGGCGGAATCCCGGAAGAAGGCGTCCCCTTCGAGTTCAGTGATGTCGTCGCGTTCGTTGTAGATGATGCGGCGCCCCGTTGCCAGGCGTTTACTTCCCTCTTCAAAACGGGCATTCCCGTCCAACACGTAGATCTGAGCGTTGCCATCGTAGACGATTCGATCGGCAGAGGCCCGTTGTTCTCCTTTTAGGTACTGCGCATTTTGCCGAAATTCGGCGAGGTTATTCTTCACGTCGTAATAGCCGGCTTCGCAATACACCCGGCTGCTATCGCTGCGAAAAACGGTAGGCCCCAGAAAATAGACGATCTCCGTTTCCGTGTCGTACTGGAGGGTATCGGCTCGCATCTCGAAACGCGGATCGATCACCACCACGCTATCGCGGAAGAAGATCTGCCGGTCGTCTACGTAATAGTAGCCACGTTTACTAGACAGTTGCGTCTCGCCGTTGGTGAGCACGGCCCCATCGGTGTAGGTGGCCAGCTTGGTCTTCAAATCGTATACCAGTCGGTCGGTAAACAGCTGGCGGTCCCCGTTAATCAACACGACGTTTTGAATCAAGTTAGCGACTTCTTCCTCGGCGTCGTAATACAGCGAATCGCTGAAGGCGCTGGTTGAATCGCCCTGCTGGATAACGACATTCCCTTCCGCAAACAACTGGATGCTATTTTCTAGCGTCGCGCTGTCGCAGTACATATACACGCTATCCTGGCTGAGCTCGACATTCCCGATGAGCCGCTGCCGTGTGCCGGAGGGGCGCAATTGGGTAATTTCGAGGAGATCGGCATGGTCGACATCGAGGCGCTGCCGCTCTCCATCCTGGCTGAGCCCGATTAGTGGAAGGCCCAGTAGTATCAGGAAGAGCAATGAGGGTATGTGGAGGTTAGTACGTTGCACTCAAATAGTTGTTTTTATTGAATAGCATAACGCATCTCAAATTGGTTGTGCCGGCTGATCCAGGTACATTAAACATGGTTTAACCTTCTCCCAGGATCAAATCGCTTGCCTCTTCGGCCAGCAGGCTACTCAGCGCTACTCCCATACCGGCCAATCGGACCGCCAGGAAGATTCGATCAGACAAAGGCCGAACGATGGGGGTTTTCTTTGGCCCCTGTGCAATGATCCCGCTCCATTCGAACGCGACGGGCAGTTCAGCGGCTTTCCGGCCCGTCCAGGTGGCTAACTTATCGTGGAGAAATGACCGGATGACCGGATGCGCGCCAAAATCTGCCGTGGCCTCTCCGGTCAAATCCAGATGCCTTCCTCCTCCAATCAGCAGCCGGTTTCCGACATTACGCCAGTAAATATACCCCTGATGATGATGAAAGCAGCCCTTAATTGCCACCCCATCGAGGGGTTCGGTAATGAGTACCTGATTACGGGCCGGTTCGATAGGTACTGCCGCAACCAACCCGTCGGTAAATGCATTCGTGGCCAGCAGCACCCGACGGGCTTCGATGGTGCGGGGCAGCGAAGTCTGCAGTTGCACCGTGGAGGGACCTTCGTTGTAGCTGCGGACTTCGACCCCAGTTAGCACCGGAATATCAAGGGCAGCGGCTCGTTGCAGCAGGTGGCGCATTAGTGCCCCCGGATCGAGCTGCCCTTCCAACTCATTGCGGATCATGTGCCGGATGGAATGCAACCCAAAGTCGGCAATTCGATCATCAACAACCCGAAAAACCTCCCGATGGCCGGTGATGGTGGCCGTCCGTTGGTTGAAATAGGCCATTTGCTCGACGCAGCGTTCGAAGATTTCCTCCTCTTCGTCCTCGAATAATTCATAGCCTCCCCACTGATGGTACCGAATGGCATCCGTTGGAAAGCGGCGTTTCAGCAATTCCAAGCCGCGAAAACGTCGATCGACTGTTTGCCAGACGTCGTCTTCCGGCATTTCCCGAAGGTCGGCCAGCAATTCGGTAAGGCTGCCGAAGCAGGCAAAGCCCGCGTTGCGGGTGCTGGCGCCGATCGGTAGCGGACCGCGATCGACCACGACAAGTCGCAGCTTCGGCCTCCGTTCCTTGAGGCGAATGGCGCTCTGGAGGCCAGTGAGCCCCCCTCCGACAATAAGGAGGTCGAGGTCGGCAAAGAAGTTTTGATACTCCCAGTAACTGGTGCGGTAATTCAAAGGCATTATTCTGATCCCTGCTGCGTTCCACCTATCTTTGCGCCAAACAGAACGCAGTTTTCATGATTCAACGCATTCAGACGATTTTTCTCTTTTTGGCGGCAGCTGCTTCTTTTGCGGGGTTGGCGCTTCCATTTGCCACCACCGGGCAGCCCGTTGCCGCCAGTCGGCTATTCGACGATCAAACCTTTACATTGATGGATAATGAAATCCTGCTCGCTGCATTCCTGCTAGCGGGTGCCATCTGGTTGATCGATATATTCCTGTTCCGCAACCGCCCTTTGCAGATACGCCTTGCCTACATTGGCATACTCGTACTTCTTTTCGGCATCGGCCTGGGAGCCTCCTTTTTCTTTCGGGACCCCGCCGTGGAGCGCGCACAAGTAGCAATCGGAGTCGGTCTTCCCATCGTGGCGCTAATTGCGGCAATACTGGCGCGCAATGCCATCCGCAAAGACGAAAAACTCGTTCGGTCTGCCGACCGGCTTCGGTAATTCAAAAAAGGCTTCCATCTTATGATAGAAGCCTTTCTTGATTGACTAAAGGACAAAAGACCAATTAAATATTCTGTCCATCCGGACGTTTCTTGGCGGAGTAGTTAACTTTCAATTGGTTGCTTTTCCGCAACTGGGTTTTCACATCGGATACGATGCCCATGGTCACTTCCCCGTCGACGCGCAAGGAAGAAGTGATCTGGGGCCGCTTAGGCTCCGGCACCTTCAGTTTGTGCTGTTCGAGAAAGAGGGGAATATCCGCAACAGTAGCGAATTTATCGCCGAGTTGCAGGCGGGGCTTACTGCCGTATACCGCCTGATATTTCTGGATGGGCTTCCCGATGTAGAGATAATTAACTAACGACTTTTCTTCTAGTTTTGTCAACTCCGTGGCGTAGGGAGTGGAGACTTTCACTTTCAATTCTGCATCCCGCAACACCGTTACTACCATGAAGAAGAACAACAACATGAAGATAATATCGGGCAACGAAGCAGTAGAAATTGCCGGAGAAGCCTTTCCTCTCTTTTTATTGAACTTTGACATATATCATCTTTTTTCTGCCTCCTAGTTGGGAGATAATTGAAGCATCGAACCATTCATTTGGAGAGATGCAACCCAACGCTCCAGTGTTGGATACACCTCTCCTTATTTGCTTTCGTTTGTTCGTATTACATTAGCCTTCCTCACCGAATGCGGTGGGTTCGGCCTCTGAAATTACAAATGGAATTTCGTCGCGAATGGCCTTGCGCTGAGCGAAAGGCATTTCATCCGTATAAGGAATTCCGTAGCGGCGTACAGAAAGCTCGTCCCACAACTCTTCGTAAGCTCCTTTCAGCTCATTGTATACGGTGAGGTAGGTTTCGTATTCCGTTCCCCGGTCGTTTTTCAGCGAAATGATCGCGTTCTTTGGCGACTCGGCGTAATCGGAGCGCTGGTTCGGATTGGCGATGAAATCCTTGGTGTTGTCCCGCAACCGGCTGATATTCATTCGCTCACCACGAACGAGCAACTCATTTTGTGCATTCACGAGTACGGAATACACGTTGCGCTCCTTCAGTTTGGTGATATCCGGTTCTTCATCCGACCAAGGTGGCAACTTCACCAGAATCCCCTTGTCTTCCACGATCGTCGTTGTCACGAGAAAGAAGATCAGCAGCAAGAATGCAATGTCGGCCATGGAGCCTGCATTGATTTCATTCTTCATCCGATCTCTTGTTGACGTCTTTGCCATGGTTTGAAGATTTTCAGATTATTGGAAGAAGGACCGAACCCCTGTTACAACCAGTGCCAGAACAGCCAGGCCGGCCATCACGATAGCAGTTGTGATACCCGCTCCGATGAACTTGAGGTTACTGGTAGACATTTCCACGCCCTGGGAGCTTTCGAAATTCGACACGGAATTCTGAATCGCTGCCGTTTCTGGATCACCGCTAGCTATTGAGAAAGCAATGATGAAGATGACAACCATCCCAGCAAATCCGAGAATGCCTTTCCAGGAATTTTTCAGGTTCCCGGCAATCTGAAGGACGCCGAAAAGCACCATTCCGATTGCAGCCAGCACGACCAGTGCAATGGCGGAATACAGGCCGAAGTTGAAGATGGAAACTTCGCGTACCTGATCTGCTTCCATGGTCTCGAAGTTGTAGTTACCAGCAGAAGGCAGAGCAGTAGCGAGAAAGACGATGATCAAGAGCAAGCCTAACCCAAAGGCCAGCGCCTGACCGTTTTTGGTCAGAAATTGGTACATAGGTCTTGTGGGTTTTATTGGACTTGCTTACGCTGTCCGGTTAAATACATTGTGTGATGCCATAATATCGACCAGCGCGATGGAGGCGTCCTCCATACGGTTGACGATACCGTCGATCTTATTGACGATGTAGTTGTAGAAAATCTGCAGGATGATCGCCACGATCAGACCGAATACGGTGGTGAGCAGGGCTACCTTAATACCACCGGCTACTACCGAGGGAGAAAGGTCACCGACTGCCTCGATCCGGTCGAAGGCCTGGATCATACCAATTACCGTACCCATAAAGCCGAGCATCGGAGCGATGGCGATGAAGAGTGAAATCCAAACCAGGCCGCGCTCCAGGAGGCCCATCTGGACACTACCGTAAGAGACGATGGCCTTTTCGACAGCTTCGGGGCCTTCGTTGGCGTGCTTCAACCCTTCGTACATCACGCTAGCGGTTGGGCCGGGAGTAGATTTAGCAACTTCCATAGCCCCTTCTACGTCACCGCCGGCCAGGCGCTCATCAATGCGCGCAAGCAGCTTATCGGTATTAGTGGTAGCTACGTTGAGCGTAATGATGCGCTCGATGCAGAAGGCCAAACCAAGAATGAGGCAGATGAGTACGAAGCTCATAAACCGCCAGTCGCCGTCGATGAAGTACCGCTTGAGCAGTTGATAGCCGCCTTCGGCTTCATCACCTGCATCTGCACCCAGGTCGGCGGCAGCGTCGGAAACGTCCTGTGCCGCTTCTTCCATTTCGGCGGCAGCCGTTTCGGCTGCTTCTTCTACTGCGGCGGCAGCTGAGTCAGCAGCTTGTTCTACATCGGTCTGAGTGTCCTGCGCATAGACCGTTTCAGCGGAAAATGCTGCTAACGTCATGATGAGCAGCAGGGCAAATAGTTGTCGCATAGCCAGATTCGATTTTGCGTTTAAAGTGACTTCCGTAATGTTTTGAAATTGTTGCGGAGAGGAAGGGATTCGAACCCTCGATACGGGGTTACCGTATACACGCTTTCCAGGCGTGCCTCTTCAACCACTCGAGCACCTCTCCATGGTTCATTTCCTGCTCCCGGCCTGCCGGTACCTCTTCCGAAAGCTGTTAGTTAGCAAAAAAAAGGGAATGTAGGGAACAAACTTAACAACGATTTTCGGAAAGGCTTCATCAGGAAAATCCACAGCAACGTTCGCGCATCTATCCTAACGAATGGCACAAGCCGAAGGCTGCCGCGTTCATTTGTTCTTGGGATTGGCTGTTGCCCGGGTATTCATCAAGCATCATTTCCATTGCTTATGGATGATTTCACCGGGCATTTCGGTGGTCCGGACTAGCTACAAAATTAAGTTTTTAAAAAAGTTCACTATCAAGACCGAGGCAAAAATTGCAAAAAGAACTTGTAATACAAAATTTTTTAGCGAAGCCGGCGGGCCTCACAGACCTTTTGTGCAAAGGGGTTTGGCGCTCACATGGGGGGAGCTCCAAAGCGTTCCGGTTCGAAAAGGCGATAGGCATTATCTGTGGTCTGCCGGGCAATCGTTGCTACATCCACTTCCATTATTTCAGCTAGCTTATTGGCAATCAAAGGAATGTAACTACTCTCATTCCGCTTGCCGCGGTGAGGCGTAGGCGCCAGATAGGGGGCATCCGTTTCGAGCAGCAGCCGATCGAGGGGTATGCCGGGCAGGCTGCGATCCAGGCCGCCGTTTTTGAAGGTCACTACGCCCCCGATCCCGAGGTAGAAGCCGAGCTCCAGGATCGCCTCCGCCTGCTTGCGGTCGCCGGTAAAACAGTGGAAGACCCCACGCAGGGAGGGTTCCTGCATGGATTGGATGAGATCGATCAGGAGATCGATCGATTCCCGGGAATGGATTACGATGGGGCGGTCTGCGGCGATGGCCCACTCCGCTTGCCGCAGAAAGGCAACACGTTGTTGTTCGTAATACGTTTTGTCCCAGTACAGGTCGATGCCGATCTCTCCTACGGCAACCCACGGACGCTCATCCAGGTAGCTTTGCACGATGCGGAGTTCTTCTTCGACTGACTCCTTCACGGAGGTGGGGTGGAGGCCCATCATGGGCAGGCAGCGCTGCGGATGGGCAGCTTCCAATTGGAGCATGGGCTCGATCGAAGTGCTGTCGATGTTGGGTAGTAGAAACAGGTCGACGCCTACGTCTTGGGCCCTTTCCATGGCAGCAGACCGATCCTCTGTGAAAGCGTTTGCGTATAAATGGACGTGCGTATCGATAAATTTCATCAAATTCGTGATTTGCGGCAAAACTACGTATTCCAATGGCTGGTAAAAAAAAGTTCTACGTTGTCTGGCAGGGGGTAGAGCCCGGTATCTACGAAAGTTGGGCAGCCACTCAGGCGCAGATTAATGGCTACCCGGGGGCGCGCTACCGCAGCTACTCCACCCGCGCCGCCGCCGAGGAAGCCTACGTAGCCGGCCCGGATGCCGACCCTCCCAAGAAAGCGAAAGCCCCAAAACCCACCGCCGACCCCAACGACCCGGCCATCATCTGGAAGAGCATTTCGGTAGACGCCGCCTGCAGCGGCAATCCGGGGCCGATGGAATACCAGGGCGTCGATACCGCTACGGGCGATCGGATTTTCCACCAACAGTTTCCCCTCGGCACCAACAACATCGGCGAGTTTCTGGCCATCGTACACGCTCTCGCCCTCCTGCAACGCCAGGGCCAACCCGACTTGCCAATTTACACCGACTCGCGCATCGCGCTCGGCTGGGTAAAGCGCAAGGCAGCCAAAACCAAACTGGTACGCAATGCCCGCACCGCCAAACTCTACCAACTCATCGACCGGGCAGAGACCTGGCTGAAAAACAACACGTACAGCAACCCTATTCTAAAGTGGAATACAGAAACCTGGGGGGAAATTCCGGCGGATTTTGGGAGGAAATGATTCAATGTGCCAATGAAATATTGGCATATCGGCACATTAATACATTGGCACATTAAATCACCGGAACTTCATCCGATACTCCGACTTTACCTCTCCTTTTTTGATTTTGTCGAGTTTGCGCTTGATCATGCGCTTTTTGAGCGGTTTGAGTAATTCGGTGAAGAGGACGCCCTCGATATGGTCGTATTCATGTTGAATGACGCGGGCTTCGAACCCGGTGAAAACGCGCTCGTGTGTTTGGAATTGCTCATCTTGGTAGCGTAGGCGCAATTGGGGGTGCCGATCGACGTCGCCGCGAATATCGGGGATGCTCAGGCAGCCCTCCTCGTACGAGCAGAGCTCGCCGGCCTCTTCTATTTTCTCGGCGTTGATAAATACCTGCTTGATGCCGCTTTCTTCTTCCCCTTCTTCCTTGACTTGCTGGGTATCGACCATAAACAGGCGGATGGATCGCCCGATTTGAGGGGCGGCCAGGCCCACCCCCTGTGCGTTGTACATGGTTTCCCACATATTTTCAATCAGAGCTGGCAGTTCCGGATACTCTTCGGAGATGGCCTCCGCTTTATGACGCAACACCGGTTGCCCATAGGCATAGATCGGTAAGATCATAGATTTTACTTCCCGTACTTATTTTCTTCGAGGTAATCTTGCAAGATGAGCACCGCCGCTACCTGATCGACCAATTCTTTATCGCGTCGCTTCTTTCGGCTGGCCCCGGACTGACGAATGATTTCTTTCGCCGTTTCCGAAGTGTAGCGCTCATCTTGCATAACAACTGGTAGATCAGGGAAAAGTTTGTGCAACTGACGCACCAGCCCGCGGACGTGCGGCATGATCTGCGCCGGAGCCCCGTCTGGATGGAGCGGCTCTCCTACGACGATGCATTCAACGGGTTCCCGCTCCAAGTAGGCCGTAAGATATTCAAGCAGGGTATGCGTAGGTACCGTAGCGAGCCGATTGGCAATAATTTGCAGCGGATCGGTCACTGCCAATCCGGTGCGCTTGGTACCGTAATCTATCGCGAGAATGCGCCCCATGGGGCAAATATATACAT
>CAZDET010000011.1:67841-100046 GCA_964504335.1 uncultured Saprospiraceae bacterium
TACATGACACGGCACTTAATTGGGTCTGGAGGTCCAAACCCGATTAGCGTCCGTATGGCAATGTGTGATTTGTTGGGAAGAGAATGGAACAAGGGGCAGTAGATAGCCCCAAAGAAAACCGCCTTCGCAAAAAAAGGCCGGGAGCGTCAACTGTTGGAAAAATTAAGGGGGACACAATTTCTTTCAATTGAATCCTTTCACGTGATACGTGTTATTCCAATTTAGTTTAGGCTCCCGACCGTTTAATTGTAACTCCTTTGTATGCTACAAAGATAGTAGGCTGTATAACTGGAAAAAAGGACAGAAACCCTGGATTTCCTAAGTAAAAAATCCGTTATTCGGGAATTCAATAAGCTACAAACAACTCATATTCAAATTATTGCATTTAATCCAACTCCCGAATTTCACAAGAATTAATTACCCGTAATATCCGTGATAATAATGGTTTGTTGGTCGCTTTCCGGTGCTTGTTGGGTGGTGGAAGCAGGAGGCTGCTGAGTGGCTCCTCCCTCGGTGGCACAGCCCATCATGATTAATAGCTGCTGTAGTAGCAAGATGAATTCCATAAGACTCGTCTTTGAGATTAATGAATTTGCTAATTGCCTGGCGCACCTAAGTAAGTGCCCCGGGACATTCGTATAGGGATTCCGAGTGCCAGACAGCCTTAGTGCCGCCCAGTATAGCTGAGGCTAAGGAGTAAAAAAGGAGGAGTAATTAGTAGAGAAGGCGTAGGGAATACAATGAGTAAGTACTCTATGGATAAGGACGGGTGTACTTTTAGTCCTATAAAGATAGGGATTTTTACTAGTTCCATCCAAGCCAGATGGGGGGCAATTTCGATAGATTAACCATTCTTAACGCTGGTTGCGCAAAGAAAGGAGGATCAACTCGTAGAGTGTCTCGTAGGGGATGACCTCCAGATCGCGCCCATGTACTGCATGCCCAAGGGGAAACTGATTTAGGATCTCCAGGTACTTGGTTGATTTGCGGCGGATCGCCTCGGGGTGGAACCGGCCGGCGGGAATTTGTTGCAGGATCTTGATGAAGGCGGTAGATCGCCGGTTTTCCTTATCGCCGAGGTAGCGGCTGCTGTATCGCGCCAGCGTTTCCAGGCGATTGAGCAGTTCGGTGATTTTGTTGTCATTTAGCAACAAAAGAATCTGAATAATCAGTACGGGTACGTTGCGCCCCCGCTTGTCTTTTGTGTAAATGGGTACGTTATTGAGAAACTTGCGCAACCGGAACGGCAACTCGGCCTCAATCATTTCGAGCCGTTGCAAATAATATAGGTAAGCCTCGAAAAGTTGCCAGGTTTGCTGGATGAAGTCCGGTGCCTTTTTCCACTTGGGGTGCCCGGCAATAGACAAGAGGATCTCCACGGCCCGTTCGTAGCGCCTGGCGTGCATGCACAACAGAAAGTAATTTTCCTGGATGAGAAACCAGTTGTTGGAACCCTCCGGCAGTAGCTTGAGGATCTTCTGGGCGGCCAACTCCCCTTCCTCAAACCGTTGCAGCTTGGTGGCGCTCACCAGCAGGTAATCGTAAAACGACTTTTGTGGCAGACTGGTATCGAAGGGCTTTTGCTCGAATAGCTTAATCTTTTCCTTGCAGGCTTCCAGGAGTGCCTCGTATTCATCGGCCGCAGAGTAGAGGCTCAACTCGATGATTCCGACATTCATGTGTAATCGGAAGGAATCAAAGCGACTTATTTGACTGCGCAACTGGTCGTACCTCTTTTTCAAATAGTCGTACACTTCCGATTTTGACTTGCCTTTGTTGTGGTACATGGTGATAATCTCCATGTAGATTTCTTCGGCTTCGTATTCGTACTGGAGCAGTTGCTGGTGGTGGTGGTAGGCATCATTGTACTCTTTGAAGGCCCGCTCGTCGAGCTTAGCCACCACGGCGTGGTTGCGCAGGATGCGCAGCGCTTCCACACTCAGATCCGTGAACTCGTAACGCTTTGCCTGTCGCAGTACTCTTTTGACTACGTAGTGCACGAGCGCGGGTGCATTCATCTCGAGGGCAAACTTGGCTGCCGTCAGTTCACGCAGGGCGCGCATGTAGGCCTGTTTGCGATCCGAGAGCTCTTTATCAGGCTCGGTGGTAAGCAGCTGTGAAAGCAGCAAGTGGGTGAGTCGGTTACGGGTAAATTGGTAGGTGGAGAAACTCTTGCCCTTTCGATAGAGATCCTGAGCAATGTCCTCTTCCGAAGGAAACACCTTTGGGTCTTGGAGGAGTGCGCGGTAAAATTCCGATGATTTAGGATGGTCGTGCAACCGATCGAGCGGGGTGCCCTGGTTGGCGGGGTTGGTCTGGTGAATGAGTTGTGCCAATTCGCGTAAAGCGCTGATCATAATTTTAAAAACAAAAGTTGCCAGGGATCATCCTAGGACTTACCCTGACAACCGTTCCCCCTCAATAAAATTCTTTACTCTCCGTATATTAAAGAGAATCGGTTTTCGGGTGGCACAATATTAGGGCTGTCTACGAACCCGTTGAAAAATTGTTTCACCACGGCTGGTAAAAAGAGGAACGGTTGATCTTTTGGGTATTTCCGGATTAATTACAGTGCGTGTTTAATGCGCTGTTTTTTGATTCATTGTATTACTGTCCGCCATCCACGATTAGCTCCTGGAGCTCTACGTTTTCCCGCCGCATCCGACGGCCATTTCGAACAAAATCGATCGAAACGATATCTCCGGGGCGGTGGATGGCCACCTGTTCTTGCAATTCGGGTACAGAATTGGTAGGGACATTATTGACCGATACGATCACATCTCCCTTGCTCAACCCCGCCTTGTCGGCGCTGGAATAGCGGTTAATGTTGGTGATGAGCACGCCTGTCGCGCTTTCCAGCCCCAGGCGCCGGGCCATATCCACGTTCAAATCCCGGATACCAACCCCGAGCACTGCTCTGCGCACTCTGCGGTAATCGCGCAAATCTTCCACCACTTTGGCCATCAGATTGGAAGGGACGGCGAAGGAGTAGCCTTCAAAGTTGCCTTTTTTAGAAATGATGGCCGTATTAATCCCAATCAGTTCGCCCCGTGCGTTGATCAGCGCGCCTCCACTATTACCGGGATTAACGACGGCATCCGTTTGAATAAAACTTTCTACGGCATAGGCGCCGTCGAGGATATTGATGCTGCGTCCCTTGGCACTCACGATGCCGGCGGTAACCGTCGAAAAGAGATTGAAGGGATTGCCCACTGCAAGTACCCATTCGCCCACCTCGACGGCATCGGAATCACCGATCAGGGCCGGTTCCAGGTTTTCCGCCTCTATTTTTATCAGGGCCAGGTCGGTACTGGGATCCAGCCCGATGACGGTTGCCGGAAAGCGCCGCTTATCGGCCAATTGTACGCGGAAGCCCTCCCCTTCGTCAACGACATGGTGATTGGTGATGATGTAGCCGTCGCGACTGATGATTACTCCGGAGCCTCCGGAGGTCCGGTATCCCTGCTCATTGAGTACAATGATGTTCACTACGGAGCGAACCGCCCGACGAGCCACCCCCCGAAAATCGGGAAGATCGGCAAAGGAGTTGATTTGGGGGGATTGATTAAGTGCCCGTGCCTCCGCCGTCTGACTCACCAACAAGGCACTTCCGTCCGAATACGCGGGGTTGTGGATACCCAAACCGAACAACTGACTCAACAGCAAGGTGGCGACCGTACTGATCATTGCCACGAGCGCGTAGCCCCAACTATTTTTCATGCACCGGGGATTAAAATTTTTCAGGATATATTCACTACTCAATCTAACGAATGAATGCCAGAACTACTAGTTAAGGAAATAATAAAAAGCAGGAAATACCCGAAGGCCGTAAAAAATTTGGTGGTGCTATGCCGCCGCAATTGGTGCCCCTAGCAACCGGTCGGGAATCCCGAAGGCATCGATCAGGGCACCGGCCTCGGGCCGGACCTCCGCACAGAGCACATCGACGGCCTTGCGAATCGCCTTGCTCTTATTGCCGCTGATGTAGTCGTGCTCGAGGTACCACGCCCGGTGTTCCTCCAACACACTGACGCCATAGAGTTGACGCAGCCGGTCGAGGGCTTGCCGCACTCTGCCTTCCGGAAGCCGTTCTACGGCTGCAACAAATTGGCGCAGCACCAGGTGTTCTGCGTAGGCCGTAGCTAGTGCAATCATGTGCGTTTGGCACTCCAGGCCAGCTTCGAAGGCAGATTGCCCGGATTTGATGAGGCTGCGCAGCCGTTGGGCTAAGGTGGACGTCAGGCGGTATTCGCGAAATTGCAGGGCACTGAGCTGAAAATCGGCATCGGTCAGGTGCTCCCGGCTCGTATTGCGGATTACCACCGGATTTTGTTCGGTCAACACGGTGGTGATCCGGCGACCAATGTACCGGAGCACAGCCATGTTTCCTTCTTCGTAAAACGATTTCCGAAATTCGGAAAGGACACCCTTTGCCACCAGTTGCATAAGAACGGTATTATCCCCTTCGAAGGTGGTGAAGATTTCCGTATCGGCCTTGAGATCGGCGAAGCGATTTTCGGCCAAGTACCCCTTCCCTCCGCAGGCTTCGCGGCATTCCTGAATGCAATCGGTTGTAAACCAGGTGGCGTGGGCCTTTAATGCCGCCGCCATCGTTTCGATTTCCCGAATATCCGCTTCCGCCCGGCCGACGAATCGATCCAGCAGATAATCGAGCGCAAAGTGCAAGGCATAGGCTTTGGCCAGCAGGGGAAGAAGACGCCGCTGCTGATTGGGGTAATCCAGAATGAGCATTTCCGGCTCATTGGGTGCCGGGCCAAACTGCCGCCTGCGCAGACCGAAACGAATGGCAATGGCCAAGGCCGATTTGGCCGCGCTTAATCCGGCCCGCGGCACGAATACCCGCCCTCCTACCAGCGTGCCCAACATCGTGAAAAAGCGGCGCGAGGGATGCTCGATGGGGCTGTGGTAGTTGCCCTCCGCATCAACGCTCCCGAATCGATCGAGTAAATTGCCTCGGGGTATGCGCACCTGATCGAACCAAATGCGGCCGTTGTCCACGCCGTTCAATCCCATTTTATAGCCATTATCTGCCACACGGATGCCGGGCAACAGGTAGCCTTCGGGGTCGCGCATGGGCACGAGAAAGGCATGCACCCCCCTAGTTTCTCCATCTACGATCAGTTGGGCAAATACCGAGCCCATCCGGGCATCCATTGCGTTGCCGATGTATTCCTTACCCGCCTGGACATGAGGGGTATGGATGACGAATTCATCCGTTTCGGGGTCGTAAACCGCCGTCGTCTCCAGCCCGCGCACGTTGGAGCCGTGACCGGTTTCCGTCATGGCAAAGCAACCGGGAAGGTCAAGGCGTCCAATGGCTTCCAGGTAGGTATCGTGATGGTAGGTGGTGCCAAGGTTCAATACCGAGCCGCCCCACAATCCAAACTGAACGCCAAATTTGATGGCAAGGCTTAAATCGTGGTACCCCAATTGCTCAAACACGGCCGCATAACGGGCCATATCATCCTGACCGCCGTAAGCGAGCGGATAGCTCAATGCTCCGAAACCTTCCGCTGCCAACAATCGGCACCACTGCAGCACCTGGCTGCGGTGTTCTTCCTTCACCCGCATCGTGCGTCGCTCGAAAGCCGGTGAAGTGAGCAGTTCGCGCAGTTGGTCTTTTGTTTCCCGGAACGGTCCATCCAGCAGATGCTGCAATACCTCCACCTCAAAGGGCGGGGGTTGCCGGTCCTGAAAAGCGGTTTCCCGATGGGGAAAGATGGTTCGATAAGCCAATTCGATGGATGGCCCCAATTGCTGTTCGAGTAGATGGAGTTGCTGCCGCCACGAATCATTTTGCCACCCCTCGGCTTCTACTTCCTCGAACGCTTGTTCAGCCAGCCAGAAGCCCAGGTCGGTAAGGGAGGCATTCGGCGTATCCCCAAATGCGGCGCTGGCCCGCTTGGTTTCGATTTCCCATAGCTTAAACAAATCTCTACTCGGTGGCCGGCTAGGATCACTCCAGCGCAGCAGGAGCGATTGATCTTCGGCCGTTAAAAAAGGCAACTCGCTCGCCTGCTGGCGCAAGGCCCGAATCTCGGGAATCGAAAGGGATCGATCCGTCCAGGCAGCATATAATATCGGGATGAGGGCCCGTACACCCGGCGCAAATTCACCACTTATTTGAACGTTCGCAGTCATATCTTATATTGGAGGCTTCCTACATCCAACGGAACGGCCGCCTGGGTGGTTGTGGGTTGGTTTTTTCGTGAGTACAGGTATATGCTAGAATCCCTAAAGATCATTTCAGCGGGGGCGGGTAGTGGAAAAACCTACCGCCTTACGGAAGAGTTGGTTCAGTTGTTAGTAGACGGGAGTGTTCGGGCGGAGGGTATCATTGCAACGACCTTCACCCGGAAAGCCGCCGCCGAATTGCAGGAGCGCGTGCGGGTACGCTTGCTCCAGCAGGGGCTAAGTGCTCAGGCCGACCAGTTGACGAACGCGCTCATCGGCACGGTGCACGGATTGGGGGTTAAGCTATTGCGTCGATTTGCCTACGAGGCCGGCGTTTCTCCCCAGGTAGATATCATTGCCGACGAGGACCAACAGCGCCTCTTCAATCTCTCGCTTTCCTCCGTGCTGGCTATGGAGCGCGTGGAACGCTTCGAACAATTGGTGGGCCACCTCGGACTGAATAAGCGGCGCTCCGATTACGATTGGCGCGCCCAGGTGCGCGCGCTCATCGATGTGGCTCGGGCCAACAATTTTTCGCCCGATGACCTCGATCGCAGCAAGCAGCGCTCCTGGGAATCCTTCCGGACGTATCTGCCTGAACCCGATCCGAGCCTCGGCGATCGGCTCTACGAGGAGCTGCGCCAACAGCTGTCTACCTGCCGGGTAGCGCTGTCGGAGCAAACATCCGACACTACCCGAAAAACCCAGCAGGTCGCCGACGATATTCGGGCAATTGAATCCGAACTGCAACGGCGCAAGAAATTGCACTGGCATACCTGGGTTAAAATTACCAAGCTCTCGCCCGGGAAAAAAAGTACGGATCTCGTGGGGCCTCTGCTGGAATGTGCGGGCCGACACGCGTCGCTGCCGGCGTTTCAGGAGGATATTCGCGATTTCATCTTTTTAGTGTTCGATACCAGCCGGGCGGCCATCGAAGAATACCAACGCTATAAAAAAAGCCGGGGGCTGATCGATTACACCGACATGGAAGTGCTCGTCAATCAGTTGCTCGACCATTCGGTCGTGCAGGAGGCCCTGCGCGCGGAGATCGATCTGCTGATGGTCGACGAGTTTCAGGATACCAGCCCCATTCAGCTGGAGATATTTCTAAAACTCTCCCAACTCGCCAGTCAAAGTATCTGGGTGGGCGATCCCAAGCAAAGCATTTACGGTTTTCGGGGTGCCGAACCGCGGCTCATGCGGGCCATAATCGATGCGGCGGGAGGGGTTCAGGCGGAAAACATTCAGCGCCATTCCTGGCGTTCGCGGCAGGAACTGGTATACGCATCCAACGCCATTTTCACCAAGGCATTCGATCAGGTTCGACCCGAGGAGGTTGCTCTCGATCCGATGCGGATGCCCGAAGGCAATCGTTTTTTTCCGGCGGAGCCCAGCGCTCTTTCGGAGCAGCCGGCTCTTCGTCACTGGCATTTTGCCCCAGAAGACGGTAGTAAGCGCACCAACCGCGATTGGTTCAACCAAAGCATTGCGCGGGCGCTGGCCGAATGGCTGGCCGGCGACCCCGTTATTCTTCCGAAAGGCGCGCAGGAGGTCCGAAGGATGCAGCCAGGCGATGTGGCAATTCTCTGCCGGTCTAATAAGGAATGTGTCCAAATGGCCGATGCCCTCCACCAGGCCGGCCTCCAGGCCACTATCGCCCGCAGCGGACTGCTCGATACTGCCGAGGCCGTTCTGATTTTGGCCTGTTTAAAATTCTTGCTCAATGCAGAAGACAGCCTGTCAGTTGCCGAAATCCTCCGCCTTGGTAGCGGCCAATCACTGGAGGCAATTGTGGCCGAACGAATCGAGTTTCTCCAGGGCTCCCAAACCGGTCCGTGGGGCCTGCAGGATACCCGCATTCAACAATTAGAAGCTTTGCGGCCCCGCACCCGGGAATTATCCAGCGCCGAAACCCTGGACCTCGTGTTGGAAGAACTCGATCTGAGGCGCCGGATCGTTGGCTGGGGAAAAGCCGAACAGCGCCTGGCCAACGTCGATGTGCTGCGGCAATTAGCGCTTCAGTACGAAGACAACTGCAATCGGATTCACTCCGCAGCCTCGCTCGGGGGCTTTTTGCTCTTCCTCGGCGAGCTGGGCCGACGCGGCGACGATCTTCAGGCCGCCACCGCCACCAACGATGCCGTACAGGTACTTACGTATCACAAAAGTAAAGGTCTGGAATGGCCGGCCGTTATCTGTCACAGCCTCGAACAACCGCTTCGGGCCGAAGTATGGGGCGTCGATATTATCCCGGAATCCGATACAGTCGATTTGGAGCACGTCCTGGCCAATCGTTGGCTCCGCTACTGGGTCAATCCTTACGGAGATCAGTTATCGGGAACGGCACTGCATGCGGCACTGACGGATAGTACCGAACAGCAAATCAAAAAGACACAGGCACGCGAAGAGGAAGCTCGCTTACTGTACGTCGGCCTTACCCGGGCCCGCGACTTTCTGGTGTTTCCCACCCGCATCGGCCAGGCAACGGGGTGGCTCAACCGCGTGTACAATAAGGGCGACGCGGGCATCCCCACCCTCGACGAGCAAACCGACCAAACACCCTGGTCTTGGAAGGACTGCCATCTGGATAAAGCGACGCAGGTTTTTCTTTTTCCAAAAACCTTCCCTACTGCTCCCCTGCCGCCCGAGGTCGTTCGGTTTCTGGCACCGCGGTCCGGTCGTGCCGAGCCTCCTTATCTTCCCTACCACCTGCTGCCCTACGATCCCGCGGGTGGGATACTCAAATCCAATTGCGGGCAACTGGACCAGTACGCCGGTGCAGCGGACCTCCAGATAGAAGGCGATCCGCACCAGGTGGGTCGCTGCAGAAAGGCCTTTCTTACCGCCAGCGCCTTACTCGGCGATGCGGAAGACGGCAGCGAATTGGCCCGGGCACATTTGCGCCGGTTCGATCTTTCGGAATCTGCGGCGCCACAGCTAATTCGTCAATCCGCTGCCTGGGGCGAATGGCTCCGCCAGTATGAGACAGCGGCGCAGTACCATCTTCACTATCCCATTCGCTACACGGAAAACGGGCGGGTGCTCGATGCCGTGATTGACTGGCTGTTGGTCCGGGATAACGGCCTTTACTTATTCCAGTATTCCACCTTTTCGGGTGATAAATGTGACCGCAAGGCCACCGAACTCGGACCATTTCTCTACTACGCAGGCCGGGGGGCGGGCTTTGCCTTCGACCTTCCGGTGAAAGGGCGGTTCGTTCATTTCGTCAACCTAGGTCGGGTAGCCTCCGTCGACGTGCAAACGGAAGCGATGCAACAGTCGCTATTTTAGTCTCCGCTACTCGATGACCTCGAACCACTGCGCCAATCGGTTGCCGGCACCATCGACCAGCACGATTCGGTGCCGACCGGGTGGTGGCCGGAGTTTCATGGTATGAAACTGACGGGTGCTGCCCAGGTATTCGGAATCGAGATGCCAGAAAACGACGGCCTCCGGATCGCGGTGAGCCACCTCGAAAATAGTAGCAGAAGGGCTGCCGTCCAGATCGCGCGGCACAAAAATGCGGCTGGGTCGACGCGGATAGATAAGTTGCATAGGTCGATCCTGGACGGAGGTGGGAGTACAGCCAGGACGCCAGGGAGGCAACAGGGCGTAGTCGGGATGCAAGCTGCGGTAGTAATACGCCTGAAGAGGCGGCAATACAAACCAACTCCGCGCCACCACGTCCTCTGCCGCAGCGCAGTCTAAATTGGTACGGAAGGCACCTTCTCGATCTGTATGAATCACCTGATGGAACGTACAGGACGGCCCGCTCAGAACCGATTGGGGCACCCATGCCGAATCGGTGGGGCAAATGGGTAAGGCCCGGTAGCCGCTTTGAGCACAAACGGTAGTGCGGCGCATTTCATCGTAGGGAGGTTCGAACCAGGGGCGCTCGTCGGCCGGCAAGGCTCCGAATACGTCAAAGAGGACGGGGGCCGCAGCTCGTACGCCCACGAGACCGGGGCGGCCGGTGCCGTCGGCATTGCCCACCCAAACGCCCACGGCATAGCGCGGACTGATACCAATGGCCCAGGCATCGCGAAACCCAAAGCTGGTCCCCGTTTTCCAGGCGATGCGCCGACCGATACGATACTCTCGCCAGCCGGTTGCCGTACCTGGCCGGCGCACTTCCTGCATGGCTTCCACCACCGCGTAGGCAGCGCCGGCCCCGAGTAAGCGGGGATATGGGCTCAGGATGGTATCTCTATCGATTGGTGCGGTCTGTAAATAGTGTGGAGGGTGCCAATCCGCCGCGCGGTAGCGGCCCTGTTGAGGATAATAGTGGTTGAGCATCCGTGCCATCGAAGCATACCAGCCCGTTATTTCCCAGAGGTCTACCTCGCAGCCACCTAGTACGATGGATAAGCCGTAGTGCCCGGCCGGCCGGTCAATATGCCGGAAGTTCCACTTCTGCAATGCATAGTGAAAGCGCTCAGTACTGTACTCTTTAAGCAGGTGCACCATCGGTACGTTGAGCGAACGAGACAACGCCTCGTTGGCCGGTACTGCTCCGTCGTAGGTTTCTTCAAAATTGGCGGGCCGAAAATCCCGAAAGGGGCTAGGGACATCCGGCAACAGGCTGGCGGGCAAAATCAACCCATCCTGCAGCGATAAGCCAAACAAGAGCGGCTTCAATAAACTCCCGGGGCTTCGGGGTGCCCGGATGATGTCTACAGCGGGGCTGTACTCCGCATCATTGTCCGTTACATTTCCCAGGTACGAGAGGGCCGCTCCTGTTTCCACATCGACCACCAATACGGCCAGGTTGTGGATACGATTGCCCTGTAGTTCGTGCTGGTGTCGCTCAGCGATGGCACGCAGCCGCCTTTGCAACGATTGGTCGATGCTCGTTCGATAGCGCCCCGGGCCGTGTTCTTGTCGCGCTCGTTCCAGCAAATGGGTTGCCACTCTCGGCAATTCCAGGGGCTGCTCCGGTAGCGGCTCGGCCAGGGCCAACTCCAGATCTGTATCCGTCATTTTACCAAATTCGTGGAGGAGTCGCAGCAGCCGGTCGCGCTTTCGGCGAAGTTGTGCTCGGTTGCGCCCCGGATGGATCAGGGCAGGGCTATTGGGCAGGACAGCGAGGGTGGCGGCTTCCGCCCAACTGAGCCGCAGGTGGGTTTTCCCGAAGTAGCGCCAGGCGGCGGCTTCCACGCCTACCACATTTCCACCGAAGGGCGCGTGGGCTGCCCAGAGACGCAGAATATCCGCTTTGGAGTAGGTCAGATCGAGTCGAAGTGCCAACAATATTTCCCAGCACTTGCGCAACCACGTACGCGGTGGATTGCCCTGGCTGAGTCGCACCACCTGCATCGTCAACGTACTTCCCCCGCTGACGATCCGACCGGCAGCAACATTATCGCGAACTGCCCGCCCCAAGGCAATCGCATCCACCCCCGGATGGCGGTAAAAGCGGCGGTCTTCAAAGTGGATGATTGCCTGGGTCAGCTTTTCCGACAAGCTATCCGGCGGGGGAAAGCGCCACTGCCCATCCTCAGCGATCTGCGCACTGAGTAAATCGCCCTGCCGATCTTCGAGTACCGTCGCAACCGGCGTATCAAACAGCGGCCGGGGCAACCCAAACCACCAGCTGGCCACCAGCAGTATAATCAGAGGTAACCCATATCGCCAGTGCGGCGCCCATCGAAGGAAACGATTAATCACGGGCAGGAAATTGATTGCTCAAATAACGGTCCAGCCGATCGAGAACCTGCTTGCCTCGCTCAGACAGGATGCGCGGCTGCCCCAGTTGCCGACCGAATAGCAGGGTAAAATTATCCGCTAGTATTTCTTCCGGATGGATGATGTAGTCTGTATTGCCTCCGGTGGCTTTGCGAAACGCAGGCGATTGTACCCAGTTGCGTTGCGGCTCTCGCACGACTAAAGTATCCCGAATAGTGTCCAATTCAAAATAGCGGATTTGGAGCGCATCCAGGTAGTCTGTATGCGCCGGAGCTTCGGTTGTAGCTTGAAAAATCAATGGAATCGTCCAAATGGAATCCAGTTGCAGGACGTAATCGGTATCTACCGCGTCGGGATTTAGCAGGAGGCGAGGCTCCAAATCTTCGGGAATCCGGATTGGGAAACCAGGGCGCTCGAATTGAATCAGAGCATACATACTATCCCGCTCCTGCCGAAAGCGGCGGCTGTAGAGGTGAAAAACTTCGTGCAGCAGCACCGTAGCAAGGTCTTCTCGCAGGGCCCGATCTACGTCCGATTCCGGCATCAGAATAGCCCCTTGCCGGGTGAAGTACACCCCTTCGCCAAGGTGAAAGGGCTTTACCTGAAGTAGCTGTACGGTATCCGGCCACAAGCCCGGATAGCGGGCCTCTACTTCCTGAAATAATTCCTGAAAAATGCCAGACAGCCGGTTCTTGTCCCTAGGATCGAAGGCCGTCACGGCATTGGCAAGCGACTGGCGATAGTAGCTCAATAGTGCTTCGGGAGTAGAAAAGTTATCTACAGATTGGCGCAACTGCAGCGCCATGTCGAGGGGGCGAATGTGGTCGAAGTAGCCTTCGATGGGATCTTCCCGAATAATCTGACCTCCTACCTGCGGTGACAAGAAGGCCACCACATGATCCGAATCCAGTAAGACGAACTCGGTACTTTCTGCTTCCTGGCGGCAGGCACCAAACAACAGCAGTCCAAGCACCATCAGTAAACCATTCGCCCGTTTTTTCATACTACAATAGTACGAACTATCCAATCAGTCAATCGAAGGTTCATGAGTTCATTTCCCGCCGGCCTAAAGCGCACTGCTGCCATGGTGGTCTTGCGCCATCAAGATCAATTTCTCCTGCTCAAGCGGGCCAAAGCACCCAACCGTGGCCGCTACGTACCCGTAGGCGGGAAAGTGGACCCCCACGAGGACCCGCGTACTACAGCCATCCGGGAAACCTGGGAAGAAACCGGCATCAAACTGACCGAGCTGCGCTACGGCGGTAGCCTGGTGGAGTCTTCGCCCGTAGATTACAATTGGTGGTGCGCTATTTATGTGGCCGACATCGAGTACATCGACCCGCCTCCCTGCGATGAAGGGATCCTGGAATGGGTGTCCTTCGAGCGCCTCCCTACCCTTCCGACCCCTCCGACGGATGCCGCTATTTACGATTTCCTCCGCCGTGGGCAACCCTTTGCGTTCAACGCCCGGTACAATGCCGACCTCGAGTTGGTTTGGATGATGGAGGAGATTAGTTCTTTAGTTTTTTAAACCTTCAGATATTTAGCTAAGTAATTATACCAAAAAGTCGAAATATCTGGCGGCAGCCAAACTATCTAATAAATTCGTTTCGTGACCGTTTGCACCAGCCCTTCGATGGCTTCGTAAATGCGCTCGGGCTTGTGGGGGCGCCAGTTGATTTGATCGAAGGGTTCACCGAAATGGACGTATTGATCGATGTTGGTAGTGCGCATCTCGTCGCCTACATGTGGAAGTACATTCAGAAACACAATCCAGCCGAATTCATCGGTGGTTTCCTCATACCATTCTTCGTAATAGCTATCGTCATCGCCGTGAAAGTTGAGGACGTTCTCCGCGACGAGAATAAATTTGAATACCCCTTCCTCCTGTAGTACGTCGATTACCTCGCGTTTGAGAAACATTACATCATTGTGGAGGCAATCATTCCACTCTCCGATCAGCTCGATGATGGCGTAGCCTTCTTCGTAGTCGACAAACAACAATTTTAGGTAGAGCGTCGAAGAGCCGAAGGCATCCCACTGTGGATGAATGAAGTAATTGTAGACTTTTTGATGAAAGGTAAACTCACTATACTGCCGGCCGAAGAAAGGCGATCGGGAATCGCGATCAGCGACGTAGAGTTCTCGCCAGCGGTAGAAGGGCTCAATATCGTGCATAATTAACGTTCGATCGGGACTATTTACACCGAGCCAAACAAACGAGTTCGCCCACAGTTGGCTGCCTGGGTGAATACCGTCGTTAAATCTACGTAATCGTTCATGCAAAAAATACTGATCACTGGCCCGGAGTCGACCGGAAAAAGCACCCTCGCACAGCGCCTGGCGGCGTATTATGGGATGCCGTGGGTACCCGAATATGCCCGGCAATACCTCGAAGGACTTCACCGTCCTTACGTAAAAAGTGACCTACACCGCATTCTGTCTGGGCAGCTGGCTAGTGAGGAGCAGGCCGCCCAAACAGCCCCCAGGTTGTTATTTTGCGATACCGGACCGGAAGTGATTGCCATTTGGAGTGCCGTTCGGTTCGGTTCGGTCGATCCTCCGGTTCGGATGGCTCTACAGCCTCCCCAATACGACTACGGAACGATCCTGCTGTGCTATCCGGATCTCCCCTGGATAGCCGATCCACTCCGCGAAGCCCCGAATCCAGAAGTCCGCCTGGCTTTGTTTGGTCGTTACGAAGCACTCCTATCTCAGCTGAAAAGGCCCTACCATATTATTCGCGGAATGGAAGAACAGCGAATGTGGTCGGCAATTCAACGGATTAATGCGCTCCTGTACTGATGTGCCCGTTCGAGATACATCGGCACATTAAACAACCGATTGCTCAACCCGTCGGTACTGGTGCGACCAGATAAGTACTCCCAGGCCGATCAATAGCAGGGCACCACTTGCAAATAGATGGGCCTGATACAGGTTGGAAACGCTGACTATTGGTTCGAATACCAGGGGCGAGACAAACTGCCCAAGGAAAATGGCCGTACTCAATCCGCCCATCAGGCGGCCGCGGGTGCGCCGGTCGGATAGCGCCAGGGCCCACGTGCTGCCATTGGGCATGAGCGTACCGGCACCCGCACCGGCCAGAGCGGAGAACGCGACTGCCGCGCCAAACGAAGTGGTTAGCCCCAGGCCGGCGAAACCGATGGCCATCAGCGTAAAGCCAATAACGTAAATGACCGCAAAGGAAAATCGGCTGCGCAACTTGCTGTAGGATTGCGACATGGCCGCCGCTGCAAGCGTTGCCACCACGAGTCCCAGGCTCTGCCAACTGGGGGAAGCCGCTCCGTTTTGCCGGAGCAAAAACGGATTCTGCGTCGGCACGATATAGAAGGCGATCATTCCGAGGAACGTCAGCCCGTACACCATCCAGATCAGCCTTGGAAGTGGCACCCGTTCTCTTTGCTGCCCCGAGACTGCCGACGAAATGGGAGGATCAGTCAGATAGCGGGCACTCAGCAGCAAGATGGGTAGAGAAAGCAAATAGATTAGAAAAGGATAGCGCCATCCCTGATCGGCCAGGAGGCCGGAAATGGTGACGAAGACTGTGCCGCCAAAGGCCATTACGGCTCCCTGGGTACCGAGAAACCGATTGCGCGCGCTCCCTTCGAAGTAGTCGCCTACCAAAGTAGTAACCGTTGTGAGAATGGCCGCCACGGCAATTCCCAAGATGGCCCGGCTTCCTAACAACAACCAGATATTGTCGAGCAAAAATCCCCCGGCCCCACCGATGGCATACAGGACCATCGCTCCGAGCAGCAAGCGCTTTTTGGAGCTTCTATCGATGATCCAGCCCGCCAGGGGCGATAACAGGGCGATAAAAATAGCCGGCAGGGTAAGCAGCAATTTAATGAGTAGATCGATATTCGGAATATCGGCAAAGTGGTCGGACAGCGCCGGCAAAGCCGGTGCAATGGCCGCACCAGCCATAACGGTCAGTGTGCTGGCCAGGAGAAGCGCAATTTTTTGGAGGGTCATACATGTGGTCTAGAGAGCGGACGCAACACACATCCGATGTAGGAACACCAAAGTGGGAAGGGAGTTGGGAGCGTGGATCACTACTCCTGCCGAACGCCGTCGCGCAGCATGACGAACGCATCGGAT
This sequence comes from uncultured Saprospiraceae bacterium, assembly GCA_964504335.1. Lineage (GTDB taxonomy): Bacteria > Bacteroidota > Bacteroidia > Chitinophagales > Saprospiraceae > CAZDET01. Next base: position 83,844 of record CAZDET010000011.1, read on the forward strand.
GCAAAGCGGTCGCGGATATCGCTCAGCGATTCCATCAGCTCGGCTTCCGTCTCGAATTCGAGGCGAATCCCCACTCGCGTTCGGCCATTTTCGACTTCACTGTAAAACTCGTAGCCGGCTTCAGAGAGTCGCTGGCGTATCTTGCGCACATTTTCGGAATCGGAAAACAACCCGATTGCAACGACGGCAGACGAAATGGGGGGCTCGGAGTTGGATTCAACGCTCGGAGTCGGTAGCTCAGTTGGAGCCGACTGATCGGTTGGGCTTACGTTTAGGCGCTCTTCCGGCACAGTGGCCCCTTCCTCGCCATCCGATAGGGCGTCTTGGTAGAGTAAATAATAACCGGCAACTACCAGCAATACGGTGAGCATTCCCAGGATCAGCAGATTGCGCTGCAACCAACCAGCCAGCCGGTCGGAAGTATCGGCGGGAGGTGCGGGTACTGCCGTTTTCGATTCCTCGGTGGCGGGCTTCGGGCGCTCCTGCCGCTCGACGAGCTGCGCGTCTACGCTGGGTAATCCGAAGGTGGCGGGAAAAAAGTTGGTCTCATCGGCGAGAAACTGCAGTTTGTTCTCGTAGTTGCGGTACAATCGACCGATGCCGGGCAACTCAACGAGTTCGCGTTGATCAATCCGTTCGTGAATTTGACGGGTGTAAGATTCGATTTGGCGTTCCGCCTCCTCGGCAGTCATGCCGTATTGCCGCTGTAAGTGATTGGAAAGCAGGCCGTCGTCCAAGACCAGATTGGGGTTGAATTCCACACGCTTACTCGGCGGATTGGCCTCCCCCTTGATCTGATCAACTGCGGCCGGCTGATAGGTAAGTACGAATCCACCGATGCCGGGAATATGCACCCGGTCGTGTTGGTAGAATAATTCCGCCAGTACCGTATTCAACTCCATACGCATTCTATTTCACTGCGCTTTAATATAAGGCAATAATACCGTACAACCGGGAATTCCCATTGCAACCCATGCAGGGCGCGGGTATGGTTAGGGCACCTCAACCAGAAGTTTTACAACCGTTTAATCGGTTAGGTAGGATTTGATTTCCGCTTCACGGCTGTAAGGAGAGAGGAAGGATGACTGCCAGGACCACTGCCTGCGGGGTCTGCGGTGAATGCGTATACTGCCCAACGGGGCAACTTCCATCAACCCAACTCCCTGTATTTTGCAAATAGCACTTAGAATTTCAAACTTTTCGGCTTTCATCGCCCGGGCGCTATCCGAACTAATGGCCAACCACCGCCGGTGCCCCGGGTATTGCAGCACCTGATCGATTACGCGCAAGTCGAAATTGCCAAAGTGATTGCGGGCAAAATAGCCGTATAATATCGTGCCCAACGCAAAGGCCCCGGCGGGATAATAGTACTGCCACGCTCCGTCGTCGAAGCGCACGAATGCCAGAAAAGCGCCACTGGCCAGGCAAATAAGCAACCCGGCAAGTAAACTGTTTACCAGCCACCGCCACCAATTCCGGAAGGGACGAATTGCCGGCAGGGTTTTCAGGCTTTTGGCTTCCAGCGAAACGACCGTCAGCCCCCACAACCAGTGGTGGTAAACGATCAGACCGTCCGCCCGCTTCCCTCCGTGTTCCGGACGTGTGCGCACTTCGGTATCGGCGAAGATCTTTCCGCCCCTCGCCCACCACCGATACCGCCGCTCCAAATGATTTAGCGCTCTTTTCTGAACGGTTGATTCTGCTAGTCTTGCCATGCAAATCTGGTGTAAGGGATGGCAATATAAAACAATTTGGTTTGAACTAACAAATAAATAGCATTCCAAACCAAAAAGGATCAATTCCCGTCAAATACAAGAGGAATACTAAAATAGAAGGTTGCTCCTGCGTCCAATACGCCTTCCGCCCAAATCTCTCCCCCAAGCCGGTGGATGCTGCGGGCGGTACTAGCCAACCCCACACCGGTACCTTCGAGGCGATCGTCGACGTGCAACCGATGGAAAAACTTGAACAGCTTGTCGGAATAGGCCATATCGAACCCCATCCCATTGTCTGCGATGAAAAACGTGTATGCCTCCTCGCCTTGATAATGCCCGATACGGATGCGGGCGATCTCCCGATCGCGAGTGAATTTCAGAGCATTCGAAAGCAGGTTTCGCCATATGACTTCCAGCAAATTCGGATCGGAGGTAATATCCGGAAGGGTGTCTATTTGCATTTCAATTTTCCGCTCGGTAGGCTCCTGGCGGATCATTTCATCTACTATCCGTTCTACTAGTGTGCCACTCGAGAAACGCCCCCGGCGCAAGGGCAGGCGTTGGCTGCGGGATACCTGGAGCAAATCGTCGATCATTCGTCCTAAGCGGTCGGCAGCCTGGCGAATGTTTAGCAGGTAATCCCAACCCAGATCACTAAGCTCTCCCTCCAGATCTTCTTCCATGATTTCGATGAAGCTGGTTATGTGCCGTACGGGAGCACGCAAATCGTGCGCCACGCTGTAGACGAAATCTTCCATTTCTGCCTTGGTCAAGTCGAGCTTTTCTTGCGCCTGACGGGCATCCTGGACGTCTTGAAGTATACCGCTCATGCGCAATACCTTACCTTCGCCATCGCGAACGGATTGAGCAGTGGCACGCATCCACCGGTATCCCGGCCCCACCTTCGTGCGGTATTCCAGATCGAATGGGATTCTATCTTCTACGTGTTCATAAAAAGCATCCAGGAAAGCACCCCGGTCCTTAGGATGCACCTGCTCGTACCATTGAGTGAAAGACAAACCGGAGTTTTGATGAGTCATTCCGAGTAGCCGGCCCATCTGATCCGATATCTGGATCGTTTCCTTCGACAAATCCGTCCAATCCCAGATGCCAGCTCCGCTGCTTTCAATCGCCGATTGGTAGCAACTCAATTGATCGAGAAGTTCTGCATGTCGTCCGCTCTGGTTTACTTTGTCCAAGTTGAGTGTTGTATTAATAGTTCGATAAGCCGACTGGATAATGTTGCGCATTATTGACTATAGCAACACCACCCTCAGGGTGAAGCTACGGTTGTTCGTATAACCGATTTGGGAATAGAATGTGTAATATTCCCAACGGTTTTGACTTAAAAACAAATCGATGCAATTTGAGAACCGCATACCCCGCCACCGTTCTGCCGAATTATTCGAAGAGGCGAAGAGCTACTTTCCCGGCGGCGTCAATTCGCCTGTAAGAGCGTTCAAGTCCGTTAGTGGCCCTCCACTGTTTATCCGGGAAGGGCATGGTTGTCGGATCATCGATGAGGACGGCAATATATATCTCGATTTTTGTTGTTCCTGGGGCCCTCTTATCCACGGACACGACCATCCGCACATCCGGCAGGCAGCGGTAGAGGCAATCAACAAAGGGACGAGCTTCGGCACGCCCACCGCTCTCGGCAACCAGTTTGGCCAGCTCATTGTCGATCATCACCCCTACATCGATAAGGTGCGCTTTGTAAGCTCCGGTACGGAGGCGGTCATGTCGGCGATCCGGCTGGCCCGGGGATATACCGGAAAGAGCAAAGTGATCAAATTCGAGGGCTGCTACCACGGGCACGTAGATAGCCTACTGGTGAAAGCCGGTTCCGGGCTGGCTACCTTCGGCACCGCCACCAGCGCCGGCATCCCTCCGAGTTTCGTAGGGGAAACCATTGTGTTGCCACTCGACGACCGCGATCTGCTGGAAGAAACCCTACAGCAGCACGCCCACGACACGGCCTGTATCATTGTAGAACCAGTACCCGCCAACAACGGCCTCCTGCTACAGGAGCCCTCCTTTTTGCAATGCCTCCGGCTCAAAGCCTACAAGCACCAGGTGTTGCTCATTTTCGACGAAGTCATCAGCGGATACCGGGTCGGCCCGGCCGGTGCAGCAGGCTACTATCAGGTACGCCCCGATATCATCACGTTCGGTAAAATCATCGGAGGGGGCTTTCCGGTGGGAGCCTATGCGGCTAGTGCCGACATCATGGCATCCGTTGCTCCTGAAGGCCCCGTTTATCAGGCCGGCACCCTCTCCGCCAACCCCGTTGCTATGGCCGCCGGCCACGCTGCTATCCAACAATGTCTGGCTCCCGGCTTCTACGAATCACTCGAACAGAAAACCCGGCGTTTCGTGGGGCACGTCCAGGAGTACGTCGACCGGAAAGGGTATGACTTGTCCATTCCGCACATCGGCTCCATATTCTGGGTTTGTTTTAGCCGCGAACACATCCGCCGCGCCGACCAGATCGACCCCGCACGGATGGAACTCTTTAAATTGCTCCACCACGAATTACTACAACGAGGAGTCTACCTCGGCCCGTCGGGCTACGAAGTTGGTTTCATCAGCGCCGCTCACACCGACCTCGATTTAGACGAGGCCGCCGCAAAAGTTTGTCAAAGCCTGGACGTTGTGTTTGAAAACATCGAGGTGACTTCTCAATAATCTGCCGATAATTCAAGGTGCCAATTTGCCAAATATTTTCACATTGGCACATTAGCACATTAGCACATTGATATGACGCAACACCGCCTCCGCATACTAACCTATCTGGTGATGGCCTACCTCCTGCTGGGATTTCTCTGGTGGACGGTACTGCTATTCACGACCAACCGGGATGCGGCACGCGCCAAAATGGAGCTGGCCCAGGTCGGAATGGCGGCGGAAGGGCTTATCGACTCGCCCATCGATTTTTACGCCTCGCCTACTTATCAGCAACTCCGCGACGATTACCAACGCCAGGAGTGGATGATCATTGGGGAAAGCCTCATCCTGATTTTGAGCGTACTGGGGGGGATGTATATCGTGTATTTGGGCTATGCCCGCGAAATCCGGACCAACCAGCAGCAGCGAAACTTCCTGCTGTCAATTACCCACGAATTGAAGTCGCCAATTGCAGGGATACGGCTGATTCTGGAGACGTTCAAACGCCGCGCCCTGACCGACCCACTGCGCGAAAAACTCAGCTCGAACGGTATTCAGGAGGCCGATCGTCTCACCAAATTGGTCGAAGATTTACTGCTATCCGCCAAGCTGGAGTCCAGCTACCAACTCAATTCCGAACTGCTCCACCTCGGAGAAATCGTGGAAGAAGCTTTCAGCGTTATTCAGAACAAATACCCCAACACCCATTTCGAGCTGGACATCGCCGGGGATTTACCCTTTATGGAAGGAGATGCCGCTGGTATTCACTCACTGGTTATCAATCTGGTGGAAAATGCCGCCAAATATTCCCCCCCGGGATCGACGGTTTCCGTGGAGCTCCAACAGAACGCGGCGGGAGATCTTTTTCTAATCGTGGCCGATAACGGCATCGGAATACCCGACCGCGAAAAGAAGCGGGTGTTCGAAAAATTCTACCGCGTGGGTAGTGAAGATACGCGCCAGGCAAAGGGAACCGGCCTGGGGTTATTTATTGTCCGCGAATTGGTTAAGCGGCACAATGGCAATATTCAGTTGCTGGATAACCAACCGAAGGGGACCCGGTTTGAAGTAGTCCTTCCAGCCGTGTAATTGCCACAATCAACATTTTGCGCGCTTATCTCTTATAGGAAATAACTCCATCCATTCCTATATAAAGGCCTGTGCATGTTACGTATACTATTGATTGAAGACGAAGAGAATATTCGGGACACCGTCAAACTGAACCTGGAACTGGAAAATTTCGAGGTCGTTGCCGTTGATAACGGTCGGGAAGCCCTGCGCGTCATCCCCGAACAGCATTTCGATCTCCTGATCGTAGATGTCATGCTGCCGGAAGTCGACGGTTTCCAGATCGTAGAACAAGTGCGCCTTACCGATCGCGATACCCCCATCATCTTTCTCACTGCGAAGGATACGGCGCAAGATCGAATCCAGGGTCTGAAGAAAGGGGCCGACGACTACCTCACCAAGCCCTTCGTCTTCGAAGAACTCCTTTTGCGAGTGAAGCGCCTGATCGAGCGGTCGAGTAAATCACCGGAAGTATCCCTCGATACCTATTCCTTCGGAACAAACACCGTCAACTTTGCCACTTACGAGGCGACCGCCAACGGCGATACGTTTACGCTCACGAAGAAGGAAGCCATGTTGCTGAAGTTGCTGATCGACCGGCGGGGAGAGGTAGTCAGCCGACAGCAAATCCTTCAATCCGTCTGGGGGTACGATGTGTACCCGAGTACCCGAACGATCGACAACTTTATCCTATCTTTCCGCAAATACTTCGAGCAAGACCCGAAGAATCCGGAATACTTTTTGTCCGTCCGCGGCGTTGGGTATAAGTTCGTAGGCTAATATATTATGCAGGCACTGACCTTTGAATACCCCACCTGGTTCCTTGTTTTTTGCGTGCTTGTCGGCTTGATTTATGCCGGCCTGTTGTATTTCCGCGATCGCACCTTCGAAGAACGCGCCAATTGGACCCCCTGGTTGTTGGGCGCGCTGCGCTTCCTGTCCGTTACCGGCCTGTGCATCCTCCTGCTTTCGCCCCTGCTCCGCTACCTGCAACAAGACACTCAGGAACCCATCGTAATCCTGGCCGAAGATGCCAGTGAGAGTATCTCCGCTGGTATGAAAGCCGATACAGCCGCTTATCTGGAGGCACGCGCGCAACTCATCGCCACCCTGGGCGATAATTACGATCTGCGGACCTATAGCTTCGGCTCCACGGTCCGCCCATCGGATACGCTGGGATTTACGGACAAGAAAACCAACCTTTCGGAGGCCCTGCTTGAATTGGACGACCTGTACGCCAATCAGAATGTCGGAGCCGTCATTCTTGCTTCCGACGGCATTTACAATGAGGGGAGCAACCCAACCTACGTCAGCACGCAACTCAATGCCCCCATTTACACCATCGCCCTCGGCGACACCACCCGCCGCCGCGATCTCCTTCTCAGCCGCGTTTTTCACAACCGGATCGCCTATCTGAACGACCGGTTTACCATTCAGGTGGACGTGCGAGCCGACAACGCCAACGGTACCAATTCGACCCTCACCGTATCCAAGATCGAAAACGGACGCAGCCGGGTCCTTCAACGCGAACAAGTTCCTATTGATCGCACCAATTTCTTCCGCAGCTTCGACTTTATCCTAGACGCCGATCAGAGTGGAGTGCAGCGCTACCGCATCCAACTGGCCCGCATTGAAGAGGAGAACAATACGAACAATAACGTCCGTGATATCTTCATCGACATTCTGGATGCCCGGCAGAAAATCCTCCTGCTGGCCAACGCTCCCCACCCCGACCTGACCGCATTGCGGCAGAGCCTGGAAAGCGGGCAAAATAACGAGGTGGAAGTAGCCTACGCTTCCACCTTTCGCGGACAGGTAGCAGCATACGACCTGGTATTGTTGCACCAATTACCAAGCCGCCGGTTCGGCATTCAGCCCCTTCTCAGTTCGATGGAAGCGGCAGAAAAGCCCATATTTTTTATCGTGGGCGAGGAATCGCAGTTCAACCGCGTTGGTGCTCTTCAAAACCTGATAACGATTAATGCTGCCGGCCGACAAACCAACGATGTACAGGCGCAGCCCGCAAATAACTTCAGCCTATTTACCGTCAGCGAGGAGTTGCAGGCCATCCTGCCCAGTTTTCCTCCTTTGGAGGCGCCTTTCGGTGAATTCGCGGCCGGTGGGAGCGGCAGTGTACTGGTCAATCAGCGCATTGGTCGCATCGATACGGATTACCCCCTGCTGGCGCTCGGCGAAGACGGCAATGCCCGCAAGGCCGTTCTGCTTGGAACAGGTCTGTGGCGGTGGCGCCTGTTTGACTACCTCGAACGCCAAAACCACGATCGCTTCGACGAACTGATCAGCCAGATCACTCAATACCTGAGCGTCAAGGAAGACAAGCGTCGCTTCCGGGTCACGTTGCCCAAAAATATCTTCGATGAAAACGAAGCCATTACACTGGACGCCGAGCTCTACAACGACAACTACGAGCTGATCAACGACCCCGATGTGCGAGTTACCATCACCGATGAATCGGGCAGAGATTACGATTATACCTTTAACCGCAGCGGCCGGTCGTACACGCTCAACGCCGGCATTCTTCCCGTCGGTAATTACCGCTATCGCGCCACGACCAATACGGGTACGGAAAACCTGACCTTCAATGGTCAATTCAGCATTCAGCCCATTCAGATCGAATTAGTCGAAACCACGGCCAACCACGGCCTGCTCCGGCTACTAAGCGACCAGTCGGGCGGCGAGCTTGTTTTGCCCTCGGAACTGAGTCGGCTTCCCGCCGATCTGGAAGCCCGCGGAACGGTAAAGCCCGTCGTCTATCAGACGGTGCGAACGGAATCGGCGCTAAACCTCAAGTGGATCTTTGTCCTGTTGCTGGTGCTGTTATCTACAGAGTGGTTTTTGCGCCGGTATTTTGGAGCGTATTGAATAAAAAATACCATCTGACGTTGCACGGGGCTTGACTACTATGCTCAAATAAGCGATATTTGCTAGTCCATTCTCATACCAGACTGCCCCTCGGGTAGTCCGTTCTTAATTTGCCCACACATTTTATTGCGCTACGGCCGTGTACATCGCTGATAGTCGCGTGCAGGTTGCACGCTTGGGCTGTCTGCATCCCTTGAGGTTGGCAGGATTGGAGGGCGGGCCGTTTTTTTCCCACCCACTACATGGTGTGCGGCGAGCCGGGCCCGGCAATCGGCTGGGAAGCCGAGGGTTCCTTCTATGCCCCCTCCTTCGGTCAGCAGATCTCCGAGAAGTCGGCCATTCATTAGGTTCAGCAGGCTTTTTCGTATAATAGCGGGCAATCTCCTTCTCACTGAAACCAACGCCTAATTATGCGGTTTTTTCTACTTCTGTTCAGCCTCCTGGCGGCCAGTACTCTCCAGGCACAAATGAATCAACCGGTCGTGACACCTGCGGCCGATCGCATTGCCAGCTACGAGAATAAGCGGCTCGCGCTCATCGATCAATCGGTGGCGAAAGCGCTGCCTTTTACCAATATCGGTCCCTCGGTACAGAGTGGCCGCGTTGTCGATCTCGCCGTACATCCGCAACTGCCCTCAACGTTCTACGTGGCCTATGCCTCCGGCGGTCTCTGGAAAACCGAAAACAACGGCATCAGCTTCGAACCACTCTTTCAAAACGAAAGCGTGATGACCATCGGAGCCATTGCCGCCGATTGGGAAAACAACACCATCTGGGTGGGTACCGGCGAAGTGAATTCCAGCCGGTCCTCCTACGCCGGCGACGGCGTGTATAAAAGTACCGACGGCGGAAAAACCTGGGATCGTACCGGCCTGGAAGATACCCACCACATTGGCCGCATTCTGCTGCACCCCGATGATCCAAATGTAGTGACCGTCGCGGCGCTGGGCCATCTGTATTCCAACAACGAAGAACGCGGTGTCTTCCAAACCGAAGATGGCGGAAAAACCTGGACGAAAACCCTCTACGTCAACGAGGGTACCGGAGCCGTGGAGTTAATTCGCCACCCCGGCAACCCCGACGAACTATACGCTTCCACCTGGGAGCGCAGCCGGTCCGCCTGGAATTTCGAAGAAGCCGGCCCCGGAACGGATATTTACAAAAGCACCAATGGCGGAAAAACCTGGACGAACCTGACGGCTAATTCCGAATCCTTTCCCCACGGGCCCGGTGCCGGTCGCGTCGGGCTCGCCATCGCCCAAGCCGGGAATCAAACCGTGCTTTACGCCTCTATCGACAACTATAACCGCCGACCGAAAGAAGAACCGGAGGAAGATGTACTCACCAAAGACATGTTGCGTACTATGCCGCTGGAAGATATCCTGCGCCTGAAAAATTACCTGCTCGAAGACTTTCTCCGGTCGAATAACTTCCCCCGTGAATTGAAAGCCGAACAACTCCGTAAAAAGCTGGAATCCGGCGAAATTTCTCCGCTCCAGTTGGTCGAATATCTGGAGGATGCCAACGCCATGCTCTTCGACACCCCCGTAGTTGGGCTGCAAGTTTATCGATCTACAGACGGAGGCGCTACCTGGGAACGGGCGCACGATGATTACATCGATGCCGTGTACAATAGCTACGGATACTACTTCGGCCGCATCGAGGTCGCTCCCTACGACGCAGACCAGCTCTACGTGCTGGGCGTCCCGATCATTCGATCCGACGATGGCGGAAAAACCTGGACGAATCTCAACGAGGGCAACGTCCACGCTGATCACCATGCCATCTGGATCAACCCCGAACAACCCGGGCACCTCATCATCGGCAACGATGGAGGCGTCAATATTAGCTACGACTACGGCGCGAATTGGATGAAGGCCAACACCCCACCCGTCGGACAGTTCTACTACGTCGCCGTCGATATGCAACAACCTTTTAATGTATACGGAGGACTCCAAGACAACGGCGTCTGGATGGGGCCTTCTACCTACCAGGCCGGAACGAATTGGCACCAAAGCGGTCGCTATCCCTACAAATCTATCATGGGGGGAGACGGCATGCAGGTTGCCGTCGACACGCGGGATAATGTCACTGTCTACACCGGATTTCAATTCGGCAATTATTTCCGGGTGAATACTAAAACCGGCCGACGGGATTACATCACCCCCAAACACGAACTAGGCGAACGGCCGTTCCGCTGGAACTGGCAGGCTCCCATCCATCTGAGCGTACACAATCAAGACGTGTTTTACATGGGGTCCAACCACGTCCACCGCTCCCTGAACCAGGGCAGTGATTTCGAAATCATCAGCGACGACCTCACCAAAGGCGGTAAGCAGGGCGATGTGCCGTACGGGACGCTCTCTACCATCCACGAATCCCCCCTGCGGTTCGGCCTGCTCTACGCCGGTTCAGACGACGGCCTGGTGCACGTGAGCCGCGACGGAGGATACAGTTGGACCAACATCAACAACGGACTGCCCGAAGACCAGTGGGTCAGTCGGGTGCAGGCCAGCGCCTTCGAAGAAGGGCGGGTGTACCTCAGCCTGAATGGCTACCGCTGGGATGATTTTACCGCTATGGTTTACGTCAGCGAGGATTATGGAACGACCTGGCAACGCATCGGCGAGGACCTACCGCTCGAACCGGTCAATGTGGTCAAGGAAGACCCCACAAACGAAAACCTGCTCTACGTAGGCACCGACAATGGGCTCTACTTTTCGGTCGACCGGGGCAATACCTTCCAGGCATTTTCCAACAATCTGCCCGCCGTTGCCGTACACGATGTGGTCGTTCACGACCGCGACAAGCAGCTGATCGTTGGTACGCACGGCCGATCCATCTTTAAAGCCCCCATCGGAGAGCTACAGCAATTGACTTCGGAGAATCTCGCCAAGGACATCCTGGCCTTCGAACTCCCCGAACAACGACGCCGCAGCAGTTGGGGTAGCACCGCTATCTGGATGCAGGGCCGCGAAGAAAGCGAATTACTCCTCCCGGTATATGTCCGGGAAGCCGGATCGATCACGATGACGGTGGCAGCCACCGATGGTCCGGAGCTATACGAAAAGGAATACGAGGTCGTCCGGGGGCTCAATTATCTGCCCTATCACTTTGAAATGAGCGTAGATAAACTGGATACCTATAACAGCCATTTGAACGACGCGCGCAAAGAAGATGAAAAGCCCATCAACCTAGAGGTAGCCGACAATGGTAAGGCCTACCTCTACGAAGGAAGCTTCGACATTACGATGCGCCAGGGAGCAGCGGAGGCAACCACTACTTTAACCTTAGAGTGAACCAAAACCACACCCAAATACTATGGCTCGTATTTCGAAAGGTGATGTGAACGCGGCACTTCGACGGGCGGCTGCCAACATTCTCGACGCAGCCGGCGATGACCCGTTTGTCAGTCGCAAAGACATTCGTCAAAAGTTAGATACCCTGGAAGGGGTAGAACAATCGTTGACCAATTTGTTCTATCGCTTCATCGATGCACGCGACTACAAGAAGGGCGCACGTGTCACCAAAAAAGATGTAGACGATGCTGTCGCCTACGCCGAGGAGAAGCTGATTGCTCAGTACGACCTCAACAACAATGGCCTTTCAGCTAGCGAGATCGAAAAAATGTCGACTACCGGGAAACTGGCGGTAGCCTTCGCCCGCGTGCTCAAGGAGCAAACTTCCAATGGCAACCTGAAAACCAAGCAAGATTGGCTCGAACGCCTCGGCGAACTATCCGAGGGGCTCGTCTACATGGGCTACGCCAACGAAGCCGATACCCCGCTAGACCCAATCTACTTTGAAGCAACCCTGGAAGAGCTAACCAAAGAAACGTTTGCCGCCACCGTCGGTATCGACCCTTCCAAACCCGCCGAGGAAATTACTATTTACGAAGTCGTTATGGGACTCGTAGAGCCCGAGCGCACATTTGAAATCGGCGGCGAAAACGGAATCGCCCGGGGCAACGAAATCAATCGCTTTGCACTAAACAACCTGCGGGAATTCCGCTCCATTGTACTCGGCCGCGACGATGGTAGCATGGTAGAACATCCCCAATACCTCATCGGTCTGACGGAAACAGGGGCCATCGCCGGCTATCGGCATATTGTCATTTGGACGTAATTAATTAGGTGGTGAGCTTTACTCACCACCTAATCAAAAGCACGCCTCCAATAATCATCAGAATACCGAGCGCTCGCTGCCAGGTAATCTGAAGAACGGGCACACCAAACAGCCCTAACTGATCAATCAGCAGGGTGATGGTCATTTGACCGGCCACGATCAACCCGAAGGTGAGGGCCGTGCCCAAACGGGGAGCAATCAAAATTGTGACGGTTACGTAGAAGGCCCCCAGCAAGCCCCCAGCCCAATATACGAGGGGTGCTTTGACGGCATCTCGCAACGTCGTGAAATCAATCCGTTCAATCAGACAGTACACAAAGAGACCTACCAGCCCCACCACAAAGGACAACAACGCACCGTAAGTGGGGCTTTTAACGGCTTTCCCCAAACCGGCGTTGATGGCGGCCTGTACCGGAAGAACGGCTCCGGCCAAAATGGCCAGTAAAATCAAGGCAAGTTGCTGCACAGTAAGTTTTCGGCAATGTTAGGCAATTGTCGATTAATACATCAGATCAAATGCTCCTTGGCGTCGAATAACCTTGCCGTTGCCAAGGGCAATTTCCATGATGTACGCATAGGCTCCCACCTGGGGGCGCATATTACCAATGCGGCCATCCCAACCCAATTCGGGGGTATTGAGCGGAATGTCTTGCCGTTCCGCAATCATATTCCCCCAACGGTCGAAAATCTGTAGTAGAACGATCCGCTTAGCAATTTTTCCGCCGTAAGCGGTGAAGAAATCGTTCGTCCCATCTCCGTTGGGACTGAAGGCGGTAGGAATATACACCCTCGGCGTCTGGTCTACAATTACCTCTACCGTGTCGCCGGCAGCACATCCCGCCTTGTCGGTCACGGTTACATAGTAAACTCCCGAATTCGCCGGCACAATTTCGGGTTGAATACAATCCGGGCAATCGAAGGGAGTCGGTCCCGACCACTCCCAGGTGGCGTCGTTGCGTGCGTTGCTTTCAGGCTGAAAAACGAGGGTATCTCCCCAATTGATGACGATCTCGTGGGGTAAATCCACGAATAGCGAATCCGGCGCATTAACCGTGAAGTCGTGTTGTTGAATACAGCCTTCGCCATCACGGCTGTAAATAGTATGCTTGCCAATGGGCACGTCACTCCAGGTGGAACGATCCAGGAAGTTGATGCCGTCCGTACTGTATCGGACGCCATTCGCAGCAGCCCTAAACTGGACGGTGGCGGTCGTTTCACCGAAGCATTGTGGTTGGTAAACGGACACTGTCACCGGTACACCGTCATAATCTTCCAGCTCATAACTTGCTTCCTGGCTACAGCCCATCTCATCGGTTACCCGCACCTGATAGGTCCCAACGGGTAGGTCGCGAAGTTCGGCACCCGGCTGGTCGGTGTGCGCCCAGTCGTAAAATAGCGTATTGCTATCACCGGAGGCAATGGCCTTCAGCGTACCCCGCTCCGTTTGACAATCGAAGGTTTCTTCGAAGGAAATACCGATAGTTCGAACCGACAGATGCACGGTGTGTACCGAATCGCAACCGTTGGAGCCGGTAACTGTACGACTGTAGCTACCCGCCTCGCCAATCAACTGATCAAAGATCAGCACCTCTTCGCCGGCGCAGATTTCCAATTCCTCCTGAGTGGCCTTGCGCTCCCGTACGGTTAGCTCGATGGTATGAATGGAGTCGCAACCGTTAGTGCTCAGGTAGCGCTGCTGATATTGGCCGGCTTTTGTCAGCTTGCGGCCAAAGGCCTGGTACACGTCTCCCTCACAAATGGTAACCGCTTCCTCTGTGCGCTGTGGTTGCAGTACTTTCACGCGCACGGTATGCGTAGAGTCACAGCCCTGATAACCGACAAATTTCTTCGAAGAGATGGTATCCCCCAGGATCGTTTTGCCAAATACGATCGTCTTTTCGCCTTCGCAAATGGTAACCTCTTCTTCGGTAAACTTTGGTTCTACCATTACTAACTGGATCGAATGGGTCGAATCGCAACCATTAGCCGCGGTGTAAGTACGCACGTACGTCCCCGGCGCGTTGACCTGTGCCCCGAATACATCCACCGTTTCGCCTTTGCAGAACAGGCGTGTTTCCTCCACCAGGGGTGCCTCCAACCTTACCACTTCAATCGTATGGGTAGAGTCACAACCGTTCGCGGCCGAAAATACACGACTGTAGCTTCCTGCCTCCGTGATGGATGCTCCGAAAACCGAAACGGTGTCGCCCGGACAAATGACCCGCTGTTCGGAAGTGGCATAGGTAGGCAAGACCTCTACTTCCACCAGGTGGGTCGAGTCACAACCGGTAGGCAAGGGATAGCGCTGTGTATAGATACCTGCTTCGGATATGACCTGCCCGAAACGCATTAGCGTATCCCCTGCACACAGGGTATGATATTCCGTAATAACAGGCTGCGGAAACACCCGTACCCTGATGGTATGGACAGAGTCACAGCCACTGGCGGCTAGGTACGTCCGGCTGAACGTTCCTGTTTCGGAAACTGACTGACCAAACACGACAACCGACTCCCCTGTACATAGATCGATGACCTCTTGGGTGGCTTTCCGGGGAAGTACCTCCACCCGGAAGGTGTGAGTAGAATCACAACCATTGGCCGCCGAATAGGTCTGTCGGTAGGTTCCTGCCTGGTCAATCCACCGGCCGAAGACCCATGCGCTATCTCCTTCGCAAATGCGCAGGGTGGTATCCGTTGTCGGGGTTGGCAGCACCTCTAGATTCACCGTGTGTGTCGAATCACAACCATTGACCGCCGGAAAAGTCTGAGAGTAAATCCCGGCAGTGGTTTCCCAGTTCCCAAAAATCAATGCACTATCCCCCTGGCAGATCGCAACGGTTTCCTGCGTCTGTGAGGTAGGTAGTACCTGCAAATAGATTGTGTGGACCGAATCACAGCCGTTTTGAGCAGTAAAGGTTTGCTCGTAAGTACCGGCTATCGTCTCGGACTGGCCGAAGACCAGAGCGCTTTCGTTATCACATATGGTGATTGTCTCCGCTGTCGAATAGACTGGTAGTACTTCCAAGCTCACCGTATGCACGGAATCGCAGCCATTTGAGGCGGTAAATGATTGCGAATAATCCCCGGCCACTGTTTTTGGTTGCCCAAAAAGGGTGACCGTATCGCCCTCACAAATAGTGATGGTTTCCTCGGTGGTATAGGTGGGAAGTACTTCGAGCAGCACCGTGTGCACCGAATCACAACCGTTGGCACCGGTGTAAGTACGATTGTAGGTGCCGGGAGCCGTCTCCCAATTTCCAAAAATCAGGGTGCTATCGCCGATACAGATGCTTACCGTGGTTTCCGTGGCGATCGTCGGTAAGACCTCCAGGTGGACGGTATGCATCGAATCGCAGCCATTGGCACCGGTGTAGGTACGACTGTAGGCTCCCGCCTCCGTTTCCGGTTGCCCGAAAATGAGGATGCTTTCGTTTTCGCAAATGGTAAGGTAGGTCTCCGTAGCAGCAGTGGACAGGACTTCCAGTTGCACGGTGTGCACCGAATCACAGCCGTTATCGGCGGTAAAGGTCTGGACGTATGTACCGGCGGTCGTTTCCGGATTGCCGAAAATGAGTACACTTTCATTATCACAAATCGTAATAGTTTCCTCTGTAGCATAGGTGGGTAGAACGTCCAATTGGATGGTGTGTACCGAATCGCAACCGTTAGCGGCCGTAAAGTACTGGGTATAAGTGCCCGCGGTAGTTTCTGCATTGCCGAAGATAGTAGCTGTTTCTCCCTGGCA
>CAZDET010000012.1:0-33115 GCA_964504335.1 uncultured Saprospiraceae bacterium
CTACTCCGCCTTCCAGGTCGGAAGCGTGTAGTACTTGTAGTTGGAAGACGTCCGGAGCACCAAGTTGCAAGCCGACAACGACCGGATCGTGATCGGCAGAGCGGAATTCATCCGGCTGGAAGAACCGTTCATTGTTGAAGTCGGTATAATCCAACGCGCGGTTGAAGTCGGCATTGATGTGGTACACATCTGCACCGGTTACTTGGCTAGCAATAGAAGGAGTAGCCATCACGTAGTCGAGTGTTCCTTCCGGACCACCAAATACAAAGGAGTACTCTGCACGATCGTCGGTATTGAAAGCCTTCACAGTATTGACGAAGCCAGCGTCTTCCAGAGCTCGGATGGGATCCTCCATTGCGTAGGAGTTCAGGTCGCCGAGGAAGAGGAAGTCCGGGTCATTACTGTTGGTCGGATCAGTTGCCAACCAGTTATTCAGCACGTTTACGGCGCTGAGGCGAGTGAGATTACAGCTGCTCTGACCATCGTCGGTATCCGGGTCATTATTAGGCGGAGCGGCACAATCGCTACCCTTTGATTTCAGGTGCGCAACCGCTACAGTGAAGATTTCACCGGATGCAATTTCCCGGAAGGTTTGAGCCAGAATCGGACGGTTCGAGTTATCGAAGAAGGCCGGATCGAAGCTGTTGTTCAGTACGGCAAAGTCACCGACCGGCTCTACAACACCTTTCTTGTAAATGATACCCACCTTAATCGCATCTCCGGAATTGTTGCCCCGGTTGATCGCTCCAGTCGGGATGAAGTCGTACACGTCGGCATTGAATCCGTTAGGACCGTTAATTGCGTTTACCAACGAGGGTACTGACTGTGCATTGTTCTCCATTTCCTGAAGACCAACTACATCTGCATTCAGCTTCAGGAAGGAAGCGGCCAGCTTCTGCTGTTGACGGGCGAATTCGGCTGAATTTCTTGCTCCACGGCTTCCGAAGGTAGTGAAGTAGTTCAGCACGTTGTAGGCGGCCACGGTCAGGTCGCCACCCACAGTGGGTGCTGTGGAAGGCGGTGTGGGATTGTCGGTCAGTACGACGTTGTCGGGGTTGAGCGGACGAATCAGGTAGGAAATGAAGCCAAGACCGTTTTCATCGCTCCGGTTTTCGTCACTGATAATTCCGGATACGCCACCAATCAACTTGGCTCCTCGGTTCGGCAAGGTCACCCCGTCGTTATTGATCGTAAACTTGGTATCGAAACGATTACTGACGCGCCGGTCCTGGTCGTCGTCCAGGCGGAGGCTATTGCGCAGGTTGAAATCGTTGACTGCCTGGAAGCCGGCTCCCGGCAGCGCTACGTTCGTACCGGTCTGCAAGAACGGATCAGATGACATCCGGACTTCTCCGTTCTGACCGTGGCGGAATGGATCCACGACAAAGAGGTCTTGGGTAATCACCGCCCGCATCCCTTCAAAGCGTTCGAGGAAGGTCTGAGATGCGGTGGGCAATGAAACGGTAACCTCCGCAGGCAGTGTATTTCCGGAAGAGTTGATCGTGGTACTCGTGATGTTGATCAGGCTAGTCAAGCCATTGCGCTCCGAAACGGTGCCTTCTACAGTTACCAAATCACCTTCGCTTACGTCGGCCAGGCTGTTATTGTCTTCGAAGATAAAGATACCTTCTGAAGTAGCGTCGTCGGCGTCGTAGTCGGATTCCTGCTCCTGTACGTAGAAACCAGTCAACTTATTTCCGCCCTGGAAGTCGCCAACTACAATACCCTCAATTTTAACGAGTACCCCAAGGAATGGGCTGACTTCTTCGGTACCCTGGATCAAGCTGATCGGTAGGATATCGTTGTCAAAGATAGTCAAGGTAGCCGTGCCGGCTCCCAATACTTCGTAGTCGCTACCGGCGACTAGATCGAGCGTAAGGCTTTCCGGCCCTTCTGACTCCATATCATCCACCGCGGCGATGTTGATAGCGGTTTCAGATTGCCCGGAAGGAATAGTAACCGAACCGTTCAGCGCGGGAGTAGCTACATAATCAGCCGGATCGGCCGTAGAGTTGGTATTAATGGTGTAAGCAACGGTCAGGTCGCTGTCGGTGCTGCCAAGACGGCGAACAGTAAAGGAACCATCGTTGCCACCCTCGGTGGCGTCCGCAGCCAGAATGGATACCAAAGGAGCACCACCACCGATGGGTGTACCATTAATGCAAATGTTGTCGAACACCATGCCTTCGAAGCGGAAGGTAGCATTCAACGTCACGGTCAATGTAGCACCCACACCGTTAATAGCCGTTACGAACCTATCGAGTTCACCAGCACCTGGACCACTAGACGGTGTCTTATCGAGGAAGGTATTGGTTGCTTCGCTGCGGTCTTCGGCCAGTAGCTTCGTTACCGCATTGTCACCAGTAACCTGGAGCACCCGGCCACCGCCGGAAGCACCGCCGTTGTCCATTGGGCGGGTAGTAAATCCTCCGCCATCTACTGGTACGAGTAGGAAGGCCGTTTGGCTGGTGCCGCCATCAATGGATACCGTAAAGGTAACCTCCGTATCGGTAGCGAAACCGCCGAAGTCAGAGTCGGAAATACCCCCCATGTCGATTGCCAGTTCGAGATTCTCGAACCCTGCTACATCGAACGTCCAGGAAGCGGAAGCGGAATTACCGAAATCGCGCAGGTCAGAGATAGCGAAGTAGTTGTTATCCAAATCGCTGTTCTGGCCGAATACACCTTCGTCATCACCGCCGAAAACGCCGCCGCCGGAATAATCGAAGGCACTGTCGTCGGCCACGTTAAAGGGTACACCCTGCGATTGCGGCCAGTTGTTGCGGCTGCCCACACCGAAGAAGTCACCACCGCCACCGTCGAGGTTGTCCGCGACCGGATTGAAGCCGGCAATCAAGTTGAGATCGTTGCCGTCGAAGTCCTCCTGGGCAATTTTACCCGGTTCGGATGGCTGAATGGGAGTACCGTTAATGCAGATATTGTCGAATGCCATCGCTTCAAAGCGGAAATTGGCGTTGACGGTCACCGTCAGCAAAACACCCGTACCGTTAATAGCCGTTACGAACTTGTCGAGTTCACCGGCACCAGGACCACTGGCAGGTGTTTTATCCAGGAAAGTATTACTTGCTGTACTTCCGTCTTCTGCGAGCAGTTTCGTCACTGCATTATCACCGGATACCTGCAGCACCCGGCCACCGCCGGAAGCGCCGCCGTTGTCCATCGGACGGGTAGTGAATCCACCACCATCAACTGGGACGACCTCGAATGCGGTCTGCGTAGCGCCACCGTCAATTTGAACCGTAAAGGTGACGTTGGCATCCGTTGGGAAACCGCCGAAGTCGGAATCTGCAATACCGCCCATACCGATGGCCAATTCGAGATCTTCAAATCCAGAAACGTCAAAGGTCCAGGAGGCAGAAGCTGTGTTGCCGAAATCTCGCAGGTCGGAGATTGCGAAGTAGCTGTTATCCAAATCGCTGTTCTGGCCGAATACCCCTTCGTCATCTCCACCGAAAACGCCGCCGCCGGAATAATCAAAGGCACTATCGTCAGCTACGCCAAAGGGCACGCCCTCTGATTGCGGCCAGTTGTTGCGGCTGCCCACACCGAAGAAGTCGCCGCCGCCACCGTCGAGATTGTCGGTGGCCGGATTGAATCCGCTCACCAGGTTGATGGCGTTGCCGTCGAAGTCTTCCTGCGCGATTTTATTGGGGTCAACCGGCTGCTGATCCCCATCAATAATGGTCAGGGTGGCACTGCTCGGATTGCCCACGTCGTAGTTTTGGGTAGCTGACAAGTTGACGATCAGATTCTCGCTGCCTTCAACCTGGCCGTCAAGAATGGCCGCAATCGTAATCGTGGTAGAGCTTTGCCCAGCCGGAATAGTAATCAGCCCGTTTAGGGCCGGATCGGCAGCGAAGTCCGCGTTATCAGCAGTTGAGTTGGGATCGACTTGGTAGTTTACCATTAAATCGGCATCGGTGCTCCCCGTTCTGGTGAAGGTAAACCCACCCGTTTGGCCGCCTTCGGTAGCATCAAAAGCAGAAACGGTTACGGTGGGAGTTTCCACTGAAACCGGTGTACCGAGAATGCAAATATTATCGAAAGCCATTGCCTCGAAGGGGAAGGTCGCGTTCAAAGTAACGGTCAGCGTGCTACCGGTACCACTGATACTACTAATGAATTTGTCGAGTTCGCCAGCGCCGTCGCCACTGGCCGGTGTTTTATCCAGGAAGGTATTATTTGCTTCGCTCCCGTCTTCGGCAAGCAACTTGGTCACGGCATTATCTCCAGATACTTGGAGCACGCGGCCACCACCGGACGCGTTCCCACTGTCCATCGGACGCGTGACGAATCCACCGCCGTCAACGGCTTGGAGTTGAAATACCGTTTGGGTAGCACCACCGTCGATGGAAACGGTGAAGGTTACATCTGTTTCCGAAGAGAACCCGCCAAAGTCGGAATCACTGATGCCGCCCATGCCGACGGACAGTTGAAGATCTTCGAAACCGCTCACATCGAAGGTCCAGCTAGCAGAAGCCGAACCGCCGAAATCACGCAAGTCGGAAATAACGAAGTAATCATTGTCAAAATCGCTGTTTTGACCGAATACGCCTTCATCATCACCGGTGAAAACACCGCCACCAGAGTAATCGAAGGCGCTGTCGTCGGCCACGTTAAAGGGTATCCCCTGCTGCTGCGGCCAGTTGTTGCGGCTACCGACGCCGAAGAAATCGCCGCCGCCGCCGTCTTGGTTGTCTACGGCCGGATTGAAGCCGCCGATCAGATTGAGGTCGTTGCCGTCGAAGTCGATTTGAGCCACCTTCGTCGGTCCGGAGCTAGCCGGCACGTAGGAAGCCAGCGGGAAGGCATTCGGTCCAGTGTTGGTGGAGGTACCATCGAGGGCATTGGGGCCGCTAAACGACCAATTGTCCAGGGTGAATGTGCCACCGGTAGGACTGGTGCCGCTGTTGCGGTAAGCCCAACCGTCGAGGTGCTCCCAGGGCTCGCCGGTTCCGTCGACGCCAATGACGCCGAGCACGTCGATCGTCTCGCCGGTCTGCGTGAGAGTGATCACATCGTCGCCGTTGATACTCAGCTGACTGGTGCCCTGCAAGGCATCGCCGGAGCCGCTAATCGCGGAAACGAAGTTCACCTGGCCGGCACCAAAGAACGCATCCAGTTCAAATTGATCCGTTGTTGAATTGGTCAGGTAGATGAAATCACCAGCAGATGCCGATCCAATGAGCTGAAAAGTGGCATTGGGGGTGGTGGCCCCGTTGTTGTAATTCTCCACCGCGAAATCACTGAGATCCGCGATGTCGTTCACAACGTAAAGTTCAACCATTTTAGGGACGCCGCCCGATAACGGGCCATCGATGACCCCGGTCAGTACGAGGTCTTGAGCTCTACTGCTCCAGGTCACGAGCAGCAGCACCGCCAGGAACATCCTGGTCAGGGTGTTGAATTGGTTCATAAATGTGGTAGTTGCTTAAAAAGAATTATTCCTAAATCGTAAAGTAGTTGAAAGGCAATCGACTACGTAGATTTCATCTTTACTTTATGGTTAAAAAAGGGAAGAAAACTTAACAGATTAGCAACAGTGATTCCGTTAAGCATTAGATTTTTTTTTCAGATATTGTTTAGTCATTCTTACCGGTTCACTTTCCTGCTCGTTCAGCACGTAATTTGAATGTTAGGTGCTTTTCACCCGCCGTTTTTTCGCAGGCTCATCCAAATGGCCACTTGCCTGTTGTACTAAAAATTGTACCATTGTCGACCTCCATTCAGCAAGGCCATCCCAACCGATCAGCTATCGTGCTATTACTGACTGCTAATGCTATTTCAGGCATTGCCCAGGGTATTAGTATGCTGGCTATTCCGTGGTTTTTTGCGCAGCGCAATGATATGGGCATCTTTGGGCTGGCCTATATCGCAGCGGCGGCTCTGGCCTTTTTCTGGTCGCCCTACAGCGGCATTCTGATCGACCGCTACGACCGCAAGCAGGTGCTGATGGTAGTGGATGGAATCGGTGCCGCTATTCTGCTGCTTTTAGGCACCTACGGCTATATTCAGGGGGGGCTGCCCAGCCTCGGGGTAGCCTTCATTTTTGTAGTTACGTTCCTCATCTTTAATATTCACTATCCCAACCTGTATGCCTTCATCCAGGAAATCACCCCCCCGGAGCGCTACGGTCGGGTAACCAGCTTGCTGGAAACCATCCACCAATCCACGAGCGTACTCTCTGGCGCGGTGGCCGCACTATTGCTGGAAGGCACCACCGACGGGCGCATCAACATCTTCGGGCTGGAAATCACCACTTCCCTACGCATCGATCCGTGGCCGATTCACGAGATTTTTCTCCTCGACGGCTCCACTTATCTGGTTGGTCTTGTTTTGGTTAGCTGGATTCGATACACTTCTCTTAAAACTCGACCGAAAGAGGTCGGCCGGCTGGGCGAGCGTCTGCGAATCGGCTTCCAGTATCTGCGCGATCACCCTCGGATATTCTGGTTCGGAATGGCTTCCTACGCCGTTTTTACGACGGTGTTGGTCATCAATTTTTACCAGGGCCCTACTTACGTCAGTAAACACCTCTCAGCAAGCGCAGCGGTATTCGCCTCCGGAAAGATGTACTTCGCCCTCGGGGCCATTCTGGCGGCGGTTACAATTCGTTATGTATTCCAAAACGTATCGCTCAAGCAGTCGATTATTTTAATCACCATCGTTGCCGCAATCTGGTATTTTCTACTGGGCGTCACCAATGACGTCTGGATCTATTACACTTATGCACTCTTTCTGGGCATTTGCAATTCCGGGTCGCGCATCCAACGGGTCAATTGGCTATTTGCACGCGTCCCGAACAATGTGTACGGCCGCACCGGCAGCATCCTTTTCATCATCAATACTGCTATCCGAATCGCTTTTGTTGGCCTGTTTGCCCTCCCCTTTTTCCAGCAAGCTGCCATGGTGCCCATTACCTTCCTAATTCTGGCTGTGTATCTGCTGGGCGCAGTGGTCGTGCTCTTTTATAAAGTGTGATGGCGAATGTTACAAAACAATCTTCCCTTCCTTCGACAGCAGTATGGCCACCGGGCGCGTTTGGGGAAATTGGGCGCAAATAATTATTACTGCTACCGTAATCGGTACGCTGAGCAACATACCAATGACGCCCCACATGACACTCCACAGGATCAATGCCAGAATTACCACGAGGGGGCTGATGTTGAGGGTTTCCCCCATCAATCGGGGTTCTATAATATTTCCGACCAGGATTTGAATGGCCACCACTCCGAATAAAATCACGAAGAAGGGACTCAGGGTCTCAAACTGCAATAGGGAAAGCAGCGCCGGAAAACCAGTGGCAATAATGGACCCGATGGTGGGAATAAAATTGAGGATGAAGATCAGAAACGCCCAGAAAAAGGCAAAGTCGAGATCGAGCAAATACAGAACGGCAAAGCTCAGTGCCCCCGTCAAAAAACTCGTCAGGGTTTTAACGCCCAGATAGGTGCGCATTGCGGAGTTGACCTGGTAGAGGGTCACCTGAAGGCGTTCGCGTTGTTGGTAGGACAGGTTGAGCGCCCGCAATTTTCGGTCGAAAAAGCGCTGCTCCACTAACAGAAATATAACGTAGATTAAGACCAACACGAAATTCTTCGCCACATCGGTGATCGCGTTGACGATTGGCGGGAGTAAGTCGGCCAGTTGCAACTCATTCATCAAAGTGGCAAAGGATGGCCCCCGCTCTACGCCAAAGAACTCGTACATTCGATCCAGTTCATCCTGCAGGTTAAGTTTGTAGGAGGGCGCAACCAGAATCAATCGGTTGATGTTCTGGGCTATCAGATCACCAATACTCCAGAGCAGCAGAAGAATGAACATACTGGAGAAAGTGAGCGTCATCCATCCGGGCAGCCGCCTTCCCAAAAGCGGGACCTCCTGAAAAACCCGGTTGATGGCATTGATCAGATACCAGATAAATAACGCCAGGAAGAGGGGTATGAGAAACCGTTTGGCCGTAACGATAAAGGTAAAGCCGATTGCAAGACTTATCAACCAGGCAGCAACTTCTTTGATTCGCATATATTATCCGCAATTTTGCGGTTTTCAATTCAAACGCTTAATTAACTAAACTTGTGCCTTTTTCTTCCTAATTCAACACGCCGTTCATGCTCGTTTGGGTGCTCTTCACCGTCTTTATTCTAGCTTTAATAGCTATAGATCTGGGTCTCTTCCACCGCGAAGCGAGTGTGCTTACCACACGCCAGGCCATGCGGTTTACCGCATTCTGGGTATTTCTCGGACTGAGCTTTACGGCCTTTATCTACCTCCTTTACCAGGGTTCCGATTTTGGAACTGACCTCCATCCTCGCACGGCTGCCGTCTATTACTTGACCGGCTACCTGCTCGAACTGTCGCTGAGCCTCGACAATGTATTCGTAATTGCCCTCATTTTCAACTATTTTAAAGTCCCCGAACTACATCGGCACCGCTTGTTGTTTTGGGGAATCCTGGGTGCGCTGGTATTTCGGATTACCCTAATTTTACTGGGCGTGTGGCTATTGGAGCGCTTCGATTGGTTATTTTACATTTTTGGGGTCTTTCTGCTGTATTCGGCAGTAAAAATGTTGCGCTCCGACGAGGACGTAGAACCGAGCCGGAATGCCGTGGTCCTTTTCTTCAAAAGATTCTTTCCCGTTACCAAACAATACTACGAGGGGAAGTTTTTTGTTCGCCGCCGCCACCTGCTCGCAGCCACTCCGCTGTTTATCGCCCTGATCGTCATCGAAACCACCGATATTCTCTTTGCCTTCGACTCCATCCCGGCTATTCTCAGCGTTACGACCGACCCGTTTCTGGTCTTTAGTTCCAATGCTTTTGCCATTCTGGGCTTGCGTTCGCTCTACTTTGTCTTGGCAGCTCTGATGGATACATTCAGCTACCTGCGCTACGCGCTAGCGGGCATCCTGTTTTTTATTGGATTAAAAATGCTCGCCCACAATTTCTTGCACCTTCCCGAATGGTTTTCCCTGGTCGTTATTGCCGCTCTGTTACTCGGTGGCATCCTGTTTTCTGTGTGGAAGGACGGGCAACTTGGGTTGGAACAAAAAGAAGAGCAACCTTCTTAGGTACAAATTACTAGTTTTCATCCTCTTGGATGAGATCATTTAAAAAGGCGGTGTTGATCCGAATTAACTGTTCGATGATCAACAACAGAGGGCTGAGGTCATTCCCATGGAAAGATTGAGGAAAGGAATCTATAAACTGACTGGATTGGTAGTAGGCCCGATACCCCTGAACCACCAGTTGCATATCCTTGGTCAATTCGTCGAGCTTATCCAGCGAAAGCCTTAAATCCTTCCCGTCTATCCCCGCGCTTGCAGAAAATTCGAGATCCCTTTCCAGCAAATCGGCCGGGTGTACTTCAAACAGCTGACCCATTCGAACCAGTATACTTGCCCGAGGTTCCACCTGACCAGACTCGTAGGAGGAGATTTGGTTGCGATTCAGATTCAAGGCATCCGCAAGCTTTTGCTGTGTAAAGCGACGAGACTTTCGCAAAAAGCGGATATTTTTCCCAAGTATGGTGTTGTTCAATGAAAACAGGGTCTAATTAGGTTTCAAAAGTAACACCGGTGCATTAAATGCACAAGCTTTCCTTGCAATATCTACCAGCAATACAGTAGACGACTCCGAACCGAGGACTAAGAGATTGTTTGGACTTTACCCTTTGGGCTACAAAAGCAAAGTCCAAACAAGCTCTAATTCATTATCAGCTCAGATAAATCGTTTTTGTATTCACAAATTCCTTCATGCCGAAGTGCGACAATTCGCGCCCGAATCCGCTGTCTTTAATCCCGCCAAAGGGTAAACGCGGGTCGGATCTGACCATCTCGTTTACAAAGCAATTTCCCGCCTCCAATTCGTAGCGGGCGATGCGCTCCCCTCTTGCCACATCCTGGGTAAAGACGCCAGCTCCGAGTCCGTACATCGTATCGTTGGCGATAAGAATCGCCTCTTCTTCATCCCAGGCCCGCAGTACGGCGGCCACTGGTCCGAATAGTTCCTCGCTGTAGGCCGGGCTATCTTTTTGGACCTCTACCAGGATAGTCGGTGGGTAATAGGCTCCGGAACGATCCGGCAGTGCTCCACCCAATTGAATTTGAGCACCGCGTTCCACACTCTGGAGCACTTGCCGGTGCAACTGATCGCGCAAATCAAAGCGAGCCATTGGGCCTAATGTGGTGTTAGGATCGAGCGGATCACCCATGCGATACTGTTGCATTTCTTCGGTAAACCGACTCAAAAAAGCATCGTACACCTGGCGAACGACGATAAATCGCTTGGCTGCAATACAGCTTTGCCCGTTGTTAAGCATCCTGCTTCGGGCACACACCTGGGCCGCGAGATCCAGGTCGGCATCTTCGAGAACGAGGTAGGGATCGCTACCTCCCAATTCCAGTACCGATTTTTTCAGGTGCCGACCCGCCGCGGTGGCCACTGCCGATCCTGCCCGCGTGCTGCCGGTGATCGTAACCGCCCGGATAAGCCGATTGGCAATCAGGGAGGCGACCTGCGTTTCCTCCGCAAATAAACTCCGAAATGCCCCTTCCGGAAATCCGGCCTCCCGAAAAACGGCTTCGATCGCCTGGCTACAGCCCGGCACGTTGGGGGCGTGTTTCATTACGATGGTGTTGCCCGCCATCAGCGCCGGAGCCGCAAAGCGAAATACCTGCCAGAAGGGAAAGTTCCAAGGCATAATCGCTAATAGGACGCCGAGCGGCTCAAAAGTCACATACGACTTTGATGCCTCCGTCGAAACGTACTCCGGTTGCAGAAAGGCCTCTCCCTGATCGGCAAAGTAGAGGCAATTCCAGGCGCACTTTTCCACCTCCTGCTCCGCTTCTTTAAATAGCTTTCCCATTTCTTCTACCATGAGCTCGGCCAATTCGGTTTTTCGATCGTACAAGACCTTACCGGCCCGGCGCAGCCAGTCGGCTCGCTGATTAAAGGGCGTTCGGCGATACTGCAGATAGGTCGTATGGGCAGCAGCAACGATTTCGATCAGTTCCGCATCCGTCATACCGGGATAGGTTTTACCTTCCTCACCGGTAGCGGGATTGATCACTCTAAACATGAGCAGTTTTTTGTATTCCAAACAGGACAGCCGATTGCTTTGCTCACATTTTTCAATTACGGTCGTATTTTCGCGCAATGAAACAGCAGCTAAGCCTCTTTCTGAAGGGAATGGCCATGGGTATGGCCGAAGTGGTGCCGGGGGTCAGTGGCGGTACAATCGCCTTTATCACCGGGATTTACGAAAAGCTACTTTCCAGCATTAAGCAAATCTTAGGACCCGCCGCCTGGACAACCTGGCGCCAGGAGGGCCTGGCCGCGGCCTGGAAAACCATTAACGGGTCATTTCTCACCTTGCTACTCGGCGGCATGGTCACCGGATTAATCGCCGGAATCATTGGCATTACGACGCTGCTGGAAGCCTATCCTCCGGTTGTTTGGGCCTTCTTCTTCGGCCTGATCATCGCCTCGGTATTGTATATCGGCCGCCAAATCAATCAGTGGAGCATTACCGAAATCGGGGCTCTGATCATTGGCCTGGGAGTTGCCTACTACCTGACGGTAGCCAATCCCATGCAGGGGAATGAACAGCTGCTTGCCGTTTTTGCCTCCGGGGCAATTGCAATTTGTGCCCTTATTTTGCCCGGAATTTCTGGCAGTTTTATATTATTACTGTTGGGAATGTATACGTTTGTTCTGGGGTCAGTCCGCGATCTGCTGTCCGACCCCACCGTGAGTGGATTAATCGTAGTGCTGGTATTTGCCCTAGGATGTTTGAGCGGACTGGCCGGATTCAGCCGGTTGCTATCCTGGACGTTGGACCGGTTTCCCTACCCAACCCTGGCAGTGCTACTCGGATTTATGATTGGATCCTTGAATAAGCTCTGGCCTTGGCGCAATGTAGTAGAAACCCGCATCAATAGTCGTGGAGAAGCAGTTCCGTTCATCGAAGCCAATGTTCTCCCTCTGAACTACGAAGGTACGCCCTACGTAACTGCGGTAATGGTGGCGGCGCTCTTCGGATTTGCGTTGGTGATGCTCCTGGAACGGCTCGGTCAGGAGCCGGCCACTTCTTGAAAAATTGAACGAATGCAGCGCTTCGGACTGATTGGATTTCCAGTAAGCCATTC
The DNA here is from genome assembly GCA_964504335.1 of uncultured Saprospiraceae bacterium. GTDB lineage: Bacteria > Bacteroidota > Bacteroidia > Chitinophagales > Saprospiraceae > CAZDET01. Next base: position 12,171 of record CAZDET010000012.1, read on the forward strand.
GTTTTCCCAGGCCTATTTTACAGAAAAATTTAGCAATTTAGGCCTGTCGGAATCCCATTGCTATGAACTCTTTCCGCTACGGCGAATAGAGGAACTACCCGGGCTTTTGAAATCGCATCCCGACTTGCGGGGCCTCAACGTAACCATTCCCTACAAAGAGGCCGTCATTGCCTACTTGAGCCAACTTTCCGCGGAGGCAAAAGCTATCGGGGCCGTCAATACGATTCGAGTCGATGGGAACCGGTTAATAGGTTACAACACGGATACAGCAGGCTTTGGTATCGGCCTGGACGAGTTGCTGAACCAACGGTCGAACCCATCGGTCAAAGCCCTGATACTGGGAACAGGTGGCGCAGCTAAAGCCGTTTGCTGGGCGCTCGACCAACGCCGGATTCCCTGGCAATTGGTGAGCCGGTCCGCAGGGCCGAACCGCCGGCAATACCACGAAATTGACCGAGCGCTCCTCCGGGAGCATCGCCTGGTCATCAATACCACCCCCCTCGGAATGTATCCGAAGGTGGAAAACGCGCCGCCACTGCCCTATGAAGAACTGACCTGCGATCATTTATTGTTCGATTTGGTCTATAACCCCGAAGAAACCCTATTTTTAAAGGCAGGCCGCCGGTGCGGAGCTGCCGTACAAAACGGACTTTCCATGTTACACGGCCAGGCCGACAAAGCCTGGGAAATTTGGAGTGCAGATTTATGAATGCGTTTCGAACCCATCAACTAGACCTGTCCAATACGAAGCGTGCTTTTCAGCACAAATCGGACAGTGCCCTGCGTGCCACCGCCTGGTTGTTCCGAATTATGAACAGCCCCAATTTGGTCCAGCTCTTATCTAACCTCGGCCTGTTTGCCGTCCGCTGGAACCTGCCATTTTCATCCTATGCATTTCGGAAGACACTATTCCAGCAATTTGTCGGAGGAGCGACTCTCCTCGAGACGCTCCCCGTCGTAGATTCCATCTGGCAACAGGGAGTCTACACCATCCTCGACTACGGCGCGGAAGGGAAGCAATCCGAAGAAGATTTCAACCATTCGATGAAGGAATGCATCCGGGGTATCGAATTCGCAAAGGACCATCCGGCCGTGCTCAGCGTAACCACTAAGATCACGGCCCTCGCCCGTTTTGAACTCCTCGAACAAATTCAAAAAAATCGTTCGCTAGACCGGGCCGAACGGATCGAATACAAAAATGTACTCAAACGATTAGACGCCATTTGCCATACCGCAGCCCATCGCAATATGACCGTCTACATCGACGCGGAAGAAAGCTGGATTCAGGATACGATCGATCATCTGGTCAACGTCATGATGCGCCGCTACAATCAGGAGCGAGTAGTCGTGTACAATACCTTCCAGATGTACCGGTCGGATCGGCTCCAGTTCTTAATCGACTCTTACAATCAGGCCCGTCGACACGGCTACCTGCTGGGCGCAAAGCTCGTCCGTGGTGCCTACATGGAAAAAGAACGGGATCGGGCTGCGGAAAGAGGCTACTCCTCCCCCATCAATGCTACTAAAGCCGCTACCGACGACGCTTTCGATACCGCTCTGCGATTCTGCCTGGACCACTACGAACACCTCGCTCTCTGCAATGCGTCTCACAACGAAGCCAGCATTCGCCTTCAGGCAGAACTCATCTGGCAGCGCAATATTCCACCCAGTCATCCCCATTTACTGTTCAGCCAGCTATTCGGTATGGGCGACAATATGACCTTCAACCTGGCTGATGCCGGCTTCCGGGTGGCAAAGTATATGCCCTATGGTCCCGTGCGGGAGGTCGTGCCCTATCTAATCCGACGGGCTCAGGAAAACACCGCCGTCAGGGGAGACATGAGCCGGGAATACCAACTCCTGCGCCGGGAACTCAAACGCCGAAAGCTATAATCTGATTCCCCGGTACTTAACACGCGAAATACCGCTTTCCGTCCTTGCTCATGGAATAGCCGGTCGGTGGCAAAAAATTATACAAATATCGAATATGACGTAACTATTTATTATATTTGTACTTATAAGGTGTTACAACTAAGTCTTATCCAAGTATTTACCCCAGTAGCAATCGACACGCTTCACATACCATCCCTTTAGATTGAGCGTCATTCGTGGTGAATGACCGTTCCCCCTTCTTATCCCGGAAAACATATCCTGTAATTGGTCTCGACCGGAAGAGACCTGATGGTAATATGTCAAAAACCGAGGTATGTTAACGGTACAAAGGGCGACTTTCTGGATACTGGGATGTATATTTTGCAGCCTTTCTGCTTTTGGACAGCAGAATCTGGACTGTGATAAGGCCATTGTCATTTGCTCGGATTCGGCATTTACATTTACTCCCGGCCTTGGTCAGTTCGACAAAGATGACTTTGAAAACCCCAACAACGATCAGGGATGCCTCCAAACCCGGGAAAGCGACTACGGAAGTGCATGGTTTTACTTTGAATTTCAGGATACCATGCCCCCTTCCCAGTTTCTGGAAATGATTATCACACCCTTCTCCGGAACTCGCGAAGATTTTGATTTTGCCATTTACGGCCCCAACCTCGGATGCGACAGCCTGGGCTATCCCCTGCGCTGCTCCTACGCCCGGGTAGACTGGCGCGTGTGCTCGGACTGTACCCCCACGGGAATGGCTCCGGGATTTGACGACGAAATCGAGGCCGATAAATTTCAAGATGGGTTTGTAGCTCCCCTCGAGGTACAGCCTGGCTACGGCTACTATTTGATCATCGATCATTGGTTCAACGAAAGTGGTATCTCTCCCGGGTTTACCCTCGAATGGGGAGGGTCTGCCGCTCCATACCTCAATTGTGTGGCCGATCCGGATTGCCGCGATTTCGATGCGCAGCTAGTAGAAGACCGCGTCCAACTATGCGCCGGCACAACTGCTTATCAGCCCGATATTACCCTCGACCCAACGATCACTAATTATACCGTCACATGGCAGGGAACACCAGAAGTAGTATCGATGCTAAATCGAACCGACCTGCTGGAACCCACCTTCAACATCCCGGAGAATTTTGTGGGCACCCTCTCCGCTACCGCAGTAATTGCCGATGGTAAATGCTCACAACTCCTCGATCTCGAAATCGAAGTGCTGCCCCCCACCGAACTCGCCATTGTTGGCCCAACCGATTTTTGCCCCGGAGATTCCATCGAGTTAAATGCGCTGGGCAAAGCTATCCGATTCGAATGGTCCAATGGCTACAAGGGGCGCACCCTCAGCGTTGGAGCTCCCGGTACATATGAGGTGACCGCCACCAACAGCGCTGGATGCACGGTAACTGCGGTTCATACGGTCCGGGAATTGCAGGTGCGTGAATTGCGTATCCAGGCTCCGGCGGGCTTCTGTTCCGGCGATACCGTTTCCATCCGCGGTACAGCAGGCTTCGAATCCTACCGATGGGCGGACGGGATCACTACCAATAGCCGTCCGGTTTGGCAGGGCGGAACCTACCGGCTGGAAGTCGTTGACGAAAGCGGCTGCATCCGCACCAAAGAGGTTACTATCGAAGAGCGTCCTTCTCCCCAGCCTGAACTCGCAGAGGCGCGAAGCATTTGCTCGGGTACGGCAGCTACCCTTGAATTGCGGCAGGCGTACCAGGATTATCAATGGTCGACTGGAGCCACCACTTCAACTCTTACGGTTAGTCAGACGGGCAACTACTCCGTTACGGTGACCGACGACCTTGGTTGTACGGGGTTCGGCACGTTCCAGGTAGATAACTATGAAGAACCAACCGTAACCATATCTGGAAGAAGTACGATTTGCCCGACGGAGACATCCGAATTGCAGGCCCGAGCGGGTGCAGGTGCCTACCTCTGGTCGACGGGGGAAGCATCCGATCGAGTAGAGGTGGGCCCCGGTACGTTCTCGGTCACTTTTACCGACGCCAATGGCTGCCGGGCTACCGATCAGTTTACCGTAGAGTCGGTGCCAATGGCAATAAGAGAATTTGAGCTACCTGATACGACCGTTTGCGAGGGTACATCGGTTTCCTTTTCCGCCCCGACCGGCTTCACTAATTATCAGTGGGCAGATGGGCCAAACCAACCCGACCGAACCTTAACCCGGGAAGGTCTCTACCGACTAACCGTAACGGACAGCCTGGGTTGTAGTGCCACCGCTGAAATGACACTGTCTACGCTCCCATTGCCCCAACCGGTATTGAACACAAAACCTGGATTTTGCGAAGGGGACAGTGTCCGCCTAAAGCTAACGGAGACCTACGAAACTTATCAATGGTCAAATGGAGGCAGGGCCCGCGGCATCTTCGCCAAATCAGCAGGTACCTACGCCGTAACGGTTACCGACCAACAGGGCTGTACCGGTATGGCTGCCTTTGAGATCGACCAGTTTCCAACTCCCGAGATTGCCATTGAAGGAAACCGCACTTTCTGCCCCAATACCTCCCTAGAACTCCGAGCAGTTGGAAGTCCAGGCACGTATACCTGGTCGAATGGTAGTAACGACTCTACTATTCAAGTGAGGCGAGCCGGCACGATCCAATTGATGGTCGTCGACAGCAATAGTTGTCAGGCTCAAACCGCAGAAGAGCTGTTCCAATTCTCCGTAACCCCTCCGGATCTGCCTCCGGTCATCACTATATGTCCGGGCGAATCCACCGAACTACGTCCCACTGCCACCTACACGGAGTATGCCTGGTCCGACGGCTCCACAGAGGATCACCTGCTCATTTCGGAACCCGGTCGCTATTACCTCGAAGCCACCGATTCTAATAATTGTCCTACTTTCGGACAAACCACCCTGCGCAGGGTGCGACCGAACCCAATTGAAATTGAGGGAGATGGCGCGATTTGCCCCGGCGACAGCGTCTGGGTATTCGCTCCCCAGGGGTTTACCGACATCCAGTGGTCTACTGGTTCTCGTCAGGACTCCATTTTAATTACCCATCCGGGGAACTACTGGCTCGAAGGCACGGACGATCGGGGCTGCCGCACCACCGACACGCTGGCAGCTATTCAATTCCAACCGGCTACCGTTGTAATTGGGGGCGACTCCTTAATTTGTCCTGGGGTGCCCGCTCGGTTGATCGTAGAAGGACCTTTTCAGCAGATCAATTGGTCTACGGGCGACCAGGCCGCTGCCATCGAAATCACTGAACCGGGCATTTACTCGGTATCCACTCAGGATGTAAATGGATGCCTGAATCAGGCAGAGCGCGAAATACGCAGCGTTCCCCCTCCCGAATTAACCTTCGTCGGCGACACGATTCTATGCCGCAACCAACGCGTGGGTATCAGCCTGGAAGGCACTTTCCGGACGGCCCAATGGGAAGATGGTTCCACCGAATTTTACTGGGAGACCTCCGAAGCAGGTACGTATCACGTGCAGGTTGCGAATGAGTTCGGGTGTCAGATCGATACGAGCATCACCATCGTAGCGGTCGATCCGCCAAAAGTACAAGCTGGCCCGGACCAGACTGTGGATTGCCGCGGAACCTTCGTCGCCCTCACCACTGTCAACCCTGATCCCAACCTGAAGTACAGCTGGCGGGAGCCGCAAGGAGCTGTTTATCCGGGCGATTCCATCTGGATCAACCAACCGGGATGGTACGAGCTACAGGCCCGCGACCCGGTAACAGGTTGCCGATCAATACCCGACAGCGTGCTGGTTTCCGATTTGCGATCGAAAGCACAACTTGAAGTCTTATTCAGCGACACCCTGACCTGCACCCGAACGGAAGTGGAGCTCGAAGCTAGTCTGGCCGAATCGCCTACTGCCTATTCCTGGTCGTGGGTGTATGAGCAAGACACCCTGACGGGCTCTACCACTCCTCGGCTGACCATTGACCAGGCAGGCACTTACGAAGTTGTCGCTTTCAATGATTCAACCGGTTGTACGCTGCGGGCCCAGGCCACCGTGCCCACCGATACCCTCCGCCCCGTTCCTGCTATCCAGCACCTGCAACCACTGACGTGTCTGGATTCTATTGCCCGGCTGGTGGCCACTTTTCCATACGATACCACCGGGTTGCGGCTGGAATGGTTTTCTACGACTACCGATGAATTATTAGCGGAGGGGACGACCTTTTCTACGGCTCAACCGGGTATGTTTCTGTTGCGAACCCAGGATACCCGTAATGGCTGTATGACCGAATCGATCATTGAAGTACGGGAGGAGCGATCTCAACCTTCGCTGTTGCCCAAAGTCATTGGAACGCTGAGTTGCGCTTCTCCGGAAGTGCTGCTGGTAGCCGATCCCCAGGATTCCTCCCAATATGGTTTTCAGTGGCTCAAAGACGGGGAAGTGATCGGACAGACGGATTCCCTCCGAACCAGCCAGCCGGGTAGGTATTATCTGGAAGCAATCAATGCTCAAAGCGGGTGCCGACAGCTCGATAGCTTGCAAGTGGCACCATTCGCCACTGGGCCAGAAGGGCTTAGGGCATCCTTGCTCCAACCCATTTGCGCCACGGATACCGATGGATACATCGATGTCACAGAGGTCATCGGAGGCACCGCTCCACTGGAATTTCAATTGGGAGATAAGTCCTGGAGTAATCAGCGCTTCTACGACGAACTGACGCCCGGTGCCTACCCGCTAGCCGTTCGGGATGCCAACGGTTGCCGTTTCGATACCATCTTCACCATTATGGAGGGGAACCTGCTAACAGTAGATGCAGGGCCCGACCGCGAGGTGCTCTACGGAAGCGATGCCATGCTGACGGCCACGATCGACAGTTCAGGGCAATCGATCATTGGGGTGGATTGGCAAGCTTCCGGCAATCGCCCACCCTGTCTCAACTGCCGGAATTGGTTGCTCGACAGCCTCCAGGTAAGTGATACCTACACCGTGCAGGTTACGGATGAGAATGGCTGCACCGCCGTAGATTCCGTTCGAATCACCATCAGCCAGGAATACAAATTGTACATACCTACGGCCTTTAGCCCCAATGGAGATGGAGTGAACGATCTTTACCATCCGTATCCCGTAGGAAATATCAAAAGAATAAAAAGCTTTCAGTGCTTCAATCGTTGGGGGAATCTCGTGCACCAACGCTTCAATTTCACAGATGTAGTGGAAGGGGCCTGGGATGGCCGGCTAGACGGAAAGGATGCGGCCATAGATGTATACGTATACCTACTGGAAGTAGAATTTGCAGATGATACGGAAACTAAGGTATTCCAGGGGGATTTTACCCTCATCCGGTAGGCAAAAATGACGAATCCAGGCCTTCAAGATGGAAGAACCTGGATTACAGAAGCTCGTATGAACAAGCAGGGTAATAGTGCGTAAATAGTGTTTGCACCGATCAACTGATCGGAAAAATGAGTGGTGAATGTTTGTCCTGCCCTAAAGGCAACTTTATTGTCAGTTGTTCTTAATCAAACACAATTACTAAATACCAATAAGCATGCCAAAATGCAGAGAACTCCCACCCTTGTTCCTGAGTTTTAATAATAATTGGTCTTCGATGTAATTGCATCCGAAAGTTACTCAGAAATGATTAAATGCAATCGCATCGAAAAAATGGCGTACTTCCCGAAAAGGGACTCTTCCCAGAAGTGGGAATTATTCCGTTTTTACACGAAATATTCCATATATGCCACACTTATGAATTTTATACATACTCACCTGATTAGATCTTCTCATCCAAGATTTAATCATGGACAGCCTTTTTTCTCCCCTGAACTGTAATGTTCAGTGGTTCCGGTTACCACGATGACCTCACACAGGCCTACAACTACGGTACAAACGCCTACCTAATGAATCCGGAGCAATACCAAAAGCTTAAAAAGTTGCCTTCTTTGACAATTTTTGTGGTCGACACAAAACCGATGGCCGAAAAGGATTGAAGGCGGAGGATTTGTGTCGATATAACCACGAAAATGGTCAGAGAACCAAAAGTTGTTGAGTCATATCATTTTTGGCTCAATAAGAATCCGATAGGTTATACTGCTCCCAATTTAAACTGCCACATTGAAAGCAGGCTGTTAACGGCAAGTCGTATAATGCCAATACAAATTTTAATTGTCGTGAAAATTTGCATTGATATTATCACGATTGAGGCCTGCAAAAAGGTGGAAATTCAAAAGAAACAAACATGAATCTAATCACCCAATTGCGAACGTACACAAAGGAGTACCACGATGGCCTGGAAGCCGCTACCAGGCTACCTTCCAACTGTTTGAGATGGTATGGGAACGACAAATGAGAGGAATCGCACGCACTACACTTGGTAAGATGCTCGAGCAAATCGCCGGCCGAAGACGCTAAACTTTATTGCGATCACCCACTCGCTCTTTTAATTTTTTTCGAGCCAGAAAGATGCGGCTTTTGACGGTCCCAATCGGAATGTTGAGGTAATCAGCAATTTCTTTGTATTCGTACCCGCGGTAAAACATTAGGAAGGGAACGCTGTAGATATCGCCAATTTCTTCGAGTAGTTTGGATAGCTCCTTCATTCGAACGTTCATTTCCCCTTGATTTGGAACGATTCCCTTGTTCTCAATGGCAAATAAAAAGCTCTCGATTGGTTCGTTGACGTGCTTGCGGCTTTTTTCTCTGCGGTAACGATTTATGTAAGTATTTCGCATGATCGTCGAAACCCAACTCTTAAAATTGGTGCCGAGGGTAAACTTATCTCGATGCTTAAAAGCCCGTAGGGCTGTTTCCTGCATCAAATCCTGAGCGTCTTCGTAGTTGCGCGTCAGGCGTAATGCGAAAGAGAAGAGAATATTTTCGAGTTTATCCATTTCAAGGGTAAACTCACTAGGCGACATGATAGTGTCTGTAGTTCCAGATAGGCTGTTTGGCATAGTGGGTGTATGTCTATTCCTAAATAAAAAATTGACCAAAAAACATGCCAGAGCACAATCTACTGCCGGTCAATTAAATATACCTATTTCCTGCATTTTCTTTGATGTTATTTAATCCCCTTTACTAAATAAGATTAAAAAGTCTTTTTCTTTCGAGCAGCCTCTCCGCTTCAACGCGGGCAAAATTATTCATACTGGCCTGAAAATCTGAACATCTATGATTGGTTGGAGTTCAAATTCTGCAAGAAGTTGGCACCTGTATACAATGAACTGCATTTTCTTAATCGTTCTACAGTGAAATGTACGCATTACAGTTTTTTTAATGAGACACAACTACGCATACTCGAGAAAAGGAGAACGCGACCACAAGGTAAAATCAGAAAAACGGATGAATACACACCGTTTACATCGGCCGGATCGCAACGGAATGAAACAATTGCTGAGGTCGACTAAACCGACAGTAATCCTTTTTCTTGCTCCTTGGGATGGTGTTGGCACCATAATGGAAGAGGTACTCCGGCGCGTAGAACAAGACTATCATCAAACAGTACGTTTTGCAGTGATCGACGTTGAAGAAAACCAGGAGGCTGGTTCTATTCTCAATATCAACCGACTTCCCACCGTCGCATTTATTAAAGAGGGGGAAATCGTTAAATTACTCAGTGGTGCAGTCAATGGGAAAACCGTTCGGCAGGTTCTCGACCGCATGGTTTGATCCAATTCTCAGACAAACAATCAATCCGGTTTTCCTGTTTTGCGTTTTACATAGACCGGACCATTTGTCTTTCCTACTTCAAGCACTACAAGATATGATCAAAAGCCTGGCCAAGATCCTCATCCTGGAAGACATGCCTACTGATGTGGAATTGATTAAACGCCAAATCAAACGAGTTGCCAGTGATACGCTTTTCGCGGTTGCTAAGTCCCGATCGGAGTTTCTAGAAAAATTGGAGTGGTTTGACCCGGATTTAATTCTCGCAGATTATCGGCTTCCGGATACGAATGGCCTGGAAGTGTTGCTATACGTGAAAGAACACCGGCCCGAAATTCCCTTCCTGTTTATTACCGGCACTTTAAATGACGAAGAAAAGGTAGCGGAGACGATCCTTAAAGGGGCTTCCGGATACCTGCTCAAAGACAACCTAAACAAGTTACCCAGCAAATTGGAAGAGATTTGGCAGGATCATACACTTGCTCAATCCGAAATGGAAGCTTACCGCCAGAAGGAGCGGGAATCCAGGCTCCTGCTGCAAAAAGTAATCTCCCTGGTGGAGCACTCGAAGTTCGAACAGCAGGAGGAGGTCCTATCTATCTTGCATGCCGTGTCGCGCAATCTGGCCGACAGGCAGACAACGCCCCCCGCTCAAGTATCCTGAATAACCTGGCCGATCAGACAGATGACTAGCTAACCCTTCCTGAATTATTAGTAGAATTGCCTGCACTGAGGTGCTGGCTCGACAGCGATTCGTCGAATAGGCGAATGATCCGCTCGTTGTACTGAAGCATGTGATCGATAAAAATCAGGAAATTTTCCACATCCGACGGCCCGTACCTTACTTGCGCAGATTCGGGAGCCCGACGCAAATCTTGCTTGTATTGGTAAAAGACCTTAAACCCCTCCAGCATTTTTCGCACGTTGACCGATTGCTCCCTGAATTGCTCAATTGAATAGGCTTCCGCACGAAGCTGATTGCCAATCGGAGGAATCCTGCTGTACCGAAACGTACCATCCGGAGCGGCCCCCACCTCCTGGTCGGCCCCATTTATCGACACTTCTTCCAGATCGCGGCAAATTAAATCAGCCAGATCAATCTCGAAATAATTGGCGATTTTGTTTATCAAATAGAGCCTTGGCTCCACATTTTTCGTCTCATAGGCGGCGATATTACTACGCTTTACCGCGAGAATAGTAGCGAGTTTTTGTTGGCTGAGTTTTCGCTGTTTACGCAAAAAGCGAATATTTTTTGCCAAATGATTAGCAGCCTCCATTAAATTGTAGTCTATTTTGTAGTTACCTGTAGAATGATACGTGCAATATGTACTAAATTAGTGAAAAAACCCCGCATCGAAAGTGGAAAATCACGTAAACACCTTGTTTTTGTAAAAACAATTCTCAAACATGAGCCATCGAACAACCCATATATCAATTTTGTTTCTTAATTATCTCATTGAACTTTCAACAATGACGTACACCACACTGCGATCCACATTCGCCCTGGCAGTTTTCCTTACCGCTCTGCTGCCGCTCACTACCAGCGGCCAGATCGTCGATCAGGGAAATTTCATGGTCGGCGCCTCTCTCGGTCTATCCGCCGCTAGTTCTAACGTCGAGTCAACCGTCGACGGACAGCCTCCAACTAAGAACGATGCGAATTCAACCACCTTTTCCGTCAACCCAAAGATTGGGTACTTCCTCGTCGATCGGTTTACTATCGGCTTGGGGATGGATTACACATTTAACCGAACCAGCGAACCCGTCAGTAATACGGACCCCACGCTGGGAGATGATTCCGATTTCGACTCCGACTTACTCTTCGGGCCTTTCTTAAGGTATTATGCCCTTGCCAGCGAGGATACCGGATTTTTTCTCGAAGTTGCCTTCGGCTTTGGTAGCAGCGTAGATGAAATCATCTTCGGTGGAGAAGAACAAACGACGAGCACCAACGTCCTGGCAGCCAGTGCCGGCCCCGGATTTACCATATTTAACTCCAAGGGAATCGGGCTGGAGGCCCTGGTCAAATACAACTTTGCACGATCCAGTTTTGACATCAATTTCCGGGATCAGACGCTGGAAACCATCACCTGGACCAACCAGGTCGATTTGAGCCTGGGTCTGGTGTTTTACTTCACCCGGGTGGCACCGGCAGGAACGCCAAGAGGAGGAAGTAGAGATCAACCCGAACCAGCCAGTAGTACGTTCTATTAATAGCTGATTTCGCATCCCGAGGTATGCTCGTGGCTGAGCAACGAGCTACTCCGGTTTACCGATAGATAGTTATTCATTAACCAAACTTCATTTAGCAATGAGCAATAACAATTCAAATTGGAAACTCGGGCTCGGCCTGTTAGCAGGCGTCGCGCTCGGCTACTACCTTAACTCACAAGAGGGCCGCGAGTTTCGCGAGCGTACGAGCAAGCAGCTCAACCAAATCGGTGAGCAGTTAAATGACTACAGCCGCCAGGTTTCGGAAAAGGCCAATGAGCAATCAAAGCGCCTGGGTAGCAACCTGCAGTCTTCCCTCGATCGTAGCAAGCAATGGGTAGATGACGTGTCCTCGAACCTAAAGAGTAACATCAACCGGATCGGCAACAGTGCCGAAAGTAAGGTCGATCAGGCTGAAAGCAGCTTTCAGCGCGGGGTCGATCGTGCACAACGGGCCATCGATGACAAAAAAGAGGAAATCGAACGCTCCCTCGACAACGGGAAGTCCTAAGATCACCTGTTTGCGATAATCCCATATTTGGAATAAAGGCGGGCTGACACATCCCGCCTTTTTCATATCATTGATGTTTTTCAACGATTAACCAACACTCCACTTCCTATGAAACAGATGGACGAAATCCTCGAATCCGTCGGGGAAAGCTACGGTATCCTTCTACGGCATATCAACAACCGAATGGACTATGTCAAGCTGGAAGCAGCCGAAACATCCTCTCTGGTGATCTCTTCTCTGATTACCCTGTTCGTTCTGTCCTTTATGGCAGTGACCGTCCTCGGATTCGGATCGATTGCGCTGGCCATCTACCTCGGCAACCAGTTGCAGGATCTGGCCCTGGGCTTCCTGATCGTTACAGTTATTTATCTGCTCCTCACCATCATCGCATACGCACTGCGCCACCGGCTTATTACCAACCCTGTGCTCACCATGGTGATTAGCAAATTCTTCCACTCAGAAGAAAATGACTGAACCCTATGGTAGAGCGGAAAACCATTCGAACCCTGGGTGCCCTCCGCCGGCGAAAGGCCGTCCTCAAACGGGAAATGGAGGCTTCCCGGGAAGAGCTCCGCGTCCGAGCCTATTCCATTCAATCTGATGTACAAAAGTACGCGTTAAGACGCGTAGTAGTTCCCGTGGCTTTACTCGCCACGCTTGTTTACGTCGGCTCGAAATTATTATCCGACAAATCACCGACCGACCAGGCAGAAGTAGCCGCTACAAATGCGGTACCAGCACCCGCTGAATCCACTCCCTCCAGACAAGGGTTTATCACTACTGCCAAACAGTGGTGGCCCTTCATCCAGTCGGCCCTCACCTTTGCCGCTTCCTACTACCAGCAGCGGCAACAGGAGCAACAGAGTTCTTAGCACCTGTTAAACGTGTCACTTTCCTTTTGTACCATAGCCATTTTACCTATGTTTATCCTCTACTACCTCATCCCTAAGTAGGATTTAAAAACGGCTTCTAAGCGCATCCCTAATTGGCTGGCCCCATAAGCACCAAACTTCAAACCGGCATAATGAACGCTATGGTGACTCTCTTTTCGGCTTCTGCCATTCTCGGCACCGATGTGCTTACTGCTGAGCATTTCAGCCTCGGTACCCTTCGGGACCTGATCTACGACACGTCCTCTTCGCAGTTGGCGTATTACATCATTGAGGCAGGGGCCTATCTGGGATTGGAAGACCGGCTCTACGCCGTACATCAGCGTCATTTCTACCTTCATCCGGAAGAGGAAGTACTCATTTTCCACAGTAAGCTCCGGGAAGTTCAAGCAGACCCACCTCCCGATCTACCAGAATACTACGAAAACATGTCGGTAGCTTCCGCCCAAGCGTTCGCTCTTTTATTAGATCAATTCACCGCCACACCCAGCCATCGAACCGATTGTGAAGGGATATAAAATAAAAGTTGCCTACGTATAGAAAGCAATCGTAACGAGTTACCTATATTTAAGTCATCCTAGCACTCCTTTGTATGTGAATCACCTTCCCTGTGTGAGAATTCATCCATTTTTCGACCTAGACCCGTAAGAGCTGACCAGGCACGGTGTTGTCTGGCCCCGTACCTCGTACGGGCTTAAATACTTTTGAACAAATACAATCCCATGAATCGCTTTCCCTGCCAACAGCTAGCACTTTGGTGCCTGGTGTATCTGCTAGTTCCTTTTACCAATTCCGCACAAGAAGTCCTTATCAATTGCGGGAGCCCCACGCCCTACACAGATATATTTGATCGAGCCTATTTTTCCGATCAATATTTCGAAGGTGGTGCGTTATTTTCCAGTGCGTATTCGATTGATCGCACCCTGGATGATTCCCTTTTCAACACCGAGCGCTTCGGCTCAGATTTCAAGTATACTCTTCCTCTTCCGGAGGGCGAGTACGTCCTGGAACTTTGGTTTTCGGAAAATTTCTTTTCGGAACCGAATGCACGGGTGTTTGATGTAATAGCGGAAGACCAAGCCTTACTTTCTGATTTCGACATCTTCGCCCAAGCCGGCGGAAGCAGGAAGGCACTGGTAAGCCAACACGCACTTTCCATCGAGGATGGTGCCCTCAATCTCCGCTTTACCAGCACCGGAGCAAATAGCAAGGGAGAAGCCAAGGTAAATGCCATCATCGTGCGCTCCTCCGGACCGGATACGGCTCCTGTTTTAACTATTTTCAGCCCAGAAAACCGACAACTCTACCGCCGGGGAACCACCCTGAGAGTAAATGCCATTGCCGGCGACATCGAAACTCCCTATCTATCTGATGCCATCATCTGGACGCTGGACGGAACTCCCATACCCGGCGACACCCGATTCGATCTTCCCACCGATGAATTGGATTTTGGATCACATCAATTGCGGGCTACCGTATCCGACCAGGCGGGGCAAACCTCGGAGGCAATCATCGATTTTACCCTGGTAAGCGATTACCCACCTCGAATCAATCTGCTTCGCCCGGAAGTTAATGATCGCTTCGGCACCACTGGCACTATTCGCCTAACGGCCCGTGCCGAAGATATCGACGAAGGGGATATCTCTGAGCGCATTCAATGGCACTCCGATATCGACGGCGAAATTGGGACCGGTGCCGATCTGGTAGTCCAGCTCTCCGAAGGCGCTCATTTTATTACGGCAGCCATCACGGATAATTCCGGCCTGACCCAGTCCAAAACAACCGGCATCCTCGTCGAACAGCCGATGAGCACCCCCTTCTACATCAATTGCGGCTCCGCAGAAGACAGGGAGCTAGGCGGTATCCTCTGGCAGGGGGATCGCAATTTCTCTGCCGGACGAACGTACGCCACCCTGGCCGATGTTTCCCGAACGCTCGAACTGGACAACGTCTACAAAACCGAGCGCTACGACGTACGCGATTTCAACTATACGTTCCCGGTCGATCCGGGTACCTATACCGTACAGTTGCTCATGGCTGAAATCTGGTTTGTCGTTACCGGAATCGGCGGAACAGACACCGGCGCACCGGCCGTCGGTTCACGGGAGTTTACGGTAGTACTGGAGGGCGATACCATTCTCCAAAAATTGGATCTGAATGCCCTCAGCCAGAGTGTTTATCCAGTAGCGGAGGCGTTCATTTACGAAAATGTGGCGGTGGCCGATGGGGCACTCAATATTGAATTTCTACGAATATCTACATCCAATTACCCCAAAATCAACGGAATCGCCGTGTGCGATAGCCCGGCCTCCGACTGCCTTTCGGATTTGGAACGCCCGAACGTTCAGCTCAGTCAATTCGCCGGCGAATCAATGGGAGGAAGCAGCCGGATTTCCTGGGCCACAACCCGCGAGCTCGGTAACATTGGCTTTGAACTCGAACGCTCCATCGACGGTATCGCATACGACCTAATCGCCTTCTTCCCTGGCTTCCTGAATAGCGAGGGAAATCGGAAGTATTTCTTCACTGATCGCGGTTTTCTCGGACAAGCCTATTACCGCGTCACTGCACAATTTATGGACGGTAGCGAAATGGAATTTGAACCTATTCTAATCGAAGATGCTGATTTCCTTTCCGACCGCCCCATCGTGTATCCAAACCCAGTCGGGGATGCCGTTTCCATTTTCTTCGGTCCTGATTTTACGACCGACACCCCCGCAACAGCCTATTTATTTGATACTTCCGGTAAGTTGGCTTCAAAATTAACCGGTACCCTCACGCAGCTCCAAACCGCGTTACAGGACCGGTTAATTCAATTGCCGCAAGGGATTTATCAATTGCGGGTCGAAACGGAAACCCTCACCTTCAATCAGAAAATAGTGAAGAATTGAGCCATTATTTTATCTAAGCAACGTCACACTCCCCTTGTAGTACTTGCGAATACCATTTCGGAACAGCACCGTAGCCTGGTAGGCATATGCGCCCTGCGGAAGGATTTTTCCGTGGCGCATGTGCTGCCCATCCCAGGCCGCTGCCGGCTGATCGCCTTCCAGGTCACGACTTTCCCAGACCAGTTCTCCCCAGGGGGTGAAGATCTGTAAGTGCCACTCTTCGATCCCCATCCCCGCCGGTTTGAAGTAGCGCACGTCTCCGCGCCCCGTTTCCGGCGAAAAGGCATTTGGAAAATACAGCGTCGCAAACAGCTCCGGTCCAACCTCCGTCCGGGCAGTATCGATGCATCCGTTGCCGTTGAAGGCGTAGAGAATGACTTCCCAGCCAGCTTCATCTAAGGCGTTGCGATTGTATTGATGTACCGGATCTTCCTCGGCGGAAAAGGAGCCGTCCCCGAAATCCCATTCGTAGCTAATGGCATTTTCACTCAAGTTGGTAAAAGCAACGGTGCCTTGTTCATTCGGTACTTCCGTCCATACAAAATCAGCGAGGGCGGTCGGTAGAATCTCGACGGAGTTCTCGCGGTCGAGGGTATCAAAGCAAGCATTTTTATAACCGGCTATAAGCCGTGCCGAGTAGACCCCCGCCTGATCGAAAACTACCGTCGGTTCAAATTCCGTCGACGTATCCCGGTTGCCGAAAAACCACTGGTAACTATCCGCTTGCTGCGTGTAATTCCCGAACTGAACGGTGACCGGCGCGCAACCACTTACCTCCGGCGGGTCGAAATCGATTAGGGGCACGGGATAGGACGTCCGGGAGGTGACTACCGTATCGGCACAACCAAAGGAATTTGAAACGATCAGTTGTAGGTCGACCGTTCCTTCCTGATCAAAAACGAACAGGGGATTCGTCCGCCCGGATAACTGACCGTCTGTGAGCGTCCATTGATAACCGGTGGCCCCGCTACTGAGATTAGAAATCTGCAAGGTATCCGGAAGCCCGCAGTGGATGGGTGCTACGGGCTCAATCCGCGCCTCGGGCGCCTCGTACACGAGCACCTCCACCTGGGCGGAATCGCTGTAGCAGCCGTTCGGATCGACGCTTCGCAGGCGTACCAGGTGCCGACCTGGCTCCGTAAATACGTGGCAGGGAGCTACCTCCGTAGACGTATTGCCATCTCCAAAATTCCACTCAAACAATTGGGCATCCTTGCTGAGGTTGGTAAAGCAGACGCGGAGAGGGGGGCATCCGTTGGTTGCATCAGCAGCCAGCTCGGCCTCCGGTCTTGCCAGTATAACTATAGTCGTGGAATCCTCAGCAGGACAGCCGTTGTCGGCAGAATAAATAAGGAGCCGGACCGTATACGTCCCAGCCGAGTCGTAAATGTGGCTCGGGCTGAGCGCATTGCTGGTGGTACCGTCGCCAAAATCCCAAAGGGTGACGGCGGCACGAGGGGAACGGTTGACGAATCGGACCGGCTCTCCGATGCAGGCGGCTGTCGGCACCTCCATCGCTATCTCAGGTTGGGGCAATACGTCAATTTGTACTTCCGTAGAATCCGTGCTGCATCCGTTATCGGCGTATTGCCACACGGTAAACAGCCCGGACGAGTCGAAGGTATGGACAGCATCGGCTTGTGCCGAGGTGCTTCCGTCGCCGAATTCCCAACGCACTGCGGCACCGGGAGTAGCATAACTTTCAAAGCGAACCGTAAACGGCTGGCAGCCGCTCGTCGTATCCAAATCAATAAAGGCTGTGATATTCTTCGGGTGCACCAAAATGGTGTCGAAGGCCGTATCCCGACCGCATTCGTTGCCTACCTCCAAGCTGACTGGATAGTATAGAATACTATCGGTATCATTAAAATAGGTCTGCTGGCCGGGCAGGCTATCTACCGAAAAGACGCCATTCCCAAGATCCCATTGGTAGGTATCGGGGGAGCCGATACTCGTGTTGGCAAAGGATATTTTGAGAGGCGCGCAACCGTCGTCGACGTTCGTCCCGAATTCAGCTATGGGCAGAGCGCGTACCTGAATCGTGTCGAATATTCGCTTATCACCACAGGTGTTGTAAGCGCGCAATTTCACCACGTATTGAGTATCGCGGGTACCTTGTAGAAACTCAATGGGCGGAGGGCCTTCCTCGTTACTGACTTGTCCGTTGCCAAAATCCCATTCGTATCGCAGGTCGGAACCGGTACTGGCATTGGTGAAGCGAACCGTAAATGGTGCACAAGCATCGGTCACGTCGGGCGCAAATGCCAATACCGGCGGACTTAGAATATTGACCTGCCGTTCTCGTGTCGCCGCGCATCCGACTTCCGATTCGACACTCAGGCGAACGGTATAGGTTCCTTCCGTATCGAACTGATGATTCGGTCGCTGTCCTTCAGCAGTCGTGCCGTCTCCAAAATCCCAGCGGAAGCTTCCCGCCCCCCGGTACACACTGCTGAACGTAATGGGGGAATTTACGCAAGGGTTTTCCGACGGGCTAAAAAGGGCCGAAGGTTTGGGTTCCACCAGCAGTTCCAGTGTATCGCTGGCAGCACAACCGAGTTCGGTATCACTCAAGGTGTAAATCAAGGAGTAGGTACCCGCTTCTAATTGCCGGGGGTCGAGCAACCCACTACTCCCATCTGTAATGCCGGGGCCGCTCCACATTCCGCCGTCGGCATTCGGCACGGGCAGGTTGAAGGCGGGAATTCCTTCACATATACTCGTATCCTGCCCGGCGGCTACGGCCGAGTTATCAACAATACTGACGGCAACAGTGTCCAGGGATTCGCAGGTGGTACCCTCCCGGTAATGGTAAATAAAAGAGTGGGTCCCGCCCCCAGCCGTTTGAAGATCAATGAGACCGGTGGAATCAATTCCGGGCCCCTTCCACATTCCGCCGGGAGGGGTCGCCGGTAGTAGAATCTGTTCGTCGTCAATACACACGCGGCGGTCATCACCGGCGCGCGCTTGCGGTGGTTCTTTTACACGTAGCATCAGGGAATCGTTCACCACGCACTCGCCCAAAGTATACGAATAGGAAATCGGATAGACGCCGTATCCATTTGGACTCGCCTGGCCCGCATCGAAAATACCCATTTCCGAATCGATCACCCCCGGACCAAACCAGCGGACCGTTCCCCCAGCTGGCAGGAGTTCGAGCTCCGCATCCGGAAGCAACTCGAACGTTCCCGGAAACAAACAGGAAACGGCCGTATCAGGAGCACCTACGGTGGGCACGGCTTGTACTTCGGCTAGTGAAGTCTTACTCACTGTACAGCCGGAGGCATCCTCGTAGGCATAGTTTAGTTCAAAGGAGCCCGGCCCGGAAAGGGCCGGGTCGAATACACCCAAGTTGATATCGGCAATCCCGTCTCCCGACCAAATGCCCCCTTGGGGCGAAAAGGACAAGGTGTAGGGATCCGCCGTGGAACAAAGCGTAACATTATCTTCTACCTGGATGCTTGCTGCCGCTTGCACCTCAATCATCAGGGTGCGTTGGGTGCGGCAGGCATCCGCAAGGCGGTATCGAATGGTGTGAGTGCCGGGCCCGGCGGCAGCTGGATCAAATCGGCCTTCGGCATCGACAGCCGGCCCGCTCCAGGTACCTCCCGGTTGGTTTGCCCTAAGTCGTACAGGGTCGCTGGCCGTGCAAAGCGGACCGTTGGGCCCCTGCACTTGCAAATCAACCGGATCGCCGATAAGAACGTCCGCCGTATCGGAAACTACCCCGCAGTCGCTGGTAGTCGTAACGATTATTTGACCGCTCTCGGTAAATCGAACCGGACCGGGTTCGAAGCCACTGGCTTTTCCTGGTTGCCCATTTACAAAAGTCCAACTAACTTCCGTAATCCGTGTGCGATCCACAAATGTAGCGGAGGGGGTCACCGTGGCGGTACCGCAAAGGGGAGGAATTGAATCGATCAGCCCCGAGGGAGAGTCATAGACCGCAATGGTATCCGACCATTCGGCTTCGCCACAAGAATTAGCCGTGGTCAACTGAAGGACGTAGTCGCCGGGATTGGCAAAGAACAACTCCGGCTCCTGCGAGGTGGCATCGGTACCGTTGATGAATTCCACTCCGCTGGCTGGTTGGACCGACCAATTGTAAACGAGTTCCTGATCGACCTGATTGACAATTGGTAAGGTATGCGGGGCGCATCCGTTCTGGGTTTCTGCGTCCAGGGTAATGTTTGCGGTTGGTGCCTCCGTTACGACGATCAGGCCGGAGTCGACGGCCATATCACAATCGTTGAAGACTTCCACCACGGCCCAATACGCACCGGGCTGATCATAGGTATGCCGGGGAGACGCTTCACTACTGGTCGTTCCGTCACCGAAATCCCAGTGGACGCTGTCTGCATTACAGATTTCCACGTTGAATCCAGTCTCTTCTCCTTGGCAAACGGCAGTCGGTACAAATTCGACGCGGGGGCGGTATTTCACCAGCACCCCCGTTCGCTGAAAGTGGCAACTCTGCTCCGTGCCACAGGATCGGTAAATTTCCAGTGTAATTTCGTAATAGGTAGAACCGGTGAGGCAGGCCTCTTCATCCGATTCCTTGTAGGTATGGGACTGATTGTCGGTAGTCTGAACGGTGTCACGAGTTCCGTCGCCCCAATCGAAGATGTAATAATCAATATTGTTTTCGGAGGTCAAATTCTCCACGGTGAAAGGAGTCCCTTCACAAACGACGGTCTGATTACCGCTCAATATGAATTTGGCAACGATATCTCCACAATCATCACTGATACATTGCCCCCATACTGTGTTTGCCATCCCGCTCACCAGCAGGATTAACCACCAGGATATTCGTTTCATGCTACGCATTGGCTCAGCAAGTGGCGCTTCCACTTTGCTGTTGGATTAAGTAAATAGTGCTTCAGACGCTACCGGAGGGTAGCTTGCGTAACTGGGAATGATAAGGAGTTGGGGAGGTGGGTTTT
>CAZDET010000012.1:33215-96993 GCA_964504335.1 uncultured Saprospiraceae bacterium
ATTACAGCATTAATCATTTTCCTTTCCGGTACCAGATGCCCTGCCACCGCTTGCGGTGCCGCTTTCCGACGGAGGGGCAACGCATGCTCTTTCCGGGGCCTCGGCCATCGGCATCCAGTTTGTTGAGTGCTCCGCAGAGCAATCCATTTGATTGGATGTAATACTTCAGCGAAATTTCGAAGGTGCCACCCGTGCGAGAGCGAAGCCCCCCGACGTTCAGGTCGTAGCTCAGTCCGAGGTCAACTGCCTGGCGGCGGTCAATATTAAAACCAAAGCCGAGATAGCAACTCAAACCATCGGTGTTTTGAAAGCCCGCTGCGGGGTGGTAATTCTGGTAAAACAACCCCATCGAAGCCCCCTGGAAATAACCGAGGAATCCGAGCGAGGTAACCCCTAGCCCGCCCTGCTGTTCGTGGCGCACCTGAGGTACGAATCGGAAAATGTCGAGCTTGCTACCGATGCGAAAAAAGGGTGCATACATCCCCAAATGAAAGACGTATCGGGGGGGTAATCCGGTCGTGAGTCCCTGTAAGGATTCGATAGGGCCAGTATCCAGTCGGAAATTCAACGCATTGTGTACGGCTACTCCGATTTCAAATTCCATGTTTTCCTTCCACTTGGTGGGTCGATCCCACCGCAGCAGCGCTCCGAGGTTGACCCCGCCAAAGCTTACGGGAATACCGTCATTTGGCTGAAATTGTGTCGGTTTGACATTTCCTTCCAGCGCATCCAACTGATCGCTGAATACGAGCCTGCTCCAGTCGATCGTCTTGCGCATATAGTAAGGAGAAAACCCTATTCGGATGTTGACTGGCCGTCGGGGCGTACCCAGCGGCAACACTCCGGCAATCGGCAGTGCAGCAGCAACCGTCTGCAATTCTCCTTCTCCTTCTACATCCCGCCAGAGCTGTAGTCCGAGCGCCAGCGGTGTACAGGCCTCCAACCCCTCGTAGGAAAGGTACTGGGTCTGAAATCCTCCGGGAATATCCACCCACTGCTGTCGGTAAACAGCCGTGAGACTTATCCCCCCATCCATCCCGGTATAGGCTGGATTCAAGTAGGTTGAATTGTTAAAAAACTGGGAGAAAACGGGGTCTTGCGCGGTCAGAAGAAAGGGCAATAAAAGCAACGCACCGACCACCGTCACCGCGCGGGACGGAGGTGGCTTGCGCCTGGTAGAGACGTGCATTGAGTGTTCGCGTTTTTGGGATATAATAAGCGTGTCACCACGAATGTATAAATTAATTTACGTCATATGTGTTATCAAAACGTTAAGGCCCGGATTTAACATTCGCTACCGCAGCAACGTCACGCTTCCTTTGTAATACTTCCGTACGCCATTCAAAAACAACACGGTTGCCTGGTAGGCATAAGCGCCTTGCGGAAGGAGTTTACCGGTTCGTCGGTGGGTACCGTCCCAGGCAGCTGCCGGCTGGCCACCCTCCAATGCTTCGCTCTCCCAGACCAGTTCGCCCCAAGGGGTATAAATCTGGAGGTGCCATTCCTCGATTCCCAGGCCAGCTGGCTTGAAGACGCGGACATCTCCCCTACCGGTTTCCGGAGAAAAGGCATTTGGAAAGTGGAGGGCAAATAAAGGCTCGGGGGCTACCTCTGCCAGGGCGGTATCTATGCAGCTATTGTCGTTGTAGGCCATTAGTTTCACTTCCCATACGACCTGGCCCTCCGCATTGCGGGTAAAGGAATGAGTCGGATTTTCCTCTTCACTAAAGAAGCCATCTCCGAAATCCCATTCGTAGCCAAGAGCATTTGTGCTCAAATTTCGAAATACGATGGTACCCGGATCGTCGGGCAATTCCGTCCAGGTAAAGGCCGCTTCGGGGCTGGGTAGAATTTCGACGGAACTCGCCAAATCCAAAGTGTCAAAACACGTATTTTGGTAACTAGCAATCAGCCGTGCAGAATAGGCTCCGGCGCGATCGAAAGTGACGGTGGGTTCAAATTCTGTCGAGGTAGTACGATTGCCAAAAACCCACTGGTAGCTATCCGCATTCTCAGAAAGGTTTTCGAATTGAACGGTAACCGGTGCGCACCCACTACCGTTCGGTAAATTAAAATCGGCAATAGGCCCAATTTGACTGGTTCGCTGGAGGCTGGTCGTGTCGGCACAACCGAAGGAATTCGTAACCACGAGCTGTATATCGACCGTTCCTTCCTGCTCAAAAATGAACGTCGGATTGGTCAAGTCGGACAGCTGACCGTCGCTAACCGTCCAGAAATAATCGGTCCCTCCTTGTGTTTGATCTTCCAATCGCAACGTATCCGGTAAGCCACAATTGAGTGGATCTACGGGTGCGACGGCCGCAATGGGAGCGTCGTACACCAGCACCTCGACCGTGGCCGAATCGCTGAAGCAGCCGTTCGGGTCAACACCCCGCAATCGGACGCGGTGCCGGCCTGGTTCGGTAAATACGTGGCAGGGTGCCACATCGGAGGAGGTATTGCCGTCACCAAAATTCCACTCAAACGATTGAGCATCGGTACTCAGATTCGTGAAGCAAACCTGTAAGGGAGGGCAACCATTCAACACGTCTGCTTCGAGCGCCGCATCCGGTCGGGGCAGAATCGTGATGGTAGTAGAATCTTCTGCCGGACAATCGGAATTGGCATCGTATATCAGCATTCGCACGGTGTAGGTACCCGCCGAATCGTATCTATGATTCGGATTTCGGCGATTGCTGGTCGTACCGTCCCCAAAATCCCAAAGAGTAGTAATCGCCGTCGGAGAACGATTTGAAAAGCGAATTGAATCACCCAAACAAGCAGTTGTAGGCACCTCCATAGCTATCTGAGGCTTGGGGAAAATTTCGATTTGAACTTGCGCGGTATCGGAACTACAACCATTTTCGGCTATTTGTCGAATAGTGAATATCCCGGCCGAGTCAAACGTATGAATTGCATCGGGTGCAGCAGAAGTTCCGCCATCCCCAAATTCCCAGTTAACATTCGCTCCCGGAGTTGCAAAGTTTTCAAATTCAAGCGTGAGCGGTACACATCCCCTGGCGGTGTCCAGTGAGATGAATGCCCGAACTTCGGGCGGTTGTACCACAATGGTATCAAAGGCCGTATCAGTGCCGCATTTATTCGCGACGGTCAAGCTGAGATAATACTCTTTATTCCCTTCCGGATCGCCCTCGTAAATTTGTGGTCGGGGCAAGAAATCGACGGAAAAGTTGCCGTTGCCTAAATCCCACTGATAGGTATCCGGGATTCCCGTACTGGCATTCGCGAAGGAAATTTCCAGGGGTGCGCAACCATCGTCTACCTGAGTGGCAAAAATAGCTTCGGGTACTCCCTGCAGACGGATCGTATCTTTTATGGTTTGCTCGCCGCATCCATTGTACGCTCGCAGGGTTACGACGAATTGCGAATCGAGCCCCATGGGCTCGTACAGAACAGAATCCGGCACTTCCTTGTTACTTACTCTGCCGTTTCCGAAATCCCATTCGTAGCGCAAATTCGCTCCGCGGCTATCATTATCGAATCCTACCATGAGCGGAGCGCATCCCTCACCGATATCCGGTGTAAAATCCAACCGGGGCGGACCGGCAATGACGATATCCTGAAACCGGCTACCCTGGCATCCGAAGGGAGTCTCGATATCCAGCCGGACGCGGTAAGTCCCTTCGGCAAAGGATCGTACTACCGTATCACCGGTTGCCGTAGTGCCATCACCGAAGTCCCACTGGAAGGTACCCTGTCCTTTGTAAGCACTTACAAACGTGATGGGGGTATTGACACAAAGCGATTCTTCGGGGCCGAACAGTCCGGATGGCTTTGGTTTCACTTCTACCAAGACGGTGTCGTTTGCAGAACAATCGAGCCCCGGTTCGGCAATTTGGTATACTAATACGTGCACGCCGGGTTCCAGCGCGCTAGGGTCGATCCGGCCCGATTGCCCGTCTATTACTCCGGGCCCGGTCCAAATTCCGCCAGCCGGCGTGGCCGGAGCCATTTCGAAAATGGGGCTGTCTTGGCAAATGGTCACATCGTCTCCGGCGGCGGCTTTTGTAAGGTCCGCTACACTTACCTGCACCGTATCTTCTGCCTGGCAGGTGGTACCTTCCCGGTAGCGATAAATGTATTGGAAAGCTCCTTCGCCAATGGCTCTTAGGTTGATCAATCCATTGTTTTTAATGCCGGGGCCGCGCCACCTCCCGCCAGCGGGAGTGGCGGTAAGCAGGATTTCTTCGCGATCCAGGCAAACGCGCCGATCGTCGATTGCTTCGACCTGAGG
Organism: uncultured Saprospiraceae bacterium; assembly: GCA_964504335.1. Lineage (GTDB taxonomy): Bacteria > Bacteroidota > Bacteroidia > Chitinophagales > Saprospiraceae > CAZDET01. Next base: position 37,471 of record CAZDET010000012.1, read on the forward strand.
GGGCTCCTTCACCGTCAGCAGAAACTCATCGGTCACCACGCACTGCCTTACCCGATAAGACACGGAAATCGGATACACTCCAAATCCACTGGCTCCGGCTGCGTCGGCGTCGAATATCCCTTCTACCGAATCCACGACACCGGGGCCAGACCACGTCAAGGTACCCCCCGCGGGTTGGAGATTGAGGTCCGAATCCGGCAACAGCTGGAAACGCCCTGGATACAGGCAGGAAGTTGCCGTATCCGGGGCATTCATAGAAGGAAGGGCCTGAATGACCACATCCGTATTTTTGCTTACCGTACACCCTATCGCGTCGGCGTATTCGTAGTTGAGCTCGAAGGACCCCGGACCACTTACTGCCGGGTCAAAAACCCCATTGGCTGCATCTACGATACCCGGCCCTTTCCAAACTCCGCCGGTGGGGCTGAAGGTCAATTGCACCGGCTCCGCCGACTCGCAAAGTCGCAGCCGGTCCTGCACGTCGACATCGGCTGCGGCCCTAACTTCCAAATCGATCGATTGCTCTCCGCCACAGGCATTTTCCAGGCGATAAGTCAAAGTATGGGTGCCCACGCCCGCTTGCTGGGGGTTAAACCGGCCATTGGAGCTAATCGAAGGCCCCGACCAAACACCCCCTTCGGGCACCGCCGTTAACTGAACTGGATCGGAAGCCGTACAAAGTGGTTCATCGGGAGCTGATATGGTAACGGCGATGGGAATTTCCACCGTCACATCCATAGTGTCACGAAACGCACCACATTCGCTATCCGCCCGGATGATCACTTGTCCGCTTTGGTCGAAGCGCACCGGGCCGGGATCAAACCCTCTCGACTGCCCGGGCTGTCCGTTTACAAAGGTCCAGGTAACCCGTGAAATCCGCTCCTGATCCACATAGTTAGCGCTGGGCGTAAAGGTGGCACTTTGGCAGAAGGGATCGACGGGTATTAATGCTGCCGTAGGCGGATCAAAAACGCGTATAGTATCCCGGCGGGTGGCGCGCCCGCATTCGTTTTTCGTTCTCAGGGTCAGGATGTAGGTGCCGGCCTGTTCGAACCGCAGTCGAGGTTCGCGGGAGGTATCGTCGGTGTTGCCGACAAATTCCACTCCGGCAGATGGGCTAACGGACCAATCGTATTCTAGCTTCTGGCTGGTGTTGTTATTGATCGTGAAGGTGTGCGGAGCACAGCCGTTGAGCTGTTCCGGCGTCAATTCAATTTCGGCATCGGGAGCGGGCGTTACCCGAATCAACCCGGAGTCAATATCCATGCCACAGTCGTTAAATACTTCCACCACTGCCCAGTACTCACCGGGTTCATCGTAGGTGTGCTGGGGAGAAGGATCGCTGCTGGTATTGCCGTCGCCGAAGCTCCAGTGCACACTATCGGCATTACATATTTCGACGCTGAAATTGGTTTCCTCACCGGCACAGGCAATGCCGGGCACGAATTTTACACGGGGTACGTACTTAACCAACACCCCCGTACGCTGGAAGTGACAGCTTTTTTCGGTACCACAAGTCCGCTGGATTTCTAGGGTGATTTCGTAATAAGTGGCACCAGTGAGACAAGCATCTTCATCCGACTCCTTATAGCTATGAGTCAGGCTGGCCGTATTGGTTACGGTGTCGCGCGTGCCGTCTCCCCAGTCGAATACGTAAAAATCGATATCCGATTCATCGGTGAGGTTACGCACGCTAAACGGGGTACCTTCGCAGACGACGGTCTGCTGGCTGTTCAATACGAATTTAGCGACGATATCACCGCAGTCATCACTAATGCATTGTCCCCAAATAGTAGATGCCATTCCGCAGAACAGCAGAATCAGCCAGGTCGAATTTCGGCTCATGGTTCGCATTGGCTTAGAAGAGAAGCCGACCTTCCCTTCATATCGTTTTAAAATCACATTCTCTGCACCACGGCATTAGTTGCTGTTGCCGCGGCTTGCATGGGATATATTCAGACGGGGCAAAAAGGGTATTGTGTTGGGGATAGCTGCTTTATAGATAGAATTCACTTATTCCTGTACCAGATGCCCTCCCACCGTTTCCGGTGCCGGCGGCCCACGGAGGGGCACCTCATGCTTTTTCCCGGTCCGCGCGCATCCGGATCGAGCTTGCTCATCAGGCCGCAAAACAGACCGTTCGACTGCAGGTAGTACTTGACAGACACCTCGAAGGTCCCGCCCGTATTGGAGCGAAGACCGCCGACGTTCAGATCGTAGCTCAGCCCAATGTCGATCGCCTGGCGTCGATCCAGATTCCAGCCAAATCCCAGGTAGCAGCTCAATCCGTCCGTATTTTGGAAACCTGCTGCCGGGTGGTAATTCTGGTAGAACAACCCCAGGGAAGCCCCCTCGTAGTAGCCAAGGAAGCCTAACGAGGTAACTCCTAAGCCGCCCTGCTGTTCATGCCGAACTTGGGGTACAAAACGAAAAATGTCCAGCTTATTACCAATTCGGAAAAAAGGCGCGTATAGTCCCAAGTGTATTACGTATCGGGGCGGCAAACCGGTAGTGAGTCCCTGAAGGGATTCAATGGGGCCGGTATCCAACCGAAAGTTAAGAGCATTATGGACAGCCACGCCCAGCTCGAACTCCATACTTTCCTTCCACTTAGTGGGCGTATCCCATCGAATCAGAGCCCCCAGATTGACCCCTCCGAAGCTAACCGGAATGGCCTCATTTGCCTGAAACTGGGAGGGCCGCACATTCCCATCGAGCGGATCGAGCTGGTCACTGAACACGAGTCGATCCCAGTCGATGGTCTTTCGCATATAATAAGGGGCAAACGCAAACCGGATATTGACGGGCCGGCTCGGAGTACCGAGCGGCAACACTCCCGCAATGGGTAGGGCCGCCGCCTGGGTTTCCAGGTTGCCTTCTCCTTCCACATCTCGCCACAATTGCAATCCAATCGCCAATGGCGTGCAACTCTCCAATCCCTCGTACGCGACGTACTGAGACCGAAAACCACCGTCGATGTCCGCCCACTGCTGCCGGTACACAGCCGTCAGACTAATGCCCCCATCCATGCCGGTGTAGGCGGGGTTTAGGTACATCGAGTTATTGTAAAACTGGGAAAAAATGGGGTCTTGCGCAGTGGATAGCAATGGTATACAAACCAGAAAAAGGCCCGTAACCAAAGGGTACGGTGAGAACAAATGCAGCAAGAATGCCTGCATATGTGAGTGCGTAGTTTGGCGATTGAATGTGCGTGTCATTGCTAAAGTATTAATATAAATCCGCCAAGTATGTTAAGGATCCGTTAAGAGAAGGACCTTTAACATACCCACCAACTGGTGGAAATAACTTATCGCTTGCCATCAGACAGACGGCAAAATTACCACAAAAAGGGTATGGAAATCGGAAATGATGGGAGGAACCTAGTTGCTATTGGTAAGTCGCGGAGTATTCTAATGAGGGTACGGTACAAATTATGGGATAAAAATAGGAATTAAATTAGGAAAAGGTATATTTTGGGAGTATAAAAAGGATAAACATATCCATTGTGGATATATCCTGTCATTTTCTACTTATCTTAACCAGCAAGAGGAACTAAATTGCCCATATTGACGTTCTTCTTAAGCAACTATCGTTCACCAGTTTGGTGGATAAGCTTCAAACATCGCTCACCCCAGTCGAAAGACTTCAAGCTTTGACGGTATCTCCATTGACGGTTCCCAGACGTTGATACGTAAAGCAATCCCTGCATATCCGAGTGTTTTTGATCCCTCTTTCCCCTTTGTGGATAGAGGAGACACGGGATAAGAATAGGTCATCTTAATGAGTTCAATATGAACCTGCAGGGTTTCATTCGTCTACTATGTTGGGCCACGGTCCTACTGGGATTCACAACTACTTCGTCAGCGCAACCGCCGGATCTTCCCCGTGCGGGTATGAACCTGGCTCCCCTCTCCTCCTGGAGTTCGCAGTTCCCCTTTAGTGATCTGGTTAAGGGTGGCATTTCGACCTGGCGCACTTTTCCGGGTGATGAAGAAGATCTCATTCCGGTAGATGCGCAAGGCTGGCCCACCGAAATTCCGGCCGATTTCGACGGTATCAGCGCTATCCTGCTACTCGATACCTGGCGCAACGCCCCCGACGGGCACCTCACCATGCAATTTCAGGATCACGCCCCCGGAGGCCAGTACGTACTGACCTGGGAAGGCGACCCAAGCGCCGAAATTCGTCTGGTTCGCGGTGGCAATCCTTATGACAACGAATTCGAAATCCTCGAAGAAACCCCCAATCGCAAAGTCTACAATATTCCGCAAAACGGCAGCATGTGGATCTACCTGCTCGATTTTGACCCTGCTGACTACCCGCGCAATATCCGGGTCTGGATGCCCGAATTCGGGCCGGGCAATGCCCAAAGCGGAGCGGCCCGCGAGAACCCCTGCAGCATCTTTAATCCCGCATTTAAATCTCAACTGGAAAAGTTCGGCGTGCTGCGCTTCGCCGATTGGGGAGGAGTTAATAATAGTTCCGAAGTCAATTGGTCAGACCGCGTATTGCCCGACCAGGTGTACAACTCCGGCCGTGTGGCCTACGAAGACATGATCGAGTTGTGCAATGAAACACAGCGCGATTTCTGGGTCTGCGTCCCACACGCTGCTTCCGAAGATTATATCCTGCAACTCGCTAGTCTATTGAAAGACCGATTGGACCCGTCCCTACGGGTCTGGGTAGAGTATTCCAACGAAGTTTGGAATCCGAAATACGCCCAATACGAGTACGTAGAGAACAACAAATTGGATCCCTCGTCCTCACACGCCCACAATCTGGGGCTGTACGCCAAGCGTACCTGGGATTTGTTTGGACAGGTGTTCGGCAATCAGCGCAACCGCCTCCTCAAGATACTGGCCGTTCAGACCGACGATGACTCCGTAGCCAAGTTCAGCACGCGGGCGGCAAACGGCGAGGCCGACGCCCTCGCCATCAATCACTACTTCAACTGGAATGTCGAGCAGTACATTCTGGAAAAAGAACTCTACAAAGCCTTCAATAAGGAAGCTGCACTCGACAGCGTCTTCGAATATTTGTCAAACCAGATGGAAAACAACTGGGATCGCGACAAAGATCCCGACGGAGCCGGCTGGTATAGCCGCCATAAGACCATCGCCGAAGCATCCGACATACCGGTAATTTCCTATGCGGGCGGCCAGGAAGTCTACGATCGGGAGAGCGATACTTGTACCGTCTGTTTGGAAGATTTCAACTTCTTCTTGTACGACATGCAATCGGATGCCCGCATGGGCGCCCTGACCAAGCGCAACCTCGAACAATGGGAAGCCTTCGGTTTTCGTACGGCGACCAGCTATTCGGACGTCGGCGGCAACCACGAACAAGGCCTCTGGGGCCACAAGCAATACTTATGGCAGACCGATGCTCCAAAGTGGAACAGCCTGATCGAATGGATCGATGCCAACCCCGACGTGCTTCCCCCGCCTAAGGACGCACAGCCACCGGTCATCGAGGAATTTCGTTCCAATCCAGTCGACATCATCGCCGGCGACTCTGTGACACTAACCGCCACCGTCAGCGCGACCAAAGACATTGTGCAAGTCCATTTCATCCAGGACGGTATCCTGATTGGGGAAGATTCGGAAGGAGACGGCCAGCTGAACTACTCCTTCACCACGGGCGCGCTTGCTGCCGGCACTTACGAATTTACCGTGTGCGTAACGGATGCCTGCGACGTGGAAGTCTGCTCCGACCCCTGGACGGTGCAGTCCATTGCCAATGAAGAACCCCAGCCGCCAACCATTCAGATCACGCTACCGGAAAACGGGGCCTCCTACACCATCGATGAAATAATTCCTCTGGAAGCTAAGGCGGATGATGCCGACGGCACCGTCGAATCGGTCCAGTTCTTTTTGAATGGAACGCCTGTTCCGGAAGTGCCCACCGAATCCGGCAATACTTATAGCGTGGAGCTGGTAGATTTGGATAAAGGGGCCTACGAGATTACTGCTCGCGCCCGCGATAACGACAATCAAACTACCGTATCCGAGCCCATTGACATCGAGGTCACCGATCCGGAAAACAACCCGCCGATCGTGCGCATCATTGCGCCCGTTACCGGCTCGACTTACACAGAAGGCGATCCCATTGAATTTGCTGCTACCGCATTCGATTTGGATGGGGTGATTCTGGCAGTGACGTTTTGCCGAAACGATACCCTGATCCAAAAGAGCGTGAACAGCCGCCAGGACACCTTTCGGATGACCGCGTCTGATTTACCGGTGGGCATTCACACGATTACCGCAAAAGCGGAAGACAATAACGGCGATATCCAAGCCTCGGTCGCCATTACCATAGAAGTCGTGCCCAAAGATGTGCCCGACCCCGATCCTGACCCGGAACCAGATCCAGAACCCGAGCCCGACCCCGAGCCGGAACCACAGGATACCTTATCTCCCCGACCGGTATTCACCCCCAATGGCGATGGCATCAACGACCTCTGGGTGGTAGACAATCCGGGCCAGCTACCTATGCAGGTTCGCATTTTCAATCGCAACGGCATCGAGGTTTACGCGTCGCCCAACTACCAGAACGACTGGGACGGTACTTACCGGGGCGATTTCTTGCCAACAGATGCTTACTATTTTGAAATCATTGCCGGCGATAAAACCCTCACCGGTAGCATTACCCTCGTTCGATAATCATCATCCCAATGAAACTCAGTGCGCGCATTTTTGGATTGGGTATTCTATTCCTGCTATTGTTAGCGAATGAGGCCTATACACAAGCCTACCCAATCACCAATCAATATTTGCTCAATCCCTACGTATATAATCCTGCCTTTGCCGGAGCTAGTGGATATACCGAAGTATTTGCCAGTTATCGCACCCAGTGGGCCTCCATTGAAGGGGCCCCCGAAACGGCTCTTTTCACTATTTCGCATCCAACGGCCAGCCGGCTCTCGATCGGCGGCATTTTTCGCTCCGATGAGCGCGGCTTGCTGCGCACCAATTCGGTGCAGGGTACCATCGTGACTTCCGTACCGATCTGGGCCGGTCACTCGCTAAGTGCGGGTATTTCCGCAGGGGCTACCCATACGACATTGGAAACCAGCTCGCTCAGCTCCGATATTTATGCCTCTGATCCCATGCTGTCGGAAACCCCTTTTGGCAATATGGACCTGGACGTCAGCGTGGGTATTCGCTACGGCGTGGGTGGTTTTCAATTGGGCCTGGCTATTCCACGGGTGGTATCGCCGGTGTATTTGGTATCCGCCAGTTACCGCATCGATACCAAGTCTGCGATTTCAATCGAGCCGAACGTGTTGTTCCGCACCACCGAAGGGCTTCCCTCCCGTACGGAAGCAGGACTTACTGTTTACCTCGGCGATCAATTCTGGTTGGGCGGTGCTTACCGCCAGAGCTACGGCGGCATGGCCTTCGCGGGCGTACGCGCCCTGGATCGACTCACACTGAGCTATTCCTACGAAGCGGCCACCGTTCTGACCGGCGGCATGCCCAACAGCACGCACGAGCTGATGGTCGGCATTCGCATTGGACAAAAGAAGGAATCCCTCTTTCCGGAGGCCGATAAACCGCGTCGGGAAATCCTCATCGTCCAAAATCCCCCCGACACCGAAGAATCGGATGACCCCGGCGCAGTCGAGTTGCCGGCCGACCCACCCATCATACCCAGCGGCGAATTGGTAGACACGCCCCCTGCCCCCGTAGCGGATACTTCGGCTACCATTGCCAAAGAACTGGCCAGCCGGGGCGTCACGGAGGCACGCGTCGAGTCGGTTACCCCCGGCATGGCCCGCGACCAGGGTCTGGAAACGCTGGAAGGCGGCCACTACGTCATGATTGGCGCTTACCAGTTCGTGGCCAATGCCGATCGCTTCGTCGAAGAAACCCGGAGCAAGGGCTACCCGGTCGATATGTTCTTCAACCCGAGCCGCAATTTGTACTACGTCTACTCGCAGCGCTACGATCTGGGGGATATTTCCAATGCGGTGCAACACTTCCAGGATCTGCTAAAGACGACGGAGTTTGAGGATGCTTGGATTTTTACGATTGAGGAGTGATTGGGCGTTTAGGCAATTCTGCCTACCGGAAGGGACCACTCGCCTATTCTAGAAAAGCCCGAGCCGGTACGCGTGCCGTTGCACGGTCCGGCCCGGATTCCACACACTAGCCTAATTTTTTAGGTGGTGGGGTGGCGAGTACTCGCCATCTCACTACCTCAGCAACGTCACGCTGCCCATGTACGTACGGATCTCGCCGTTGATGTAGGTGACTTTGGAGCGGTAGGCGTAGGCCCCTTGCGGGAGGAGCTTGCCGGTGCGCTGATGGCGGCCGTCCCAGGCGGCGGCGGGTTTATCACCGTTCATATCGGTGCTTTCCCAAAGGATTTCGCCCCAGGGAGAGTAGACGGCCACGTAGAATTCGGCCATCCCGACGCCGGCGGGTTTGAAGAAGCGGACGTCGCCCTGGCCGGCTTCGGGAGTAAAGGCGTTGGGGAAGTGGGTGGCGAAGAAGATGCCTGGGCCCAACTCCACACTGGCGGTGTCGGGGCAGCCCATGGGGTTGAGGGCCATCAGCGTGACGGTGTAGCGGTCTTCTTCATTTTCGACGTAGCGGTACTGGTGGACGGGGTTTTCGAGGTTGGAGCGCACGCCATCACCGAAGTCCCAGAGGTAGCTGTTGGCGTCTTCGCTGTAGTTGAGGAATTGGTACTGGCCGGGAATATCCAGTTGCTCGTAGCTCAGACGGGCGATGGCCGATGGGATGATATCGACGGCGTCAATTAGCTCGAGGGTATCGGCGCACTGGCCCTGAAAGGTGGCGACGAGGCGGGCACTGTAGAGGCCGGGGGTATCGAAGGTGACGGTCGGTTCGCGCTCGGTTGACGTCTCGCCATTGCCGAAGGTCCATTCGTAGGCATCGGCGTCCACTGTATTATTCCGGAAGGTCACCTCTACGGGTACACAGCCGGCGGCGTCAGAGGGCTCAAAATCGACCTCGGGGGCGGCCAGCGAGGTATGCTGGATGACGGCCGTATCGCGGCAGCCGATGCCGTTGGAAGCAACCAGTCGGATGGTGTGCGTGCCGGGCTCGTCGAAGACGACGATCGGATTGGCCAATTTGGAAATGATGCGATCGCCCAAGTCCCAGGAATAATCACTGGCACCGGCGGTTTTATTGGCGATGCGCAAGGTGTCGGGTAACCCGCAGGTGTTGGTATCTCTGGAGACCATGCGGGCCTCCGGGCGTTCGTAGGCGACGATTTCAATGCGCGCTTCGTCGCTGAAGCAACCGTTTTCGCTGAAGGTGCGCAGGCGCACCTGGTAGCGGCCGGGCTCTTCGAAGGTATGGCAGGGAGCCACTTCGGTAGTACTTTCACCGTCGTCGAAGTACCATTCCTGGCTGAAGGCATTCTGGCTGGTATTGCTGAAACAGACCGAAAAGGGCGGGCAACCGGCCACGCGGTTGGCGTCCATCTCGGCAGTGGGGGCTCCCAGAATGATAATGTCTTGGGTAATGGTGGCCGGGCAGTCATTATCAGCGCCGTAGACCGTGAGACGGACGGTATAGGTGCCCGGCTCGGGGAAGGCGTAGCGCGGGTGGGTCTCCCGGCTGGTGGTACCGTTACCAAAGTCCCATTCACTGACGCCCACCTGGGGCGATATATTTTCAAATTGCACCGTATCGCCCATACAGGCACTCGGCGGCGCGATGAAGCGGGCTTCGGGGGCGGCCCATACCTTGATATCGACGCGCGCCGTATCGTAGGCGCAGCCATTGTTGACGAATTGCTGCACCGTGTAGGTACCCGGCTCGGAGAAGGTATGGAATGCATTGGGTGCAGCGGTGGTACTACCGTCGCCAAAATCCCAGCGCACGCTGGAGCCAGGGGTGTTGAAGGCCCCAAAATCGACCGTCAGCGGGGCGCAGCCCCGGCTGGTATCGACAGAGATAAAGGCTTTTACTTGTTTGGGGTGCACGAGCAGCTCGCGCTGAATCGTATCGATGCCGCACTCGTTGCCGGCAATCAGAGTAATGGGATAAATCGTGAACGAATCACGAGCGTTGTAGTAAGTCTGACGGGGCGGATTGGCATCGACGGCATAGGTGCCATTGCCGAAATCCCACTGAAACCAATCGGGCTGGCCAATCGAGGTATTGCTAAAATCGACGAAGAGGGGCGAGCAGCCATCGTCTTTGTCAATTCCGAAATTGGCCCGCGGGATGGCTTTCACCAAAATGGAATCTTCGCGGATCACTTCCTCACAGCCATTGCCGACGCGCAGACGGATGCGGTAGGTCGTATCGTTCATCGGCTGCGGGTATACCTGGGGCGGTGGAATGGAATCGGTACTCGTTTGCCCATTGCCGAAATCCCATTCAAAACTTAAATGTGCACCGACGGAATTGTTGCGAAAATTGACCGTCAAGGGAGCACAACCCTGGTAGACATTGGGCGCAAAGCTCACCGTGGGAGAAGGCAGGATGGTGATTTCCTGCGTGTAGGTAGCCTTACAGCCCTGGCAGCTCGTCACGGTCAACTCCACGGTGTAGGTACCCGCCTCGGTGTAAGTATGCGTGGGTTGTTCGCCGGTGCGCTTGACGCCGTCGCCAAAGTCCCACTGGTATTTGCATTCGCCGGACGATGCATTGCGAAATTGCACCGGCTGATCGATACAGACCTGATCCGGAATAGTAAATCGCGCAACGGGCAACGGCTTGACAGTTAATTGTAGCATGTCGGTCGCTCTACAGCCGATTTCCGGATCGCTGAGGGTATACACATAGGCGTATACGCCCGGAGTCAGGGCCTCCAGGTCTACCTGTCCGGTCAGGGAGTCGACAATAGCCGGTCCGCTCCAGTAGCCGCCTGTGGGGGTAGCGCTCTGGCCGATTCGGAAATCGGGCGTTCCCAGGCAGGCCTCCAAATCGGGGCCGGCCCAGATATTTGTGAAATCGACTACCTCTACCCGAACGGTATCGGATGCGGCGCAGGAGGTACCCCACTCGTGGCGGTAAATGTAGGTATGCCATCCATCGCCCGCCGCACGTAAATCGATGCGGCCGCTGAGCGAATCAATTCCCGGCCCTGCCCAAAAACCACCGGCAGGGGTGGCACTTAGATTCAGGGTTTCTTCGGTGATGCACACGCGCTGGTCGCTACCGGCATCCAGCACTGCGGGTGGGCGCACGCGCACCACGGTGGAAGCTTCCACAAAGCACTCCCCTATTTCGTAAGTGATGCGAATAGGATAATCGCCGTACCCAAATCCGCCGGGTCCGCTTGCATTGAACACGCCATTGACCGGATCAACGACGCCCGGACCGTACCAGCGTACCTGCCCGCCTTCGGGATTGAAAGTGGCACCGGTAGCAATGTACAAATCAACATTGTTGCTGAGCGCACAGGTAAATACAGTGTCTACCAATTGAATATCCGGGATGGGCTCTACCGTAACCACAGTAAACTTATTGACCACGCAGCCACTGACGTCGATGTACTGGTATCTCAATTCGATCGGACCCGCTCCGCTGACGGCCGGATCGAAAACGCCGTTGGCCGGATCGGTAATACCGGGTCCGCTCCAGGCCCCCCCCTTGGGCGCAAACAACAACGTGCGCGGCGGATCATTTTCGCATATACTAAACGGATCTTCCACGACTACCGGCACGGCGGCCCGCACTTCGATCCTGGTGGTATCTGTAGAGCCACAGGCATCGGGCAGGGTATACCGAATCGTATAGGTACCCGGCCCGGCGGCCGCCGGATCAAAGGTGCCGTCGGGTGTCGTCGCAAAGCCCGACCAAATCCCCCCTGCCGGCTCGGCGGTCAGCTGGACGGGGTCCGAACTAAAACAAAGCGGAGCTGTGGGCCCATTGATATCGATATTTGCGGGTGTTTCGACTGCAATTTCGATGGTATCGGAGTAATTCCCGCAATCGCTAAAAATCGAAACTATTGCCTGCCCACTCGTATTGTAGGTAACGGAACCCGGATAGAAACCCGTGGCGGTAGCCGGGCTACCATTAATGAATTGCCATTCGACGCGCTCGATAATATCCTGTTCGTAGTATTCGGCATCGGGTATATATATCACCTGGTTACAACCCGGTGGTTCCGGTGCTAGGGTCACCGATGGCGCGTCGTAGACGCGCACCGTTTCTTCCCAAATGGCGTCGTTGCATTCATTGCCTCCACTCAGGCGTACGGTATAAATACCCGGCCGTTTGAAGCGGATTTTGGGCTCCCAGTCATCGGGTCCCGTTCCATCAATATATTTTACCCCCCGGGAGGGCCTGACTCTCCATTCGAAATGGTCCAGATATTCGGATTGGTTTTCGATTTGCAATTCGTGCGGTGCGCAGCCGTCTTTCAGTGCCCCTCCAAGATCTACCTGCGGGTTGGGTTGGCCGATTACGTTGATGTATCCGGAATCGACGTCCATACCACAGCCGTTAAATGCGGTCACCTTTACCCAACGGCCACCGGGGGTATCGTATACTTTGGAGGGGTTGCGCTGATCGCTGTAGGTGCCATCTCCAAAATCCCAATGTACACTATCGGCGTGGCAAATATCGACGGTCCAGCCCACCTCCTCGCCCTGGCAGACATCTTGTTGCACAAACTCCACTCGTGGCTTGTACTTTACCAATACCCCGGTACGGGTGAAGTGGCAAGAGGTCCTACCATTCGAGCAGGTCCGGTAGATTTCCAAACTGATATCAAAAATGCGAAAACCGGAGCTGGCACAGGCGGCAAAATCATTCCCATAGTAAGTATGAGTTTGGTCCGCAGTAGTAAAGACCGTATCACGGGTGCCGTCGCCCCAATTCCAGATATAGTAATCAATATCCGGATCGGTGGTTAGGTTTTTCACCGTGAAGGCCGTCCCCTCGCAAACCACCGTCTGATCGCCATCGAGGATGAAGCGCGCTACGATGTCGCCGCAATCATCGCTGATGCACTGGCCCCACAAGTGGTGGGTCGTTGCTAAAAGGCAAAAACCGAAGATAAGTATGCGCAGTTGCATGGAGTCGATTTAGCTGAAGGATGTGCTTTAGACTTTAGGTTTTAGATCCACTAATACGATCTAAGTAAGGCTAAAGTCTATGTTCTAAATCCTAAAACAGAAGTCACTTGTACCAAATCCCTTCCCAGCGTTTGCGGTGGGCGCGCCCGAGGGAGGGGCATTGGATGCGATTGCCATTGCCGAAGCCGTTTTGGCCGGCGCGGATGAGGCCGCAGAGGAGACCGTTGGATTGGATGCTGTACTTGGCGGTGAGTTCGAACGTGCCGCCGGTCATGGTGCGGAGGCCGCCGACGTTGATATCGTAGCTCAGACCGATATCGATGGCCTGGCGGCGATCGAGGTTCCAGCCGAAGCCGATGTAACCAGTAAGGGCATCGGTGTTTTGGAAACCGGCAATCGGATTTCGATTGGTGTAAAACAGGCCAATGGAAGCCCCCTGGTAATAGCCCAGAAAGCCCATAGTGGACACGTCGAGCCCGCCTTGCCGTTCGTAGCGGACCTGCGGCACGAACCGAAATACATCCAATTTAGAACCCAATCGGAAAAAGGGCGCATACATGCCGAAATGCGCTACAAACCGGGTAGGCAAATTGGTACCGATTCCCAGAAGGGATTCCGTAGGCCCGGAATTCAAATTAAAATTCAAGGCATTGTGCACCGCGAATCCTACTTCGAATTCCATGCTTTCTTTCCACTTGGTGGGTTTATCCCAACGCAGCAGCGCGCCGAGATTGACCCCTCCGAAATTGACGGGACCGTTGCCCCCTTCGTTGAACTGACTCGGTAATACATTCCCATTTAGGTTGTCGAGCTGATCGCTAAACACCAATCGATCCCAGTCCACTTGTTTGGTGGTGTAAAAAGGGGAAAAAGCGAGTCGGATATTCACTGGCCGCTGGCGGGTACCAAAAGCCAGGACGCCGGCAATTGGAATGCTAGCTGTCGTAGTCTGTAGCATCCCCTCCCCTTCTACGTCGCGTAATAACTGGAGACCCACTGCCAGGGGGGCACAATTTTCCAGACTCTCTACCGATACGTAGGCGGTATTAAACCCGCCGGGGATTTCATTCCACTGCCGACGGTAGGCGGTGGAAACGACGATCCCGCCGTCTTGTCCGACGTAGGCGGGGTTGCTGTAGACTGGAGTGTTGAAGAATTGAGTGAGGATGGGGTCCTGCGCGGCGACCGAAACGGTCAGAAAAAGTAAAAGCGGCAAAACTCCCACCTCGACCGCGCATCGAGGGGGAACTGATAGCCAGGAGGCTTTCCACATGAAGAAGCGCGTTACTAAGGTTTTGGAATTTCCTTTCGGCTTCAAATGTAAAAGTAACTCCTGGCACCACCAAAGGTCAATTTGTTAAACATTAGATTTAACAACATATTTAACAACTCTAACCTAATTTTTCCAATTTTGACTCGATTCTATTTTGTGGATTGGCCATTTTAGTTTCAATTTGAATCGAATAAAAGGAATTGGATCGGGATGGGAAGCATCTCAATTTGGTTTAGTTGCCTAATCGAAAAAGCCCCTCCCCGCGAAGCGAGAAAGGGCTTTTATATAAAGCTATAACGACAGCTTACTTCTTATTGTCGTCAACTTCTTCGAATTCGACGTCGGTGACGTCATCCGCGTTGCCGGTGCCTCCCTGGGCATCACCTGCGGCGCCATCGGCCGTGGGGCCTTGCTGATCGCCTGCGGCGGCCTGGCTGGCAGCGTAGATTTCCTGGCTGGCGGCCTGCCATGCGGCATTCAGTTTTTCGGTAGCGGCATCGATGCGGTCGAGGTCTTCGGCCTTGTGGGCTTCGCGCAGTTCGTTGAGGGCCGTTTCGATGGGCTCCTTTTTATCTGCGGGAATCTTATCGCCAAATTCCTTCAATTGCTTATCGGTCTGGAAGACCAGGGCATCGGCCTGGTTGACCTTTTCGACCCGCTCACGCGCCTGGCGGTCGGAGTCGGCATTGGCCTCCGCTTCGGCCTTCATCCGCTCGATCTCTTCCTTACTCAGGCCTGTAGATGCTTCGACGCGGATATTTTGCTCCTTACCGGTGCCCTTATCCTTGGCAGATACGTTGAGGATACCGTTGGCGTCGATGTCGAACGTCACTTCGATTTGCGGCATTCCGCGCGGTGCCGGTGGAATACCGTCGAGGATAAAGCGACCGACGGTGCGGTTATCTTTAGCCATCTGACGCTCGCCCTGCAGGATGTGAATTTCTACCGAGGGCTGGTTGTCAGAAGCGGTGGAGTAGGTCTTTGACTTTTTCGTCGGGATCGTGGAGTTCGAATCGATGACCGTATCGTAGATTCCGCCCATCGTTTCGATACCGAGCGATAGGGGCGTCACGTCGAGCAGCAGGACGTCCTGTACGTCACCGCTCAATACGCCACCCTGGATAGCCGCACCAATAGCAACGACCTCGTCGGGATTCACTCCTTTGTTGGGCTTCTTGCCGAAGAATTGCTCTACGGCCTCCTGAATTCGCGGAATCCGGGTGGAACCACCAACGAGGATGACCTCGTCGATTTCGCCTTTGTTCATACCGGCATCCTTGAGGGCTTCGCGGCAAGGAGCCAGCGTGCGCTCTACCAGATCGTCGACGAGTTGCTCGAACTTGGAGCGGCTCAGCTTAACTACCAGGTGCTTGGGAACTCCGTCGACGGCAGTGATGTACGGCAGGTTAATTTCCGCTTCGCTAGAGCTGGACAGCTCGATCTTGGCCTTCTCCGCAGCGTCTTTCAGGCGTTGCAGGGCCATCGGATCCTTGCGCAGGTCCATGTTTTCCTGCTTCTTGAACTCTTCGGCCAGGAAATCGATGATCACGCGGTCGAAATCATCACCCCCCAGGTGGGTATCTCCATTGGTCGACTTCACTTCAAAAACGCCCTCTCCCAATTCCAGGATGGAAATATCGAAGGTACCACCACCGAGGTCGTATACCGCAATGGTCATATCCTTGGTGCGCTTATCGAGGCCATAAGCCAGGGCAGCCGCTGTGGGCTCGTTGATAATCCGACGGATCGTCAGGCCGGCAATTTCTCCGGCTTCCTTGGTCGCTTGCCGCTGGGAGTCGTTGAAGTAAGCCGGTACAGTAACGACGGCTTCCTTCACCTCTTGCCCGAGGTAGTCTTCCGCAACCTTTTTCATTTTTTGCAGGACCATCGCAGAGATTTCCTGCGGAGTATACATCCGGCCGTCAATATCGACGCGTACCGTTTCATTATCTCCTTTTACCACTTTGTAAGCGACGAAATCCTTCTCACCGCTCACCTCCGTGAAGCGCCGTCCCATGAAGCGCTTAATAGACGAAACCGTGCGCTGTGGGTTGGTGATCGCCTGGCGCTTGGCCGGGTCCCCAATTTTCCGCTCCCCATTGTCCAAAAAGGCCACTACCGACGGCGTCGTGTTTCTGCCTTCATCATTGTAAATAACAGTGGGTTCGTTTCCCTCCATTACGGCCACGCAGGAGTTCGTCGTACCTAAATCAATTCCGATAATTTTACTCATACGGCGTGGGTTTGATATGTTTTTGCTGTCGTTATAGATAAAACTTCACCCTTCTTGATCAATGAGCATGCCAGGGGCTTCCCAGTTCGTTTCACATGCCCCGATGTCAGTATTTAACAAGGTGTACCCGCCATTTTGCCCGAAAGAAGGCTGCCAGGTTGACAGTTGATTGATGTTCTGGTGTTTTCTGGACTTTATTACAATCAGACTGTTCATAAAGCGTGTATTGTTTATCAGAACATCATAGCATTACAGAACCAGAGTATCAGGAACATGCATTTAGACGAACTACGAGCCTACTGTCTCGCCAAACCAGGTAGCGCCGAGGATTTGCCCTTCGGAGACGACACCCTCGTATTCAAGGTGATGGGTAAATTATTCGCATTAACGGGTTTGGACGCAATCGAGCTGAAAGTAAATCTCAAATGCGATCCGCAACGGGCCATCGAACTCCGGGAGCGCTATCCGGAAGTCCAACCCGGCTATCACATGAACAAAAAGCACTGGAATACCGTCGATTTCACGGGCGACCTGGAGGAATCGCTTCTACTTGAATTGATCGATCACTCCTATGATCTCGTGGTGGCGAAGCTGCCCAAAGCCCGGCGCGAAGAATTGAACGCAATGAAATGAATGACACCCCCGCCGATTTTATGATTGTAGGCCAGGGACTGGCCGGCAGCCTGCTGGGCTATCTGCTCGAACGCGAGGGAAAGTCGGTGGTGTTGATTGACCACCCCGACCAAACGGCGGCCACCTCCGTAGCTGCCGGTATTATCAACCCTATAACGGGGAGGCGCTTTGTCAAAAGCTGGCGCATTGATGAGCTGTTGCCGGTGGCACGCCAGCTTTACCGGGAGCTAGAAGCGGAACTCGGTCTGTCGTTCTGGCACGAATACCCGCTCCTGCGCACGCTGTTCAACCGCGGCGACCAAAACGATTGGCTCGCACGTACCGGTGAGGCTGCCTACGCGCCCTACATGGCCGAAACAGCGGAGTTGGGGCCACTCATAGCCCATACCCAACCTGCATTTGCCTACGGCCAGGTGCGCCGGGCCGCTCAGGTAGACATTGGAAGCCTCCGACAGGCGCTACGCCGACGTTGGATCAATGCAGGAAAGCTTCATCTACTCCCATTTGATTACGATCGATTACAAATAGAGTCGGGATCAGTCGCGTACGAATCGCTGCACGCCCGGCGATTGGTCTTTTGTGAAGGATGGCGGCTACGCTTCAACCCTTACTTCAACTATCTACCCTGGGGAGGCAACAAAGGAGAGGCCCTGATTGCCCGAATTCCGGACGCGCACTTCGATCGCATCCTCAAACACCGAGTATTCATTGTACCGCTACACGAAGATCACTACTGGATTGGGGCCACTTCCGACAATAAATTCTCCGACGATCAGCCCAGCCCGGAAAACCGTCAATTCCTGGCTAAGCGATTATCAGAACTACTGACAGCTTCCTTTGAAATCGTGGAGCATCGCGCGGCCGTACGACCTACGGTAAAAGACCGGCGCCCTTTACTGGGGGCCCATCCCGATTTTTCCCAATTGTATATTTTCAACGGCCTCGGCACGAAGGGCGCTTCGCTAGCCCCATTTTTCGCGCACCAGCTTGCGGATTATCTGTTGGGTAGACGAACCGAACTGGACGAAAACGTGGCAATTTCGCGATTTAGCTACTAGTTTTGTGTATTACTGAAGCAGGAAGCATCCATGAGGCAACCAGAAGCAGATCATCTATCGAACCCACAAATCATTCATTCATGACGCCTTCTATAAAAGTCATTCTCCTCTTTTTCGTCACCTTGTCCTTCTGTGGAACCATTCAAGCCCAAACCATGCCCCAAGATTCCCTAGAGGCGCGTTGGGAGGCTATTGATAGCCTTGAGAAAAACGGACAGTACCGATCGGCCCTCCGCCTGACGGAGCAGCTGATCGAACAATTATCCCCCGATGCGCAGCCAATTGTTTATTACCGGGCGCTTTCGACGGCGGCGGCGTTCCGCGCCGAATTAGAGGAGGAAGGGCAGCTCGTGGCTATTCGTTACCTCGATTCCGTCAATCAACAGGCTGCCGGCAGGGTCCGCGCACTCTTGTGTGCCGATCTGGCAGAGCGCTATTTCCGGTATTTTCGGAGTAATTCCTACCGGATCAACAACCGCACTCCCTCCGCAGCAGAGGAACCCGATGATCCGGTAAACTGGTCGGCCGAGCAATTTATCGCTACGGCCGATTCGCTGTACCTTACGGCACTGGAAGATCCCGATCTGCTCTTGATGTCTACGGAGGAGGCAAGCGAACTGATCGAACCGGGCCGGTATACCGAAGGTTTGCGACCTACCCTCTACGATCTGCTCGCCCACCGGGCGATTCGCTATTTCACGGAACGGCGCAACTACACCCCATCGCCGATTGAGTCTTTTCGAATCGACGATTCGATTGTTTTTGCGGAGGCCGCGTCTTTTGTCGACCACGAATTCACAACGCCCGATCTACAAGCCGCCGATTACCGGGCATTGGGTGTCCTTCAGGAGCTACTTCGGTTTCGGCTGCAAGCGGAGGAATCTCTTCCTCTGACTCTGGCAGATATCGACCGACTGCGTTTTGCCTTCCGGCAGTACGAAGGGAGCGATGGCCGCGAACTGCTGGTGCAGGCTCTCGACCGGATTGCCGACAGCCAACTGGATTCAGCAGCGGCCTGGGCCTTACTCACGAAAATGGAATACCTCATCGAATGGGGCCAGGAGGTCGGCTACAATGATGTACAGTCGGCGTATCGAGATGCGTTCCGGCAAGCCATTGCTATCAACAATCGCATTCAGGGAATTGCGCGCGAAAGCGTACCAGCGCGGCAGGCCGCGGCACTGGCAGAGTGGATTCGCCGACCACAGTTGAACCTGCAAACTGAAACAGTATACCTGCCCGACGCTCCAGGCCTGGCAGCTATTGATTTCGCAAACATCTCTACCCTCTACACTCGAATCATATCTGCCGAATCGATTGAAGAGGAGCAATATGACGAGGAACTAATCAAGCAACTCTTGCGTACACCGACGGTCCAGGAAGGCCGGTATCCCCTGCCCACTACCGATGATTATCGCTTACACAAAACGGAAATATCCTTTGCGGGCTTGCCTGTTGGAAAATACTTGTTACTGGTCTCGAATGATGCCGACTTCTCTTCCGAACAAGCCATTATTGCCTACGCTTCCTTTACGGTTTCTCAACTGGGTTTGATCGTAAACGACCAATTGGATGAAGGCATTGAGGCCATTGTGGTAAATCGAAGTACGGGACAGCCTCTGGATAAAGTAGAGGTATCGATGTGGGCCAATGATGGTCGAGGCACCCTGCGGAAAATCGGCCAAACCCGCACTGCTGCCGACGGACGCGCTCAATTGCAGTCCAGTAGAGACCGCTGGGTGTACCTGCGACTGAAGTACGGAGAAGACGAATTGCGATCAGACCGCGTCTTTCAATCAAACAATTACCGGCCGGTGCCCTATCGCCCCAACCGGCAAGTGCAATTCTTCCTCGATCGCGGCATTTTCCGGCCCGGACAACGACTCTTTTTCAAAGGAATCGCCCTGGAGCGTTCAGACGATCAGCTTCCGATGATTCAGCCCAATGTGCCCATCACCGTATCCCTACGCGATGCCAACAATCAGCAGGTAGCTACCCAAGAATTGACGACAAATGCCTACGGTTCCATTCACGGCTATTTCGATCTTCCCAAAGGGCGATTGCCCGGCCAATACCACCTGGAAACCGCAAATGCAGCGGGTTCTGTCTATTTCCGGGTGGAAGAATACAAGCGGCCCCGCTTCGAAGTACTTCTGGACACCCTCTCGGGTACACCTAGCCTCGGGGCTGCCGTGGAGGTAGGCGGCAGCGCCAGTACTTATGCCGGGCCGGCCCTGCAGAATGCAGCGTACCGCTACACCGTCGTTCGACGTATTGCCTATCCGTATTGGTTTGGCTACCGTGCGGACCTGCCACCGGAACGCATCCTGGCCCGAGGTCAAGGTACGACCGATCAAGAAGGGGCATTTCGGTTTTCCTTTGTTGCCGATACCACTGGTAGTTCTTCCGACCAAGGCTTGCCTCTCTATGTATTTGAGGTACAAGTAGACGTAACCGATCTCACCGGAGAAACCCAGGTGGCCACCAAACGGATTCGATTGAGCAGGGCACCATATCTACAAAAACTATTGGTTCCCGCTACTAGCGATCGCTCGAATCCCCTACCCGTTGAGCTGCAACTTACGAATCTGGAGGGAAGTCCGCTCCCACTGGCTGGCACTCTTGCCCTGGAACGCCTGAAGGCACCCGCTCGCTTTTTCGTAAATCGCTACTGGGAGCGCCCTGATCTCTATCAGATGGGACGTAGTGATTACCGGCGGTTGCATCCGCATTATGCCTACGGTGAAGAAGACCGTCCCGAACAATGGCCCGTCGAACAAACCATTTGGCAACGCGAACTAGGTGCCGGCACAGCCGCAAATTTGGAAATAGCTCCGAATACGCTGGAAACAGGCCATTATCGCCTGGTGTGGACTATTGAAACCGAATCTGGCGAAACGATCACCAGCCAGCGTTTTATCGAGGCTATTGACGCGGCCGCCGGCAAAGCTCCCGCCAATCAGCTTCTAACGACGTTGGCACCGCAAGAGCCATTGCAACCCGGCGATCAACTGGTCATTCCAGTGGTGGCTTCCGAAGAGGCCCTGCCGATGCTCGTGCAGCGCTTCCGACGAGGAGCCACTTCCGATCTCGAATGGGTCAACTTCCCGGAAACCGCGCAACTAACCGATTCCATTAGCTCCGAAGACCGCGGCGGCATCTTGTATTACCTGACGTATGTGCGTCACAATCGACTGTTTTCTGAACAAATCCGGATAGAAGTCCCCTGGAGTAACAAACAGCTACAGGTACGCTACGAAACCTTCCGGGACCGGCTGCGTCCGGGCACCCCCGAGACCTGGCGGTTAAAAATAAGTGGCCCCGCGGGAGAAGCCATAGCCGCCGAATTGGCAGCCGTACTCTACGACGCCAGCCTGGATCAGTTTGTCAATTATACCTGGAATTTCGATCCCTGGCCCACTTTTTTCGGAGGTAATCGGCCTCAGGGTGATGGCTTCGACCTGCGGTACGGCTCTCTGTACACCAACTTCAGGTTACAAAAAGAACGGCTGTTCATTGAATTTCCCAAGTTGCGTTATCCCAATCAGCTATATGCCCTGGGCCGGCAGAAGCTCTACCGCGGAATGACGCAGATGCAGGTGATGGATAGCATGGCGCCCGCTGCCGGAGTGGTCGCTGAGGAAGCGGCCGCCCGTTCTGAAAGCCCGGAAGCTCCACCTCCGCCCGCCGGTGAACCCGAGCGGGATGAGGGCGCTCCGGCTCCCCAAATTCGCACCAATCTGGCCGAAACGGCCTTCTTCTTCCCCAATTTAATGACGGACAGCGCCGGGAATGTAGTGCTCGAATTCGATACCCCGGAAGCCCTAACCCGCTGGAATTTCCGAATACTCGGCCACACCACCGACTTGCAAACGGTGGTAGACCAACGCGAGGTAGTAACTCAAAAGGAACTGATGGTGCTTCCCAATCCACCGCGCTTCCTGCGCGAGCGCGATGTGCTGGAATTTACCGCCCGCGTCAGCAATCTCACCGATCAACCGCTGGCCGGAACAGCCAAGCTGGAATTGCGCAATCCGGTGACCGATCAGGTGGTCAACGGGGCCTTTGGACTGCCTCCAGAGGATCTACCCTTCCAATTAGAGCCGCAGGGCTCCGCTCCGCTCACCTGGAAACTGACGGTACCCGGAGGAAGTGCCGGTCTGGTGGCTTATACGGTAAGCGTAAGCAGCGGTGCCTTTACCGATGGAGAGGCTGCAACCCTTCCCATCCTTTCCAATCAGGTGGAAGTCACGGAAACCTTGCCCATTTACATAGAAGGGAAATCGAAAAAAACGGTGAGCCTCAAAGCACTGGCGGAAGGGTTTTCCGCCGGGCAGGTACCGCAACGAGTCACCCTTGAAACCACGGCCAACCCTTCCTGGCTCGTGGTTAAATCCCTACCCTACCTCATGGAATATCCCTACCCCTGCACTGAGCAACTGCTCAACCGCCTGGTAGCGAACGCCATCGGTGGCCGCATCATCGATACCTATCCGGCGATCAAAGAGGTGTTTGAGCAGTGGCAGCAAGACCCGCAAGCATTGGAAAGCCCTCTGGCACTAAACGAGGAGCTGGCTTCTGCCTTGCTCGTTCAAACGCCTTGGGTGCTGGACGCCCAATCGGAAGCTGCACAGCGGCGACGCATCGCTCAGTTGTTCGATCCGCAGCGCCTCCAGCAGGAGCGCCAGACCGCCCTCCAGCAACTGATGGATCGACAGCGCAATGATGGTGCATTCTCCTGGTTCCCTGGCGGACCGGCCAGTCGATACATCAGCCAATACGTCGCCGAAAGCCTGCATCGGCTGGAGTCCTACGGGATGCAACTAGGTTTCGAAACTCCCGCCTATTTGCGGATGCAACGCCAATTGATCGAATACCTCGACCGCGCCGTAATACAGGAATACGAGAAGCTGCAACGGGCCATCGAAACCAAGGCCATCAAGGAAGATGCGCAGCATCTCAGCTCCTTAATGATTCATTATCTGTACATCCGCAGTCAGTACGAACCGCTTCCGACCGCTCAGCAGGACCTGGCCGAAGCCTTCCGGTTTTACCTGAACCAGGGAAAACAATACTGGACAAACCAAGGACTCTACGAGCAGGGGCTGCTGGCGCTGGCCTTCCACGCAAGTGGCGAGCAAGCGGTGGCTCAAATCATTCTGACCTCCCTGCGAGAACGAGCCTTGCACCACGAAACGCTCGGTATGCACTGGAAGTACAACGAGGGCTGGACCTGGAATCAACTACCTCTGGAAACCCATACACTGCTGTTTGAAGTCTTTCAGCAATTGGGCGGTACCGAAGCCGAGCTCAACGAATTGCGCCGCTGGCTACTCACCAATAAGGAAACCAATCGCTGGGAAACCACAAAAGCTACGGCCGCCGCCATATACGCTTTTCTGAGCGGAGAAGGTGGTGCCTGGATTGCAGAGGAACCCCGATTGAAAATCGATCTTCCAGAAGCGCCCAAGGAAGCTTTCGATGATCGGTTGGCGGCCGCACAAGCAGGGGCCGAAGCAGGAACCGGTTCGTTGACCGTCTCCTGGCAGGGCGATGAAATCATCCCTGAACTCGGCACCGTCGAATTGCAAAACAAGGGCACCCAACTGGCATGGGGTGGCTTGTACTACCGCTATCTGGAAGATATTGACAACGTAACCGCCTCCGAACAAAACGCCTTGCAGCTCCAGCGAACCATCTACCGGGTGCAGTCGACCGATCGCGGGGAGCGACTCGAAGTACTCACCGGCCAATCCCCCCTCCGCCCCGGCGACCGCCTGCGCATCCGCCTGGAGGGGCGAGCCGATCGCGATATGGAGTTCGTACACCTCAACGACCTGCGGGCCAGCGGGCTGGAACCCACCGAAACCCTGAGCGGCTACCAATATCAAAGCGGACTCGGCTATTACCGAACCAACACCGATCTCGCCACCAACTTCTTTTTCGACTATCTGCCCAAGGGGGCATTCGTCCTGGAATACGATTTATTTGTTGTTCATGAAGGTGCATTCAGCAGTGGATTTGCCACCTTACAGTCGATGTATGCCCCTAAATTCAGCGCCCGAACTGCCGGTCAGCGCCTGAACGTGGGAGCAAACTGACGGAAAACTACCGGCCCCGGTCGACGTACAAGCCATACTGATCGAAGGCTTGTGCACCGAAAATGGGGATTATGTATTTTTGAAAAAAGGGAATTATGCGTAAGCAATTTGGCCGCATGGCCAAGAAGGCCATCAAGAAACAGTTTACTATGTCTGACCACGAACCGAACAAAAAGAGCGACAAGGACCGCCACGCCGACACCATCATCCGCACCCACGTACTCTGGACAATGGGTGCCAGCTATATGGTTGCCCTGCCCATAGCAGATATCTTTGCGGTGGGCGCCCTCCAACTCGATATGATCCGCCAGCTTTGCCGGGTGTACGATATCAAGTTTTCCGAAACGCAGGGAAAGGCCATTGTCAGTAGTCTAACTACTTCTGTACTGACCAAGCGCGGTGCAATGTCGCTGCTCAAACTCGTTCCGGGGGTTGGCACCGTCGTGGGGGGCATTGCCACCAGCATTCTCAACGGAGCCTCTACCTACGCCCTCGGGGAAGTGTTTAAAAAGCACTTTGGCGAAGGCGGTACCATCCTCGACTTTGACGTAGAGCGCCTCCGCAAACTCTACAACGAGAAGTTTGAAAAGGGTAAAAAGGTGGCCGAGCAGTGGAAAAAAGAAAAAGAGGCCGAGGAACAAGCTGTTAAATCTGCTACAACCGCTGAAAAGGCCACCGATACTACCACTCCCGAAACCACCGCTGCCCCCACAGTAGAGATCGATGAAGAGGCTCCCAAGACCACCAGCGACGTCCTCGCCAAATTGCGGGAATTGGGCGCGCTGCGCGACGAGGGGGTGATTTCCGAGGCGGAATTTGAGGAAATGAAAAAGAAGGTGATTAAGGATTTTAATTAATTAAATATCGAAACTCCTCACCCCAATGCCAAACGAGGATCGGCCCCGACGGATTGGTCCACGAATTCACCGGCCAAGTACTTGTAGTGGCCGGTGATGCCGATCATTGCGGCATTATCTGTGCAGTATTCGAGCGCGGGTATGTAGATGGTCCAACCACGCTGCCGACCCTCCTCCTCCAGAGCGGATCGCAAGCCGCTGTTGGCGGCAACCCCTCCGGCGATGGCAATGTGCGTCAAGCCCGTTTGTTCCGAAGCTTTAATTAATTTGTTTATCAGGATACTCACAATCCGGCGCTGCACGGAAGCGCAAATATCTGCCAGGTTATTATCGATGAAGTTAGGATCCGATTTTCGGGACCGCTGCAAGAAGTACAATATTGACGTTTTCAGGCCGCTGAAACTAAAATCCAACCCGGGAATCTGGGGTTCGGGAAATTCGAATTTAGGCACTCCTTTCTGCGCCAACCGATCGATTTGCGGGCCTGCCGGATAAGGGAGGCCCAGGAGTTTCCCCGTTTTGTCGAAGGCCTCGCCCGCCGCATCGTCTAGCGTTCGGCCGAGGATTTCGTGATCGAGATAATCAACTACCCGTACGATTTGGGTATGGCCTCCGGATACCGTCAGGCACAAGAAGGGCAGCGGCGGTTTCGGATCGGCCGCAAAGTGAGCCAGCACGTGGGCTTGCAGATGATGTACTTCAATCAACGGCAGTTGTCGACTCAGCGCGAAGGCCTTGGCAAAGGATACACCGACAATCAGGGAGCCAATCAATCCGGGGCCTCGGGTGAAGGCAACAGCATCTACCTGGGCGGGGGTGATCCCGGCGCGTTGAAGGGCCGCCTCCACCGTCGGTACGATGTGTACCTGATGGGCACGGCTCGCATGCTCGGGGACTACGCCGCCAAATTGCTCGTGGATGGCCTGGCTAGCCACGATATTACTCAATACGTGACCCTCCCGAACGACGGCTGCCGCCGTATCGTCGCAGGAAGATTCAATGGCGAGAATAGTAGGCAATAGTGGTAACGATTTAGCGTCAGAATATACCCCTAAATAACACGACACTCCCGATTCAGATCAACGCCCTCCCATCTTTTGGGCAAAGGTGACGAAAAAGTCCAATGATGAAGGGTTGCGCATGGCACCTCGGTTAGCTGCCTGATCGACGGATTGGCCAAGGAGTATTTTCTTGACCGGCATTTCCAGTTTTTTGCCGCTCAGGGTATAGGGAATGTCCGGTACGGCAATGATTTCATCCGGCACGTGCCGGGGGCTGTAATCGTTGCGCAGTTGGCGCTTGATGGCTGTCGACAATGCTTCGTCCAAATCACTGTTCTCGGTGAGTTTTACAAACAAGGGCATGTATTGCGCCCCTCCCGCCAGGTCGAGACAAACGACCAGGCTGTCCACGACCGCATCGATCTTTTGCAGTGCGCTGTACACTTCCGCCGTACCAATGCGTACTCCCTGCCGATTGAGCGTCGCATCCGACCGGCCGTGGATAACCAATCCATCTCGGGCGGTGATTTCCACCCAGTCGCCGTGCCGCCATACTCCGGGAAAGTAATCGAAATAACTACCGCGGTAGCGCGCCTTATCGGGATCGTTCCAAAAGAAGATCGGCATGGAAGGCATTGGCTGCGTGATGACCATTTCTCCAACGGATTCGGCGACGGGTTGGCCTTCCTCGTTCCACGCGTAAAGGGCGCAGCCCAGGGCCCGACACTGAATTTCCCCTTCGTATACCGGCCGTTCCGGACAGCCCCCGACGAAGGCGGTGCAGACATCCGTACCACCGCTCATACTACATACCCACAAGTCGGATTTTATCGATTGGTAGCACCAATCGAAAGCCTCGGAAGGAAGCGGTGAGCCGGTTGATCCAATGGAGCGCAAGGCGCTAAGATCAAACGAGGTGCCCGGTTGCAGGCCCTTCCGGGTGCACGCGATGAGAAAGGGGGCGCTCGTCCCAAAATGATGGAGGCCGGATTGCTGACTCATTTCCCATAGTACGTTCAGATCGGGGTAACCCGGGCTACCGTCGTAGAGCACGATGGAGGCTCCCATTAGCAAAGCCGCCTGGGTAAAATTCCACATCATCCAGCCCGTCGTACTAAACCAGAAAAAGCGCTCGCCGGGCCGGACGTCGTTGTGAAAAGCCAGGTATTTAAGATGCTCCAGCAACGTTCCCCCCACGCTGTGGGTGATGGCCTTTGGTTTTCCGGTGGTACCAGAACTATAAAGCACCCAGATGGGATGTCCGAACGGGACGGCTGTAAAGGTTAAGTCGGTTACATCCCGGGTCATGGCCTCCTGCCACAGGGTGGCTTTGGGAAGGTCGCTTGCTTCGATGTCCGAATTCAAATAAGGGATGAGCAGTACCCGCTCCAGGCTTGGAAGCTGCTCTACGATATTCGCGACCTCATCCCTTCGATCGAAGGGCTTGCCGTTGTATTGGTATCCGTCTACCGTGATCAGTACCTTGGGTTCGATTTGCTGAAAGCGCTCTACCACACTGTTCGTCCCAAAATCGGGGGAACACGAAGACCAAACTGCCCCTAGACTATTGACGGCCAAAAACGCGACGGTTGCTCCTGGCATATTAGGCAAGTAGGCCACTACCCGATCACCAACCCCCACCCCTTGCTCGCGCAAATAGGCTTGCAGGATGGCCACTTGTTCTTCTAGTTCGGCCCAGGAAATGGCTAATAGCAGCTGGCGCTCCGATTGAAACAAGATGGCCGGCCGCTCGTCGGAACGTTGCCGGAATATGTGCTCGGCATAATTAAGCGTAGCGCCCGAAAACCACTGCGTATCGGGCATGGGCTCGGCCGATCGTACTTCTGAGTAAGGTGTATGGCTGTGGACTTCGAAAAAATGCCAGACACTTTCCCAAAAGTGGGGAGCCTCCTCCACCGACCATTCCCACAACCGGCGGTAGTCGGGAAAGGTCAGCTGGTAGTTTTCACGCAACCACTCTCGGTATCGTTTCAAGTTGCTGGATGCAATTTGTTGCGGGCTAGGCTGCCAGAGTTTTCTCGGAGTCATGTTAATGCTGTCATGCTGTAGTGCGGTAATTTTGCTTCCTTGCTACCTCTTAAACGTCAGCCTCTGCCCCATCCGTGAGTCATCGAAGGTCCCATTGCTGTAAGCGAGGTGCCCGCTGACGAAGGTATGCTTAACCCGTCCTTTGAATACGTGACCCTCCAGCGGAGACCAGCCGCACTTGTAGTAGATATTGTCTTTGGAAACGGTCCAGCTTTCCTCCAGGTCAACCAGTGCAATATCAGCGTAATAGCCGGGGTCGAGGAAACCGCGGTTCTCCACCTGGAAACAGATGGCCGGGGCATGGCACATTTTTTCTACGATCCGTTCCAGGCTGATGCGGCCTGCGTGATAAAATCCCAGCATAATGTTGAGGCTATGCTGAACCAAGGGGAGGCCGGAAGGTGCTTTAAAGTACGAATTTTGCTTCTCCTCAAGGGTGTGAGGCGCATGATCGGTAGCGATTACATCGAAGTGATTATCTAATAAGGCAGGAAACAATGCATCGCGGTGCTCCGCCGATTTAATTGCCGGGTTACATTTAATTTTCGTGCCCAGCACGTCGTACTGATTGCTGTCGAAAAACAAATGGTGCACACAAACTTCGGCGGTAATCCGCTTTTGTTCGAGGGGGATATCGTTGCGGAATAACTCAATTTCGGGCTTCGTGGAGATATGAAGAATGTGTAGGCGGGTGTTGTGGGTCTTCGCCAATTCGATGGCCTGGGCGGAGGAAAGCAAGCACCCTTCCACCGAACGAATGTGAGGATGCATTTGAATGGGTATATCCTCACCGTAGCGCTTCAGGGCCGCGGCGGCGTTGTTGCGAATCGTTTCCTCATCTTCGCAATGGGTGGCGATCAGCATGGGGACTTCCCGGAAAAAATTCTCCAGCTCCGCGCGCTCATCCACCAGCATATTGCCCGTGCTGGAACCCATAAAAATTTTCACGCCGCACACCGATTTGGGGTCCGTGCGCAGTACCTCCTCCAAATTGTCGTTGGTGGTCCCCATATAAAAGGAGTAATTCGCCAGGGAGGTGGCCGCGCCGATGGCGTATTTTTCTTCCAACAATTGCTGGGTGATGGCCGGCGGGTTAACGTTGGGCATTTCCATATAGGAAGTGGTGCCGCCGGCAACGGCTGCCCGGCTTTCGGTAGCAATGGTTGCCTTGTGCGTCAATCCGGGTTCGCGAAAATGGACCTGATCATCGATGATGCCCGGCAGGGCGCACAGTCCGTTGGCGCGGATTTCGCGATCCGCTGCCCGATCAATGGAGGTATCGATGCGTTCAATGCGCTCATTATCAATGAATATATCTCCCTCCAGGATTTGACCGCGATTGATAATACGCGCCTCTTTGATCAGTGTGCTGGGCATTTTTTCCGTGTAATATACCAGTTCCGAAGGATATCCGGCCAACGGACCGGTGCGAAGGCCACAGGCTTAATATTGAGTTAATGAACACTATCTTTGCCACATGGATACCACCCCTTCTTCGGTTTTGAACGGCTCGCCCCGCCTGGGCATTCTAGGCGGCGGGCAATTGGGAAAGATGCTTGCACAAGCCGCCGCCGATTGGCATTTTCCCATTCACATCCTGGATCGGAATCGTTCGTTTCCGGCGGCCCCCTATGCCACAAACTTTGTGGAAGGCAACTTCCGAGACTCGGAAGACGTGCTTGCCTTTGGCCGCCCGCTCGATGTACTGACCATCGAGATCGAACACATCCACACCGGTGCCCTGCGGCAATTACTGGAGGAGGGCAAAACCGTCCACCCGCATCCCGATGTACTCGATGTAATTAAGGATAAAGGCAGGCAGAAGCAATTCTACCAACAACACGGCCTACCCACCGCCCCCTTTGAATTATTCCCTGCGGCTGAGGCCATTCGGGAAGCAGTTTCCACCGGCCGCTGGCCCCTACCCTTTGTACAGAAGGCGCGCACGGGCGGCTACGACGGCCGGGGTGTAGCGGTCATCCGCACGGAAGAAGAACTTCAGAAAAAGCTCCTTCCCGTACCGAGCTTATTGGAAGAACTCGTTCCCTTTAGCCAAGAGTTGGCCGTTATTGTGGCCCGTAATCAACGGGATGAACAGGTCGCCTTTCCCGTGGTAAGTATGGAATTTAACGAGGAGGCCAACCTGGTAGAATTTATCCGTTGCCCCGCTCCCATCGATCCGGAGATTGCTGATCGCGCTACGGCGCTCGCCCTGCGCACCGCCCGTGCCTTTAAGTTGAGCGGGCTGCTGGCCGTAGAATTATTTCTTACCGCCGATGGCGAGCTGCTCATCAACGAAGTAGCGCCCCGCCCACACAACAGCGGCCACCACACCATTGAAGCCTGCCTGACGAGCCAATTCCAACAACATCTAAGAGGCGTGCTCAACCTACCCCTCGGTCCAACCGACCTGCTCCGACCCGCCGTCATGCTCAATATTCTGGGCGCACCCCATCAGAACGGCCCCGTCGACTACAGCCCCCTTGCCCCTCTTTGGCGCGAGCCCGGGGTCTATCTGCATCTCTACGGAAAAGCGCAAACGAAGCCCTTCCGCAAGATGGGACACATCACTGTTCTGGGTGAGACCGAAGCCGAAGCCTACGCCCGCGCGAAACAGCTGCAGGAGCACTGCTGGACACGAGCCATCCGCCATTAAATTACCCTGTCACATTCCAGCAAAGAAGCTCGTGTCTTTGGTGAAGGGGTGGAGGTATCTTTCCTGCGCGAAAAAACTTGCTCTGAAATCATGAAACGCGCTTTCTTATTCCCCTTAGTGGGGCTGGTCACCCTATGCACCTATTCGTCAATATGGGCGCAACCGACCGCTACGATCGGCCTGGAAACCACCACGGCCGTTGCCGGTGCCGGTGCGACCGCCACCGTATACCTCATCAGCCGAGACTCGTTTGAGCTCAGTGCCTTTACCGTCGATCATTCCTTCGATGGCTCCAGCCTTCGACCGATCAATGTAGTGTTGCGGGGTACCTTGCCAGGTGACCTCAGCGGCAGTACGATCGCCCCCAATGTCCGGCGAACCAACTGGACCTACGGCACCCCGGCCAACCATCAGGTGGCACCGGGCGACACGCTGTTCGGTTTGCAATTCGAAGTCCTCAACAGTCGGTACGGCGGTCTGGATTTGGCTTTGAAGACGGCAAATCTCGGATACCTCGGATCGGACAACACCGCTCAGCTGTACACCTCTTTCTACCACATCCACGGAAAGATCAGCTCGAATCCGGAAGGTGGATCGTTTGGTATCGGTGCCGTGAATGTCCAGCCGGTGAGTTGTGCGGAGAATCGCAACGGGCAGATTGCCGTCTCGCCAATCGGCGCGGGGCCATTCACATTTCAGTGGACAGATCCCCTTGGCAATTCGTTGAGCCCCGCTGAGGATTCCATCCTCATCGATATTCCAGGCGGGCAATACGGCCTTCAAATAACGGATAACCAGGATCAAATACGCCGATTGACGGCCCTCATAGACAACGACAGTAGCTTTGATTGGGAGCTGTTTGTGCAAAATGAAGTCTGCCAGCGATTAGTGAGTGCGGTCTCCGTCATCATCGAGGAGGAAAACGCCGCCGATTACACAATCAGTTGGTCAACGGGCGACACGACGCGGGCCCTCGATCCGCTACTGCTAGACGTAGGTCAGTACAGCGTCACGGTTACCAATCCGGATAGCAGCTGCTCGCAGGGAGGCATCTTTGCCATTGACCAATCGGCCGGTTTCGAACTAGAGGCTTCAGTAGTTCCAACTACTTGTGGCGGTAGTAGCGGCAGCATCCAACTGCACGTTGTGAACGGATTACCAGATCAGGAACCATATCGCTTTATCTGGAATACCGGCGACACTACGGCATCAATCAGCAATCTTAATGGTGACACCTATACTGTAACCGTAACCGCCAGCAATGGCTGTGAAAGCCAGGAAGCCATCGAGGTGCCCAGTAGCTCCACTATTGATTTGTTTACCAGCGTAGTAGTTCCAAACTGCAATGGCAATCCCGGGCAAATCCTACTAGAGCCCCCAGGCCCATCAGCAGATTACACATTTCAGTGGAATACCGGGGCCACCACCTCTACCTTGCTGAGTCTTCCGAGTGGAACGTACGAAGTAACCGTAACCGATACGGAACGCAATTGTATGGACCGTCGTCAGTTCGATCTTCCGAATGCCGAACCGCTAGTGGGGGGGGCGCGTATTCAGTGCGAGCAGGATACGCTGGCATTCCTTTCCTTGCAGTTGGAAGGTCCGTACCAACTTCCGCTTCAATTGGACTTCGGCGGTCAAGTTGTTTCCCTACAGGATAGCAATGACACCGTCTTGCTGCCTGTGTCAGATTCCACGTATTCCGTAGAGGTGACGGACATCCGTAATTGTTCCATAACGTTTAATAATCTACTGGCAAGCTGCGTTCCCGATCCGGAACCACAAGTGGCGATTGTACCCACACAAGCCCGCTACGAATTGAGGGACACCGCCTCCGTTCGGGCGCGAGTGACCGACTTTCAACGAATTAATGCACTCGATTTCAGCCTGAGCTGGGACCGCTCCCAACTCACCTGGTTGGGCGTGGCCTTCTTCGATACCACCCTACTTAATCAAACACATCTTTCCGTCGACACTTCTCAGGCGGATACCGGCTGGGTGCGTCTGAGTTGGGAGGCTGCCTCTCCGCTCAATTTGCCGGACGGCCAATGGATATACGACCTGCATTTCGTAGCGGCATCGGAAGGAATCTCCATCATTGATGCCGATACGAGTCGATTTCCGGTATTATTCCGAGAATTGGATGGTGACATCCTCACTCCTTCTTTTCAGGAAGGCCGCCTGGAGATCACTCCTCCCGGACGCGAACTAACCGTCAGTATATGCAATACCGAGGCACCGGTAGGTACTCTGGTAGATGTCCCGGTGCTCATAGATGGCTGGGAAAACCTGGCGACGTTCGATCTGGAGCTTCGGTGGGATACTTCCCACCTGTATATAGAGGGTATTCACGGATCGGAGGAGCATCCTTTATTGGACGCCCTGGTGTCTTCACCCACCGAGCTGCAAGGTGGGCAGCTGCAATTTCAGTTTCGCGATACGGCGCAGACGACCTTCTTGCTTTCCGACACCACGGAACTATTCCTCCGCATGCGTCCGCGGGACACCGTGCAGACAGCAATTCAAATTCTGGGAGATCAAATGGAGGTCACGAGCAAAACCGGCAATCCGATCACTTTACTAGTTGATAACGGATCCGTCACGGGGATTGAGGGAAATGTCGGAGCCCGGTTGTACATCGCCGGAGCCGCCGCAGCGCCAAATGATCCATTTGTAGACGTGCCGGTGTTCCTTAGTGCTTCATCGGAAATCAGCGCATTCAATTTGCCTTTACAGTGGGATACAGAAGTAATCCAACTAGAGGGAATCAGCTATTCGGCAGAAATCGATGGTTTTGTAACAGAGCAAGCCGATACCGAACCGGGGTATATCGAATTGGTCCTTGCCAATCATTCTTTCACCACGAGTTTTGACCGACCGTCCTTTGTACTGCATTTTTCAACCGCTGGTTCCGTGGATACCGGAGCCATCATGTTGTGGTCGCGCAACCAATCCACAGCATCCGTTTCGGATGCCCTGAGGCCGCTCCCTCTCGTGTCGGGAGGCGGGCGTCTGACGACGACAAACGAAGAAATCATCTGGCCGGGAGATGTCGATCGAGACGATCGAATCAGTGGTTTTGATGCGCTGGAAATTGGCCTAGGTGCCGATCGGGACGGGGCAGCTCGGTACTTCGGTACCACCTACTTCACAGGGCAAGAAACCCCGGACTGGGAGATGGCCCACCGGGATGTGACTGGAAACGGCTCAATTAACCAGGCTGATTTTAAAGTGGTCCAAGATCGATTTGGCACCACTGTAAGGGGTAGCTTCGCGGCTGTTCCGTACAATTCGGAAGTTGGTATCCCATTGGGTCTGGACTTAAGCCCGGTGCAGGATGCCACCCGCAAGACCGTCGATTTGTACCTTGGAACTGCCCAGCAGGCTGCGACTCAAGTGCACGGACTGACGTTTACCCTAGAATACGACCCGGTACTGATTGATCCAAGTTCGGTGGAGCTCGAACTATTGGACAGTTGGATGGGCAACCCCGATACGGATCAACTCTGGTCCTTCGTCCATCACGATACTCTGCTACACCGGTTCACCTTGGTCCTGACCGCCCACGATGGAATTGATCGGGAGGGCTTTGGCGCTATCGCACTTCTGCGCTTCCAGCCTCGACTGCCCGTTGATGGGGGTCGAGCGGAAGCCGCCTTCAATTGGTTGGACGTGCGAGCGGTCGACAAATTCGGAATCGTTCGGGAATTGGCCGCCAATCGACAAGTACTTGCGTTCGAAGGTACGACTTCTACTACCGAACCGGAGGCATTGAAAGACCTCCGGCTGTATCCAAATCCGACCACCGACCGATTGATCCTCGACACGGATGTACAGATTAATCAGTTGGCGCTACTCAACAGCCTTGGGCAATTTCTGATGCAGCTACCTCCCCAAAACCAGGTGGAGGTAAGTCGACTACCCGATGGATTGTACTGGTTGCGAATTGCAACCCGCTTCGGAACTGTCTATCGGGCATTTGTAAAAGAATAAATTGCTTTTGTACTACCCTATCGCCCCGCGGACAATCCGGGGGCAAACTTCCTTCTGGGGCGGGGCGTTTTGCCAAGAAAAGCACATCCATGCGATTCTATCACCTGATTCTGTTTTGCCTGGTTTTTCCGTTCTTGGCTTGTAGCGCCTCTCCACAGGAAGAGACTGTTGCCTCTGTTCCAGAAGATGATTCAATTCCCACTGCATTGGCTTCCGAAATAAAGGAGGTTGAAATGCCCAACGATAACCTCGTTCAAACCGAAGAAGCGCCTGTTGCCACCCGTCGCGATGCGGTGCGCAATGAAGCGCCTGCCACTCAACTGGCTCCGGACGCGGAGTCCTCTACGGCATCCTTCGAGCAGAATGAAGAATCTGTTACCTCCACAAATAATGAAGAGCTGCCCAAGGAAGAAGTAGCTTCTGAAAAAGCGAGCCCCGACCACAGCATTTGGGATGGACTGCTCAATAAATTCGTCTCCGCTTCCGGAAAAGTCAACTACAACGGCTTCCGGTCGGCCACCGATCAGTTGAATGCCTATCTCTCTGAATTGGCTAAGGCTACGCCGACCGGCGATTGGTCGCGCGAATCGGCGATGGCCTATTGGATCAATGCCTACAATGCCTTCACGATCAAGCTAATTATCGACAACTGGCCCTTGCGCAGCATTCGTGCCATCGACAACGGTAATCCCTGGGACACGAAGTGGATTGAGCTCGGCGGAAAAACCTATTCCCTCAATCAAATCGAAAAAGAAATCCTGCTGCCCAAATACCAGGACCCCCGCATACATTTTGCCGTAAACTGCGCGGCTGCCTCCTGCCCGCCGCTCTACAACAATGCCTTTACCGCTGCTAACCTGAATAGCTCCTTGGAAAAACTGGCACGCAACTTCATCAATAATCCCCGCTACAACACGATCAGCAGCAGCGCAGCGGAGGTATCCAAAATATTCGAATGGTACGGTTCCGACTTCGGTGATGTGCGCACCTACCTCGACAAGTACGCCAAGGCAGACCTGGCGAAAGATGCGCCAATTACCTTCAAGGAATACGATTGGGCCCTCAATAATTGATCAATCCTGCTGGTGCCCCATGACAACCGATGGCCCCACCTTGCTACCCGATGCCTTCCGCACTGCTATGGAAGAGCAATTTGGCGTATCCGAATTAGCTGACTTCGAGCGGGCATTGCGGCAACCGGTGCCGGTTAGTGTGCATAGAAACATTCTGAAGAAAATACATCAAGAAGAAAATACCGACGGAGTAAAATGGTATTCCAATGGAGTATACCTGCCCAAACGGCCTCGATTTACCCTGGACCCCCTATTCCACGCCGGAGCCTACTACGTACAGGAGGCATCCAGCATGTTTTTGGCCGAAGTAGTGCAGCAATTGGGGTTTGAACGACCCATTCGGGCATTGGATCTCTGCGGAGCTCCCGGTGGTAAATCGACGTTGCTGGCTACCAACCTACCCGCGGGTAGTTTGCTGGTAGCGAACGAGGTTATTCGCAGTCGCTATCAGGTATTGCAATACAACCTCTACAAGTGGGCTTATCCCAACGTAGTTACTACTCCGCTCGACAGCAAGCAATACCGTAGCTTGGCCGGTTTTTTCGACCTGGTATTAGTAGATGCCCCCTGTTCGGGGGAAGGCCTTTTTAGGCGCGACCCGGCCGCTATTGAAGAATGGTCGCCGGCCCATGTGCAGCATTGCAGCCTCCGGCAGCAACGCATCCTCGCCGATGCCGCAGAATTGGTGCGGCCGGGAGGTTTTCTGGTGTATTCTACGTGCACGTTCAACCACAAGGAGAACGGGTCCAATGCGTCGTGGCTACTCCATCGATTTCCCTTCGAGCGCTATCCGATCGATGTCGACGCTTCCTGGAATATCCTGGAATTACCATTTGGGCTTCAATTTCTTCCCCACCGGGTCCGTGGCGAAGGGTTGTTTCTGTCCGTATTCCACAGAAGGGGCGATTTTCCGGATGTTGCGACCCAAAAAACCATTCCCTTCAAGCATCTGCTACCCCTCAACCGCTCCCATCAACCCCTGGTATCCTCCTGGATACAAGCGGGCGCGGACTACCACTTCTTCACCGACAAAGCCTCGACCATCTTTGCGCTTCCGGAATCCGCGCTGGCTGACGTGCAGCAACTGGCGGCCCACCTTCCTCGCATCGATTTAGGGTTTCCCATCGGCCAGATTAAGGGTAAACAGCTGATTCCACACCCTGCCCTGGCCTTCCAACCGGCGCTTGCGCCCACTATTCCCCGGCTGGAAGTAGATCGGGATACCGCTCTTCAATTGCTGCGCAAAGCAACACCGGCTCTGCCCAATGCCAGCCGGGGATGGCAGTTGATTACTTACGAAAACCTGGGGCTACTGTGGATAAAAGGGCTGGGAAATCGCTACAACAATTACTATCCAAAGGAATGGCGGATACGGCTAACAACTTAAAGCCTCCGTTCACTGGCTTGCTCCAAACAATTCCGCTTCCACCAGTTCACAGATCAAGTGTCCCACCAAAATGTGGCACTCCTGAATGCGGGCACTCGAAGCGGCGGGCATGTTGAGCAGGTAATCGACACGATCGGCTAGCTGCCCACCCGTCTGGCCGGTCATTCCGACGACGTGCATGCCGATGCGCTTAGCCGCCTCGGCGGCGCGGAGGACATTCGGAGAGTTGCCCGAAGTAGACAGGGCAAACAGCACATCGCCTTCGCGGCCCATGGCCATCGTCAGGCGGGCAAAGGTCGTTTCGTAATCGTAATCGTTGGCTACCGCGGTAAGGAAGGAAGTGTTGACGTGCATCGCCTCAGCAAACAGAGGGGGGCGATCCAGCAGGAAGCGGCCCGATAGTTCGGCCGCCAGATGCTGCGCATCGGCTGCACTGCCGCCATTTCCGCAAAACAACACCTTGGCGTCTGCTCGAAAGGCGGCAATACACAAACGGGCAACCGACTCGATCCGTTGTTGCAGGGCCACGTCTTCCAGCAATTGTTGCTGCACCTGGAAATGATCCGTCAGGACGGCGCGAATTCGGCTTTGCATACGCTACTGCTTGAGGCTTTCGAGGGTTTGATACAGGTTGCCGTCCTTCGATATGAGGGCCCCGTTTTCCATCAGCTCAAACAAATCCTCTTCGCGCGACTTGCGGTAGGCGCGCTCACCGGAAAAGAATTTGAGTGCGGCTCCGGATACATTGAGCATTTGGAGCATGCGATCGGGCGGCAAATTCTGAGTGAAATCGAGCGTTGTTTCTCCTTCGATGAGCAGGCCGTTCATCAGGATGCGGTCGTCCAGGCAGTGAAAGGTGCGCAGATCCCTGGGGCGTTTCCAATCGAGATAGCGAATATCTGTCAGAACGCGCTCGAACACCAACTCACTAAACTGATCCAACAACTGGTCGGTGCGGTGGGGTTCCGAATTTTTTATGCGTTCCCACTCGTCGGCAGGCAACCCATTTACGGCCAAAAACCGTATAAACTCATCGCGAAGCTCGTTGAACTCATCCTGGTAGAGACGGCGGTATTTCATTTGATGCAATGTTCCTTCAATCGGCGCAAAGCAACAAAAAGATTTGCAATCCCGCTTGGTATTCAGGTGATTCAATATCTTCGCGCCAGTTAAATTCGGGCAACTATGGAATTTGTACTACCGGACCTAGGCAGCGCCGGCGTGTGGATGAGCCTGCTCACACTGACCTTTTTGGAGATTGTTCTCGGTATTGACAATATCATCTTCATTTCCATCGCCGCCGGGCGGTTGCCTGAAAACGAACGGGCAAAGGCCACCAACATTGGGCTGATCCTCGCCATGGCCATGCGCATTGTACTCCTCTTCGGCATTTCCATACTGGTCTCCCTTCGCGATCCGGTCATTTCCCTCCACAACGGTTATATCAAAATGGGCCTCACCGGCCAGAGCATCATCCTCATCCTGGGTGGGGTGTTTCTGTTGTATAAGGCCACCTCAGAAATCCACCACAAGCTGGAGGGGGCCGCCGCCCACGCAGATGGAGAAAACAGCCAGAAGAAAAGCACGTTAAACCGCGTCATTGCCCAGATTACCCTGATCAACATCGTATTCAGTTTCGACTCCATATTAACCGCCGTAGGAATGACCAGCGGTGTCCAAGGGGCGCTCGTTATCATGGTCATCGCGGTGGTGCTCTCCGTGGTAATCATGATGCTCTTTGCTACGCCGGTCGGCAATTTTGTGAATAAGCACCCGACCATTCAGATGCTGGGACTGGCCTTCCTCATTCTCATCGGGTTCATGCTGATCGCTGAAGGAGCGCACCTCGGGCACCTCGTTATTGCAGGAGCGGAAGTCGGAGCCGTTCCAAAAGGGTACTTGTATTTCGCAATCACCTTCTCACTATTTGTCGAATTCTTAAACATGCGGCTGCGCCGAAACCGGGACGATAAACCGGTCCAACTGCACGGCGTCCAGGAAGAAGCCGTACGCGAGGGAGTGCTTCAGTCGTAGCCTATGTCCAAGCAACATCAAACGATTGCGATTGCCGGTTTTCTAATCGGAATCACCATTCTATTGCGCTATTTCAGCTTTTTCACCTCGGTGATCGACCACGATGAGAGTACGTATATCGTGATCGCCCAGGAAATGTTGGCGGGAAAGACGTACCTGGTCGATCTCATCGATACCAAGCCCGTCGGTATTTTTTTGATTTATGCGGGCATGCTCCAGCTCGCGGGAAATTCCATCGTTCTGCTCCGGTTGCTGACCAGTATCTGGATTGGCATCACTGCCTTTTTGCTGTTTCGCCTCGGCGAACGGGCTACCGGTAGCCGGGAGGTGGGATGGGCCGCCGGAGTACTCTACCCACTTTTCTGTAGTAGTTGGGCCTACTACGGAATTTCTCCCAATACCGAGTTGTTTTACAACCTGTTCACTGTAGCAGCCGTACTGATTGTGTGGCAAGCCAAACAAGGCGTTTGGCCCTACCTCTTTGCGGGATTGTTGCTGGGAGGGGCCTTTATTATCAAATACACCATTGCGGCCGATGCGTTCGCCCTCGGATTGCTGGTACTCCACCGGGGTTGGCGAGAACGGCGGTTCTGGGAAGCTGCCTGCTACCGCGCCCTTCCAATGACGGCGATCTTCTTCCTTCCCATCGGTCTTTGCACCCTGTTCTACTGGCAAATCGGCGAGTTAGATACGTTTTACCACTACACCTTCGAAACCACCCGCCGGTATCTGGTCGATAGCCCCTGGTCGAAACGCTTCCTCTTTCTGCTCGAATTTCCAGGACGATTTCTGCCGATGAGCTTGCTGGCGATCGCCGGCCTGACGTTCCGCATTTCGGCCGACCGGCACTGGCAGCGGTTTTTATTGATTTGGCTGCTTTGCGTCGGTATCATGGTACTGCTGCCCGGGAAGCGATTCGGCCATTACCAAATTCAATTAATGCCGGCCGCTGCCCTTCTAGCCGCCAACTTCTTCCATCCTTTCCGCACCAAACTCGTTCGGTGGCATACCTTTGGATGGCGGCTCCTGGTTGCCCTCTACTTCCTCATTGTGCTCCTGAATTGGAATTCGTACCGCGACCGCCCCGATGAATCACGCATCGTTGTAAATTATTTAGAAGAGCAACTTACTCCAGGCGACTTGGTGTACCCGGGTGATTTTCATCAAATCGTCTACTTTTTACTCGATCAGCGGGTGCTGACACCCTACGTTCATTCTTCCTTGCTATTCGATGAAGGCCACATCGATATGCTACAGATCGACCCTGCAGCGGAAGGGAGGGCCGTCCTGGCGCAAAAGCCCCGCTTTGTGCTTTTGAGAACAGACTACCCGAATCTCCCGTTGAAGCTTACCTTTTACCAAGATTACCGAATAATCAAGTCCTTCCCCCAATTTGAGTTAAATGTGTGGGAACGGAAATACCCCGACCATGCGAATTCTCGTCATCAGCGATTATCGGGCTCCCGTTAATGTGGTCCGATCGGAAGGAGCCATCTTTATAGGATTGCAGAGCAGGGGGCATGCCGTAACGGTGATGACCCGTGCCGATGCTCCCTATACCGACCAGTTGCGGGAAGCGGGCATCACCGTTATCGACTTCCTTCCTGCGGGTAAAATGAGTCGCCAATCCGTGGCAACTATCCGTCAAGTATTGGTCGAGGGGGCATACGATATTATGCACTTATTCAACAAGAAAGCGGCCATCAACGGAATTCGTGCCGCAAGGGGGCTTCCCGTAAAAATCCTCCTCTACCGGGGCTACGCCGGCAACGTACACTGGTGGGATCCTACTGCCTACTTTTCCTGGCTCCACCCCCGGGTGGATGCCATTACTTGCGTTTCTCCCGCCGTCAAGGAAGAATTCGACCGTCTGCCCACCTTTCCCTCCTCCAAAGCCGTCGTGGTAAGCAAGGGGCACGATGCCCAATGGTACGAAGGTATCCCCGCAGCCGATTTGAGCGCCTTCCAACTACCTCCAGACCGGGTGCTGTTTACCATGGTAGCCAACGCTCGCCGGATGAAAGGCCTGAAATACCTGGTCGCTGCCATCGAGCAATTGCCCGCCGATCTCCCGGCCGCGTTCCTGCTGGTTGGTCGCGGACTCGATGCCGATTGGGTACGTAGCCGCATCCGCGACACGCCCTACGCCAGCCGAACAGCCTACGCCGGCTTCCGAACGGACGTCCTGTCCTTGGTGCAGGCCAGCGATATAGGGGTATTGCCGAGCATCAAAGGAGAAGGACTCAGCAAAACTGCACTCGAATTCATGTTTCTCGGAAAAGCCATGATCCTCACCAGTATCGGCGGCAACCGCGAGCTAGGGATCGATGGGCAGACGGCCAAAGTCGTGCCGCCCAAAGACGCAACTGCGCTCGCCCGGGCAATTGAAGCATTGAGCCGGGATGCCAATTTGCGACAACACCTGGCGGAAGGCGGAAAACGACATGTGCGCACTCAATTTACTACGAAGCGGAGTGTTCGGGAGATGGAGGAATTGTATCAACGCCTTGTCGGATGATTTGACGAACCGCCCATCCGGCACTTTGCACCGCCCCGTCCATGTAACCCGGAAAGTCTTCCGCCGTTTCCGCTCCCGCTATGAGCAGCCGCCCATTCTGATAGGGTGTCCGGAATACAAGGTCTCCGTTATGCTGATGGGGTAAAACGTATTCGTTGTAAGGAATAAACGTATAGGGTTCCTGGCTCCATACACATT
Source organism: uncultured Saprospiraceae bacterium (assembly GCA_964504335.1). Classification (GTDB taxonomy): domain Bacteria; phylum Bacteroidota; class Bacteroidia; order Chitinophagales; family Saprospiraceae; genus CAZDET01. The sequence goes on from CAZDET010000012.1 coordinate 79,550, forward strand.
CTTCGTAGGTCGAATAATCATCGGCGTTTTCGCCGTAAAATTTCCGTAGTTGCTGCACCACTAATTGGGATCGTTCAGCTTTACTCGCCCCATGCAAGCCCGGGTTTACAAATCCTTTCAGCGCAAAACCAGTTTGGTCGAAAGTGCTATGGTCGTACATCTCCGTCAGGGGACCAACGTTGCTAAAAAGGGAGCCGCTACTGCGTGGCATTCGCCAGAAAGGCTGCGAATAAATCAGGCCGGCTTTAATGGATGTTCCCATCCAGGTGTGTGTTTTCGCTGCAAGAGTTACCAGCGATTCCGGTAAAGCAGGCGTGAACCCAATGGTTCGCACCAGCAAGCTTGGCGGCAGTGTCGTAATGACGAGATCGGCCCTGAACTCCCGTTCGGAGGTTTCGATTTGGACGTATTCCTCTAAAAACCGGATAGCATGTACGGCCTGATTCAACTGAATGTGAGAGGGTTCGAGGTGCGCGGCCAACTGGCGAATGAGTTGCGAACTCCCCCCTTTAATCCGGTAAGTAGGCTCCTGATTATCAGGCAACTTAACCAACTGAGGGGGAGTCATACTATTGGGTTCAAAAAAGGCGTATTCTCCCACCCACTGTTCGAATATCCCCCATTGAAGCTCCTCTAAGAGCTTCCGCAGATGGATGTGCTTTTTCCCTAGCCAGGTGGCACCCATTTCGATGGCTCCGCCATCCAGGTATTTGGTATGAATACGCCCGCCGAGTCGGTCTCTGGCTTCGATAACTGTTGCGGAGATTCCTTGTTTTTTTAATAGGTAGGCGGCGGTTAATCCGGTTAATCCACCTCCAATAATGGCAATCTTCGGTCTTACTCTACGATCCATACGATGGAAAGCCATCACGCAGCCCAAAAGTTGTACCTCCCTGATTTGCGGTACCCTTTCTGGCATAGCTCCTTGCTAAACAATTCCTCCGGTCAACCTATTAGATGGAGAAACTCCACGTTATGTCAAGCGCGCGCAGAACGGACATTGCCCTACTACTCCTTCGGTTGGCCTTCGGTGGTACGATGGTCCTCTTTCACGGGTGGCCCAAGCTGGAACGGATTCTGGCGGGCGATCCGAAATTCGGGGACCCCATCGGGCTGGGCCCGGAGCTGTCGCTGTACCTCGTCACCTTTGCGGAGTTCCTCTGTGCGATCCTGGTGACCCTCGGATTGTTTACGCGTCTGGCACTCCTGCCACTTATATTCGCCATGGGGGTAGCCTTTTTTGTGGCCCACTGGGGCGATCCGTTCAATAAGATGTACGGCTCCTTCTCGTACCTGATTTCCTTTATTGCGCTGCTGTTGACCGGCCCCGGCCGGTATTCGCTCGACGAGCAGTGGCGGATACGGGGTATCTGAAATACGGGAAAGCATTCTTTCCTTACCTTCGCAACAAATCGAATCGCTCTATGAAGCAGTTCCTACTGCTCCTCTTCTGTGCTAGCCTCCTGATGGGCTGCCAAAATGAACCTGTCGCCTCCCTCCACGTCGTGGAAGGCGAAACGATGGGCACTTACTACCGCATATCGTACATCGGTGAAGAGCAAAGCAACCTTAAAGCGACCCTCGACAGTGCCCTGCTGGCTATCAATCTGCAGGTATCCACCTACATCGATTCATCGACGATTTCTCGCTTTAACCAAAGCGATTCGGGAATTGTACTGGCGGATTTCGAGACGCACTTTCTCAACAATTTCCAGATCGCCCGCGATATCTACACTGCTACCAATGGTGCCTACGATCCTACGGTAATGCCGCTGGTCAATTACTGGGGCTTTGGCTACAAGGGCGAAGCTCCCATAACCGCCACCGATTCCTCCACCGTCGATAGTATTTTACAATACATTGGCTTCGATGAACGGGTCGTACTTGAGGAAAGTGCTCCCCGTTTTCTCCGCAAGACAGCACCGGGAGTCCAACTCGACTTTTCGGCTACCGCCAAAGGATACGGAGTGGAATTACTGGGTTTAATGCTCCAAGATCGGGGCCTCGAGGCCTACTTTGTAGACATCGGAGGCGAGGTGCTGGCCCGGGGCCTGAAACCGGATGAACAGCCATGGACAGTGGGTATTAATACCCCCAGCGAAGATGCGGCCCTGAACGATATCGAGATCGCCTTTCCTCTGGCCGATCGGGCGATTGCCACCTCCGGAAATTACCGCAACTACGTCGATATTGAAGGAGAGAAGTACGGGCATACCATCAACCCGAGCACGGGATTCCCCGAGCGCAACCGCCTACTCAGTGCTTCGGTGTTTGCACCCGATTGCGCCACCGCCGACGGCTTTGCCACCGCCTGCATGGTGCTGGGAGATAGCGCCTGCTTCGATTTGATCGGTCGGCAACCAACTATCGATTTATACCTCATTGTCGGCAGTTCCGACGGAAGCATGGAGGCCCGATTTACCGCTCCTCTTTCCTCGTTGGTCGAACAAGCCCAAAATTAGCCTATGGACTTGAACCTGGACCGCGATCTCGTATTCTTCGACATCGAAGCCACCGGCCTGAACGTCGTACGGGATCGCATCATTCAAATCGCATTAATCAAATACTCCAAAAAGGGCGGCGATCCGAAAGAGCTCACCCTGCTGATCAACCCCGGCATACCCATTTCTGAGGAAGCCATGAGTGTGCACGGTATTCTACCGAAAGATGTGGCCCGCAAACCCACCTTTGCACAGGTGGCGGATCAATTGTTCGAATTCATCGGAAATGCCGACCTGGCCGGCTACAACTCCAACCGCTTCGACATTCCCATTTTGATGGAAGAATTCGCCCGCGTCGGCATCGAATTCAACGTGTCCAAACGCCGGCTAATCGACGTGCAGCGCATCTTCTACAAAATGGAGCCGCGCACCCTCAAGGCGGCCCTGCGCTACTACCGAGGGCAGGAAATGGAGAATGCCCACGATGCTATGGCCGACGTCCGGGCGACCATCGCCGTATTTGAAGGCCAACTGGAGCGCTACAAGGATGCCGACTACGAAGATGGCGATGGCCATATCACTCCCCGGCCGCTGGAAGGGGGCGTCAAAGCCATCCACGAATTCTGCAACGACCAACGCTTTCTCGATGCAACCCAGAAACTAAGGGTCGATCACGAGGGCAAAACCGTCTTCAACTTCGGCAAATACAACGGCCAGCCCGTAGAGGAGGTTTTCGCCCGCGACAAAAACTACTACAACTGGATCCTGAATAAGGAATTCAGCTCGCAGGTCAAGCAAATTGTCAAACACATCTATCAGGAGATGAACCGCAATGAAGGCGATTAAGCGAGTTTGGCCAGGGTCCCTGTTGGTGTTGCTCCTGGTGAGCGGAAGTGGTTGTTATGAGCCGACAGAGGGTTGCCTCGACGTGCGCGCTGCCAATTTCGCCTTCGATGCCGACGATGCCTGTTCGGATTGCTGTGAATTCCCCGATTTGCGCATCGAGTTGCTCAATCGGTGGTCGGGTCCGGATACCACCGTCGAGTTTCAATCCGACTCGGTCTACATCGACGGGCAAGGAAACGCCTTCCAGATTGATCGCATCCGGTTCTTCTGGTCGGATATAGCGCTGCTACTTTCCAACGGCTCATCGCTCCAGCCACAGGAAACTATCTCCTTCGATTACCTCCTGGAATCCGACACCCTCTCGACGACCATCACCGATGATTTTGCCCTCTTTCGGATAGAATCCGCCACCTCTACCGACCAGTTGGGTACAGTTCAGACCAGCGGAACCGTCAGCGGGCTACAGTTTCGATTTGGCCTGGACGAACCCGCCAACTCCGCCCTCATTGAAACTGTTCCGAACTCCGTCCCCTTTAGCTCCGACAATGCCACCCTTTACTTCAGCCCCGAACAAGGCTATGCAGCTATTCGCGTCGAGCTATTTCGAGACACCTCCGCAGCAGATTTATCCCCACTGAGCCTCACCATTTTCCCGGATGAGCTGCCGGATCAGCCCCTTATTTTACCTCTGTCTTCGGTGGTTACCCTGTCTGAAGGGCAGGACGTGCGCGCCGAAGTGACCATCGATTACGCAGCCTGGTTTGGCCAGGCGGACGTGCGCGGGGATACGACCTTGTTAAAACAACAAATTGTCGATCGGCTTGCACAGTCAGTGTCCCTATCCGGCGTTTTCAGTGATTGATATCACTAACTTTCTTTATTGGCCCTTGTTATTTTTAGAGGAACTAAATGCCGAACCTATGTATTCCTTTTCGCTCCGGACACTACTCCTGGTATGTGTCAGTATCTTGTTTTTTGCCGCCTGTGAAAACGACAACACGTCGTCATCCGGAGATGTAGAATTGAATTTTCGAGCCGAGTTCGACTCGCAACCGCTCCAAATTTTCGACGTAGCCTACCCCTACCCGGAAGGAATGTCGATGAAGTTCCAATTGTTCCAATTCTACCTTTCAGATATTGAATTAGTACGGGCGGATGCTACTACAGTACCGCTCTCAGAAGTCGAATTGGTGCGTTTCCAGGATTTCACCACCCTGGCGGAAGCTGAGCAGGGAGTCACCTTGCAGTTTACCGATGTGCCGGACGGTGAATACACCGCCATCCGCTTCGGCCTGGGTGTAAACCCGACCATGAACGCACTCGATCCAACCAATTTCCAACAGCCTCATCCGCTCGACGATACCAACTACTGGTCGTGGGCCACTGGTTATGTATTTTCGAAAATTGAGGCGAGTGTCGATACCCTTGGCAACGGTGCATTCGACACCGGCGTTAGCTACCACGTGGGTAATGATTCGCTCTACACCATCATGACTTATCAGCGTCCACTCAACGTGCGCGCCGATCAGTCAAACCGAATGTCCTTTTCCGTCGATGTTCAGGACGTGCTGATTGACAATGGCAACTACCTCGATTTCCGCAAGCGCGAGGAGCAGTTGGTTCATGCCAACAAACCGCACATTCACTCCTTCCTCTGGCGGAACCTGGAATCGGCCTTACAAATGGAGCAGTAGGTAACCATGCGGTGGGGCATTTGGATCGGAGGCATCGCGCTTTGCATAGCTGCGGCAGGTTTAGTGATCAACTCCAAACCGGGCCCCACTCCCTATTCATTTGAGGAACCGTTAGCGCCCTTGCCCCAATTGGTGCAGCCCGAAGGGAATGCGCTAACGCTAGAAGGGGTCCGCCTGGGGCGTGCGCTCTTTTACGACCCCATTCTCAGCCGGGATAGTGCTATCAGCTGTGCAAGTTGCCACCATCCGGAACGCGCTTTTACGGACGGACGTGCGCTTCCCATCGGTACCGACGGCCGGATAGGCCGCCGATCGGCTATGAGTTTGGTGAATGTCGGATTTTACTACAAAGGACTCTTCTGGGACGGGCGTGTCGCTACACTGGAAGAGCAGGCCTTGCATCCCATCACGGACCCCAATGAAATGGCTGCCGATTGGCCGTTAGTGTTAAAGCGTCTGGAACAGCACCCTTCCTACCGATCCTGGTTTGAGGAGGCCTTCCAGCTATCCGCTCGTCAACCGATTGCACCCGAGCAGGTCGCCAAGGCGCTGGCGCAGTTTCAGCGCACGCTCATTAGTCGAGACAGTAAATTCGATCGCGTTAAGCGCGGAGAAGACACGTTTACGGAGTCCGAAGCCCGCGGGTGGGCCATTTTTTTTGATGCCGACCCGCTCTTATCCGACGCAGAATGCAATCACTGCCACAACGAACCCCTGTTCACCGACCAGACATTCAGTAACAACGGGCTGGACCACGCGCCCAACCTCACCGAATTCAACGACCCGGGAAGAGCGGCCATTAGCGGCAAACCAACCGACGCCGGGCGCTTTCGCGTTCCGACATTGCGCAACATCGCCCTTACGGCCCCCTACATGCACGATGGACGCTTCGAGACGCTCGAACAAGTGTTGCAGCATTACAACCAGGGCGGTCATTACGCCGTTAACGTCAGTCCGAACGTGCGCCCGTTACACCTCAGCAACCAGGATCAGGCCGATTTATTGGCCTTTTTGTACACCCTGACCGATACGACCAGCCTCCGGCAAGAGGCTTGGCAAAATCCATTTGACGAATGAAATACCTGTTTTACACAAGCCTGTTGAGTATCCTGCTCGCCCTGGGATGCCGGGAAGACCCCACATTGAGTTGCACGGACTGCACGGATCGACAGCCCATCAATACCCGCTTCGATGCCACCCCCTACGAGTTGCCGATACCCGATTATTTCCCTCCCTTTCCCACAGAGACCGCGCTCACCAAATCGGGCGTTGCACTGGGCCGACGCCTCTTCTACGACCCCATCCTTAGTCGGGATAGCAGCCAGTCTTGCGCCAGCTGCCACCGGCAGGAAATTGCCTTCACCGACGGCCTGCCCAAAAGCATCGGCATCAGAGGATTGGAGGTATCTAGGAATTCCATGTCTCTCACCAATCTGGGATACGTCATCAAAGGGTTCTTCTGGGATGGGAGCTCGCCCACGCTGGAGGCACAGGCGTTACTTCCGATAGAAGACCATCGCGAATTCGACAATAGCTGGGAAGTCGTGGAGGAGCGGCTGCGCAACCATCCCACCTATCCCGTCTACTTCCGACAGGCATACGACATCGAGTTTGCTGACGAAATTACCCGAGATCACGTCGTTCGGGCGCTGGCACAGTTTGAGCTGACTCTTCTCAGCTATCGCAGCCGATTCGACAGCGTAGTGTACTTAAACGAAGGCTTCTTTACGGAGGAAGAGGCTCGCGGAGAAGAACTGTTTTTCATCGAATTTGCCGGAAACACCATCGATCACCCCGGCTGTTCACACTGCCATCAGGCACCGCTCTTCGGCAACACCCTTTTTGCCAACAACGGAATCGAAGACGTAGACGACTTAAACGACTTTCCGGATAAAGGCCTCGGAACCGTCACCGGCCGCCTGAGCGACAATGGTAAATTTCGGTCTCCCAGCTTGCGCAATATCGCCCTGACGGGCCCCTACATGCACGACGGCCGCTTTGCTACACTCTCCGAAGTGCTGGATCACTACCAATCCGGAGGACACGGTGCCCCAAATGAAGATGCCAACATCCAGCCCTTTGTGCTTTCCGAAGCCGATAAGGCCGCCATGATCGCCTTTCTGGAAACCCTGACGGACTACGCGTTTATTCAGGATACAACCTTTAGTAACCCATTCTAGGTAAAAATGGGGAATGAACGGACGTTTTTCTTTGGAGATTAGAACAAGAATCGGTTTAAAAAATTCACCTACAAAAGTTACAAGCATTTGATTAACAATTAATTAATCCTATTTAAAACAATAAAAATCATTCACAATACTGCAATTTTGTCTTTGATCTTCCTGGATAATCTTAAGATACTTGTAATGTCAAACGAAAGCATGGTCGGTAGATGATCGACCAAAATCTTGAAAAGTACATGGGATATGTCAAGTTGAGTAGTAAGTCAGGTAAGGGATAAGCCTGACTTACTATTTCCAACTTTTCGAGCACGTTTGGACTCAATGAGAACACGACACACATTGTTGTAATAAAGAAAACTGTTTGTTTTCAGTTTCGCAAATGTTCATGGGATTTAACTAAACGGCCGTATCTTCTGGGGAGAATGATACGGCCTCTTTTTTGCCCGCCAGCCACCGGGCTCCTCGCCAAGAAGGTTCTCTACCAAGAATTGATTCCCCAGGCAACTATTTCATCCAACTAAACGTTTCCATTAGAACAGTTTACCAACGGTTAAGAAGTTTTTTCCGCACTCAAATACTATACCACTTTCTAAACCGTTTTGGGTATATCTGTAGAAAAGAAACGCTTACAATCAGATCGTCTCGATCCGATCGACCTTATAAGATGAGGTTTCTCATCATACGATTCATGGGATTATAATTTGTTAGTAGTAGGTCGTGCTGCCCTTCGGCAGCGCGACTTTTTTTTGCCCCTACCCTACCGCCCCGCAAACGCACACGGGTATTTCTTGTGAAATCATTTTTATTCAATAAATATTTTCGTATACAAATATTAACATCTACTCAAAAATCTTGTAATCAATTAATTAAACAACAACACCCGACAAACAAAAATCTGAACGTATGAATTAACTTTCATTTGTTCCTGTAAAAATTCACATTTCAAGCTTGACAAAAATTAAAATTACGCCTACTATTGCAGTGCATTTAAACTAACAGTCAATGTTATTCAAACCCTTCCGTATGAGCTGTTGCTGCTGTTGCTGTGGTTGTTTCGAGCAATCAAAAGGGTTTTGCTATTGAGGCTTTAAGCTAAAATAACCCCAAAAAAGCCCTTCTGACCATTCGGAAGGGCTTTTTGTTCGACTACCCCCTTGTTAATACTTCACAAACGACTAATCTATGGTCTGCACGGAGGTCTCTCTCGATGTACTGCCCACGCTCAACAACGAATTTACCCCTCTTTCTTTCGAAGCACGGATTCAGCGGTTTTATCAGCTTTTTCCCGCAGAGCAGGTGCTGGCGACCAGTTCCTTCGGAACGAGCTCGGCCTTGCTGCTCTACCACCTCCACCGATATGCCCCCGACCAGCGCATTCATTTCCTCGACACTACGTTTCACTTCGCCGAAACGATTGCCTACCGGGAGCAACTCACCCAACTATTCGGATTGAACGTGGAAGTTGTCCGTCCGGATCAGAAGCGCAATCAACTGGCCCGCCAACACCGCATGTGGAAAAATCAAGCCAAACGCTGCTGCCACTACAACAAGGTGTTGCCCCTGCGAACCCTCAAGGCCCGCTACCAAGTGTGGATTTCCGGTCTCCTGGGATTTCAGACCGGTCACCGATCTAAACTGTCCGTTTTCGAAGTGCGGGACGGTCTGTTAAAATTTCATCCCTTCATCGATATGGCGGAAGGCGAATTTTTGTTTTACTTTGGCCTGTACAAACTCCCATCTCACCCTCTATCCGAACTGGGCTATGGCTCCGTGGGATGTACCCATTGCACGAGTCGAGGCGCAGGTCGGGAAGGCCGCTGGCAAGGTCAGACCAAGGAAGAGTGCGGATTGCACTTATGACTTTCCCCAAGCAACAATCCACCGGCCAGCTTGTACTAATTGGTGCGCTTTTGAACAACACGAAAGAATCAGCAACGGCACCTGACGAAAGTCACTAGCCGCTGCTGAATGGTCCCCTAATTTTTCGAACGTTCAATCGCCATTGAAGAATTCACTACGCAAATGATTCAGACAGACATCATCATTATCGGTGCGGGCCCGGTCGGCCTATTCACCGTTTTCGAAGCCGGACTGTTAAAATTGCGCTGCCATCTGATCGACGCGCTTCCGCAGCCTGGAGGTCAACTAACGGAGATTTATCCGAAGAAACCGATCTATGACATACCGGGCTATCCGACCATCCTTGCCGGAGAATTGGTAGATAACCTGATGAAGCAAATCGAGCCGTTCAACCCCGGGTTTACCCTCGGCGAACGCGCAGAGCGCATCGAACTGGTCGGTCCTAAAATGTATCAGGTAACCACCAGCCACGGCACTATTTTACAGGCACCCGTCATCACGATCGCCGGCGGATTGGGTTGTTTCGAGCCGCGGAAGCCGCCCATCAACAATCTGGCAAAATTCGAAGACCAAGGCGTAGAATATATCATCCGCGATCCGGAGTTCTACCGCGATAAGCGCGTAATCATCGCCGGAGGTGGAGACTCTGCCCTGGATTGGACAATCTTTCTCGCAGATGTAGCCAGTAAGCTAACCCTCATCCACCGCCGCACGGAATTCCGGGGCGCGCTCGACTCCGTCGAAAAAGTCCATAACCTGGCTGCCGATGGCCGCATTGATCTTATCACCAATGCCCAGGCAGTCGGATTGAAAGGTGATCAGTACCTCACCGATGTCGTAATCAAGCACAAGGAGCGGGGCGAGTTCAATGTTCCGACCGACCACTTCGTCCCCTTATTCGGGCTTTCGCCAAAACTCGGCCCCATTGCCGATTGGGGACTGACAATCGATAAGAACGCTATCGAAGTAAATACCTTCGACTACAGCACGAATATTCCGGGCATCTACGCCGTAGGAGACATCAATACCTACCCCGGCAAACTGAAGCTGATTCTGTGCGGATTCCACGAAGGTACATTGGCGATGCAATCAGCCTTTAAGTATATCTATCCCGACAAAAAGCTCAGCTTCAAGTACACGACCGTAAATGGTGTACAGGGATTTGAACAAGAAAAGCCGGCCGAAGAAGCGGTCGCGAAATAAGAGAAATGACCTTACTGGCTGTGAAACTCCGTGGCTCTCTGTAGCGAAATGATCAGAGAGCGCTTCGAAGTTTCACAGCTGTTTTATTTAGAAGGTAACCTGGAAAGAAAGTTCTTTCCCGTCTCGTAATACGGTAATTTCTGTAGTCTGGCCCTTCTCAAATTTGCTGAGGCCCTCCATGTATTCGTAGATGTCCCCAATTGGAAGATCACCCATTTTAATGATGACATCCCCTCCCTTCAGACCTGCTTCGGCGGCGGGCCGACCTTCGATCACACTATCGATCCGCATGCCTTCCCCCTCGTTCACGTAATCGGGCATAACGCCCAGGCTTACTTTAAAGCTGGCTGCCTGCCGCTGGTTGTCGTTCTTGGTTGGGGTAAATGCCAGTTTTTCGTCGCTTTGAACTTCCGTGATTAAGGCAAGTATGAAATCACTAATGGATAGCAATCCAGGGAAGTTGATCAGGTGCACATCATCAGTTGGCTTGTGATACTCCCCGTGCTGCCCGGTGAAGAAGTGCAAGGACGGGATATCCTTGAGGTAAAAGCTGGTGTGGTCGGAGGGCCCTACCCCACTTTCTGTAGTTACGGTTTGAATGCTGTCTACATCAATTTCCTCAATAGCAGCCGGCCAGGCGGGGCTGGTTCCCACTCCGTGAATAGCAAGCACCCGCTCTTCATTAAGGCGCCCAACCATGTCGAGATTGATCATGTAAGAAATGTCATCGAGCTCAATGGTGGGATCGTCCACCCATTTTTTACTCCCGAGTAATCCCATCTCTTCGCCGGAGAAGGCAATGAATAGATAATTGTGCGCAGAATGAGCCTCCGACTCCCGCAATTGCTTGGCGAGGTAGAGTAGAATTGCTACCCCGCTGGCATTATCGTCGGCACCGTTGTGGATCTCAGGTCCACCGGCGTGTAAGGAACCAAAACCACCCAGCCCCAGATGGTCGTAATGAGCACCGATAACTACCGTTGTAGAAGCCGCATTATCGATCAATCCTACTACGTTTCGCCCCACCCGGGATTCTCCCGTGGCGGCATGAGGATTCGCTCGAAATTGAAAATTGAAATCGTGGAAGTAGGTGTCGTCTTTACCCGCCGGTGCAACCCCTTCCTGAGCCAGCCGCCAGGCGATGTAGTCAGCGGCCATGCGTTCCGAAGGAAGTCCGGATTCGCGCCCCATCAAATAATCAGAAGCCAGATACACGACATCGGCTTTTACCTGCTGGAGCAACTCCCCTGAGGATTGAGCAGCAACCTGCACGAAAAGACCTGCCAGAAGGCCAATAATCACTAAGGAAATTTTCATTCGTACGAATTTTCAACTAAAAATCTGGAAGGACCACTGAGCGGTATTTCCCGTAAGCCCGTGGTCCTACATGATTCGTTACTTTTTTTCTTTAATGGCCTCTTGGGTCAAGAAGTCCAACCCGTCGCCATTGATGCAGTACCGCAAACCGGTAGGTGCCGGACCGTCGTTGAACACGTGCCCCAAGTGCCCATCACAGCGGGCGCATCGCAACTCGACGCGCCGCATGCCGTAGCTCAGATCATCGTGTTCAGACACGTGTTCCGGCTTGATAGGCTGGTAGAAACTCGGCCAACCGGAACCAGACTTAAATTTAGCATCACTGCCAAACAACGGCAACCCACAACCGGCACAGGTGTACACTCCCTCTTCCTTGTTGTTGAGCAATTCACTAGTGAAGGCACGCTCCGTTCCGGATTGGCGAAGAATGTAAAACTCTTCCTCGGTAAGCAACTCCTTCCACTCCCCACGCGACTTTTCTACCTTCACAATTTCCGATCCCTCAACTGGTACATACAACTGATCTTGCCGTGCGGATTCGATTGCATAATTGGTTGCACTGGCGGAAGCACCGTTTTGATTATCCGCCTTTACTTCCGATTGCGACTGTCCACAGCCAACAAGCAACAGACAGCAAACAATAACAGATACGACTCTCATAATTGTCTTTTTCTGAAAAACAAGGATGAATAATAGCAGTTCTTCGGTGCGCTCCGTCTTCTACTCTTTAGACACTGGCATTACAACTTCACAAAAAACTAACCGACTAACAGACTAAATCACTAACCGACTAAAACACTCCCCTACTTCTTCTTCCGTATCCGCGGATGGTTCCACTCTTCCCGCTGCGCAAATTCTACAATCTTGCGGATAAAGGCCATCATCGACAAAAATACCAGGTATCCGAAGGCAACCACGATAAATATCCATCGATACGACCCGGCCTCATTAATGGTCAGAGAGGAGAGCCCCCAGGCAACCAACCCGGAAGCCACCGCCAGGCCCAAAAAACAGTACACCGAGCGCCCCCAATACCGCATCATATTTTTTGAGGAGACGCTGAATACACTGTTGAACAGAGCAAATAACAGCAACAGTGAAGCAGCCGCCATCCACGGAAAACGCGGAGAGATCTCCATCGCCCCGGTCATATCCAGCAGCTTTCCAATCCCGGCAATGAGTATCATCCCGCCAAACGAAACGGCAGCCTGATGAATAGGAGGAATAGATATTTCGAAAATGGAAGTGGATGATTCTGACATAGTTGTAAATACTGTACGGGCGAAATGGCAAGAATGTCGACCACAGAAGACAATAGACCCCGCAGATGATCGTTTATCGGTCAGAAATGCCCTTCACTACTGAAATCAAACAATCTGACTCGCTCTGGTCAGGTTTGATCTCGGAAATCATCCACGTTCTCGCAACTACTTTAGCATACGCTAGTGTATGCCATGCCCTTTATTTTTCATCTGAAACAAGCGAGGAAGTAGAATGTTATCGAAAATTTACCACGTTTCTCTCTGGCTCCTGTTGTCGCTACCAATACTGATCCAGGCACAGGCGATCATCCCTATTCATACGATCCAGGGGGCCGACGATCGCAGTTCACTCATTGGTCAGTCGGTCGTCCTGCAACCAGCAGTAGTAACGGGACTTGGTTCTGCGCGTTTCTTCGCCCAGGTCCCCGATGAGCAGGTTGACAATGACCCGAACACCTCCGAAGGAATACTCATCTCCGGCTTCATTTCCCCCCGGCCTTCCGTCGGAGATTTGGTCGAAATACGCGGCACCGTACTAGAAATCGATGGAATGACCGCCATCGCTGATCCCGGCCTGGAAGTTCGGGTGGTTGCCGAAAATCAGGACTTGCCCACACCAGTTCGGATCGACCCCAATTTTCCGACCGGGGAGGCCCAGCCCATCCCCGAACTGGAACGGGTGGAAGGCATGCGCATCGAATTGTCGGGGATGGTGTGTGCCCCCTCGGCCGAAGGCGACCTGTTTGCCGTTCGCGCCGGCAATCGAAGATCGTACCGCGAGCCGGGTATTCGTTTTCCGGGAGTAGCCAATTTGCCAGTCTGGGATGGCAACCCGGAGCGCTTTTTTGTAAACCCGGGAGGCCTAAACCTTCCGGATAACCGCTTCGTGGCTGCGGGCGGAGCCGTTGAGTTGACGGGAGTGCTTACCCAGTGGAACGAAAACTACGTCGCCTTCCCCGAGCGCCTGGATTTGGAGGCAGTAGCGCCCGTCCAGCCCGTCCGCCCCGCACAATCGGACGAAATTGCAGTCGCCTCCTTCAATGTCTTACTCCTCGACCGCGATCGGCGCAATTACGAGCTCCGGATCCGGAAAATTGCCCGCTACCTCACCGAATCGCTGCGCAGCCCCCACATCATTGCCCTCCAGGAAATCGGAGGGGAAATCGAATTACAGGACTTGCAGTTTCAACTCGAATTGGCCAATCCCGGCATCCAGTACGAGCGCTTTTTCCTGGAAGGAAACGATAATGTACACACCGCTTTCCTCGCCCGCACGGACCTTGGCAACTACTCCATCCAGCAGCTCGGTAAAAACGAGCGCTTCACCACAGGTGGGCGCCTGCACAATCGTCCGCCCCTGTTACTAACCGTCGAACTCGCCACCCAACCCGCTCAGACGCTTCAGGTCCTGAACGTACATGTGCGCTCGCTCGACGGCTCCGAGGACGGTGATGCAGACTTCGTTTTCGAAAAACGCCACGAGCAGGCCAAGTCCATCGCTCGCATGATCGAAGACCTGCGCAGCGAAAACCTGATCGTGCTCGGAGATTTCAATGCCTTCGCCTTCTCGGATGGGTTTGTCGATGTTATCGGTCAGGTTTCCGGTCAATCAGGCCTGCCGGCTCAGTTTCCGGTAGCTCCCATCTTGTCCCGGCCCCTCCGATTATTATCGACCGAACTGCCGGAAATGGAGCAGTACAGTTTCGTCTTTAAGGGGGATGCACAACAACTCGATCACGCCTTGGTAAATGACCTCCGCGGGATGCAGGTTACCGAAATGGCCTTTGCCCGGGGCAATGCCGATGCACCGACGTCCAGCCTATCCAACGACCTCCTGCTAGACCGCGCCAGCGATCACGATGGCCTGGTCGTCTACCTTCAGGTGGATGCCTTCGTACCTACCGTGCAGCCAATCCCGGAGGAGGCATTGAGTATTCAAATGGCAAATCCTGCCAGAAGCGGCAGCACCTTTTCCATCTACACCACCCTTCCCTCCTTGCAAGGCCAATGGATGAACGGACTCGGTCAGTTGGTCGATGCCTTTGAATTGGCAAACGGCACCTCCCAGCTGATCGTTCCTCCTTCGCTCCCCACTGGTGTGTACCACCTGCAACTACACGATTCAATGGGACGAATACGCACCCGGTCAGTTTTGGTCAAGGCCCCTTAAGTTGGATTGGAGGTATGTTGGTACTTTAGTCTTTTAGTACTTTAGTCAATTAGTACTTTGGTCTTCTCATTTTACCAAAGTACCAAAAGACCGTGTACCAAAACCTCCTAACCGAATCTTGCTACTTCGCCCCCATCGCACACTGGGCATTTGCTGCTCACAGCCGAAACTGGTATGTGGAAGCAATGGAAAACTTCCAAAAAGGTGGATTTCGAAATCGGTGCCGCATTGCCGGCCCTAACGGCCCCCTTCTCCTCACCGTACCCCTGCAAAAGGGAAAACACAAGGCCCAACCCATTCAGGAAGTCCAAATCGATTACCGCAAAAAATGGGCCCGCCAACATTGGCAAAGCATTCAGACCGCCTACGGCAAAGCCCCGTTTTTCGACTTCTACGCAGAAGCCATTCAACATTGCTACGAATCTCCCCCAATCTATTTGTGGGAATGGCAAGCGCGCTGCCGCAGCCTCATAAAGGGCTTTATCCCCTTGTCTATCTCTTTTTCTGAAACCGAGTTGTATCTGTGGGAATGGCCCGACGAGACCCTCGACCTACGCAACCGCATCCGGTCGAGTTCGGAAACGGTCCACCCGTGGTTCATCCCGGCTGCTTATCCACAGCTCTTCCGCGAACGGTACGGCTTTCTGCCCAATTTGAGTATATTGGACCTGTTATTTTGCACGGGTCCACAGGCAGAGGAATACCTGTTAGCATCCGTGCAGCGACCCAAAGTAAGCGGCCATTGAACGAACTGCTAGACTCCCAATTACAGGCGCAACGAGCCAGGCTCGAAGAAATCGTCAAAAACTTACACGAACTCACCATTCGAATCGGTCATGAAGAATTGTCGCAAACCGTCAGCGATTTGCGCAACCGCATTCACGAGCCCTTCATGTTCGTCATCGTCGGAGAAGTAAAGGCCGGAAAGAGTAGCTTCATCAATGCCCTGCTCGGCACGGGCGAAGAAATTACCAAGGTCGCGCCCCAACCCATGACCGATACCATTCAACAACTCGTTTACGGCGATACGCGCGAGGAAGTCCAACTGAATCCCTACCTCAAAAAGATCATTCTGCCGGTAGATATCTTACAGGAAATCGCTATCGTCGATACCCCCGGCACGAATACTATCGTCGAGCACCACCAGGAAATTACGGAGCGATTCATCCCCGCTTCCGACCTGATCGTCTTTGTCTTTGAAGCCAAAAACCCCTACCGGCAATCCGCCTGGAACTTCTTCGACTTCATCCATTCCGACTGGCAAAAGAAAATCATCTTCGTCCTCCAGCAAAAGGACTTGATGGCCGATAATGACCTGCAGATCAATCTGAACGGGGTGCGCGAACAGGCACAGAAAAAGGGCATCGAAGAGCCCTACGTCTTTGCCGTATCCGCCAAAATCGAGCAGGAAGCAGAAAATCCGACAGACAGCGGATTCGCCCCTCTGCGGGAATACATCCAGGCCAATATCACCGGCGGAAAGGCCCCGCGCCTCAAGCTGATCAACAGCATCGAAACCGCCCAAACCATCAATGCCCGCATCGCCGATGGATTGATCGATCGCCAGCGGCAATTCGAAGCCGATCATGCCTTCCGCAAGGATACCCTCGATACCCTGGAGTTGCAGGAACAAAAAAGCCACAAACAGGTCGACGTCCTCGTCGAAAACCTGCTCAATGCCTACGACCGCATCACGGGCAAGCACCTGACCGAATTGCGCGGCGGCCTCTCCTTCTTCGGCCTCGTGCGCCGCTCGCTGGCTTCCGTGTTTAGCTCTACAGCTTCGCCCAAAGCCTGGCTCGAACAGCTAGCACTCCGGCTCGAAAGCGAACTCAATAAAGAACTTCGGCATCGCCTCAACGACGGCGTGACCGATCTGGCCGAAAGCGTACAGCAAATGGCCAAAATCATCGAACTGAAGCTCAAATCGAGCGAAACGATCCTTAAAAGCGATCACGATATATTCAGCGACATTGCCGAACGCCGCGAGAACGTCCTGCGCGACCTGCAGGATCAATTCTCCCGCTTCGTCAGTAATACCGACAATTTTATCGACGAAGACCTCTTCCCCGAAAAAGGAAACATCTCGCCCAATCTGGCCGCCGGCAGTGGCATTGCCGCTATCGGCGTCATCCTGATGGCCGTGTCGTCCCTACCCGTCTTCGATATCACCGGTGGCGTACTGACCGGCATCGGCCTGATCTTTGCCGGCGCTACCACCCGCGGTAAGCGGCGCAAAATCATCGAAGGCTACGAGACCGAAGTCGCCCGCGGCCGCGCGCAACTGGACAGCGAGGTCACCGACCGGCTCAAAACCTATATCTCCCAACTCAAAAACCGCATCGACAACAATTTCCGCCGATTCGACGAAATGCTCGAACGCGAAGAGCGGACGCTGACCATCCTGGAAGGGCAACACAAGGAAGTATCCGCAGACTTGGAGGCAATGCGGGAGCGGCTGGGATGAG
>CAZDET010000013.1:0-9681 GCA_964504335.1 uncultured Saprospiraceae bacterium
ACAAGATAGCCCACTTTTTCACACGGCCGTTTCCATTGCTGGTAGCCGCGTGCGCAGCGCACGCCTGAGCTGCCTGCAGCCCTCGAGGTTGGCAGGTAAGGTGGGCGGGCCGTTTTTTAAATACCCACCCACATGGTGTGGGGCGCCCCGAGCCCAGCCGCCGGCCGGAGGGCCGAGGGTCCAAGCTATGTCCCGCCGGGTGGAGTTCTTGCCTCCGACATTTGATGCGTACGCCCTAATTTTTGGTGGAGCCGGTGGTTGGTTCGGAAACCGATTGTAAGCATTTGTTGATGGTGCGGGCGAGATGCTGGACGTGGGGCTCATCGAAGAGGTCGTCGTGGCGGCCAGGGACGATATGGACTTCTAATTCTTCCTTGGTGAGTGCTTGCCATTGGGTGAGGTGATAGGCGAGGTTGGGGCGATCGTGGAATTCCCGGCTGCGGATGAGGGTGATGGGGCCATCGTAGGGTGACCATTCGTAGTTTAGATACAATTTTACCAGGTGTTTTTGTACGTTCCGGAGGTTGCGCTCCTGTTCGCTTTTGAAATAGATAAGTCGCTTTTCGAGGGCGAGCTGAGCCCGGCGGGTGCGCACGCGGAAGGTTTGCCGGATGGCGGCGAGCGGATCGTGGCGGTAGCGATGGAGGAGGCGGCCCAGGCGGCTTTTCGATTGTTTGACCGATTGCTCACGACGCACTTCCTCCGGAGCCAGCCCCAGATCAATGACGGCCGAATCGACAATAATCAATGGAGCAACGGTTTCGCCCGCGGCCCGCAGCATTTTAGCCATTTCAAAACCAACCGCATTGCTGAAGCAGGTGCCCAAGATGTAGTAAGGCCCTGTGGGCTGCACGCTACGCATTTCGGCCACGTAGTGGCGGGCCATTTCTTCGATATTTTCCTGGAAGGCCGATTCACTACCGTCGAGGCCGACGGGCTGTACGGCGTAGACGGGGCGATCGGGATCGAGGTGACTCGCCAACGCATTGTAGAAAAACACGTGGCCGCCACCCGCGTGAATGCAAAAGAGGGGCTCCTTGCGCCCACTGGCGCGGATGGGTACCAGCGCCGACCAGGCTTCCGCACTTCCATCCGATTCGAGGACCTGCGCTAACCCCCGGATAGTTGGATGCTGAAAGAGGGTCACCGGCGGCAGGTTGCGCTTGAGATCCTGTTCGATGCGGGCGAATAGACGGACGGCTAGCAGAGAGGTGCCTCCCAACTCAAAGAAGTTTTCTGTGGTACCGATGGGATGTTGCCCGAATAGGGTTTCCCAGATTCGGACGAGCTGTAGCTCGGTGTTGTTTTGCGGCGCTACGTAATCGAGGGATGCGGACGTCGGCTGGTTTTCGGATGCGGCCTTCTTGGATTGACCGTTTGAAAAAGCCGGCCCCTGCAATTGCCGGATCAGCTCTAAAGGGGTAGACGCACCTAGCGCATTTCCCCGCTCCAGCAACTGTCGGAAATCCTCCAGGAATCTTCGGATGTAGGCCTCCGAAAGCGTACCGCTGTCGTAGCGAATTTCGAAGCTCAGTTGTTCTCCCGGAATAACGACGATGGTCAGGGGGTAGGTGGAAGTAATGCCGCCTTTGAAGTCCTTCACCCGGAGGTCAGTGCCGCTCAAATCTTCCCAGGGGAAATTCTCGACGACCAGTAAAGTATCGAACAGACTCTGGCCCGGCAGATTGTTCCAGGACAGGATTTGATTGAGGGTAACGAATTCTAACTGCCGGGCTGCCAGTTGTTGTTGCTGCTGCTCGCGAAGCCAATCGCCAAAATTGGCGGATTCGGACATTCGGGTGCGCACCGGCAGCACATTCATAAACAGGCCGGCCAGGTGTTCAAGGTTGGGGATATCCGCGGAGCGGCCCGAAACGGTAGTGCCGAAGGCGACATCCAACTGCCCGGTGTAGCGGCTGAGCAGGAGGGCCCACAAGCCCTGGATCAGGGAATTCAGAGTGATGCGTTCGCGGCGGGCGTAAGCGGTAAGGGCGGCGGTATGTTCTTGGCTGAGGCTGAACTGTACGGGAAGCACTTTTCCGGAAGCTCCCGCTTGGGAGTCGGTCAGGAAGGCCGGTTGGAAGCCCGCCCATTGCGCGCGCCAGAAAGTGGCGGCCCGCTCGAGATCCTGTTGCTTGAGCCATCCGAGGTAGGTGCGGTAGGCGGGAAGCGTGGGTAGGTTGGGTGCCGTATTTTGCAAGATGCTCTCGTAGAAAGAAAAGACATCCTTTAACAGGATAGAGGCCGACCAGCCATCCAGTAAAATATGGTGACAGCTCCAAATCAGGCGATATACGCCTTCATGCAACCGGATTAGGTGTAGGCGGGAAACCGGTACTTTGGTCAAATCAAATCCGCGAGCGCGGTCTTCCCGACGCAGTTCTTCCAGGCGCTGCACCTGGCGTTCTGGTGATTCCGAGCGCCAATCCAGCTCTACGATTGGCAGTTTTGCTGCCGGATGGACCACCTGTACCGGCTTCTCGATCTTTTCCCAGTGCACGGAGGTACGCATGGCCGCGTGCCGCCGTACGACCTCCTGCCAGGAACGGGCAAGTGCTTCGGTATGCAATGCCCCTTCAAGCGTGCATTCCACTTGGAGAAACCCCAGGTCTTCCCGTTGCTGCAGGCCGTGAAAGAGCAGTGCCTGCTGCATGTAGGTAAGTGGGTAGATGGCCTCAATCTTGGACATAGGTCGGTTGTTACAGGTCGATTTGACCGAGTAATGTATCTAAATCACTTTGGTTGAGATCGGCGTCGGGAAAATCGGAAGGGGTATACGTACCCGCTTCGACCGATAGGCAATGCTCCACGATGCGGCGGAGTGCTTGCTCGTAGCCCTCGATCAGCTGCTGGATAGTGTCGGCCCGATGCAGCTCGCGGCTGAAGCTCCAGCGGAGCTGCAACTGCCCGTCGGCTATCAGGGCATTTATTTCCAACGGATAGTACCGTTCGCTTCGTGGATCGCGGGTCCTGGAAAATAGCATGTCCGATGCTCCCAGCAGGGTGTCTGTCGCGACTTCCCGGGTGCCCAAATAATTGATCACGGTGGCGGAGGAATATCCTAGATTCGGAGCTTTGTTCAGATAGCGCAGCGCTCCGTAACCGATCCCACCGTTGGGGATTTGCCGGAGCTGTTCCTTCACCGTTTTCAATCGGGTGGGCAAATCGCTACCGGGGTTGATCGCAAGTCGGACGGGGAAGAAGGACGTAAACCATCCGACTGTGTTGGATAGATCGAGCTGGTCGTCGGGAGCTTCCCGACCGAGTCGCTCCAGGAGAATGGTTTGGGCGGATAGTTGGTATCGATCAGCGCAGGCTTCCAGGAAGGCGGTAATCAATAATTCATCCACCCGCATACGATAGGCCGGGGGCGCTTGCCTGAGCAATTGTTCGGTGATTGGCGCTTCCAACGACCATTCGATGGTTTCGATACTCGATTCCGGCACTGGTAGCTGGCCGGGGATGTCCAAGGGCAATACATCGGCAGATTGAACCTGCGCTTGCCAGAAGGATTGCTCCGAGTCGAAGAAGCCGTTTCGGACCGCGGTCTGCAGCCAGGTACTCCACACGGGATAGGCGGTAGTTTTGGGCGGTAGCTGGCCCCGTTCGGGATGCAAAAGGGTAAGCAGATCCCGCTCGATAATCTGCCAGGAGACCATATCCACTATTAAATGATGGGCGACCAGGAGGAGACGGCTGAGGTGGTGGTTGCCCCCATCGAAGTACAGCACGCGGAAAAGCGGGCCGGTTTTCAGATCGAATTGGGCCTGGATGGCCGCCGTTTGCTGCTCGATGTCCGTATCCGGCTCGGTATCCTTCGGCAGTTTGATCAGTTGGAATGGTTCCACCGCGTCGGGTTCCAGGATGCGGGCTTGCCACTCGCCGTCGCGTGGTTCGAATACGGCGCGCAGCAGATCGTGGTGCTGCACCAACGCTTGCGCCCCCTTCCGAATCAAATCCTCCTCAATTGCCGTGGGCAACTGGTACATCAGGCTCTGATTCCAGTGGTGGGGTGCCGCCCGGTGTTCTTCGAAAAACCAATGTTGAATGGGCGTCAGTGGAAAAGGGCCGGTAACCGGACCTTCTTCCGGTACTTGCGCTTCTGTGGCGGACACAAACAGGGCCAGTTCAGCAATCGTCTGGTGCTCGAACAGTTGGTTGGGGCCGAGCACGATTCCCGCCTGCCGCGCCTTGGAAATGATTTGAATACTTAGGATGGAATCCCCGCCGATTTCGAAAAAATTAGCGTGGATACCTACCCGGGGCAGGTGGAGCACTTCCGCCCAGCAGTCGGCGAGGAGGCGTTCGGTCTCGTTGCGGGGTGGCGCATAGTCGGATGTAGCGGAGAGGGAAGTGGTATCCGGTGCGGGAAGCGCCTTCAGGTCGATCTTGCCGTTGGGCAAGCGCGGCCAGGCATCCATCCGGACGTAAGCCGAAGGCACCATGTAATCGGGTAGTAGCCGCTTGAGCTGCTGCTGAAGGTCGGAACGGTCCAAATCGGCGACAGGAATGACGTAGGCAACCAGACGTTTGCCACTGCTCTCCGTCTCCTGCACCTGCACGAGTGCATCCCGGACGCTGGGTTGGCGACGGATCGTCTCGCTGATTTCATCCGGTTCGATGCGGTAGCCCCGTATTTTGACCTGGTGATCGGCCCGGCCCAGGAATTCGATCAATCCGTCGGGGCGGTAGCGCGCCAAATCGCCGGTGCGGTAGAGGCGCTTGGTACCTCCTTCTTCCAAAGAGACGGTTACGAATCGCTCAGCAGTTCCCTCTGGGCTGCGGTGGTAGCCGGGGGTGACGCCTGCTCCGCCGATATAGAGTTCTCCGGATACGCCGATTGGGACGGGACGAGCATGCTCGTCGAGCAGGTAGATTTCCGCATGAGGAATGGGGCGACCGATGGGAACCGACCGATGCGCATCTTCGGGCCGCACTTCGTAGACCGTACACCAAACGGTGGCCTCCGTGGGGCCATATTCGTTGTAGAGGCGAGTAGCCGCTAATTGATCGAAATGGGTGCGCACCAGGGAAGGAGCACAAGCTTCGCCGGCTACGATGACCGCCTGCAGGCTATCCAGGCGTTGGGAATCGCCGTGCTGGAGGAGTAATTGATAAAGGGACGGTAAAAGTAAGGTATGGCTGACGCGGTGCTCAGCAATCAGGCCAGTTAACCGGTCCAGGTCCTGCTCGATCCGGCGGGGCGGTAGGATCAGGGTGCCGCCGCTGGTTAATGTCCAGAAGATGCCCGCTACGGAACTGTCGAACGAGAAGGACGACAACAGCAGGAACTGCCCCGGATGCGTAGCATATACTTCAAATCGATCGGCCGTTGAATAGCGCAAATTCCGGTGGGTAACGCCGATGCCTTTGGGCCGTCCGGTACTCCCGGAGGTATAAATGAGGTAAGCCAGGTGTTCGTCGGAGATAGCCGGAAAGTCCCGTCGTTCTGAATTAGGGGGCAATTGATCGACGATGATCGTCGGCAGGTCGCGGTGGCCGAGTTGGGCCCGCAGGGCGGCCTGCGTCACGATGGCCGTTGCCCGGGCATCTTCCAGCATATATTCGATGCGCTCGGCCGGGTATTCCGGATCGAGTGGCAGGTAGGCTCCGCCGGCTCGCAGGATGCCCAGCATGCCGACGACCATATCGACGGACCGTTCGGTGTAGAGACCGACGATGGGGTTGGCACCCAGGTGGAGCGTCAGGAGGTGCGCTGCCAAGGCTTCCGTACGCGCTTGTAAATCCTCGTAGGATATCCTGGTCGCTCCGGCTATGGCCGCCCATTCGGCGGGGTGTTGGTCGGCTTGCCCGAGGATACGGGTGACGATAGTTTCGTGAAATGCCGGCTCCGGCGGTGGCGGATTCCAATCGAGGAGTAGACGGCGACGCTCCTGCGGGGGGAGCATGGAAAGCTCCGAAATAGGCCGGTTGGGTTGAGCAACTACCGCCTCCAGTAGCGTATGCAGATGATCGTGCATCCGCTCGATGGTGGGCGCATCGAATAGATCGGTAGCGTACTCAAAGATAGCGGACAGGCGGTCGTGCTCCTCGGATATATACAATGTCAGGTCGAACTTGGCAACCCCCAGGTCGAAGGGGGTATATTCCAGCTCCAAGCCTGGCCCAAAGTCGGGATGCTCGGGCACCTGGTGGTAGAGGAACATCACCTGGAAGATGGGATTGACGCCGGTTTCCCGTTCGGGTTTCAATTCTTTGACCAAGGTTTCGAAGGGCGTCTGCTTATGCGAAAAGGCATCCAGCACGGTCTGTCGGACCTGGTCTACTAACTCGAGGAAGGAAGGATTGCCGGATAGGTCCGCCCGCAATGTGAGGGTATCGTTGAAGAAGCCAATCAGTTTTTCCAGTTCCGTCTGATCGCGGTTGGTAAAGGGAGTCCCAATGAGGATATCCGTTTGCCGGGAGTAGCGATGGAGCAGGATATTAAATACCGAAAGCAACAGCACAAAGGGCGTGGTATTTGCTCGCTGGCTCAGCTCGATGAGTTGTCGGGAGAGGGTATCGGGGTAGGCCCGTTCGGCGAAGGCTCCGGCAAAGGTTGGCAGAGGGGGGCGCGGCCGATCGGAGGGCAGGTCCAGGATGGGTAGCTCTCCGGCTAACTGTTGCAGCCAATAGCGCAGATCGGTCGCATCGGCGGGCCGTTGCCGTTGCCAGTGGGCATAATCGGCGTACTGAATGGGCAGAGGAGAAAGATCAGCAGAACGCTTATTTAATGCTGCCTGGTACAAGGCCGCCAATTCTTCCCGCCAGATGCGCATCGACCACTTATCGGTGATGATGTGGTGCATCGTGACTACAAGGAGGTGCTCGGCTTCGCCCGTTCTCAGTACTTGAAGGCGCATCAGCGGCCCGGTGGTCAGATCGAAGGGGCGGCGCGCCTCCTGGTAAATCATCTGCTGTACTTCTGATGCCGTTTTGGAGCGCAGATCCTGATCGGTGACCTCCAGCGGGGATGCTTCCCGGATTACCTGGACGGGCTGTCCGCCTTCTTCGGAGAAGGTGGTGCGTAGAATGGCGTGCCGGTCGGTGAGCAGGGGGAGCGCCCTGAACAGTGCCTCGTGGTCAAGCGGCCCCAGCAGGCGGTATACCTCCGTGTAGTGGTAAAAAGGATTGCCGGGGTGGAGCTGTTGGAGCAGCCATAGTCGCTGTTGCCCGAGCGATAGGGGAACCACTGCCCCCTCGGGGCGGGGCGGAATGCCCGCTGGTTTATTGGGCACCTCTTTATTGCGTTCCCGCCAGCGGGCGAGTAAGCTCTTTCCGGATGAAGGGGAATCCTCGTGAGAAGGCATAACGACGGAGACTTTTTGGTGCCTTGTGGCAGCAGATAAATGTCTTGGTTTTGGTGTAAATGTCTAATATATTCTATTACAAAAGATCTTAATCTTGTTGCATCCGGTCTGCTAAAAGGTATGTTGCCTTGCAAATTATGTGAACAAACCTTTCGACCAGGCGTATCAGCAGGCGGTGCGTCCGATTTCATTTACTACTAACGAATACTGGAGCGCGTTGGCACGAATTGCAGTGATTACTTCCGGGCTTACAGGCATGCTCTATTCGAGCTTCGAAATAGTTGCCCGCCTGGAGCGGGCCGGCCACGACGTGATTTACGCCAGCCCTCAGAACGTGGGCGAGCGGGTACGGGCACAGGGTATTGCTTACCATCAACTTCCGGAAGTCGCCTTCGATCCAGCTCCGAAAGTACCTCCGGGTTTAGGGCGGCTAAACCGGTTGATCCGCGTCTGGGCCAGCGCCGGTGCCCGTCGCCGGGCTGCCATTCAGCACCTTCGGATGGAAGCGTTCCAGGAATTTCTGGAGGAGCAGACCCCTGATTTACTGCTGATCGATATGGAGCTTCTCGAGCACGTCATTACGGCCGCCGTTCGACCCGTTCCGCTGCTATTAATCGACCAGATGATCCCCGGGTGGAGGCGCCCCGGCCTACCTCCCCTGCCTACCGGTATCATTCCGGGCCAGGGACAAGGCGGTTCGAGGAGATCGATCGCTCGGGCCTGGTGGCGGCTACGCCTGCGGCGATGGATAAGCATTCAAAGCAATCGCTGGCGCAGTGGTTTTACCGATCGGCGATCGGTGCTGCGAGCCTACGCGCGGCAGGTCGGGTTTCCCCAACGCTTCCTTCAGGCATACCAGTGGCCCCCTCCCTTCACCTTCGACCGGCTGCCGGTAATTAGTCTCACCTCCTACGAACTCGATTTTCCCCATGCGCCCCGCCCCAACCTGCACTACGTAGGCCCGATGGTGTACACACAACGGAAGGACTCGCCTGCGGATGCCCCCTCGTCCGAACAACTTGAACCGTTGTTTTCGAGGCGGCGCGAATTGAAAAAGCGACTACTTTACGGTGCCCTGACGACCATGGCGGCGGATCGGGACGAGCCATTTCTCAAGAAATTGTTCGAAGCAGTAGCCGGGCAATCAGACTGGTGGCTGATCATTGGGCTGGGCGGGCGCCTCGATCCTTCTGCGCTGGGGTCGATTCCGGACAATGTATTTACCTTCGGTTGGGTGCCACAGTTACAGGTACTCGAGCAGGCAGATGCCGCTATCATTCACGGGGGGATCAACACCATCAACGAGTGCATTCATTACCGGGTTCCCATGCTGGTCTATTCGGGAAAGAAATACGACCAAAATGGCAATGCGGCCCGGATAGGTTACCATGGCTACGGCCTGAGGGGTGATCGCGACCGCGATCGTCCGGGCGATATTCAAGAAAAGATCTACCACTTGTTAGAAGCACCCAATTTTCGGAAGCGAGTGGATTACCTGCACGAATGTTACCGGCGAGACCAGCCAACCCTCATCGAACTCGTATCCAAAATGCTCCAACGCCCCACCACTAAAACAGCATCATGGACAGGGAAATAAATTACGGCGGCCAGTTTTCGGCGATCGAACCGCTGCAGGAGTTTGGCCGCACCCTGGTGCGTGAGGCCCGACGCACTTACCGAAAAGTTGCCTGGCGCCGGAACCGCCGGTTTGGACAGCTCGATCGCGGGCTCATCGAATCTTATTTGGCCGCACCTGCTCCGCACAAGTTGCACATCGGCGCGGGCGATAATTTACTAGACGGCTGGCTCAACACCAATTATTTGTCTCGGTCGCCCCGGGCGATTCACCTCGATGCCACCCAGCGGTTTCCGTTTCCGGATCAATCGTTTGATTACCTTTTCAGCGAGCACATGATCGAGCACATTTCCTATCCGGAAGGCCGGTTCATGTTGAGAGAGTGCTCCCGGATACTCCGGCCAGGCGGGCGTATCCGGATTTCCACACCCGATTTTCAGTACCTCCTCGATCTCTATCAGCAGGAACACTCCCCCGTCCAATTAGCCTACACCGAATGGATGACGGAGTATATGCAGCGGCGAGAAGCGGCCGCTGCCCCCTTTGCCAGCGCGATTTACGTAATCAACAACAACGTGCGTGACTGGGGGCATCAGTTCATTTACGACGAAGCTTCCCTCCGGCATGCGCTGGAGCAAAGCGGCTTCCAGGACGTCGTTCGGTGTGCGCTGAACGAAAGCCCCGACCCCGCACTCGCCAATCTGGAACACGAAGAGCGGGTACCGGAAGGGTTCGTCCGGCTGGAGACGTTGACGGTGGAAGGGGTTAGGTAGTATTTTAGACCTTAGACTTTAG
>CAZDET010000013.1:9781-87285 GCA_964504335.1 uncultured Saprospiraceae bacterium
TTTAGACCTTAGACTTTAGTATTTTAGGTTTTTGAGCGTGTTTTAGTAATGAAGGAAGAACCTTAAAAAACTAAGATCTATTTTCTAAAAATCTAATCAAAGTCCGACGAACTCCATGGCCATTCTCAGGGCTTTGAACACGTAATTATCCAGTAGCAGATCGATGTCGAAGACGCGCTCGACGACCCAGAAGAGCGATACGGCAATCAGGAAGAGGGAGCCGTAGAACAGGATCTTGGGGTAGGCCGAGGAGTTGCGCAGGAAGTAGAGGATTGGGAAGATGGCGCAGATGATGACGACCTGCCCGATTTCGACCCCGATGTTGAAGCCGAGGAGGGAGAGCGTCATAAACTCCCCGCTCAGGCCGATTTCGCCGAGGACGCTGGCGAAGCCGAAGCCGTGGAATAGACCGAAGCCAAAGGCAATGATCCATTCGTTTTTGAAAATGGGGCGGATATTGTTGTAGGCTGCCAGCGCAATGGAGAAGGCGATGATCGATTCGACCAGGCGGCTGGGGAGGTCGACAATTTGCAGGGCCGCCAGGCTCAGTGTAATGGTATGCGCCACAGTGAACAGGGAAATAATCTTCAGCACGTAAATGAGGGCGGGGCGAAACCGTTCGACTGGCGTCCAGATATTCATAGAAGCAGGGAGCGGCAGCGTACCAGCGGCAAAGCCCAACGCGGCAGCAGGGGGCGGATTATCCTGCGAGGCGGAGCGGATGCGGCGCACTACCGATGGGAGCAATAAGGCCAGTAGGAAGAGAATATGGTCGAGGCCGATCCAGATGTGCCAGACACCCATCTTGATCATTGCCCAGAAGCCGTTCATGACGGAATACTCCTCGATTTCGAGGGATTGGGAGGCATCTCCCCTCGTCAGGAGGAGCGAAGGCGATGCTTCGTTGTTGT
Source organism: uncultured Saprospiraceae bacterium (assembly GCA_964504335.1). Taxonomy (GTDB): domain Bacteria; phylum Bacteroidota; class Bacteroidia; order Chitinophagales; family Saprospiraceae; genus CAZDET01. Next base: position 10,693 of record CAZDET010000013.1, read on the forward strand.
AAATGCCTGCTTTCCAGTGGTACTCGATGAGGACCATATTCAGGAAGCTGGGCTCCTTATCCAGCAGAACATCGTAGGTGATATCCAGCGCCTTCGGAATGGGCGTCGAATTTTCGAGATCGAAGTGGAGTTGGATGTATTCGCCAAAATCGAGCGCGAGCACGGTGGGTTCTTTGAACGCTATTTTGTGCAATCCTTTCTCCGAAGAAATGGACGTATGCTGGAGGATGTATTCCTGAATTTGAGGCAGATACGGCTTCAGGTCTTCGGCGGTAAAGCCTTCGGGGATGTCGATGCCGGTCGCTGTTTTGAGGTCTTTGGAGGTGATATCGATGTGCCCACGAACGACATCTTCGTAGATCCGTAGATAGACGTAACTCTGGTTGGGCAGGTGCGCCATCACCACCAGTGGAAGAAACAATAGACATACCCCGATGCAGGCCATCAGGAAGCCTCGGCTGAGAGGACTCATGGGAAATTTGTTAGGTCAATAAGTTATCAAACACCCGCAAGACGTGCTCACCGGCATATACGAAAAAAATCACGATAGTTGGGCCATCTCCCGAAACACCTCGCTGGTATTCACCAGTATATCGTAGGGCCCCTGGGCCATAATGCGCCCCTGATCCAGAAGATAAATACAATTAGCATGCCGAACCGTGGAGAGCCGATGCGCAATGATGATCACCGTTGACACTCCTGCATCCGACTTCAACGATTCGATGACGGCATGCTCCGTAATGCTGTCGAGTGCGCTCGTCGCTTCGTCCAATATAAGAACCCTTGGCTGGTGGTAAATGGCCCGGGCCAGTCCGAGCCGCTGCCGTTGCCCTCCGCTCAGGCGCACTCCCCGCTCTCCGATGGTGGTTTGGTAGCCCTCGGATAGTTCTTCGGTGATAAAGGTATGGATACTTGCTACACGCGCAGCTAGTTGTAATCGCTCGATATCGATTTCGTTATCTTCCAGACCGATGGCGATGTTGCGCGCAACGGTGTCGTCGAAGAGAAATACGTCTTGCGGCACGTAGCCGATTTGTGCTTGCCAGGAAGTTACATTATCCGGTTGCAGGGGCACACCATCGACTAAGATCTCCCCTTTCTGTGGGTGGAGCAGACCGACGATAAGGTCGATCAAGGTCGTTTTTCCGGCACCGGTAGCCCCGACGAATGCGACGGTTTCGCCCTGGCGAATGGTGACGGATAACCGATCGAGGGTCGGCGGGGCCGTTTCTTCGTAGAAGAAGCTCACCTTCCGTAGTTCGAGCGCCTTGCCGAAGGCAGGCACCTCTGCTCCGGTAGCGGCCACATTGACGGGAGGCGCTTCGGCTTGCATATCCTGCGCGAGGTTTTCTACCACCGGAAAGTTGTTGCGCAATTTGGCGGCTGCCGCAAAGGACTTTTGCAAGGCGGGGAGCAGACGGTAACCCGCCAGCGCGTACAGGCTGAGCATGGGGATTGCTTCCTGCAGGTTTTGCCCACTTACAAGCAAGTAGAGCGTAGTGGCGATAATGCCACCGAAGGCCAGCACTTCGATGAGGTAGCGCGGCGAGACGATCACCATATGAATGACGGGCATGATGCCCGCGTGCTGAGCGGAAGATTCCTCGAAGCGGTTGTAGAAAAAATCTTGTGCCCGGAAGACCCGCAGGGTTTTAATGCCCGTAAGCGCTTCATTCATACTTTTGAACCGCCCGAGGTTCGCGGCAATTCGATCTTGCCCCAATCGACGCAACAAGCCTTTTCGCGCTAAATATATTAACCCATAAGCCGAGCCCAAACTGACCGTGACGAGCAATGCCACGCGGAAATCGACGATCATAAGGAGGATAAAAATAACCACCGCCACCAGCACCTGGGAGAGTAAATCCAGCAACGGCACTAAAATGCCTCCGGAAAACTGACTGACCTCGGTAATGAGATTGGAAAATAGCTCGGAAGTATTCCGGCCGAGAAAAAACCGGTAGGAGCGCTTGAGGTAGCTGCGCATCAGACGCATGCAAAGTTGGTGCATCACATCCCATGCGAATTTGTGGTGCAACCACTGGGTGTACAACGTAAACCCATTGGCCACAGCCAGAAGGCCCAACACCGTGGCACCAATCGCGATGAGCATCTGACGGGTAGATTCAACCTCGAAATAGTCGTAAAGCTGACTGAGAAAGAGGTGCTCACGGATGGCCTCCGGCTCGGCTGCCAGCTGCATGAAGGGTAGGATAGACGCAATCCCGATAACCTCCAAAAAGGCCATGACGAGGATCGCCAGGAAAAGCCCAAACAGGCGGCGGCGCTCTTGCGCCGTGAGTATAGATACGATCTGATCGATGGCTTTTGACTTTTTGCAGTCAAAGAATATGGTATGAAGTTACTCATATTAGCTATTTTTGTAGCACCATCTGATTTTCAATCTATCCTGTCCGGTTTTTGCCGGAAGTGCTAATCACCACCTTAGGGACAACGAACCACCAGGTCACCTTCAGAATTACTGAGGCATTTTCCCCAATCTGCCAAATATTTTTTTACGGTAATCTACACACTATGGAGTTTGATACGACCAAGACGCTCGTCTTGTCCCGTGAGGATATTCATCATATTGTCCAAAAACAGGGCATCGATCCACTGATGGACGAGCTGATCGAACGGCTCGCTGCGGCAATAGCCGCCTTCGATCCGGCTGTGACTGAGATTCCGGCCCGCTCGGGCTTTCACTACGATACGCCACACACGGGATTGATCGAGTGGATGCCGGTGCACCAGAAAGGGGCACAGATCGTCGTGAAGATGGTTGGCTACCACCCGGGAAATCCATCCATCTACAACGTGCCTACCATTTTATCCACCATCTCCGCCTACGATACCGCTACGGGCCATCTCATCGGGTTGATCGACGGGGTGCTCCCGACGGCGCTGCGCACCGGGGCAGCATCGGCGGTGGCAAGCCGGTGGCTGGCGTATCCCGGCAGTCGTACCCTCGGCCTGATCGGCTGCGGCGCGCAAGCGGTGACGCAGTTGCACGCCCTGTCTCGCCTCTTCCCGTTGGAGCGCGTGTTGCTGTACGATGTAGATATTAGCACCCAGGAATCGCTGCGGGAGCGCTGCGCCGGCTTTGACCTCGAACTGGATTTCCTGCCGGCCTCGATCGAAAGCATCGTACTGAAATCCGATATCGTTTGTACGGCCACTTCTATCGATGTGGGCACCGGGCCACTGTTCTCCAACCTGGAAACCAATCCCCGATTGCACATCAACGCCGTTGGCTCCGACTTCCCGGGCAAAGTGGAAGTGTCGCTGGACTTTCTCGAGCGCAGCTTCGTCTGCCCCGACTTTCGCGATCAGGCGGTAGTAGAGGGCGAGTGCCAGCGGTTGCAACCCGACCAAATTGGCGCAGACATTGTGGAAGTGGCCCGAAATCCCGCCGCGTTTGAGCACGTACAACTGCAGCGCAGCGTATTCGACTCCACCGGATGGGCTCTGGAAGACCAGGTTGTCATCAACCTATTCATGGAATACGCGACCCAATTCGGATTGGGCCAGTGGGTTGAAATCGAATCCATTCCCAATGATGCCAAGAATCCCTACCATTTCCTGACCAGCTCAATGGCCCGGATCGTATATCCTACTAACTAATCAAGTCAAATGAAACTTATGAAACTCATGATCACCCTGCTCTTAATAATTGCAGGATCAGCGGGCGTATTGGCCCAAACCATCTACGGCCGGATCATCGATACGGAGCGCATCCCAGTTCAGGAAGCCTACATTCTACACGTAAATTCCGGCATTCACACCCATTCGAACGAAATTGGCTCCTTCGCGCTCAAGGACGTAGCAGTGGGAGATACCCTGCGCATCACGCACCTCGGATACGAAACGCAGGACGTGATCATTAGTGACCTTTCGGAAAAGCTGGAAATTGAATTGAAAGAAGCCTTTTTCCAACTGAGCGAAATTGTGGTTGGTCAGAATATCAAGGCGATCAACTTGATTACAGAGATCGACCTACAGACCAATCCGGTGAATACGTCGCAGGAAATTCTGCGCAAGGTGCCGGGCCTGATTATTGGTCAGCACGCGGGTGGGGGAAAAGCAGAGCAAATCTTTTTGCGCGGCTTCGACATTGACCACGGCACTGATATCAATATTTCGGTGGATGGGCTACCCGTCAACATGGTTTCCCACGCCCACGGGCAGGGATATGCCGATCTGCATTTTCTGATTCCCGAAACTATCGAAACCATCGATTTTGGCAAGGGCCCTTACTACGCCGATCAAGGGAACTTTGCCACGGCGGGTTACGTGGAATTCAATACCAAAGACCGCCTGCGCGGCAGTTCGGTAGCTATGGAAGTGGGACGATTCAATTCGATTCGGACGGTGGGTCTATTCGACGTCTTGAGTACGGACAATCACAGCGCTTACCTCGCCACGGAATACCTGATTTCCGACGGGCCCTTTGAGGCATCGCAAAATTTTGACCGCCTCAATTTGATGGCCAAATACACGGCCAATTTGTCGGGCCAGGATCGCATCTCCGTGCTGGCATCCCACTTCACCAGCCAGTGGGACGCTTCCGGCCAGATTCCCAACCGGGCCGTGGAATCGGGGTTGATTTCCCGGTTTGGGGCCATCGACGACACCGAAGGCGGTACGACCAGCCGCACCAATCTGGCGCTGGAGTACGATAAGAACATCGACAATCAAACGTACTTGCGCAACCGCATTTACTACTCCCTCTACGATTTCGAGCTCTATTCCAATTTCACCTTCTTTCTGAATGATCCGGTAAACGGCGATCAGATTCGGCAGCGCGAGAAGCGCTCCATTTTTGGCTTTGAGAGCACCTGGAACCACACGACCTATCTGGGCAACACGGCCACCCTGCTGCAGGCAGGCGTAGGGGTACGCTTCGACAACAGCAACGACAACGAGCTCTCGCGGACCCGCAACCGCGACAGTACGCTGGAAGTCGTACAACTTGGCAATATCGACGAATCGAATTTCTTCGGCTTTGTCAACGCGGAGTTCGACTTCGGTCGGCTGCTCATCAATCCGGGAGTGCGGGTCGATTATTTCGAATTCGACTACATCGACGAAGTACAGACAATCTACGATCCCGAATCGGACTCCAAGACGATGATTAGTCCGAAGCTGAATTTCATTTATAATTACAGCGATAATGTGCAGTTCTTTCTCAAAAGTGGCGTCGGTTTCCATTCGAACGACACCCGCGTGATTTTGCGGCAGGAGGGCGATGAAATCCTGCCGGCCGCCTACGGCGCCGACCTGGGAACCATCTGGAAGCCGAGCCGGCAGTTGGTCGTCGATGTGGCCCTATGGTACCTCTTCCTGGAGCAAGAATTCGTGTACGTCGGCGACGAAGGCATTGTAGAGCCAAGCGGTCGGTCGGAGCGCCAGGGAGTTGATTTCGGCCTGCGCTACCAGCCGTTGGACTGGCTGTTCCTCGATGGCAACATCAACTACACTTACGCCCGCAGCATCGACGAGCCGGAAGGATTGCAATTCATTCCCCTTGCCCCGGACCTGACCGCTACGGGAGGACTAAGCGTGCAGACCCGTAACTTTATCGGCGGGGTGCGGTTTCGGTATGTCGACGATCGCCCGGCAAACGAAGATGACAGCATCAATGCCGAAGGCTATTTCATCACCGATCTGAACGCCATCTACAACTGGGATCGGGTCAGCATCGGCATCAACATTGAAAACCTGTTTGACAACGACTGGAACGAAACGCAATTCGCCACCGAATCACGCCTGGCGCTCGAGCAGGCACCCGTGGAAGAGATTCACTTTACACCGGGAATTCCCTTTTTCATCGAAGGCCGTATCCGGTATGCATTCTAATAGTTGTTAATTCGTTTAGACGCTTCAGAGGGCAGCATTAACCGGTTTCGGCGATGTTGCCCCCTCAAATTTTTTCTAATGGATTTTTCTTGGCCCAAAGAGTACCTCGATTATCGAGATCGAGTAATTGACTTCGCTCGCAGCGAATTGAATGACGACATCATCGCGCGCGACCGAGAAGGGATCTTCCCGACGGATCTATGGCGAAAGTGTGCCGAGTTCGGCATTCAGGGAATGGCAGCGCCCCACCGCTACGGCGGCTGCACCCCGGAGGTAGATATCCTGCGATCGGCTCTGGCGATGGAGAGTTTGGGATACGGCTGCAAGGACAATGGCCTCTCTATTGCTCTAAACGCCCACATGTGGGCGGTGCAGATGTCGATCGTTTCCTTCGGCACGGAGGCCCAAAAGGAAAAATTCGTGCCCCCCATGGCCCGCGGCGAATGGATCGGTGCGCACGCGCTGACGGAGCCCGATTCGGGATCGGACGTCTTCAATATGCAGACGACCGCCCACAAAACGGAGGGAGGTTACATCCTGAATGGCAAAAAACGCCTGGTCACGCTGGCTCCCATCGCCAACGTGGCTGTTGCATTTGCCAATGTGTATCCGGAAAAAGGCAAGTGGGGCATCACGGCCTTCATCGTCGAATCGGATCGGCCCGGCTACACGGCTAGCCCGGTGCAGGAAAAAATGGGCCTGCGCACGGTGCCCATCGGCGAGATTACCTTCGAAAATTGCTTTGTTCCGGAAGAAAACCGCCTGGGCAAGGAAGGGGCGGGGATGAGCATTTCGAATCACTCGCTGGAATACGACCGCTGCTGCATCCTGGCGGGAAAGCTCGGGGCGATGCACCGGCAAATCGATGAGGCGGTAGCCTTCGCCAAGGAGCGGAGGCAATTCAACCAGCCCATCGGCAATTTCCAGTCCGTGTCGAATCGGATTGCCGAAATGCGCCTGCGCCTGGAAACCTCCCGACTATTGCTCTACAAATTGGCCTGGCTCAAAAAGCAGGGCAAATCCGCCATGCTGGAGGCCGCCATGCTGAAGTTGCACCTCAGTGAAGCTTTTGTCTCCTCCAGTATGGATGCCATTCGCATTCACGGAGGCAACGGCTACCTGACGGAGCACGGCATCGAGCGGGATTTGCGGGATGCCGTGGGTGGAGTCATCTACGCCGGCACCTCCGACATCCAACGCAATATTATTGCGAAGTTTATGGGCCTATGACGCATTCTACCATTTACTTACTGCACCAGGCAGTCGCCTACGGGGCCGAGCACTATCCCGAACGGGAGGCATTCAGGTGCGGCCAGCAATCGCTGGATTTCCGTACGCTCCACCAGCGGGTTCGGCAGCTTGCGGGACTGCTGCTCGGATGCGGCCTCCAAAAAGGAGACCGGGTGGGCATCTGGATGAACCGCACCCTGGAAACCGGCCCGGCCGTGCACGGCATTATGAGTGCGGGCGGGGCCTTCGTTCCATTAGATCCCTTTGCCCCGATTGATCGAATTCGGTTTGTGCTGGAGGATTGCAACATCCGAATCCTCATCACCCATCCCTCGATGGTCCGGGGGCTTGCTGAGCTATTGTCGGAGGCCCATCCGCTGACGCACATCATCGGTGCTTCGGGTGATTGGCCGATTGCCTCCTATGATTGGGAAGCCGTCGCCCAGCGCCCCGAATTGGAGGCTACTCCGTACCGCCTGTTAGAGCAGGATCTGGCCTACATTATGTACACTTCGGGGAGCACCGGAGCTCCCAAAGGCATTATGCATACCCACTACAGCGGATTGAGCTACGCCAAGCTGTCGGCCGAGCTGTATGAGGTATCCGGGTCGGACCGCATCGCCAGCCACGCGCAGTTGCACTTCGACATGTCGACCTTTGCCTACCTAACGGCTCCGTATGCCGGGGCCACTACGGTCATCATTCCGGAAGCCTACACGAAGATGCCGGCGAGCCTGTCGCAATTGATGGAGCGGGAGCGGATCAGTATCTGGTATTCGGTGCCGCTGGCCCTGACGCAATTGCTGGAATTTGGTGCGCTGGAAAGTCGCAACCTGGAGTCGTTGCGGTGGGTCTTGTTTGGCGGCGAGCCCTTCCCCACCAAGCCGCTACGCGCGCTCATGGAGGGGTGGCCGCGCGCGCGCTTCTGCAACGTATACGGCCCCGCGGAGGTCAACCAGTGCACCTATTACCACCTTCCCGACCTGCCCGAGGAGGGACTGCCCATTCCCTTGGGTTATGTATGGAACAACACCGAGGTAATGATCCTCGATGCCGACGACCAGGAGGTATCCGGTCAGGAGATAGGAGAATTGCTGGTGCGCAGCGCCACCCGCATGCGGGCTTACTGGAACCAGCCGGAACTGACTGCCGCCTCGTTCTATCGCCGGCCCAATCCAGTCGGATTCGAAGATATATTTTACCGTACCGGCGACCTGGTGCGCCGCAACGATCGCGGCGAATTGATGTTTATGGGCCGCAAGGACCGGCAGGTCAAAATCCGCGGCTACCGGGTGGAACTGAACGAAATTGAAGTTGTACTCATGCAACACGATGGGGTGGCGGAGGCCGCCGTGTACGTCATTCAGACGCCTAACGGCGACCCGGCGATCGCCGCCCAGCTCATTCCCGAAAAGGATACGCACCTGGAGGCAGAAGCGGTGCGGCAATACGCCGAGCGGCAGTTGCCCCGCTACGCCCTACCGGCATACCTTTTTATCACCGATAGATTCCCGCGCAGCTCCGCCGGGAAGATCGACTACCAACAGCTTTCAAAATCGACGACCGTATGAAAGAAGCCATCAACGAATACATTTCTCAGCACCTACTGGCGGGTGCCACCGATACGGCCATTTCGAATAGTGATGACTTACTCGGTTCCGGACTAATCGACTCCATGGGCATGATGCGCCTGATTGCCTTTATCGAAGAACGCTTCGGTATCCAGGTGCCCCCGGAAGAAATGGTGCTGGAACACTTCATGACTATCAACGATATGGAAGCGTATCTGCTGACCAAGCAATAATGAACGAAATGACCACGGTCTATCCCTTAACCCAGAGTCAGTTACTGTTCTGGACGGGTCAGCGCATGCATCCCGATGTGCCGCTCTACAACATGATTTTTGCCTTTGAGCTGCAAGGAACGATCGCTGCCGAACACTTTCAGCGGGCGTTTTCGGAGCTGATCCGGCAGAGCGACACGCTGCGGACCGTGTTTGATCTTCAGGATGGACAGGTAGTACAACGGGTATTGCCGGCGCTGCCCTACACTTCCGAATACCTGGACCTATCAGCCGAAGCCGATCCGGACGGTGCTTTCGAGCAGTGGCTGGCGCAGCGCAAACCAACTGTATTCGATTTGTCGGAACGCCTCTTCGAATCCTGCTTAGTGCGGCTATCGGAGCAACGTTCGGTTTGGTACTTCAACATTCACCACCTGCTGATCGACGCCTGGGCGGTTTCGCTTCTGTACCAACGGATGGCCCTGCTCTATCACCGATCGGCGAACGGAGGCTCGCTGAGCGAGCAGCCTCTGCCGGCTTTCCGCGAGTACGTTCAGTTTGAGGCTGCTTCCCGGGAGGCGCTGGCCACCAAAGAACGGCCGGATTATCTGAGCCGGCCGGCGCGTCCATTTCCAGCCATGTACGGCCGGGCCAGTACGCACGGGCAGACTGGCTCCGTGCGCATTGCCGTGGATTTGGGGCCAGAACGATCGGACCGGATTCGACAGTTGGTGACGGAGAAAGACCTGCGGTCGTGGACTCCCCATTTATCGATATTCAACGTGTTCGCTACGGTATTATTCGCCTATCTCTACCGGGTAAGCGGACAGCGGGAACTAGCCATAGGCACCCCTGCGCACAACCGATCCACACCGCAATTCAAGCAAACGCCGGGCGTATTTATCGAACTGTTTCCGCTGCTGGCGGAAGTCGGGGAGGCCGATTCGTTCCGTACATTGATGGACCGGGTGAAGATCGAATCCAATCAGTTTCTTCGATATGCCTTGCCCGGAGCAACCACGGCTGCTATCAGCCGTAGTTTTAGCGTGGTGCTGAATTACATTACCGCGACTTTCCCCGATTTTGGCGGCATTCCCAAACGCATGCAGTGGGTCCATCCCGATCATATAGATGCCGGCCATCATTTGCGCCTGCAAGTGCACGATTATGATGATACCGGGTCCATCCAGCTTCATTTTGATTATAATACCGGGGTATTCGATCCAGCTTTGATCGATGTTGCCCCGGGGCATTTCCTGTGCTTGCTGGATGCTTTTCTGAACGATCGCCACCAGCCAATCGACCAACCCGAGTTGCTAAGCATCCCCGAACGGGAACACGTACTGGCGAGCTCCAGATCGCCCCTGCAAGTTGCTCCTCCGGCGGCTTCCCTGATAACGGTTTTCGAACAGCAGGCTGCCGCGCGGCCCGAGGCCATCGCGCTGCAAGAAGGAGGGCGGAGCCTCCCCTACCGAGCGCTGAACGAACGCGCTAATCAACTAGCCCACTGGCTGTTAGCTCAGGGGGTTGGTTCGGGCCATCGGGTGGGACTATACGGTCGGCGGTCGATCGAAATGGTAGTCGGCATGTGGGGCATTCTCAAGGCGGGGGCGACCTTCGTTCCCATTCCAACCGATTATCCAGCACCGCGCTTGCGTTACGTTTTGCAGGATGCCCGAGTTTCTTTGGTGCTGACCCAGGAAAGCCTGCGCAACACCCTTGCGGAGGAAAACGAGATTTTACACCTTTGCCTGGACACGGAAGCGGACCGGCTCACCAATTTCCCATCGACCGACCCCACTGCTACCCCTCCGCTCGAAGCCATTGCCTACCTGATGTATACGTCCGGTTCTACCGGACAACCCAAGGGCGTAATGATCTCCCACCTTGCGCTGGCGCATTACATCCAGGCCGCGCAGCATCAGTATGTGCTTCCAGAGCATCCGAAATTTCCGCTCTTTTCCTCCATTGGGTTCGATCTAACGGTAACTTCTTTGTTTCTGCCGCTGGCAGTAGGGGGCAGTCTGCACATTTATCCGGAACCTACGACGGGCCCCGATCTGGCGATATTGGATGTTATTGATGACAACCAAATCGAGGTACTGAAACTCACCCCTTCGCACCTCGGCTTGATCAGGGATCGAGATTTCCGTCATTCGCAGATTCAAACACTAATCGTCGGAGGAGAGGACTTCAAGACTGAGCTTGCCCGACACATCCAATCGATCCTTCCCCAATCGGTACTCATTTACAACGAATACGGTCCCACGGAGGCCACCGTGGGCTGTGTGGTCCACCAGTACGATCCGGCAACGGATGCGGGTACGTCGGTTTCCATCGGCCGGCCCCTGGCCAACACCCGGGCCTACGTGCTGGATGCGCGGTTGCGGCTACTCCCGCCGGGCGTTGAGGGAGAACTCTACATCGCTGGTGCCGGCCTGGCCACAGGTTACTGGAACCAGCCCTCGCTCACGGAAGAGCGCTTCGTTGAGCATCCATATGAACCCGGCACATTGCTGTACCGAACCGGCGACCGGGCTCGCCTAAATGCCCGCGGACGAATCGACTACCTCGGCCGGATCGACCAACAAGTCAAAATTGGTGGGCGCAGAATCGAGTTGGGCGAAATCGAGGCAGTGCTTGCGGCTCATCCAGCTATCAGCGAAGCGGTTGTGGCGTTGCGGAAACGCCCGACTCGAGAAAAACCGGAAGAAGACCTCATTCACTGCAAGGAATGTGGGCTACCCTCCAACTACCCAACGGCCGACATCGATGCGTCGGGCGTGTGCGCCTTTTGCCGTTCGTTCGAGACCTACCAGGAAAACGCCGAACGCTATTTCCGCACAATGGACGATCTGAGGGCGCATTTCAGGACCGACCAGTTGCCCGCTGACCGGGAATACGATTGCCTGGTATTGCTCAGTGGAGGGAAAGACAGCACGTATGCGCTGGCTCAGATGGTGGAGTTGGGTTTGAATGTACTGACGTTCACCCTCGACAACGGCTACATCTCCGAGCAGGCGAAGGACAACGTCCGTCGGGTCGTCGATGCGCTGGGGGTCGATCACGTATTCGGCAGTACGCCGGCCATGAATGCCATCTTTGTGGATAGCCTCCAGCGCCACAAAAACGTATGTGATGGCTGTTTCAAGACTATCTACACGCTGAGCATCCAACTGGCCCTGAAAAAGCGGATTCCCTACATCGTGACGGGCCTCTCGCGCGGTCAGTTTTTCGAGACTCGCCTGACCGAGGAGTTATTTAAAAAAGAAGAAGTCGATATCGACGGAATCGATCAAATCATCCTGGATGCCCGCAAATCGTACCACCGGGCCGATGACGCCGTTGGCCAATTGCTCGATGTGTCGGTATTTGAACAGGACGATGTGTTCGAACGTGTGCGGTTTATCGACTTTTACCGCTACTGCGACGCCAGCCTCGACGATATGCTGGCCTACCTCAACGAAAAACTGCCCTGGGTACGCCCCTCCGACACCGGGCGATCGACCAACTGTCTGATCAATGCCGCGGGCATCTTCGTGCACAAGCAACAACGGGGATACAGCAACTACGCCTTTCCCTACAGCTGGGACGTCCGCCTGGGCCACAAGCAACGCGAAGCGGCACTGGAGGAAATCAACGAATCCATCGATGAGCAGGAGGTGCGGCGTATGTTGGAAGAAATCGGTTACCCCGAAACCGAAGGTGAAGAATTGCTGGTGGCCTACTTCGTAGCGGATACGCCCATTTTGGAAGCCTCTTTACGCTCTTACCTGAAAGAGCAGTTGCCCTTCTACATGATTCCGACGCGCTTTGTGCCACTTGAAACCCTTCCGCTGACACCAAATGGAAAAGTGGATCGACGGGGGCTTCCCGATCCGGAGCATTCGGATTCGACTCCGGATAGTAAATATGTCGCGCCTCGTGGCGAAATCGAGGAATTGCTGGCCGCTATTTGGGAAGAGGTGCTCCTGGTGGAACGCGTGAGCGTGCACGACAACTTCTTGGCACTCGGAGGTAACTCGCTGGCTGCCATCCGGTTAATGGCTCGAATCAACGAAGCCCTGGAAATGGATTTGCCGGTGAACCGAATGTTCGAGTATCCCACCATCGCCGAATTGGGTGCGCACATCGAAGCAATAATCCTTGCTCTGCTCGAAGAGCGCTGATGGATAGCAGGCCCAAAATGTACGTTTAAAGTCGGAAGGATACCTTTTCCTAAACAAGGGCGGCAGGAGCACAAAGCACTCCACATTTAACAAAATAATAAATGTATATTTACATTAAGCTATTCGTGTAACACATATGATAAGCTAGTGCCTATCTGACTTTTCCGTACGCATAAACAGGTAAATAGCGCAACATCTTAGCCGCTGCAGGGAAGTGCCCCCGCTGTGGCCCTAACCACGTATGTAAAATTGCCAAGATGAAGACACGCGTTCGCAGCGTCATGCTCGTAGATGATTATGCTCCTACTAATTATTTACATCAAATGCTTTTGAAGGAAATCGGGGTAGTGGAGGAGATGTCCGTCTACGAGTCCGGTGAAGCGGCCATCCGGCATTTGGAGCGGCAGCCAAAACGATTGCCTGATTTTCTTTTTCTGGACCTCAATCTTAGAGGCATGAGTGGCTGGAAGGTCGTGGAATACCTGGAAGACTTACACGCCTCCGGCAGACGCGTACCCCGCATCGGATTACTGTCTACCATCGTACTGCCCGAACACCAGCGCAGGGCACAAACCTATCCGCTCGTAGTTGGGATTTGGGAAAAGCCGCTCTCCGAAAAACTCCTATCCCGCTTGTTCGGGCAAGCCGTACCGGGATAACCTCCGTATCGACATCCTGCTGACAATTCTTCGTTAAGGCCCTTCCCCGGCGCTTGCACTTCTCCGCTATGCGTCGTTTTTAGTTGCAGCCCGTCGCCCTTGCGCCGGACTCTACAACTTTTATTAGCTGATCCAAAGGGAACCCCTTATTTTTACCGCCTATTCAACACACCTGACGAACTTCCCTTCGAAGTCGCGTTCCCTTTCTCACCAAAAAAATATGTACATGAAGCATTTTTATCTGCTTTTACTCTTTGCGTGGACGTTCGGTACTGGCTTTGCACAAGTCACTTTCGTCGATGCCAGTGCCAGTGGTTCGGCCGACGGTTCGAGCTGGGCGAATGCTTATCCGGACCTGAATACGGCACTAGCCGACCCAATGGCCGATACCATCTGGGTAGCCGGCGGCACTTACACTCCGGGAAGCGACTCGAGTGATACGTACGTCGTCAACCGCCCGGTAGCTCTCTTTGGAGGGTTTGCCGGTACGGAAGGCAATCTTTCCGAGCGCGTGCTCGGCGCAACTCCGACCATTTTAAGCGGCGACCACAACGGCGATGACGTGCCTGGTAATTTTACAATGAATCGCGATGACAATGCGCGTACAGTGATGCTCATCGACTCTCTCATTCAGGGGATTGTTACGCTTGATGGTTTCACCATCACGTCCGGGTTCAAAAGCGACTCGGCCGACGATGCTCCCACCGATCAATTCAGCGGGGCGGGTATCTTTTCCTACAGCCGGGTGAATATTAGCAATTGCACCTTCACCGAGCACCGGGCCGAAGGGGGGGCAGCCTTGACATTATTCGACCGGGGTGTGGATACCTCTTCGGTGGTCAACTCCGTGTTTGAAGACAATTTGAGTACGGAGTTTGGCACCTTCCTCGTCATTGGCGTGCTCGACCTGGTCATCGACAGTTGTGAAATGCGGAACAATACCACGAGCTTCGGCACTCTGTTACTTGCCGGGGCCGCCATTATCGATGTGCGCAACTCAATTATCGAAGACAATTCCTCCATCCAGCCGGCTCCCGATGCTGGAGGAGGCGGTGCCATCTACGCGGTGCAGTCGATCGGTATTTTGATTGACGAAACCATTATTCGCAACAATATTGCCTTCCAAGGCAGTGGCGGTGGTGTTTTCGCCATTTTGGAAGATCCGTTTCCGAATCCGAATGTGTTTATCATTCGCAACTCTTCCTTCGAGGGCAATACGGCCGACGCATTCGGGGGTGGCGCCATTCTGCTCAATACCTCCTTTGGAGCGATCGGTTCTCAGTTTGTCAACAACACCAGTCTGAGTGGTTTCGGTGGCGGCCTTTACACGGAAGGGGACTCTACGATTTCCGTGATCGATAGCTGTTCCTTTTCCAGCAACACAGCCCTATCGGCCGGCGGATTACTCCTGCGCGACGAAGCTTCTCTGGCTTCTGTAAACAATTCCGAATTTGTCAACAACCTGGCCATGGGGCCGGTCAATATGACTTCCGATGGTTTCGGCGGCGGCCTGATCGCGGTGGGAAGTGCGCAAGTAGATATCGACTCCTGCCTGTTTTCGACGAATGAGGGCCGGGCCGGGGCGGCCATTTACACCGGTAGCCGATCAGTCACGCGCGTCACCAATTCCCGCTTTGAAGATAATCTCGGCCAGGTGGAAGGCTTTGCCGGGGCCATTGGCGCGGCCGGCGACCTCGAAGTTTCCATTGATGAAACCACCTTCATAGAAGTCGACAACTGCGAGTTCGTCAATAACGAATCCGAAGATGCTGGCGCCATTTACCTGTTGCGCAACGTAGATGCCCGGGTACGCAATTCCAGTTTCGACCGAAACATCTCTACCCTCGGGCCGGGCGGCGCTATCCGGAGTGATTCTTCCCGATTGGATATCGACAATTGCACCTTCACGGAGAACAGTACGGAGTTTACGGGTGGCGCTATCTTTTCCGGATTTACCGGAAGTGCCGTGATTCAGAACTCCATCTTCACCGGAAATACTTCGGAAAACGCCGGGGGCGCCATCATGGTACAAGACGACTCCACCACTCTTACCGTGATAAACAGTGAGTTCAATGGCAACGTCTCGCGTTCGGAAAGCGGAGCCGGCTCGGGCGGTGCTATCTTCACGCTCGGCCTCATCGAAACGACCATCGACGGCAGCCTCTTCGAAGGCAACCAATCCGGAGTGGGCGGCGCTATCGGCATGTCGCTCTTTGAGTCCGAACCAAGCTCGGAAATCACGACGACCATCGACCAGTCCATTTTCTTCCTCAACCTGTCCTTTAACCAAGCGGGCGCAGTGAACGTAGAGAATATCAACTCCGAAATCATCAACTGTGCCTTCGCAAACAATTTGATACAACCCGACGGAGGGACCGGTGGCAACGGTGGAGCCATCTCCCTGAATGCTGCCGAATCGGTAACGATGGAGACGTACATTATCAACTCCACTCTGCTGAACAATTCGGGCGGCATCGCCCCGGGCATCGCCAATTTCGACGATAGCAACGAAGGCAACAGCACGGCCCGAAGCACCCTTTTCCTGCAGAACACCTTCGCGGTGCACGCGGCCGGCGATTCTTACGTCATTGAAGATGGCAACCCGCAGCTGGTCTCGCTGGGTGGTAACTTCTTCGGCGACGGCTCGCTGGGGGCTGCTGCCACGGCTACCGATATTGAGGACCCCACAGCTATCGGTACGGCCATTATTCCAAACGTCGCGTTGCTCGACTTCACCCCGGTTGAAACCTCTCCGCTCGTCGATGCAGGCGTTACCGGCGAATTGGTCCCAATGGTCGACCTAATCGGAAACGCCCGCGATTCGATGCCGGATATCGGTGCAGTGGAAGTCGGTGCTACAAACAATGTGCGCGAGGACGTAGTCCAAAACGACGGCCAGCTATTCGTACTGCCCAACCCGATTGCCGAAACCGGTGCGGTGCAGCTCATCAATGACTGGAGCGGCCGGCTGCTCTTCCGCCTATTTGATGTGCAAGGCCGGGAGCTGCAACGATGGACGGCCGAAAAGGTAACCCGGGAACAACTCTTCCCGCTACAACTAAGCAACCTGCCAAGCGGCACCTATTCCCTGTTGGTTTCTACCGGCCAGCAGGCAGTGATAGAACAATTGATTAAGCGATAGACCTTTGGAGGGCCTCTTTTTGAAAGAGGCCCTCTATTATTTTTTTCCTTCCTCTTGCATCCTACCGAAACAAGCTTTACTTTTGAAAGCTCTATGACACACAATGCGACATATTTCCAACTAGTAGTAGTGGTTCGACCGAACCGCCGCCGTCGCCGTCGCCCGTAGGGGCGTATACCATATATATTCCTTTCCGGAAGGTGCTTGCAAACACACTTCCTTCATCCCAACCATCTACCATTATTTATTAGCAAATGAAAACGCGCGCTAGTGCGCGTTGGCGAGGTAATCGCCTTAAAACGCCCCCGAATGGAAATTAGGATTGAGGTCGCCAATACCTCGCATATCGTTTATGCCGAGGCGGTCTGCCAACTGATCGCTGATTCGGCAAAGGATCGAGGCACCGGTATCGCAAAACGGAAGCCCGAATACATCCAGTCAAAAATCGAGGAAGGGAAAGCCGTTATCGCTTTTGCCGATGGCGCACTGGCCGGTTTTTGCTACATCGAGACCTGGAGCCACAACCGCTATGTTGCCAACTCCGGCCTGATTGTCAATCCGAATTTTCGCCGACTGGGTTTGGCGAGGCGCATTAAGGAACGCGTGTTTCAGCTCTCCCGCGAGCGGTTTCCGCAGGCCCGGATATTCGGCATCACCACCAGCCTGGCCGTGATGCGCATCAATAGTAAGCTCGGATACGAACCCGTCACTTTCTCCGAGCTCACCCAGGATGATGCCTTCTGGAACGGCTGTAAGTCTTGCCCCAATTACGACATTCTGGAACGCAACAATCGCCAAATGTGTCTCTGTACCGCCATGCTGGCTCCGAGCCAGGAAGAAGTGACGCGGATGCAGCACGACCTTTCGGCGATGATCGTCACGCCATAACCTAGCTATATGCCTCCTACCAAATTAGTCCTCGCCTACAGCGGTGGACTCGATACGTCTTTTTGTGTAAAATACCTGAGCGCCGACCAGGGCTACGAAGTCCATGCCATCACCGTAGACACGGGCGGGTTTTCGCCGGAAGAGCTGGAGCAAATGCGCGAGCGTGCGCTGGCACTCGGGGCGGCCTCCTACAAAGCCGTCGATGTAACCCATCAACTTTACCAGGATTGCCTGCGCTATCTGGTATACGGCAATGTGTTGCGCTACCAGACGTACCCGCTTTCCGTGAGTGCGGAGCGTCTGTTTCAGGCGATGGAAACGGCGCGATACGCCCGTGAAATCGGGGCCCAGGCCATTGCCCACGGCAGTACCGGAGCCGGCAACGATCAGGTCCGCTTCGATCTGACTTTCCAGTTGTTGGGAGACGACCTGGAGATCATCACTCCCATCCGGGACATGGGCCTGTCGCGCCAGCAGGAAATCGACTACCTGGCCGAGCACGGCATTGCCTGGCCGGAAAAGAAGGGCCGCTACAGCATCAACCAGGGCATTTGGGGCACCTCCGTCGGCGGGGCAGAAACCCTCACTTCTGACCAGCCGCTGCCCGAAAGTGCCTGGCCCGATCCGGTGACCGCTACCGAGCCCGCCACGCTTGCGCTGCACTTCCGCAAGGGGGAATTTGTCGGCTTCGACCAACAAACGTTTGACCATCCGGTAGCTGCTATTCTGGCCCTGGAGGAGCACTTGCGGCCCTACGGCATTGGCCGGGATATCCACGTGGGAGATACCATCATCGGCATCAAGGGCCGGGTAGGCTTTGCCGCAGCGGCCGCGATCCTCATCATCAAAAGCCATCATTTGCTGGAGAAACACACCCTTGCCAAATGGCAATTGTTCTGGAAGGAGCAGCTTTCCAATTGGTACGGTATGATGGTGCACGAGGGGCAGTTTCTCGATCCGGTCATGCGCAACATCGAAGCCTTCCTGGACGATAGCCAGCATCAGGTGACGGGTACCGTTTTCGCCGACCTCTTCCCGCATCGCTTCCAATTGCGGGGGATCGAATCGCCCAACGATCTGCTCGGTGCCGGTTTCGGTCAGTACGGCGAGCAAAACGAAGGATGGTCGGGCGAAGACGTCAAAGGATTCACAAAGGTACTGAGCATCGCCGGGCGAGTGCGGCGGCACGTTCATTCGACCGTTGAAAACCTGGAGCCATGATCCGGGTCGGAGTGATCGGCGGAGCCGGGTATACGGCCGGCGAATTAATTCGCGTCCTGCTGGGGCATCCGGAGGTAGAGCTGGTTAGCATTCAGAGTAACAGCCAGGCCGGTCGCCCGGTGGCGAGTATCCACGGGGATTTGGCCGGAGAGGTTACCCTTTCCTTTAGCGAAGCCGTGGAGCCCACGGTCGATGTGCTGTTCTTGTGCAGCGGGCACGGCCGCAGTCAGCAGTATTTGGAGGCCCACCCACCCGAGAGGGGCACGGTGGTCATTGATCTCAGCAACGAATTCCGCCTGCGCGAAGACTGGGTCTACGGCTTGCCGGAGCTCAACCGGGAAGCGATTACGGGTAGCCGATGCATTGCCAATCCAGGCTGTTTTGCCACTGCCATTCAGTTGGGCCTCCTTCCCCTGGCCCACGCCCGGGCGCTGCGAGCCCCAGTACACATCCACGGCATCACCGGCGCTACCGGAGCGGGCCAGGCCCCCAGTGCCACGTCCCATTTCCCCTGGCGGCAAAACAATGTGTCGCTCTACAAGGCCTTCCGCCACCAGCATCTGGCCGAAATACGGCGCAGCCTGCAGCAACTCCAACCCGCATTCGAGCAGCCACTGCACTTTCTGCCGGTGCGAGGCAACTTCGCCCGCGGTATCTTCGTCAGCCAATACCTGACGACCAACCTGGCGCTCGAGGCCGCAAAAGACCTCTACCAGGACTATTACGCTCCGCACCCATTTGTTGTGCTAACCGAAGATAATCCGCACCTGAAGCAAGTGGTGAATACCAATAAATGCCTGATCTACCTGGAGCAACACGAGGATCAACTGCTCATCGTCAGCATGATCGACAACCTTCTGAAGGGGGCCTCCGGCCAGGCCGTCCAGAATATGAATCTGGCCTTGGGAAAAGCTGAAACAATGGGTCTGCACCTGAAAGCGGTGGCATTTTAATACTGTAATTTGGTAATGCTGTACTATTGACCAAATACCACATTGTACTAACGAACTAACTTCTAACGAACTAATATGCGTCTCTTCGACGTTTACCCCCTTTTCGAGATCGAGCCAGTGCGCGGCGCGGGCTTTTATGTATACGACGCCGAGGGTAGGGAATACCTCGACTTTTACGGTGGGCATGCCGTGATTAGTATCGGGCATTCGCACCCACGGTACGTGCAGCGCATTCAGGAGCAAGTGGCCCGGCTGGGGTTTTACTCCAATTCCGTACAAAACCCATTGCAGCAAGAACTGGCCGATCACCTGGGCCGGCTTTCCGGGTGTGTCGATTACCAACTTTTTCTATGCAACAGCGGCGCGGAGGCCAACGAAAACGCTCTAAAGATGGCGTCTTTTCAAACGGGCCGCACCCGCATCCTGGCGTTTCGCAATGCCTTTCACGGGCGGACGTCGGCGGCCGTAAACGTCACGGATAGCGACAGGATCAAGGCCCCCATCAATCAGGGCTATCCTGTGACGTTCATTGAGATGGGTCAGGTAGCCGCCCTCGAGCGGGAGTTGATGAAGGGCGACGTAGCGGCCGTGATCATTGAAGGCATCCAGGGTATCGGCGGGATTCACGTGCCGGCTCCCGCCTTTCTCAAACGCTTACAGGAATTGTGCCGCCAACAGGAGACCATGCTCATCCTCGACGAAATTCAGTCGGGCTACGGCCGTAGTGGTACCTTTTTTGCCTTTCAGGAATGCACCATCGAGCCCGATCTAATCACCATTGCGAAGGGCATGGGCAATGGGTTTCCGATTGGTGGGCTGTTGATTCATCCGCGATTTGAACCGAGTTATGGTCTACTGGGTACGACCTTCGGTGGGAATCATCTTGCCTGTGCCGCCGGAATTGCCGTGCTGGAAGTACTACAGGAAGAAGACTTAATCGCACGGGCGGCAGAAACCGGAGCCTATTTACTAGAGCGCCTTCCGCAGCTACCCCACGTGAAAGCCGTGCGTGGCCGCGGCCTGATGATTGGCATTGATGTGGAAGGAATTGCCAAGCCCGTACGCAACCAATTGTTGTACAAGGAGCGCATCTTCACCGGATCGGCCAGCAGTGCCGAGACGATCCGGTTGTTGCCCCCGCTCACTGTTGGCCGGCCGGAAGCGGATCGCCTACTCGAAGCACTGGAACGCGTGCTCCATTCCCAAAAAAGCATTTCGGCCGGTTAATTAACTGCATTAAATGTCACACCCACTCCACTTTACCAAAGCCGGCGATCTCGCCCCCCCTCGCGAACTGATCGAGCGGGCGCGCGCCTACAAGCGAGCGCCCTGGAGGCAGCCTCAGCTCGGCGCCGGGCGGAGCCTGTTGGCACTGTATTTTAACTCGAGCCTCCGCACGCGCCTGAGCACAGAGGCGGCAGCCCGCCACCTTGGCTTGCAGGCCACCACCATGAACGCCGGCAGTGGGTGGCAACTCGAATTCGGCGATGGCGTGGTAATGGACGGCGACCGCCCGGAACACATTCGGGAGGCCGCGGCAGTAATGAGCCAGTACGCCGACATCCTGGCCGTACGCTCCTTTCCCGAACTCATCGACCGGGAGCGCGACTATCGCGACCCCATCCTCTCCGCCTTCATTGCCCACGCCCGGGTGCCCGTCGTTAGCCTCGAATCAGCAACCCGACATCCGTTGCAATCGCTGGCAGATGCGCTCACCATTGCCGAGTTGGAGCGATCACAACCGAAGATCGTACTGACCTGGGCGCCGCACGTCCGCAAGCTGCCGCAATCGGTGGCCAATAGCTTTGCCGAGTGGATGTTGGCGCTCGGCCATAACCTCACCATTGCCTGCCCGCCGGGCTATGAGCTGGCCCCGGCCTTTACCGAAGGGGCTACGGTAACCCACGATCAGCGAGCAGCCTTTCGCGATGCCGATATTATTTATGCTAAGAATTGGTCGAGCTACCGCGAATACGGTCAAATCCTGCCGGTGGCGGAAGACTGGCAAATCACTTCGGAAAAAATGGCCCTGACGCCCAGCGGCCAGTTTATGCACTGCTTACCTGTGCGCAGAAATGTAGTGGTAGCAGATGCCGTGTTGGATAGTGCCCAATCGCTGGTGATCGAGCAGGCGCGCAATCGGGTCTTTGCAGCGCAGGCGGTATTGGCGGAAATTTTGAGAAGAGGGAACCGTGAAGGGTGAAAAATTACATCTGCTTAAAATCGGTGGCCGCATCATCGACGATCCGGCAGCACGGGCTTCTGCTTTGGAGTACTTTCTGAGTATCCCCGGGCGGAAGTTGCTGATCCACGGTGGGGGGCGCCGGGCAAGTGAACTGAGCCAACGGCTGGGTATCGTGCCACAGATGGTGGACGGTCGGCGCATCACGGATGCTGCCGCATTGGAGGTGGTGGTGATGGTGTATGCCGGTTTGTTCAATAAAGAACTGGTGGCCCAGCTTCAGGCCAAGGGCTGTCAGGCCATCGGCCTGACCGGTGCCGACGGCGATACGATCCGCGCCCGCAAGCGCCCGATTGGAGCGATCGATTACGGCTTCGCAGGCGATATCGAACGCGTAGATGCCCAGGCCTTGGGTGCTTTGCTGGAGGCGGGCTTTACCCCCGTCTGCTGCCCCATTACCCACGATGGAACCGGGCAATTGCTCAACACCAATGCCGATACCATTGCTGCCAGTTTGGCGGTAGCACTCGCTACTCGATATACCGTGCACCTCGACTATGCCTTCGAGCGCCCGGGTGTATTGTTGGATGCCTCCGATGATACAAGCTTGCTGGGTCAGCTCGACCCAACGACCTTCCGGCAACTGCGCGCAGAGGGGGCCATTCACACCGGCATGTTGCCAAAGCTGGATAATGCCTTCCTCGCGGCTCGCGCCGAGGTGACCGTGCGCATCGGGAATATTCAAACACTGGAAGACGAGCAGGCAACCCGTATCGCTTCCGTTTAACCCTTGGATTCCGTTGAAAGTTACTAATTTCAAGTCCCTTGCTCAGACAATGATAGACACCCCGAAAAATCCTCTGACGTTGAATGCAATTTCGCTCCTCCAGGCTCTTATCCGCACTACCTCTTTCAGTAAGGAAGAAGCGGGTACCGCAGATATCATTGCCTCTTTTTTTCTTCAGGAAGGCTATCGTCCCCAACGAATTGGTAACAATGTGTGGGTGCGTGCCCACCAGTGGCGAGAGGGCCGCCCCCTCTGCCTGCTCAATAGCCACCACGATACGGTGCGCCCCAACGCGGGTTACACCCGCGACCCCTTTGAGCCGACGATCGAGGGCGACCGTCTATACGGCCTGGGCAGCAACGATGCCGGCGGCGCGCTGGTGGCACTCATCAGCGCGTTTCTGGAATTAGATCGCAGCGGCAAGGCACCGGTCAACCTACTAATCGCTGCCACGGCCGAAGAGGAAATTAGTGGTCCAAACGGCGTAGCCGCCACCTTACCCGAGCTTGGTCCAATTGATTATGGGATCGTAGGCGAGCCAACCTCCCTGCGCCTGGCTACGGCCGAACGCGGATTGATCGTCATCGACGGCGAAACGGAAGGGGTGGCCGGCCACGCCGCCCGGGAGGAAGGCCGAAATGCCCTCTATTTGGCCATCGAAGATATTCAGCGTCTTCGCGCTGTATCGTTTGCCCGCGCATCGGAGCTGCTGGGCCCCGTAAAGGTCTCCATTACCCAAATCGAAGCGGGTACGCAACACAACGTGGTTCCGGATCGCTGCCAATTTGTGCTGGATGTGCGAGTGAACGAGTGCTACTCCAACGAGGCCGTCGTAGCGGCACTGCAGCGAAACGTGCACCACAGCCAGCTGAAACCCCGATCGCTACGGCTGCAATCCAGTGGCATTCCCCACGATCACCCCTTAGTCGAGAGCGGCTTGCGCCTGGGGCTGGAGACGTATGGTTCGCCCACCTTGAGCGATCAGGCATTGATGTCCTTCCCCACGCTGAAATTAGGACCCGGCAAAAGCGCCCGCTCGCATACAGCCGACGAATTTATCTTACTTTCCGAAATCGAA
This sequence comes from uncultured Saprospiraceae bacterium, assembly GCA_964504335.1. GTDB lineage: Bacteria > Bacteroidota > Bacteroidia > Chitinophagales > Saprospiraceae > CAZDET01. Next base: position 34,644 of record CAZDET010000013.1, read on the forward strand.
GCCGGTATACACACTTATGTGGCATTAATTGAGGGTATTCAAACGACACTCCATGAAGGATAAGCTCTGGCAAAAGCCCTACGAACTGAACCAACGCATTGAGGCCTTTACCATCGGTCAGGACCGCGAACTGGATCTGCGCCTGGCGCCTTTCGACATTTTAGGGTCCATTGCCCACGGCCGCATGCTGGCCGAGGTGGGCTTGCTGACGGAAGAAGAGTTCGAGCAAATCGCGCGCGTCTTGCGGCGGCTGCACGCCGAAGCCGAAGCGGGCAACCTCGCTATTGAAGCAGGGGTAGAAGACATCCATTCGCAGGTAGAACTCATTCTCACCCGCGAATTGGGCGACGTCGGCAAGAAGATCCACAGCGGCCGGTCCCGCAATGATCAGGTACTGGTTGACCTGCGGCTGTATTTCCGCCACGTCATTCAGGAAATATCCCTGGAAACCCAGGAGCTGGCCGAGGTATTGCTGCGGCGAAGCGAAGAGCACAAAGCCGATCTGATGCCTGGCTATACCCACCTTCAGGTTGCGATGGTGTCCAGTTTCGGGCTCTGGTTTGGCGCCTATGCCGAAAGTCTCGTCGATGATTTGCAGCTGTGGCAGGGGGTGTACCGCATTGTCAATCAAAACCCACTCGGTTCGGCAGCCGGCTATGGGTCGTCCTTTCCCTTAGACCGGCAGCGCACGACGAACTTGCTCGGCTTTGACGACTTGGCCTACAATGTGGTCCACGCTCAAATGGGGCGCGGAAAGACCGAGCTGCACCTGGCATTCGCCCTGGCGGGAATGGCCCACACCCTGGGAAAACTGGCGATGGACGTATGCCTGTACAACAGCCAGAATTTCCGATTCCTTCGCCTGCCCGACGAACTCACCACCGGCAGTAGCATCATGCCGCACAAGAAGAACCCCGACGTATTCGAGCTCATCCGCGGGCGCTGCGCCCTATTGGAGAGCTTGCCCGGCCAGGTCAGCCAGCTCATCGGACACCTTCCGAGTGGCTATCACCGCGATTTTCAGCTGCTGAAAGAAATCCTCCTTCCCGCCCTCGATCAATTGCGGGAGGTGCTGTCGATCACCACCTTCGCCATCGATCAACTCAAGGTACTTCCCGAATTACTGAAAGACGAGCAGTACCGCCTCCTCTTCAGCGTGGAGGCCGTCAATGCCGAGGTGTTGAAGGGTACGCCCTTTCGCGACGCCTACCACCGCATTGCCGAACACATTGCCGCCGGCACCTTCTCTCCTCCCGAAACCGTCGAGCACACCCACCTGGGGAGCCTGGGCAACCTCGCCACGCACGCCATTCGCGAAAAGCTACAGGCCGTCGTGTATAGCTTCCGCTTCGTTCAGTCGGCGGAGGCGCTGGAGGAACTTCTGGCGGAGGAATAAAAAAAGGCCCCACTCATTCGCAGGACCCTTGCAAAACCTCATATGTAATTCGCGTTAAAAGCCGGAATTAGTGTGGGTGCACCTATTTTCTGGCGACGGTGAAGCGATGGGTGAACTCGCCGTCTTCATCGCGCCAGCGTAGTAGATAGGTTCCCGATTGAAGTCTGTCGGTGGGGATAGTGAGGCGATTGAAGCCGTCCTCTACCTTTGCGTCCGCGGAGCGGATTTCCTGACCGGTGATGGAGAGCAACGTCCAGCGGCCCACTCCTTTATGGGTGGAGCTGAACTCGAAGTTTAATTCGGTCGACGCCGGATTGGGAAACAGTCGCGTTTCTATGGGTACTTCGACGGGCTTGCTGCCAGGCTCCTCTACGAGATTATTACAGCCTTGCCCTTCGTAGATCGTTAGATTTCGGAAATAAGAATTCCCGTTGCGCAATCCGGCATCCTGGTCCGCCACAAAGAAGAGGCGGTCCGCTCTGCCGGTGTAGTACCGACCGACGGGGATCACGTAGCGAATCCACTGCCCGTTGCCCGGATAGTTTTTGAAGTCGCGAATGCCCCAGCTTTGGGTCCCGTACAACTGGAAGGTTAGCCCGGAGGTAATCGTCTCGTTATCATCGAATCCAATGCCGTGGATTTCTCCGATGCGCGTGGAGCGGAATTCGAATTCCAGTACGGTATTCGCGCTGATATTGTAGGTGAGCGGAATGGATTTCCAGGCATTGTTCTCGAGGTACAGCACATTACCGCTCTGCTGAATTTGATATGCACCGGCATCCTGGTTGGCACCGTAGGATTGCACTGTAAAGTCGTTGAAGTTGATCGCCAGGCAATCGCCGTTACCGCCACCATCGGTTCCACCAATGCAGAAGTCAGCCGTTTCACTCGATCCGAATACCCCACCATTGGCAAGTGTACCACCATTGGCATCCGTTAGGGTAAAGGAGCCGTTTCCATAATCGCAGCAAATGCCGTCATTGTACGAATCCCGTAGGGTAATCGTGTAGCAGCCGGGAGGCAGGCAGAAGGTTTCCTGAAGGGTAGTATTGGCCTCTTGCTTGTCGTAATTATCCCCACTTTCTACTAATTGTCCGTTGCTATTCCGAATTTCCCAACTCGTTTCCATCGGGTAGGTATCAAAAACGAGTCGGAAGTTCACATTCTCGCAGTCATTACCGCCGCCACCATTTCCGCCACCGTTTCCGCCACCGCCGGAGCCACCACCGCCACCGCCGGCACACGCCTGGGTGCAGCTGGCAGATGCCACCACATTGCGAATCACGTTGCCGGGTTGCGGGCCGAATCCTTTTGTGAAATTGATACCCGTATAGCTGATGTGGCAATACGACATTATGGTGCCGCCATTGGAAGGTATACCTGGATTAGGGCAATTCCCCTCGGTGAAGCCGGCGCAGCCGTCGATAGCCGTACCGTTGCCGTTCCAGGCGCAAGCGTGCGTGTGCTGCGAGCCCAGGAGGTGGCCCAATTCATGTGCCACCACCATGACGGTGTAGGAGTAAGTGGGCACTTGCCGAAAGGAGGTGCCGATACTCGAAAAGCTCAGCCGGGCGGAGTTGTAGGGATGGCACAGCCCGTCGAGCACCGCAATGCCGCCGCTGGCCTGGTAAGACAGCAGTTGCCCCAGATCGCCGTTGAAACTGGTGCGGGTGCGCTGGAATTGATTGAGCAGGGTCGAGCTGGAGTTGCCGGAGTAGGGGCTGGGAGTGTTCCAGACCAGCACTTCGCTGATCGCTAAGTTGATGTTCTCATTAGCGTACAAGGTGGCAACCTCGTTGAAGATGGCCTCTACATAATTGACCGCTCCGCTCGTCCCGCCTTTATTGTTGTAGATATCGTGGTCTACCTCGAAGTATATCCGCACGCAGCCGGCCGACCGCCCATCGGCGGTCGCTGTACTCAACTGTTCACGGGTGTAGGCCAACCCGTTGTCGACCGTGCCGCATTCAAAGCGTTCGTTGCTGAGAAGCGTGGCGTCGTTGTACAGCACATAGGGAAACACCTCGGGCGGGAGGCGCTCCTCGGTTACCTTACCGAGTACCAGGTTGCCCACCTCGGGGGTGCTAATGAGTCCGCTCATTTCGCCGTCGAAGACGGAAATGGCGGCGATGGAGTTGCGTTGGCCAACCACCACTCCCCGATAGTGAATGCCGCGGTCATAAGCCACCGGCTCCTGGTTGCTGCTCTCAAAAACGAGAAAGGAAGGATCGACGATCTCAACGCGCACCAAATCCAATTCGAGGGGTGAACGCCCGGCCTGCGGCAGACGGAGCCGCAGAGCTTCCGGAGCTTCCTGCAATAGGGTGGCGCGCTGCTCTTCGTTGAGATTCAGCACCGTATAATCAGTTCCTGGAATAGCTGCCTCCAGGCGATCCCGGCCATTTGCCGGGGTGAATAAGTCCTTGTATTCGGTGAAGGTAGTTCGGGCACTGCGCGCCGCAGCGACCAGGTCGGCGGGGCGAATACCCCCGGTTTGAGCGTGAAGGGAGAGGACCAGCAATAGCAGTCCCACTGTCATTCGCAATGACATTCTCATGGTTTGTGAAATCGTTTTTGGGATGCGAGGGTGCCCTCGAAATACCCCGTTTGTGTGAATTAGCGTGTCGTATACCGAGGCGTCAGTGCCTCAAATCGATCCATCTCCACAGGAGATGGTCCCTTACAAACCGGGGTCAGTGAATAGATTAGATACTGTTCACGGGGAAAGAGAACCAATGATAAATGGAAAACTGGGAAGGTCTAAAAAGCTTTCGGAAGGTTCGGTGTGCAACCGGGGAAGATTCCTTATGGATATATACAAATAACGCGAATATTGACGGAAGGATATGTGCGCCCCCGTTTTTTTTGAGAGCCAGCTTTTGGAAGGCACCTATTTGGGAAGGAATGGTGATTTTTTAATGGTGAATGGCGAATAGTGAAAATTCACCATTCGCCATTCGCTATTCGCTATTAATTATCTCACTACCTGAATCCTGGTAACCTGGGTTTGCTCTCCCTGTCGTAAGCGCAGCAGGTAGATGCCCGCAGGCAGGCTGTTCGTTTCCAACACTGTTTGGAAAGAACCGCCGGGTGCAGCGACTTCTCTTCCGAGTAGTTGCTGGCCGGTCAGGGTATACACTCCCAACTGGATAGTCGCAGCTTGGGGCGTTTCGATCTGAATATTCATCCGATCGCTAACCGGATTCGGGAATACATGGTAGATAATCCGGGCCGGATTCACAACGGCTACGGCTCCCGGCAGTGGTTCGTTGAGGGGCGGCTGCGCAGTGCTGCAGGCACTTCCCTCGTAGATACGAATGTTGCGGAAGTACGAGGTTCCGTCTCTTTGACGGCTGTCATCGTCTGCTACGAAGAAGAGGCGATCAAAAGTTCCGGTGTAAAACTGGCCTACCGGAATGCGGTAGGATTCCCAGTAGCCGACGTTAGAATAGTTGTCGAAGTTGTTAATCCCCCAGCCCTGAGTGCCGTATACCTTGAAGGTACGGTTGTCGGAAATGGCGTCGTCATTATCGAAACCGATGCCGTGGATTTCACCCTGTGCTGTGGAACCGAAGTCGAATTCGATTACCGTCGATTCGGTCACCGTGTAGTCGAGGGCCAGAGACTTCCAGGCGTTGTCGCTGAGCTTGATCACGTTGCCGCCATCCAGCGTTTCGATGGTGCCGAAGTCTTGACCATCGCCGTAGGGTCGGATAGTGTAGTCGTTGAAATCGACGGTCAGGCAACTGCTCGGTGGTTCCGGATCAGCCTCCTTGCCGATACAGAAATCCTGAGCGTCCTGCTGCGCGAATTGGCCGCCGCTGATCAGGGTAGCACCCGTCGAATCGGTTACCGCAAAGGAACCATTGCCGTAGGCACAGCAGATCCCGTCTCCGTAGGAATCGAAGATGGTAAAGGTGTAACATCCGTCTGGCAGACAGAAAGATTCCCGTTTCACCGAACCCGCTCCGCTGTAGGGGCCGCCGGAGGCTACGGTCGTACCGCTCTCATCAGTTAATTCCCAAGTCGTTTCGCCTGGATAGCGATCCAGTACCAACTGGAGCTCTACGGTATTTCCGTCGCAGCCGTCGTCGCCACCGTCACCACCGCCATCATCATCCCCGCAGGCGTTGAGGCAGTTTGCAGTTGATACGCTATTACGGATGACGTTGCCCGGTTGCGGGCCGAAGCCGAGGGCCAGGTCCTTTCCCGCATTTTGCAGGTGGCAGTACGACATGATGGTTCCGCCGGCACTCGGAACGCCGGGACGCCGGCAGCTTCCCTCCGTCTGATAGCAGCCGTCGATGGCCGTGCCGTTGCCGTTCCACACGCAGGCGTGCGTGTGCCGGGAGCCAAAGAGGTGCCCGAATTCGTGCGTGATTACATCAACCGTCCAACTGTAGGACGGTACTGTCGCGTACCCATTCTGAATATTGGAAAAGCACATGCTACGGGCCCGCACCGAATTGCACAGTCCGGAAAAGCCGGCGGCAATTCCTCCACTTGCCCGGAAGGAGACGAGCCCGGCCAGGTCGCCGTTGAAATTGGACGACGTCTGCTGGAAATCACTCAGCATGCCACTGGAACTGTTTGAATTGTAGGGGCTTTGGGTGGTCCAGACGTAGATTTCCGATAGCTCCAGGTTAATCTGCTCGTTGGCGTAGATGGTAGCCATCTGGTTGAATACGCCGGTGATGAAATTATTGGTATTCTGAAGCGAGCCGCGGGCATCGTATACGTTATCATCAACTTCGAGGTAAATGCGCACGCAGTCGTCCAATGCCCGGCCGTTTTGTGGGTGTGCCGAAAGTTCCTCGCGCGTATATACGTAGCCGTCATCTGCTGTGCCACAGTCGAGCGACATCCGCTCCATAATCTGCTGGTCTTCGTAGATTACGTGCTCCCCATCGCGAAATCCCTGATCTTCCAGTTTGCCGATTACGTAATTGCCCTCCGGACGGGCAATCAGGCCTACCAATTCTTCTCCAAAAATACTGAGGGCTACTACGGATCGGTCATCACCGGCCACTACTCCGCGGTAGTGAACACCTCGTTCCAGATCGACGGGTGCGTTCGTGGCGCTTTCTACGAGGCGAAAATCATCTGCCAGTACCTCGACGCGAACCAATTGAAGGTCCATGCCCGAACGGGCGCTCGTCGGCAGCGTGAGGGTAATGGCCTCGGGGGCCTCGGCCCGGAGGCGCTCCAAACCCGCCCGGTTGAGATCGAGCACCTGGTAGGATGTGGCTTCCGCGTCGAGTTCGGCCACTCGGGCAGAGCGCAAGCGGCTGGGTTGCACCAGTTCAGTGGCGCGGAATCGTTCTCCTTGATCGAGGCGCTGCGCTACCAAATCCACTGGTCGTAGCGATTGGGCAGTGAGCGCCGTTCCTAGCAACAATAGCAATAGCGTGTACCATGTCTTCACGGTAAATCAATTTAGGTAAGTAATTAATGGTCTCGCGCTGGAGATTTACCAACGCGTAGCCGGGGCTTTCAGAAGAGCCGTAGATAGAAAGTTGCCAGACAGGTATCTTGGTGTAGGTAACTGGGGGGGCGGGCTGCTTAATTGCGCCCGAAGAGAAAAGAATAACGAATAGTTGCTTGTCGTGAAGATAAGCGCATCCGACATAAAATGAAAATCCACAAGTGTATCCCAATCGACTTTTCGGGTAATCTTCCTCCAAGGATTTCGTAAACGGTAGGAAATAACAAGGAAAAGGGGATGACTGCTCAGTCATCCCCCGATTCTGGGATTATAATATTGCTTTGCAGCAAAAGAAAACACTAGTGAATCACCGAGAAGCGACTGGTCTGCCGCCCCTCTTCCTGCCGCACGTACAATACGTAGGAACCACTGGGCAGCTCGGAGCAGGATAATGTGATGTTGTGGCTTCCGGCGTTGAGCCAGTATTGCTCGGCAAGCAGCCGGCGGCCGGCCAGGTCGAAGATCTCGATGTCTACAGTACCCTCCAGGAGTACCTCCAAGGCGACGTTCAACTGATCGGCAACGGGGTTCGGGTAAAGCAGCAACTCCTCATTGCCTTCCCCTTGGAGGTTTTTCTCGGCAATGGGAGCCGGCAACGGAGACGTACACGTCGATCCCTCGTACAGCCGAACATTGCGGAAGAAGGAATTGCCATTGCGGGAACCACCATCGTGATCGGCGGTGAAGAACAGCCGATTGAATGCGCCCGTGTAAAATTCACCCACCGGAATCCGGTAAGATCGCCATTCGCCATATTCTTCGTAATCGCTGTACTTAGTGTGCCCCCAGCTCTGCGTGCCGCCCACCTGGATAGTTTTGGCAGCGTCGAGGCTGTTGTCATTATCAAATCCAATCCCGTGAATTTCGGCGGGGGAAGTCGATTTGAATTCGAACTCTACGATTGTCTCTTCGGTGACTTCATAGTTGAGGTAAATTGCCTTCCAGCCATTGTTGGAAATGAACAGCTCTTTGCCGTCATCAAGGATGCGCGCCTGCCCGCGGTCTTGTGCGCCACCGTAGGATTGCGGAATAAATTGATTGAAATCGATCGCGGGGCAATTTCCCGCTTTCTTATCCGGCGACTCGGCAATGGCCACCCAGCCTACTTCTTCCGTAGTGTGGACGCGCTCTTGATCCAGGCTTTGCTCCTCGTCTATGTACAACCCCACACTTCCTTCTGCCAGATCCGAATACCGCGTCGTTGCCGGGTCGCCCCCGTCAAACGACTGCATCGCCGATAGCAGGAAGGGCGCATTTGCGAACGTGGTCCCGAATGCAATCGTTCTGGGGCGATGCGTGATTTTATCGCCTGTCCGACCGACGACGATCTCACTTTCTCCAATACTACCGGTACCGGTAGTCAGCACCATGTAATCGACCTGCTCCTCCGCGTGGTTTCCACCGTCGGCGCTGGCCTCTTCTTCCTGAATGCGGACCTCGAAGCCCTCCTGCGAAACGGCCTGCATGCGCACGGTGGTCGGTTCCGGGTCGACGATCCCGATTTGGCTGGCGAGCACCACCGGCGTTCCCTTGGCGGCTTCATCGAGCACGACCGCCCGCATCCGGTGATTCGCGCGGGTGCTTCCGGCTACCAAGGTGACACCCTCGAGCTCGTGCACGCCCTCTGGTGCGGCCAGGAAGTACGCATCCTCTTCGCCATGGGGATCGGTCTGGTAGCTCCAGTTGGCCAGCCGCACTTCGAAATCGTCCACCGTTACGGCGCGGATTTGTACGGTGACCGGCCGCTGGTCCCAACTACTCAGCCCCCCAATGACGAGTACGGGCGGCTCCTCAAAGGTGCTGGAAAAGGATACGCGCTTCCAGTTACCGTCTAGCGTGATCGCGCCATACTGTACCTGAGTATCCACTACGGCAGTGGAATCATCTGCTTTTTCGTTCGTTTCACAGCTCGTCAGGCAGCCGGCGTTGAACACGCGATTTCGGATTAAATTTCCGGGCTGAGGCCCGAATCCGTTGGCAAAATCAACCCCGACAGATTGCAAATGGCAGTAAGACATAATCGTCCCGCCGGCTTCGGGAATGCCAGGGCGTGCGCAGGCTCCCTGCACGTTGAAGCAGCCGTCGAGCGCCGTTCCATTCCCATTCCAGACACAGGCGTGGGTGTGCTGCGCCCCCAGTAAATGGCCGAATTCGTGAGTGATGACATTCACCGACCAGCTGTAGGCCGGAACTGATAGGTAGCGGTCATTAATCGCCGAAAAGGAATAGGCGTAGCGAGAATTACAGAGCACATCTACGTAGGCAATCCCCCCACTCGATTCGAACGACAGGAGGCCCGCCAGGTCTCCGTTGAAGGTTTCCCGGATGCTGCGGAAATCCCTCAGATTATCGGATGCCGAGGACGAAAAGTAAGGGTCTTGGGTGTCCCAGATGAACAGCTCACTAAGCGTAGTATTGATTTGCTCATTGGCGTAGAGCGTGGCCATCTGATTAAACAATCCGATAATATAATTACTGACGGTGGCGACGCTTCCCAGTCGCTCGTAAATGCTGAAATCGGTCTCCAGGTAAATACGCACGCAGTTGTTGGCATCGCGTCCGTTTAGAGCAAAGGCACTCAGCTCCTGGCGGTCGTACACAAACTGATCGTCTGGGGTTTCACAGGTCGCGGTAGGAGGAGGGAGCTTCGACTCGTTGTACAGCACATACTGGTCGGCGGCGGTACCCTGTAGCTTGCCGAGGCTAAACTGCCCATCGACGGTAGATATCGACCCGATCATTTCGTCGCCAAATACCGCCAGCGACACGACGGATTCGGTTTCCTGTTGGGCCACGATTCCGCGATAAAAAAGGCCGGAGGCAGGCCATTCCTTGCCACTACTCGTCCGGATTTTGAAGTCCTCCGCCAAAATGTCTACCCGGGCAAGAAGGAGCTCCATGGTTGATCGGCTCTGCGAAGGCAACTCCAATTTAAACGCTTCGGGTGCTCCTGCCGATAGCTGTTGGAGCACGCGCTCGTTGAGATCATAAACCGTGTATTCCGCACCGAGGGCATCTAACTCGGGAAGTCGGTTGCTGCGTTGCCGAGTTAGTTCGAATGGCTGAAAGCGGTTTTCAATTGGTGTTTTTCGTTGAATCGTTTCCACGCGCTCGCGCGGTTCTAGGGGAAGCCCACTCTGGCTATACAATGAGCAAAAACAGCAGCAAAGCCCCAGAATAATCCCAAAATATTTCATCTCCATTAGGCTTGACCGACCCGACAGGCAATAGGGGGCCTACCGGCTCGGGTGGTACGGAATAAGAAGCAATCGACATCGGGTAGAGCCGTTGGAGTGAGAATGCTAAATACGGTGTGCCCAAAGGCAAATCATCAGGTGGGAAGAGAAAATGTGGGAGTGAATTGCGCCGGATGAATGGATGTGACTATTGGCGCAGTGCAAATTTGCGTATTTTTTTCCGAAGAGACAAGGGCCAACGGAAAAATAAAATTGCCGAAGGCTTCCGCTCGCAGTGAAACCTTCGGCAAATTTGTCTTATCGCCCTTATTTATAAGGGTGATTCCCAGGTGGGAAAATTCATCTTTTTTAATCTACGGGCGGGAGCAGAAAATTTTATCCCATTTCCGCTACTACCTCCTTCACCTCGGGCACCATGCGTTTGAGCATGCCCTCGATGCCCGCTTTCAACGTGACGGTGCTGGAAGGACAACCGCTGCACGCTCCCTGCATCACCAAGGTTACAATTCCGTTGTCATAGCGGCTGAATTCGATGTTGCCACCGTCCCCTTCCACGGCCGGCTTGACGTAGGTCTCAATCAAATCCTTGATCTTCTTGACGATTTCAGCATCGTTGCCAGTGTATACAGTCTCCTCCTTGGCGGCAATCTCCGCTTGCGCCTCAGCGTAGCCTTCTTTGATAATTTCGCGATCCGCCTCGATGTATTCCTTCAGAAAGGACTTCAGCTTGAGCATGATATCCTCCCAGGCGTAATTGAACTCCTTGGTGATGGTGACGAAGTTATTGGAGAAATAAACGCCCTTGACGTACGGAAATTCGAAGAGCGTTGTGGCGAGCTCCGACCATTCTTTCGCCTCTTCTACCTCCCTAAAATCGGCCGTGCCGCGGTAGAGCATGCGATTCGTCACAAATTTGAGCGTTTCCGGATTGGGGGTCTGCTCGGTGTAGAGCAGTACCGGACTTTTCGTTACCGTCTGATCCATATTTTTCGCTTTCTGCTTTATTCGTTTGTAAAACACCTCAACTTCCCGGCGGTTGATCGCCTTAGCCGTAAAGCTCAAAAACACATTGCTGCGACTCGTAACCCAGCTTATTGGTCAGGTTATCAATGGCTTCGTCGATCATTTGCCGCCAGCCACAGAGGTAGAAGCGCCGCCCGGGCTCCGGCTCGGGATAGGCCTCCTGGTAAATCTGATGCACATAGCCGGACACTACGGGAAAATCAAAATCCGCCGGATTCAGGGAAGGCTCCCTGGAAAGGGCCACCGAATAGGAAAATCCGGGCATTTCCCGAAGCAACGTTTCGAATTCCTCCCGGTAGAGAATATCCTCCTCGCGCCGGCAACCGAAGATCAGGTGAATTCCCCGGTGGGCAATTCCCTGTTCGTGGATGTATTGAATCATGGAGCGAAAGGGTGCTACGCCCGTACCGGTGCAAATGAATACCAACTCTTGCTCGATCGATTGGGGCAGCGTGAAGGTCCCGTCGGGCCCTTTGAACCGAATCGTCGATCCCACGGCTACTTCTTCAAACAGATAGCGGGTGCCGGCTCCTTGTTCCAATTGGACGATGCACAACTCCAGCTCGTCCGCTTTCGGAGGACTGGCAATGCTGTAGGAACGCCAGCGCTCAAGGCGCTTCTTTCCGATGGGTAAATCCATCGTAATAAACTGGCCGGCCTTGAAATCGAGCGTGCTGGCTTCCGAGGGCTCCAGCCAAAATCGCCGGACGCTCGGGCTCGCTGTTTCTATCTTGGTTATGGTTCCATCGTACCACTTGGGCATTGATGTGTACTTTTTAATAATCAGAGGAACGGAATAGCATCTTATCGTAGGTCATAACCAGCGAATACCCCTTTTCGTTGAAGTAGCGGCGCGTTTCCTGCTCCGGCCACGGACTGAGAGCCACGGCAAAGTCGCCGCCCCACGCACCAAGGCTTTTCACGGCACCGGGAAAATCGGAGAAATAACGATCCTGGATGGGAGTCGCCGCCAGCATGCGCCCCACGTGCTGCTCGTGTTCCCGAAGGATGTCCGTTGCTTCGTCCAGGTCGTCAGTGCGCACCAACGCCATCGTCAGGGCACTGATGTGGTCGATATCGACCTCGGCAACTGTCTGCTCGCGGTAGCGCCGGATTCCCTCCCGGCTATCCTGCTTCCGCCCCTGATAGACAAAGTAGATCGCAGACCGAAACAACGGCTCCCACGGTATCTCCACGAATTGCCGGCGCTGAAACAAGATCGGCTGACGGGCGCCGGCACAAGCTACGTCGTAGCCGGAACCGCCAAAAGCGCGGTCGAGCAGAAAATAAGCATCTACTTTCAGGTATTCAGCTACGAGATACACGAGGGTAGAACTCGTTCCTAGCCCCCATTCGCGCGGGAAGTCCAGTTTGGTGCGAAACCGCCTGGAGCGCAGGAGCTCGAAATCCGCCCCGAGTTCTAACGCAGCCGATAGCAAGTGCTCCAGCCGCTCCGCAGTATCCGGATCGGAAGCCTCCAGACGTTGAAATCGATGATCCATCGCCAGCCACCGGGCCGAAAACCAGCAATTGCCGTTTACATCTTCGCTCTCCCAGGAGGTTTCCGTTAGGCTGTTGGTGGGAGTAACTTCGAGTTGCTGCCCGTAGATGGTAGGGATGGCCAGCGCCAGGGCTCCATCCAGAATACAGTATTCGCCGGTGAGCAGTAATTTTCCGTTCGCACGCAATCGGATCATCGAGTGCTATCCTATTCTTGCGCGCGGCAGGCCTGCAAAAATTCCCGTACGGCCTGGTACGACACACTGATGTCGGAAAAATGGGCGGCCGCCTTCTTGCTCTCGCCTTCCGTAGCGTTGAGGTGTTGCAGAATGTTCATCAAGTGCATTTTCATATGCCCGCGCTGGATTCCCGTGGTGACGAGGCTGCGCACGGCGGCAAAATTCTGCGCCAGCCCGGTGGCAGCCACGATCTTCATCAGGTCGGTTGCGCTGGGATGCCCGAGTAGTTCCAGCGAGCGCTTTGCCAGTGGGTGGAGGCGCGTGAGGCCGCCGACGGTCCCGACGGCCAGGGGCAGATCCATCTCAAATCGGAACAGCCCATCCTTTACCGTACAGTTGCTCAGCGAGCGGTATTTACCGTCGCGGGCCGCGTAGGCGTGGGCACAGGCTTCGACCGCCCGGAAGTCGTTGGCAGTGGCCAGAATGACCGCGTCTACTCCGTTGAGGATGCCTTTATTATGGGTAACGGCGCGGTAGGTATCTTCCTGGGCAATGCGTACGGCCAATCGGAACTGCTCGGTGAAAGTGGCAATGTTGGGATCGTTTGGCGGCCCCAGATGATCGACCGGGCACTCGACCCAAGTGCGCACGAGGCAGTCGGGCGTGTAGTTTGACAAAATGGCCATAATGACCGTGACCCGGCGCTCTCCCTCCTGCAGGTCGGGCGTTTGGACGGCCCAGTCTGTCAGGGTTTTTCCGAATTGCTCCAGGACAGAATTGATAAAATTGGCCCCCATGCTGTCGCAGGTCTCGAAGGTGGCCAATAGTTGAAAATAGTCGGGAGCGACCTCCGGTAAATGACGCCACTTGATATCGAGGATGCCGCCGCCGCGTTTGCGCATATTGGCGGTCAGCTCGTCGGATTCCTGCTTTAACCGTTGTTTCAATCCGGGCAGGAGGGCTTCCATGCGTTGGGGGGAGCCGCTCCAGCGGAAGTGCAACTGCCCGAGCTTGACTGTCTGGATCACTTCGGCACGAAACCCACCGCGTTTCGACCAATACTTGGCCGCCGCAGAGGCCGCCGCCACGACGGAGCTCTCTTCGATGACCATCGGCACGGCGTACACCTGCCCGTTCACCACCATATTCGGAACGAGCCCGAAGGGCATCGGAAAATTGGCAACGGTATTCTCACTGAACCCGTCCAGGGTGCGTTGCAGCTCGCCATTTGGGTGCTGAAACGAGCTTAACTCGTCGATCACTTCTTCGGGCTGTTCGAAATACTGTTCCGAAACCCAGGCCAACTTGTCGGCCTTGCTCATCTTGGAGAATCCGTCGACTAACTTGTCGTGTTTGTTCAATGTTGGATTCACGGACCGAGTCCTTGCTTGATTGGTAGATTTCATATTATCGGATCCGCAAAAAGGCGGTAGCTAATTCAAGTCCCCGCAACTGGGCCTCCACAAACTGGCGGAGGTGATCGTAGTCTTCGCGCGCATGGCGCAGGAAGGCAGACGCTTTTCCGTAAATAGCGGGAAGCTGGATTTTGTTGATATAATAATAGCCATCGAGATAGTTTCGCACCCCTCCGCTCACGATAATCTGCCGGCAGCGCACCCCTTCTCCCAATTCGACAACAAGGTCATTGACCTGCTGTACCATCTGCTCGGCGGTATGCCCTACGAATGCCAATTGGCTGTAGATCAGCTGTTTTTCGGGATCGTTGCGCAACAGCTCCAATTTGGAGAAGTTGGTGCCGCCGCTGGCGGCAAAGTCAATTGCGGCAATCGGTAGCTGCAGAAGTACGCGAAGGCTCTCGCGGCCCATCCCCTGGCCCACTTCCTTCACGATGATGGGCAGCGCGGGATAAGCCTCGATCAACTGCTCGATCGTATCAATCGGAGGTTGCCGAAAGCGGTCGCCCTCCGGTTGGAGCCATTCCTGCAGCGGGTTGACGTGGACGATTAGGCCATCCGCCTTCAGCAACTCCAGCATTTCCGGAATGCGTTCCTCTTCCTTGTTGAACAGCAACTCTTCTATCTGAGCAATACCCAGGTTGGCAAACAAGGGAAAGTCATCACCCAGGAGGTGACGTACGTCGAAATCGGCCAAGCGGTCCTTACCGTAAAGCAACGACCGACAGCTGCCCAGGCCCATCCCCATGCCAAACTCCCCGCAGGCCCGAGCCAGGTTGTGATTGATCGTTTGCGCCATTTCCGTACCGCCGGTCATACTGCTCACCCACACAGGTGCCCGCAACGTTTTCCCGAGAAAGGGTATCGCCGGCAGGCTGCCGGGTGCCGGGTGGGCGGCCAGCAACGGTTCGTAGGAAAACCGCTGGTCCAACTCCCCGCTCGCAATTTGCGAGCTGAAGGCCAACTCGATGTGGTCTTGTTTGCGCGTTTCGGCCGTCGGATCCGTATCGTTCGACATCTTCTTTAATTCCAATTCCCGCGTACTTATCATGATCGGACAACATTTGTGGATTGGTCTCCCAGCCAATTGGGCTGTTGCAGTAAAAGGGATCTGGCCCGGATTTTGTTCTTGCATCCACCTTCCCGTGCGGTCCTATCTCCGGAAGAAAGAGATCATCCACCGTTGTAGCCGTGCGAAATCTTCACTGTTTTCCAGTGATTTATGAAAATCCATCTTGGATTTTTTTAAAAAAAAGCTTGTTTATCAATTCGCCGAGCAGTACCTTTGCACCTGCTTTTAAAAAGCCATTCGGCTAACGAACCTATTAAAGCGCACGATTTTGGATACGCTAAGTTATAAAACCTTATCTGCCAACAAGCAAACGGTCGAGCGCCGTTGGTATGTGGTAGATGCCGAGGGAGAGACCGTCGGCCGTCTGGCATCACGCATTGCCACGGTGCTCCGGGGCAAGCACAAGCCCTCCTACACGCCTCACGTCGATACCGGAGACAATGTCATTGTGCTCAATGCTGAAAAAGTCCGCTTCACCGGTCAGAAGGTGTCCCAAAAAGAATACATCCACCACACCGGCTACCCCGGTGGGCAGCGTAGCCGCACTGCCCGGGAAATGCTGGAAAAGCATCCCGAACGCGTGATCGAAAACGCCGTGCGGGGTATGCTTCCCAAGAATAGCCTCGGCCGCCAGATGTTTAAGAAGCTCTTCGTGTACACGGGTGCCGAACACCCGCACCAGGCGCAGAAGCCGGAGGAATTTAAATTTTGACGAACGAGTAGTCTGCCAGTACTATGGAAATGATCAATACCATTGGGCGAAGAAAGGCCTCCGTCGCGCGGGTGTACCTGACTCAGGGTCAGGGTAACATCCGGATCAACGGTCGCGACTTCAGGGAATACTTCCCCCAACCGCACATTCAGAACAAGGTGGTCGCCCCTTTCCAGGTCGTTGATGTCGATAACAAGATATACGACCTCACCGTCAATGTGGACGGTGGCGGCTTTAAGGGTCAGGCCGAAGCCATCCGCATGGCGATCAGCCGGGCGCTGGTCCATCTCAACCAGGATTTCCGCAAGCCCTTGAAAGACCAAAAGTTTCTGATGCGCGACTCCCGCGAGGTAGAACGTAAGAAATACGGTAAGCCCAAGGCCCGTAAGAGCTTCCAGTTCTCCAAGCGCTAATTTTTCGACAACCTCAAGAAAATGGAAAGACCTACTTATAAAGAGTTGCTCGACGCCGGTGTACACTTCGGGCACCTCAGAAAGAAGTGGAATCCCAAAATGTCGCCCTACATCTTCATGGAGCGGAAGGGCATCCACCTCATCGACCTCAACCGCACCGTCGAAGGATTGGAGCGCGCGGCAAATGCTATGCGGCAAATGGCCAAGGCGGGTAAAAAAATCCTGTTCGTTGCCACCAAAAAGCAGGCGAAGGAAATCGTCCGCGAAGGTGCCGAAAGCGTGGGCATGCCCTTCGTGATCGAACGCTGGCAGGGAGGTATGATGACCAACTTCAACACCATCCGCCGCTCGGTGCGCAAGATGCAGAACATCGAACGCATGCTCGGTGACGGTACGCTCGACAGCGTCACCAAAAAAGAACGGCTTACCCTGACTCGCGAGCACGAGAAAATGAATAAAGTGCTGGGAGGAATCGCCGGCCTGAACCGCCTGCCCTCCGCCATGTTTATTGTAGATATCGAACACGAGCACATCGCCGTTTCGGAAGCCCATAAACTGAACATTCGCACCTTCGGCCTCGTAGACACCAATGCCGACCCCAACAAGGTCGACTACCCCATTCCCGGAAATGACGATGCCTCAAAGGCCATCGCCATCATCACCAACTACCTGGTAGATGCCATCCGGCAGGGATTGGAAGAACGCAAGGCCGCCAAGGCGGAAAAGGAGGCCACCGAAAAAGCGTAGTCCTCGTAAGTTCTTTAGTACGGTAGTACTTTAGATAGGTCCGAAAAGGACTAAAATCTAAAAGACCAACGTACTGAAAGACCAACGTACTACAGTATAGACACGCACAGCATTTTCAAACCCAAAATAAGTACCGATGAGCGTATCGGCAGCCGATGTTAAACAGCTCCGCGAAATTACCGGAGCGGGTATGATGGATTGCAAGAAAGCACTCGCTGAGGCAGATGGAGACCAGGAGAAAGCGATCGAAATATTGCGCAAGAAGGGACAGAAAGTCTCTGCTAAGCGCGCCGACAATGAAGCGAAGGAGGGAGTGGTTGTTGCCAAAGTGAGCGACGACAAAAAGAAGGGCATCATTGTCAAAGTTAGTTGTGAGACCGACTTTGTATCCAAAGGAGATGATTTTATTGCGTTCGGCAATAAAATTGCAGACCTTGCCCTGAGCGAATTTCCCGCCACCAAGGAAGAACTGCTCCAACTGGATATGGACGGCCAAACCGTAGAGGCGCAAATCACCGAACTAGTCGGAAAGATCCGCGAGAAAATCGAACTTTCCGCCTACGAACGGCTGGAAGCTCCGCAGATTGCCCCCTACATCCACAGCGGATACCGGGCGGGCGTGCTGGTCGGTTTGAGCTCCGACAACGAGGCCTACTTCGATGCCGGCCGCGATGTTGCTATGCAGGTAGCCGCCATGCGTCCGATTGCCCTCGACAAGGACGACGTCGATGAAACCGTCGTCAATAAGGAAATCGAAATCGGCATGGAACAGGCCCGCCAGGAAGGGAAGCCGGAGAAAATGCTCGAAAAGATTGCCCGGGGTAAGCTCAACAAGTTCTTTAAAGAGAATACCCTGCTGCATCAGCAATTCGTCAAAGACAGTTCGAAATCGATTGCCTCCTATTTACAGGATCAGGATAAAGAACTGACCGTCACGGCGTTCAAGCACGTCGAACTCGGCTAATTAAAAAAGGCGAACCTTTCCGGTTCGCCTTTTTTGTTTGTTGCCTGCGGTTTAAGGTTTACGGAATGCAACCGCCCCGAACAATAAACCGTAAGCAATAAACTATAAACAATAGAACTATCTAACCAGCCCCTGAAAAAATCATCGCACATGTCGCTACGGTACCGCCGCATCCTGCTTAAGCTCAGTGGAGAATCCCTGATGGGTGATCAGAAGTTTGGCATCCATCCGGAGATACTGCGCCACTACGCCGAACAGATCAAAGAATTGGTTGATATCGGTGTGCAAGTGGCCATCGTGATCGGTGGTGGTAACATCTTTCGCGGCCTGAGTGCCCACTCTTCCGGTATCGATCGCGTGCAGGGCGATTACATGGGGATGCTGGCAACCGTAATTAACGGCATGGCCCTTCAAAGTGCACTGGAAGGAATGGGCGTATTTACCCGGCTCATTTCCGCCATCGAAATGAAGGAAATCGCCGAGCCCTACATCCGTCGCCGGGCCATTCGCCACCTGGAAAAGGGACGCGTCGTTATTTTCAGCGCCGGAACCGGTAGTCCCTACTTCACAACTGATTCGGCCGCAGCTCTTCGGGCCAATGAGATCGAAGCAGATGTTATTTTAAAGGGAACCCGGGTAGATGGCATCTACTCTGCCGATCCCGAAAAGTATCCCGATGCGATTCGCTTCGACCGGATTTCCTTCAAAAAGGTAATCAGCCTCGGCTTAAGCGTAATGGATATGACGGCCTTTACCCTTTGCCGCGAAAACGACCGCCCGATCATCGTCTTCGATGTCAACGAACCGGATAACCTTCGGAAAATTATGCTGGGCGAACCGGTAGGTACCATCGTTACCTCCGAAGTCGAGGATACCGTCGACGCGTCCTAGCCAAATTATTCCGCCATCGCCATCGTAACGACGCTCAATCGGGTGCCTTCGACCGCGAGTAATTGCTGCCCGGCCGCTTCCAAGGTAGCCCCCGTCGTCAGTACATCATCTACCAACAGCAGATGCTTTCCCCGCAGTGTTTCGGCTTTCTTTGGTGAAAGCCGGAAGGCTCCCTGAATATTCTCCTGCCGTTCTTCGCGGGATTTATGGGTCTGAGAAGCCCCATATTGTACCCGCTCGAGGACTCCATCCGCCACTGGGATGGATAAAGCCGCTCCCAGGCCTTCGGCAAACCGAAGGCTTTGGTTAAATCCTCGTTGCCGCAGCTTGCGCGGGTGCAAGGGGACAGGAATTATGCTATCGATCTCCGGAAAGTGGGGGCTGTGCCGCAATTGCTGACCGTACCGATAACCAATCGCCGTACCGATCTCTTGCCAACGGTGGTATTTCAGTTGATGAATGAGCTGCTGTGCCCGCCCCCCTCGTTGGAAAAAGTAATAAGCCGCTCCAAATTGCAACGGCAACCGCCCCCAAAACCGCTCGGTCAACCGATTTTCCGGCAGCAGGTGATAGCCGGTTTCGGGAAGTTGGTAGCAACAGCTCGTGCACAGGATATTCTGGATAGTTGGTGGCCGTTCCTGGCATACGGCACACAAATGCGGGAAAAATAAATGGAAAAAGGCCCCTCCCAAGGAGCGCAGTGTCGAAAAAGACATGCGTTTCGAGTTTATGGTGAATCGAAAAAAGGGAGTGGAATGGATTGGAGCTGAAAATTACGCGATCTAGAAGAAGGAGTCAAGAGCGGCCCAACAAAAAACGTCTGCCTCGGGAGGAAGCAGACGCGTCAAAACAAAACGAAAAACCAACTTTAAACAAATGTCTTTATCTGGATACAAAACTTGACCGATATTTTAATTGTTGCCGCCCGTCCTGTTAAGATTTTCTTAATGGAAGTCCACAATTCTTTCCGCACAGAATTCCCCCTGGGCCAACGCGGCTAATAAGCACAACCAGATGGTAGAAATCGGTTAAGGCTCGGGGCGCAATTGTACCGGAATACTGAGTTCCCGATTCTTTCGCAGCACCGTGATGTTAAGCGTTTCCCCGACTTTCGAGCGGCCGATGATTTCGGTCAGATCGGGCACATCATTGATTTTGCGGGCATTGACCCGAATGATTACATCTTGCGGCAGCAGGCCTGCAGCCTGCGCGGAGCCGTTTTCCAGGATCTCTTCGATGACGACGCCCTGATTGATCGAGACGTTTAGCTCGGCGGCCGCTTCGGCGTCGAGGGGATAGATATTGACCCCGAGGAACGCCCGTTGGAAGGCACCGTACTGGATGATGTCATTGGCGATCCGCACCACCAGGTTGACGGGAATAGCAAAGCTATAGCCCTGAAAGAGACCGGTTTTAGTAGCGATTGCGGTATTGATTCCGAGGAGTCGCCCGTTTTGGTCGACCAGCGCACCACCGCTGTTGCCGGGATTGACGGCCGCATCGGTCTGGATAAAACTTTCGATCGCATCGCGATCTTCCAGCAACTCCAGGCTTCTTCCTTTCGCACTAATGATCCCCGCTGTGACGGTACTCGTCAGATCGAGGGGGTTTCCTACTGCTAGCACCCATTCGCCAATGCGGGCGCGATCGGAATCAGCCAGGTCGAGCGTGGGCAGCTCGGAAGCCTCTATTTTCAAAACGGCCAGATCGGTCTTCTGATCTGTACCGACGACCACCGCGGTGAAGCGACGATTATCGAATAAGGTGACCTCGATTTTGGAGGCCTCTTCGATGACGTGGTTGTTCGTTACGATGTAGCCGTCCTCGGTGTAAATAACCCCTGAGCCGAAGCCTTCCCGTTCGAATAATTCGTTGTCCTTTTCTCCGAAGAAGAAGCGAAATGGATCATTTTCGCCGCCGCTGGAGGTGGCAGAAATATGCACTACTGCCGGCATGGCCTGCTCGGCAGCCTCCGTGAAATTGAACCCCGGCACCGGCTCTTGCGGCGGATAATTGACCAGCTGTACCGGTGCAGTGGGTAATACTGGCGGCGGGCTGGAAGCGGTAGATGGCCCCAGGAAGAACAACGTAAGTGCACTGCCTAGTGCCGCGGCCAGGATAAGCATAAAAAATTGCTTCATTGCTCGGCTAATTTAGTAGCTTTCCCTATCATTTGAAGGGACATCTAAAATACATAATATTCTCTACAGCCGAAAGGCATAACTTTTCTTATTACTAGTTCGTTAGTATCCCCCTTGTCAGATTCGGATGGAAAATGCTGCCGTGAAAAAAATTGACCTCTTTGCCGAATTAAAACCGGAGACGGAGCAGGAGCGCGCTTTCTTGAACGATCCGTATTTTACCGATGGCTGTATGTGGGGCGTCCCCCGTTTTGGCCATCCGGAGGGGGCTGTGTATCGGCACATCCAGGAAGTCCTGCAGAACATCGACCGATACGATATCCCACCGGAAACTCGTCGGAAGTTGCGCGTCATTGCCTTCGTACACGATGCCTTTAAATACATTGAAGACAAAAGCACCCCCCGCGACTGGTCGAGGCACCACGCCATGTACGCCCGCAAATTCCTCGAACGGTACACCGACGATCAGGAATTACTGGACATCACCGAGCTGCACGACGAAGCCTACTACATTTGGCGGATCTGGCATTTGTACAAAGAGCCGGAAAAAGCCAAAAAGCGGCTTCACCGGCTGCTCAGCCGCCTCGGCGACAGCCTCCAACTCTACTATCTTTTCTTCAAGGCCGATACCCTCACGGGGGATAAAAACCTGGCCCCGCTCAAGTGGTTCGAAAGCACGATTGAGGGGGTGCAAATCGTTCCTTTAGGATAGTATGCAGGCCCTCATCATTGAGCGGAACCCATTTTAGGCCCTCCCTACATTTCTAATGCCGAAGTACAAATATTCCCCGTTACTTCCTACCTTAAGCGGGCAATTATTTGGCAATCACAGACAGGACAATAGATGTATTTCAATTCGAGCGGAAAAGATGCCGTTACCTATGATGCCATTGTCGTAGGAACGGGGATCAGCGGCGGCTGGGCAGCGAAAGAGCTCACCGAAAAAGGACTCAAAACGCTGGTGCTGGAGCGCGGCCGAATGGTTAAGCACGGCGATTATCCCACTGCAAACGACGACCCCTGGGATGATCCGCTACGTGGCCGGCTCCCGGAAGCCATTCTGGAAAAGCACTACTACAAACAACGCCGAACAGGCTATACCGTCCAAGCACCGCACGCTCATTGGTTTGTAAAAGACGACGAGCATCCCTACACCGAAGTAAAGCGCTTCGACTGGATGCGCGGCTACCACGTCGGTGGCCGATCTATTATGTGGGGGCGGCAAAGTTACCGCTGGAGCGAAATGGATTTTGAGGCCAACGCACGGGAGGGCGTGTCGATCGACTGGCCCATTCGCTACGCCGATATCGCCCCCTGGTACGACTATGTGGAACGCTTCGCCGGCATCAGTGGCCAGGCGGAGGGCCTCGCTCAACTCCCCGATGGCCAGTTTTTGGCCCCGATGGATCTCAACTGCTCCGAACAGCAACTCCGTGAGCGCGTAGCCGAAAACTTCGGTGGCCGCGTCGTCACAATTGGTCGAACAGCTCACCTCACTACCTACGATCCGGCCATTCACAAGGGCACGCGGGGTGCCTGTCAGTTTCGGAACCGATGCATGCGGGGCTGCCCCTTTGGCGGCTACTTCAGCAGTCTTTCCTCCACGATCCCCGTCGCAGAGGCCACCGGCAATATGACCCTCCGCCCCGATAGCGCCGTGCATCGAATTATCTACGATCCGGAAACAAAGCGCGCCAAGGGCGTCGTGGTACGCGATACGGTAACCGGAGAAGATGTGGAATTCTTCGCCCGCGTCATTTTCCTCTGCGCGTCGGCCCTGGGGTCTACCTTCATCCTGATGAACAGCAAGTCCGATGCGCATCCCGATGGCCTGGGCAACAGCAGCGGCCAGCTCGGACGCAATCTGATGGATCACCACTTCCGTGCCGGTGCCGCGGGCATCATGCCCGGACACGAGGATCGCTACTACAAGGGCCGGCGGCCCAACGGGTTTTACATTCCCCGCTTTCAGAATCTCCCCGGCGACCGCGCCAGTAAACGAGACTACCTGCGGGGCTACGGCTACCAGGGAGGCGGTAGCCGGCAAAACTGGATGCGCGGCGTGCGCGAGCTGGATGCCAGCCTCGGCGCCGAACTAAAACAGGCCCTCGCCGCTCCCGGCCCCTGGAGAGTCGGGATGACGGCCTTCGCCGAATGCCTGCCCTACGAGGAAAACCGAATCTACATCAACGAGGAGCAACTCGATATCAACGGGCTACCTACCCTGACAATCGACGCCCAGTTTCGCGAAAACGAACAAGCCATGCGCACGGACATGATGAACGACGCCGCCGACATGCTGGAAGCAGCGGGCTGCACCGACATCCAAACCTACGACGACGGCTCCTGGCCCGGATTGGGCATCCACGAAATGGGTACCGCCCGCATGGGCCGCAGCGCACGCACCAGCGTGCTCAATGCCAACAACCAGGTATGGGACTGCCCCAACGTGTACGTGACCGACGGAGCCTGCATGACCTCCGCTGCCTGCCAAAACCCCTCCCTGACGTACATGGCCCTCACCGCCCGGGCGGCCGACCACGCAGTGGAATCACTCAAAAAAATGGAACTCTAATCATGACGCGCAGAGAAGCACTTCGCTATACTTCCTATCTGACCGGATTTGCCATTTCGGCCCCTACCATATCGGCCATCCTGAGCGGTTGCACCGTAGATACCACTCCGGAAGCCGAACCCTACACGCCTGCGTTTCTGACGCCCGAGCAATTTGCCTTTGTCAGCATCACCGCCGAAACGATTCTCCCAAAAACGGAGGATATGCCCGGAGCCGAAGATGTCGGTGTTCCTGCTTTTATCGATCAAATGCTGAGTAAGGGCTACAAAGAAAGCCACCAGGAACGCTTCCGCAATGGCTTAGTCGCCTTCATGGCCGAAGCCGCCGCCGCCGGAGAAGAGGCCTTCAGCGATCGCACCGAAACAGATCGCCTGGCTTTCCTCAACGAAAAAGACCGAACGACCCGGGCGTTGCTCACCCAATGGGCAAATGATCCCGTACTGACCGACCTGACCGATGTGGAGGCTCCGAAACAAGGCGAGTCGGAAAAAGAGGTCGACACCCGGTACGACTTTTTCGGGAATTTGAAGGAACTCGTCATCTACGGCTATTACAGCAGCCAGCCCGTGGGCATGGAGCACCTGGTGTACCTGCCCGTACCCGGCGTGTACGAAGGCTGTATCCCCCTTTCCGAAACCGATGGGAAGAGTTGGGCACTTTGATGGTAGTACTATTTGACTAACAGACTAATCAGCCTTCATCCAGGCATCCGGATCGCTGGCTGGAGCGTCACCGTTGCCCCGTTCGTAGCGGGTCCGATTAAACGCCCAGTCGAATTGATCGAGTTCGAGTAACCCTGCTTTTAGCAGATCGATTGAGGCTTGAATGTCTTTTTTGTGCGCCATTTCAATCGTCTGATGGATATGGCGCAGGGGAATGGAAATGGCCCCTGCGATGGAACCCTTTTTCCCCGACCGCTGCACGCCGGCGGTGTCGGTCCCTCCGGCAGGGAGTAACTCCGGCTGCCACGGGATGCGGTGTTTATTGGCCAGCTGCTTGAGGTAATTGACCATTCGGTAATCACTGATCACGGTACCGTCCATCACCTTGATGGCCGTTCCCTTGCCCAGGCTAGTCACCGATTCGTGGGCCTGCGAGCCGGGCACATCGAAGGCAATCGTCACGTCGAGTCCAAACCCGAAATCGGGATCAATCAGGTGTGCTGCAGAAATCGCTCCACGCAACCCTACTTCCTCCTGCACGGTAAATACGCCGTAGATATCGTAGGGTACTTCGGTATCCTGCAGCTGCCGCAGGGCTTCGATTAGAATGAATACGGAAACGCGATTATCCAGGGATTTGCTATTGACGCATTCGCCCATCTCGATCAAGCTGCGCTCGCGCGTAATCGGGTCGCCAACGGCTACCAGCTCCTGCACTTCCTCCCGGGGCATGCCCAGATCGATGAAGTATTCGTGCAGCGGCACGGTCTTCTGGCGTTCTTCGGGCTTCATGAGGTGAATGGGTTTGGAGCCCATCACACCAATGAGATCTTCCTTACCGTGCACGATGACGCGCTGGGAAGTCAGTGTTTTCGGGTCGAATCCACCCAGTGGCAGGAAGCGCAGAAAGCCGTCGTCGTCGATGTGGCTAACGATGAATCCGATTTCGTCCATATGGGCAGCCACCATGACGCGCTTCCGGTCGCGGCCCCGTTTAATCGCCAGTACATTTCCCAGGTTGTCAATTTCAATCTCATCGACGAGTGGCCGGACTTCACTCAGGACCAATTCCCGGATGCGCTGCTCAAATCCGGGGGCTCCGGGCATCTCACAAATTGCTTTCAGTAGCTTAATGTTCTCCATTAGACGAATCTCTTGTTTGGGATGATTTTGGCTTTAGGGAAAAATTGCACCGAAGGTAAAATTTATTTGTCGATCTCGGAAAAGGTATATTGCGGCGAATTTAGTTCTAGCTATGTCGCTGTTGCGCAAACTGGCGGGAGAGACGGCCATTTATGGGGTAAGTAGCATTCTGGGACGCGTGCTGCACTACTTTGCTATTACGCCCTATATCACCCGCGTTTTTCAGACGGATGAGTACGCGCTCGTGCAGGAACTTTACTTCTATATTGCTTTCCTGCTGGTACTATCTACCCACCGTATGGAAACGACCCTGTTTCGCTTCGGCAGCCGCATGGAACAGGAAAGCGGATCGTACCGAGCGCCCTTTCTGGTGGCTTCCCTCTCGGTATTTTCGGTAACGGCTCTTGGTTCGCTGGTCCTGTTCGTTTTTGCACCCAGCATAGCCGAGACCCTTGAGTTTCCGGGGTTGGAGCACCTGGTCCGATTGGTCATCGGTATCACGGCTTTCGATGCTCTGGCGGCCATTCCCTTTGCCCGGCTCCGACTGGATAACCGACCCATCCGTTTTGCCGCACTTCGCTTGGGCGGCATTATCCTCAACTTACTGCTCATCTTCTTCTTCTTCGAGTTTTGTCCGTTATTGGCGGAACGGGGCAGCGCTTTCGTACGTGGTTGGTACGATCCAGAGCAATTGGTTACCTACTACCTCCTGGCAAACCTGATTACTAGTGGAATTGTGTTGCTGGCGCTCAGTCCTTTGTATTTGCCCGGAGAAAAAGAACGATGGGTGATCCGTTGGTCGGAGTGGAGGGAACTCTACTGGCAAATGTGGCAATACGCTTATCCATTGATTATCGCCGGCCTTGCCGGAATCGTCAACAGCCTGATCGGAGTGCCACTGCTGCGGTTGTGGGGAAGCGGCACCCCATCGGAGAATTCCGACCTGGCAGGTGTATTTGCCGCCGCTACCAAGCTGGCCGTACTGATCAACCTTTTTATCCAGGCCTATAATTATGCTGCGGAGCCGTTCTTCTTCAAGCAATCGGTCAAATCAGCGGATCGGAGCATCTACGCCGATGCTACCCGGGCGCTGGCGCTGGTTGGCGCAATCGGCTTTTTGGGCATTCTCTTGTACATCGAATTGATTCAGTACTTGCTGGGCAAGGATTTTCGGGAAGGATTGGATGCGCTGCCGTTACTATTGATGGCGAATATTCTACTCGGCCTGTTCTACAACTTTTCGGTCAGCTATAAACTCACGGATCGCACGCTGCTCGGTGGCATCATTGCGGTGATCGGCATGCTACTAACGCTTGGTTTGAATTGGCTACTCATACCCATGGAACACGTCACCTACTTCGGGCCGGCCATTGCCATGCTGGTCTGCTATGCCTTTATGGCGCTGGCGAGTTACTGGCTTGGCCGTCGGTTGTATCCGGTGCCCTATCGCCTGGATAAAATTGGTTGGTACCTGCTGCTGGCGGTGGCCGGCTTTGGTCTCAGCACCTGGCTCGATGGACTCTTTGAATTCTCGCTCTGGCCAAAAATGCTGTTGAATACCCTGATTATACTTGGCGTTTTCGCCCTGTTGTACCTTTCGGAAAGAACGTGGTTCCGGCAAATCTTATCCCGTAGGCCACCGGAAGAATAGTCGGATTATCGATTGTTGCCGGAGTCTTCAATGAAAATATCTTCGTCGATTTCGCCTTTTTTCTTTCCGCGCTTGCGCTGCATTTCCCGGGTTTTTTCGAGCAGTGCCTGCCGGAGGGCCGGCTCATCGGGCACTTCGTAGGAAACGTCGAAATCATCGAGTACGGCGTCCAGCACGCGATCCTCTCCAACTACATACCCGTTGCGGAGCTTGTGCCCGTATAGCCCGCCGATAATACTCCAGTAGCTGGCGGTGAGCCCGCCGCGCAAATCTTTGATCAGGGAGTGCATTGGAGCGTCCAGCTCGCGCTCGATCATCTTGAACATCACATAACCCTGCGTTTTGCTAAGCTTTTTCAAGGGTTCGCCGAACTCGTCTTTCAGTTCGCGCTGCAACTGGCGAATATATCGCTTGCCGGCGCGCTTCTTGACGTTTTCCGTCACATACTCCGTTTCGCGAAAAATGCGGATAGCTTCCTTGGCGTAGGGGTATACTTTGATGGCGTAGCGCCGGTAGCGCCGGTAGAGGCGTTGTTCTTCCTCGCTCTCGAAGGTGCGCAGCGAGCTGATCGATACATCGTCCAGACTGGCCAGAATCAGCGTATCGCCACACTCATCGACCATATAGCGGAAGTACTGCCCGTTTACACTGGTATAGCCGATTTCCTGGCCAAAGCCTGTCAGGCACCACAGGATCAGCAAACCAACAGAGAAGGGAAATCTTAATCGTTTCATAGCAGTTCAGTTTCGGGCCCCACGGGTTTCTATAACTAACGAATGCCTGCGCAAATAGATGGCAGCTTCTCTATTAAAACGGAGGGAAAATTTTGGGCCGGGCTGTTAATGTTGCCCGGACGACCCGCTACTTCTAGAGCCGATCGATAAACAACTGGACCTCCCGCCGGCCCCGCACATCGCTTTCCGGCAACCGGTCGAGCACATCGCGCGCTAATTTCCGGGCCTGCCGATCTTTTCCCACTTTGACCAGGGCGGTGGCATAGAGTAGCCCGTGCTTCGTTTGAGGGTCGTTTTCGTATGCCATCCGGCTGTAGCGGAGGGCCCGATTCACCGCCTCGGAATCGGTGCCGTAGCGTTCCAGCAGTTGAGCCGCCAACGTGTAATGCGCCTGAGCATCCTGTGGATCAAGCACCTCTTCGACGTATTGATCGCACAGGTTTAGATAGCTGCTCAAATCTCCCGCCCGGCTGAGTAGTGCCAATTGCCCTTCCAGCTGAATGCGACGCAACCGGGGGCGCGGCAACAAGCCCTCGGCCGTTTCGATCGCCTGGTCGAATAAGAAAGGGCTGTTAAATTCCTCCGCTTTTTCCAGGCTTACAACCAGGGCGGATAGGACCTTTTCTTCGAATCGCTCCGGGCCAACCAGCTCGCGGATCGCCTCGTGGTGTTCCGCCAGCAAGCTAAAGGCTTTACTATCGGCGTCGGTAGTCACTTGAAAAATGAGCTCAAGATTCTCCGGTTCTGAAAGTTGAGCGGCCTGATCCCGAAAATATTCGTTGACAATTTTGCTGTAGGGCTCCTCGGCGCGGATGAGCGACTGCAGGTAGCGATAGACGAACTGTGGGTCGCGCTCCCCCGCGGCGTATTTTTCGGCATAATCTTCGACTGGATCAAGCGCCCGCAGGATGCTGCGGCCGAGTTGAATCAGACCTTCCGCCTGCTGCGCTCCTTTTACCCGACGCTCGAGTGTGCCGTCGGAACGGAAAAAAAACAGCGTGGGAAAAGCTTCTACCGTGTAGCGTTGCCGAAACGTGACCGACTCATCCTTTTCCATATCGAGCTGAACGTTCACGAAGTATTCGTTGAACAATTGGCCGACCTTCGCATCGGGGAAAACACGCGCCGACATCATCTTGCACGGGCCACACCAGGTGGTGTAGGCATCCAGAAAAATGGGCTTCCCGGTTTTTTCGGCTTCGGCCAGGGCCTCCTCCCAGGTGCCTTCAAAAAACTGAATGCCCGATTGGGCGTAGGTTTGTAGGCAAATCAGCAATCCGATCAAAAAGGCAACGTGGCGCATAAGCTCCATATATTTTTGGTTCTTCGTCCATTTACAAATTACTGGGCGACCGGCGGATTAATGACGCTCTTCATCATTTCCACATCTTCCGAAAATCCGTGGGAAGGATAGGTTTCCAGGAACCGTTCGTAAGTCTCCAGCGCCTTTTCCTGGTCGTTGAGGAATTTGTCGTAGGTAACGCCAATCAGGAAAAGAGCTTCGGGGGTGCGGGGAAAGTCGGGGTAGTTTTCCACTACGCGGTTCCAGAGGTCAACTGCCGCCTGCGGCTGCTCCATGCCCCGGCTCAGGTCTGCGGCGCTCATCAGGTAGACCGGTGCCAGGCTGTCTTGGGGGTAGGCATCCGCAAATGCTACCCGGGCGGCGATAAGCCGTTCGGAAAGCGGCCGGTAGGCAGAATCGCGGCGAGTAACGGCTTTGAGGCTATCCTCCAGGGAAACCACCTGTTCGATCATCTGGTCGGAGGATGGACCGCAAGCACTACAGATTATTATAACTACAAGAACCAGTGATAGTCTCATTCGTCGATCATTTCCGGCAAATATACTGGAACGCCCGTTATTGACCGGCAATTTGCACCTCGTTGACCACCAGTTTACGCTGCAAACACAGGGATTCCAGGTCTGCGCGCGTGCCGCGAAAGACGTTAAAATCTACATCACCCTGAATACCGGCTACTTTTCCCCGATTTCCGTATTGCCAGAATTGCCAGTCACGGCCGCAGGCCGTATTCGGTTTGGCGAGGTTGTAGCGGGCAATCCAGAGGGGGTAGTCGTTGAAGTAGCCCGCCAGGTAGCGGTTGTAGAAGGTCATGTTTGTGTAGAGGATGGGCTTTATTCCGTAGTGGATTTCGGCCATCCAGAGCCAGGTTTTGATTCCTACGATCAATTCGGCTTTGGAGGTACTATCCAGTACCTCAACGTCCAGTACGGGAGGAAGATCTCCGAAGTCCAGTTTCACCGTGCGGAAGAAATGAAGCGCCTGTTCCTCAGCCGGAACCTGGGGGCGGAAGAAATGGTAAGCCCCTCGTTTGATTTTTGCTTCTTTGGCTTGTTGCCAATTGGTACAGAATAGCGTGTCTTCCATACTACGACCTTCTGTAGCCTTGATGAACGTGAACGCAACGTCGGCTGCCGCCACGGAATCCCACTGAATGTAGGATTGATAATGAGAAACGTCGACTCCGTGCACGGCAAAGTCAGTCCTGCGAGTGGTCTCCGTTTCGCAGGCGCTCAGCAAGATTGCCGCAAGGGTTAATATGCCCAGTAGTCGAATCATTTCTCGACAGGTGAATGGCGGGTTTTAGGGCGCTATTTGTGTGGTGCTGTACTAACCAATAGGAATTATTGCCAACTACTTTTTTCGCACCAGTCTATATGGTAATGTACGGCCAGGACCGAAAATTGTTGTAAGGCGTTGCCATTATTCGCTACTCAGGACTCCCTGAATATTCCAATTGACGCGTGCCTGACCGTTGGTGCGTTGGCGAAAGGTGAGCCACTGCCCATCGCCCTCGAAGAATAGCCAGTCGCCACCGCCCCGGCCGCTGCCTTCGGCATCGCAGCCAATGGATTGCTGTACTCCGGCCAAATCCACTGACACGCTGATCCACAAATCCGCACCAGTGATTTCGATGGGGTCGGTGAGTCGATGCTCGTTGTACCGGCCGGCAACCTGACTCCTGGTGAGGTCGGCCTCGTAGAGGAGCATCCCAGGTGAAGAAACCGATCCGGCGTCGTACACTTTCACAATTAATTCCGCAGCTTCCTCCGTGACGAAATAACGTACCGATTCGAGAAACCGCCCTTGGTATTGCTGGGTCGTGGCGGATGTGAATTGCGCCGCAAATTCGTGCCGTCCGTCGGGGCGTATCGGGCTGGTGTCGTTGGGGCCATCGTAACTGAGCACGTCCGGTCCGGCGGGATTGTCGGATTCACAGGTGAAAAATACACAGCTTACTAGCAGTAACAGCAGGTAGCGATTCCAATTCATTCGAATAATTTTCCTAAAAATCGCAAAAAACGGCCTGGTTTTCTCCTAAGAAGCCGTTAAGGGATTCTTACGGACCTGTTGTTGCTGCAGCACGTTTTTTTCGGCGCTTCGCATAGATGTAAAACACGAGCCCGAGCAGAATGCCCAACGACATGAATCCGATGGCGATAATCTCCGCCTGCGTCAGATTACTGAATGTTTCGTAACGGATATTTACGCGAATTTTTTCGATGAACCAGCGTTCAATCCCATTGAGCAACAAATAGATGCTGAACAGCAACCCCGGTATTGCCGTGAGCGGCTTCCGCAACGCCCAGAGAATACCGCCGATCGTAAAGGCCATGGCCGTTTCGTAGACCGGGGTGGGATAAACCCCTTCCGGTAGTTGCCGACAATACTCCGCGGAGCAGCCGGGAATCGGGACCCCTTCTCGCAGTACATTGTGGGGATAGGTAAATTCCCAGAGCCACTCCGGCAGGAACCACCACTCCGGCTGTGCGGCAGCCACAATCCCCCAATCGCCATCGCCCGCCAACTGGCAACCGATGCGCCCCACTCCGTACCCTATAATCAAGGCCGGTGCCACCGCATCCAGTACCGGAACGATCGGAATATTGTGCCGGCGCAGATAAAAATAGCACCCCAGAAACCCCCCAATTAATCCGCCGTAAATCGCCAGCCCCGACCCGGAGAAAAACGTACCGACGGGATCGTTGAAAAAGGTCGGGAGATCTTCCAGAATAGCAAATACCTTTGCTCCTACCACCCCACTGATAGCAGCAATAGTGGTGATCGTGCCAATGCGGTCGTGCGGGTAGCGATCGACGATCTGCTCGACGGCCGACTCCCGCCGCAACTGGCGATCTTGCCAGCCGTAATAGGCCAAAAAGAGCACCAGCCCAATGACCCCGCCCAGCCAGCTCCCCTCCAGGCTGAATAGCAGCCCGGCCGGATCCCGTTTGAGCAATTCGAATTGCTGCACGGCCAGTACGCCCTTGAATCCGATAAGAAAACCGATGACTCCGTTGAGAATAAAGTCGACCGGGCTCAGCCCCCGGTTGGTTACCACTTTCACCGGCACGGGTTCCAGCTGGCCGATGCGCGCCCGCCGTTGCAGTTCCAGGCGCAACAGCCAGGCAGCTATCAGGATGGCCGTCACCAGCATCAACCCAAATGTTTTGAAAATACTCAGCCAGTTATCCCGCGGCGTGCCGAACAGATCGTGGAAAAGGTAGGATAAGTCAGGATACATATCCGGTAAGTTCGTTGTGTGACAGAGTGGCTTCCATGCGACCAGCAGCATTCAACCGCTGGAGGCGAACAGGAGCAAGGTGATTGAGCCAGGCTTCCGGCAAATCAATGCTCACCTTTATATAGTTGTCGGTAAAACCGGTCAGTTTATTACAATCCTTGCTGCGTTCGAATAAGACAGGGCGCTGTTGCCCCCGATGCTGCTCGTAGAAGTGAAGCAATTTCTTCTGACTCAATTCGGTAAGTATCTGGTTGCGCCGCCGCCGCTCGTCCATAGGAACGCGACCGGGCAGGGTCGCGGCCAGGGTATTCGGTCGCTCGGAGTACGTAAATACGTGGAGATAGCTAATCGGCAAGTCGCGAAGGAAGCGGTGGGTTTCCTCAAAATCAACTTCCGTTTCTCCGGGAAAACCGACAATAACATCCACGCCAATGCAGCAATGGGGCATCGCTTGCTTGATTCGGGCTACCCGATCAGCGTAGAGCGCGCGGCGGTAGCGGCGGCGCATGGCCTGTAGCTGCTTGTCGTTGCCCGATTGCAGAGGCATGTGGAAATGGGGCACGAATCGCTTCGACCGGGCTACAAATTCAATAACCTCCTCGGTACAGAGATTGGGTTCGATGCTGGAAATCCGAAAGCGTTCCACGGTATCGACTTCATCTAAAGCCTGAATGAGATCGATGAACAACGCCTCTTTTTTAGGCCGGACTCCCTCAATTACTTCGGTTCCTTTTCCGAAGTCGCCGAGATTGACCCCCGTCAATACGATTTCCCGCACCCCCTGAGCGCCGATGGTCCGGGCATTCGCCACGGCCTGCTCCACGGTATCGCTTCGGCTGGCTCCCCGCGCCAGTGGGATAGTGCAGAAACTACACTTGTAGTCGCAACCGTCCTGCACCTTGAGAAAGGCACGGGTCCGGTCGCCAAAGCTGAAGGCACTCTCAAAGGTATTGGCTGTCTGGATGGCTCCCGCGTGTACCAACCCCTTGCCCGGTGCCTGACTGAGCTCCCCGATGTAGTCGAGAATGCGAAACTTCTCGGCCGCCCCGAGTACAAGGTCGACCCCCTC
Source organism: uncultured Saprospiraceae bacterium (assembly GCA_964504335.1). Lineage (GTDB taxonomy): Bacteria > Bacteroidota > Bacteroidia > Chitinophagales > Saprospiraceae > CAZDET01. Next base: position 68,157 of record CAZDET010000013.1, read on the forward strand.
GATGTCGGCAATTTCGCGGGGCTTCAACTGGGCGTAGCAGCCCACTACGACAACCCGGGCCTGCGCGTTTTTTCGCAACGCCCGCCGCACAACCTGCCGACACTTACGGTCGGCAAAATCGGTAACCGAACAGGTATTGATGACGTAAATATCCGCCCCCTCCTGGAAGGGAACCTCCGAATAGCCGGCTTCGGAAAACTGCCGCCCAATCGACGAGGTCTCCGAGTAATTCAGCTTACATCCCAACGTGTGAAACGCAACCGTTCGCGGTGTGGCCATGCTGCACTAGATCGTTCAATCACTGAAAGGTGCAAAAGTACAAATTTGGTTCCGAAGGGACCCACAACACGAAAGCCGATGTGCCTTCACGGCGACATCGGCTTTCGTACACTTCGGACGAAAACGCCCGTATATCTACGATTCGTTAGATGCAGTAGCGGAGGCAGCGGACAGGTTGATTACCAGACCGATTTCATCTTTGATGATCTTGTCTTTGGCAATACCCAGTGCACCTGCATTGAACATGACGTCCCACTCGGTCCGGTCGATGACGAACTGCGGAGTCGTAGCCGTAATCTGGTCGCCGGAAACAGTGATGTTTGCAGGAATAGTGATGCTTTTAGTGATCTCCTTCATGGTGAGATTACCCGTGATTTGGTGGGTAGCGTCGGGATTATCGGTAGCCGGAGTCACAGATACGATCTCAAAGGAAGCTTTTGGAAACTTCTCCACTTCGAAGAAATCACCCGACTTCAGGTGCCCTTCCAGCTGAGCCTGCTTGTTGGGAACTCCTTCCAGGTCCTTGTTCTTAATGGTGGTCATGTCGAGGGTGCAACTTCCTCCGACAATTTCGCCATTCTCGACAAGCAACTCGCCGTTTTCGAGCTTTACGACGCCTACGTGATTATCGCTGCCAATGAGCTTGGCACCTTCCCACTCAACAACGCTGTTGTCGACGTTCACGGCGTAAGCGATCGCCGAAGCGGTGGTCTTCTCCGTAGTCTCTACGGCTTCCTCGGCCTGTACTTGCTCTCCTTCTACGTTGCCTCCACAGGAAACGAGGAAGAGCGCCATTGCGAACAACAGAAAAAAGGGCTGCATCTTGAAATTCATGTCTATACAAGATTTTGGTTACTGATAATCGCCAAACACGAAAGCGGAGAGAATAGTTGAGTTAATTGTCGCCAGTTGCACGATCCGTTTGGCTACCGCCCTGATTCTTCGAATTTATCCGGTCCACAAAATGGAGGGTTTCTCCGAGGCTTTTAAGCACTTCAACATTGCCTGGTAAGATCACTGGCTGCACCGCCATTTGATAGCCGGACAGAAGGATGGTAGACTCCGGAAAGGCCTCGCTGATGCGATCGACGTATTGTTGCACCGGTTCCTTGGCGAAGGTTTCGGTAATCATGGTGTAGATAAAATCCGGGCGGTGGATGGCATAAGCATCCCGCAGATCGGTGATAGAAATTTCCTGCCCGAGATAAATCACCTGGTTGCGCCGCCGCTTGAGCAGGTAGTGCATGAAGAGCAGGCTCAACTCCTGCCGCTCCCCCTCGGGTAAGAAAAGGAGGAACTTTCGTCCATTTTGCCCCGTGGCCAGGGGCTCGCGATCGATAGCAACAACGACCTTCTGGCGAATCAGGTAGCTGATGAAGTTTTCCTGAACCGGATTGATGGAACCGGTCAGCCACAGCACGCTGAGTTTATCCAGAAACGGATAGATCAGTTCGAGGACGGTACGTTCGAAACCGATCTGCTGGATATTCGTGGAAACGATGCGATCGAACTTGTATTCGTCCATCTCAATCATCGAGAGGGTGAGTGCATCGAGCTGGGTCCCGTATTCGAAATTGATTTCGGAAATTGCTGATACTTTTTCGGCCACTTCCGCTCGGGTCATGCGGGCAATCTTGGAAATTTTTATGCCGTTTTTATTGAGCAGCGCAATGTTGAGCAGGTACTTGAGATCTTCGTCTTGATAATAACGGATATTGGTGCGCGTCCGCTGGGGCTGTATGATCCCATAGCGCTGTTCCCACGCCCGAATGGTGTGCGCTTTGATACCGGATAGTTTTTCGAGGTCTTTTATTGAATATACAGCCACAGTGCTTTTGGATAATCGACTGGCTAACACCCGACATTGGGTTTTGTTTAACGGTGTTTGAGCCCATATTTTTACCTAATTTACGCACCCCTGAGCGATCACTTCCCGGATCGACCAGTACAACTATCAACTGCCAAACCTGCTTTCTATGCGGCACTTTGACCTTCGCCCGGCGGGCATCATCCTGCTCTTTTGCGCCTTCTCGCTTGCCCTTTCCGCCCAAACGACCTGCACCTATACCCTCAACTTATTCGACGATGTCGGCGATGGCTGGGGCCAGGGTAGCCTGATCCTGAGTACTAATGGCGTCCCGGAAGCCTTTGCGCTCGAATCGGGTTTTTTTTCGAGTGCTATTCCCATTTCCTTTACAGAAGGAGACACCCTGGTCCTGTCTTACAGCCCCGGCCAATTTGAATCGGACGTCCGGTTTAATCTCACCAATAATTTGGGAGAAATTATCTTTCAGGCCGGCCCCACTCCGGCTCCCGGCGATTCGCTGCTCGTTCTGACATCTGGGCAATGCAACACCTGCCGGGGCCCCGAGCTGAATTCCGTGCGGGAGACCCGCGTGCGGTCTGAATTCATCCGTCTGGCCTGGTCGCCGGACGACGACCTGCCCGCTGCCTCCTACGAAGTGGCTTTCGAAGCAGGCAATTTCGATCCGGATACCGTTTCCGTTCGTGCCGTCTCGGATACGATCATCCAGATCAACGATCTTTCGGAAAATACGGCCTATGAATACTACATCCGGGGCGTCTGTGCCGACGGCGACCGCGCTCCCTGGCAAGGGCCCTTCCGGGTACGCACGCCCTTTACCAACGACGTGGGTATCGTCGGCGTTATGGAACCCGTATCCGATTGTGGCCTGACTGGTGTGACACCGGTGCTCATTATCAAAAATTTCGGCGGAAAGTCGCAGTCCTTTATTCCCTACAATTACGAAGTGAACGGCCAACCTGCCAATATTCCCATGCCGCAGGAAGGGGTATATACTGGTGTTTTAGGAGTGGATTCGACCGACGAGGCCACCTTCGACTTGTCCTTCAACTTCTCGGCAATCGGCGAGTACGATATCGTGGCCTGGACCGAGCTAGAAGAGGACAGCGTGCGGGATAACGATACGTTCCGCATAACGATCGTCAATCAACCCATCGTCCAGCAGCTACCGTACAACGAAGGATTTGAAGCGAGCGACGGCTTCTGGCGCATTGCTACGGAGAGTCAAAACCCCTCCTGGCAATTGGGCCGTCCCCAAAGTGGCGCACTCAACCTCGCCGGCAACGGCCAACGGGCCTGGGTGACCAACACCGAAGGCAGCTACAACGACAACGAACGCTCCTTTCTCGTATCTCCCTGCTTCAATTTCGCCAACCTGAATGCCGACCCACAACTCAGCTTCCAACTGTTTGTCGAAACCGAGGAATGCTGCGACCGGGCCTGGCTGGAGTTCTCGCTAGATGGCGAAGCATGGGAAAGGCTTGGAAGCAGCAATACCGGCATTAACTGGTACAACAATCCCACCTTCGATTGGTGGGAAGGCTCCGGCGGCTTCACCGGCTGGGCAACGGCGTCCCACCCATTAACCGGACTGGCCGGCGAACCGAAGGTACAGTTCCGCTTCGTCTTCGAATCGAACGAGGCCAACGGCGGCGCCGGTATCGGAATCGACGAGTTTACCGTCTTCGAGCAGCCCGGGGTCGATTTATTGTTGGGCCAGGCCAGCCGCATTTCCAGCAATCCGTCCTGCGGTAGCGAAGCCGAGCGCTTTGCCTATTCCGTATCCAACCTTGGCGATATGGTCAGCGAGCCCTACAGCATCGGCATTCGAATCGAACAAGCCGACACCATCGTCGGTCAGGCAGAACAAATGATCAACAATGGGGTGCCCGCAGGCGAGACCCTTTCGACCGAACTGATGACTCAATTCGATCTCACGCCCTTTGGCGAATATTCGATCACCCTGTTCATCAGCTCGAGCGACACGACCAATCTGACTTTCAACGATACGCTTCGCTTTCAATTCACCAACCTGACGGCCGTACCCTACCGGGAGGATTTCGAGGCCGGCATTGTACCCGCCCAGTGGAGCGTCGATCCCGATGTGGAGGTCACCCAGGGCCATGGTAATACCGAGTTCGTCCTCTCCGATAATTTATGGGCGGCAGATACCGTGTTTTCCATTCGCACTCCCAACTTCGATACCGTCGTAGCCATCGATACCTTCTTCTTCGACTACCGCATCGTAGACGGTGCAACGGGGCGCACGGCCGTTCAGCTCGGGGCAGCCGACCGCATTTTCGTACGCGCCTATTCCAATTGCAGCGAGGTGGCGGATACCCTCTTCACTATTTCCTCCGAAAACCACGTAGCAACTACTGATTTTGCACGGGTCGCGCTGCCGCTGGCCGATTTTGCGGGTAATACCATCCAGCTGGAATTTTTCGGGGAGTGGGGAAGCGGCGATTACTTCGTCGATTTCGACCGCATTGTCTACCAACGTTGCGCTGGTAGCCTCAGCCTGCAAGCAGACGTAACCGATGCGAGTTCGGGGACCGCCGCCGACGGCCAGATTCTACTGCTGCCGGGCAGCAATACGGGGCCTTATTCCTTTGAATGGACAAACCTGCGGGGCGATACTCCCGAGCAAACAGGCTTGCTCGCCGGCACCTACTCCGTGACGGTCACCGATGCCTTCGGATGTACGGATTCGCTGAATGCGGTGGTAGATGTTGCCGTATCCACGCAAACCGTGGCCGCATTTATCGATCAATTACAATTGGCACCCAATCCGACCAGCGGATTGGTCGATTTGCAGGTGAAGATGCACGAATCCCAGGCGGTGCGAATGGACGTGCTGACGGTGCTCGGGCAATCTATCGAACGCGTAGTGCTCGGAAGAACGGACCGGTTCACCCATCAATTCGATTTGTCTGCCTATCCGGCCGGGATTTATTTTATCCGAATACAGGCCGGAGACCGTAGTCAGACAGTGCGATTGCTGAAGCGTGCAGACTAGTTTCGCCAAACTATTTTCTGCCTTATTCGATTACTGAGTTAGGCGACGGCCAAATCCGTGGCCCAAGCATACTAACTCATGCGAATTGGAATCGTTTGTTATCCGACTTATGGAGGCAGCGGCGTGCTCGCCACTGAACTCGGCCTGGGGCTTGCCCAGGCAGGTCATGAAATACACTTCATCACCTACCGGCGGCCGGCCCGGTTGGGGCACTTTCAGCAGAATGTGTTTTACCACGAAGTGGATAGTGAGTCCGATTATCCGCTTTTCGAGTACACGCCCTACGAAACAGCGCTTGCCAGCAAGCTGGTCGATGTCGTTCGCTACGAAAACCTCGACTTGCTGCACGTGCACTATGCCATTCCGCACGCGGCCGTTGCGTATATGGCCCGCAAAATCCTGCTGCTGGAAGATCGGTATGTCCCCTACGTTACCACCTTGCACGGAACGGATATCACCCTGGTAGGCCAGCATCCTGCATTTTCTCCGGTGGTTGCCTTTTCGATCAATAAGTCGGACGGCGTCACGGCGGTTTCGGAATGGCTACGGGAGCAAACCTTGGAGACCTTCGATGTAACGCGCAATATCGAGGTGATCTACAACTTCATCAATGTAGACCGCTTCCAGCGCAGTGATAAGGAACACTTCAAAAAGGCCATTGCTCCCGAAGGCGAGCGGGTGCTCGTACACGTCTCCAATTTTCGAAAGGTCAAGCGGGTGGAAGACGTGATCCGGGTCTTCGAACGGGTTACGTCGGTCCTTCCCGCCAAGCTGCTCCTAATCGGCGACGGCCCCGAGCGCCGGCCGGCCGAGCAACTCTGCCGAGAGCTGGGGTTGTGCGAAAATATCCGTTTCCTGGGAAAGCAGGATGCCATCGAAGAACTGCTGGCCGTAGCCGACCTCTTCATCATGCCATCCGAAACCGAAAGCTTTGGGCTGGCCGCCCTCGAGGCAATGGCTTGCGAAGTGCCGGTCATTTCTACCAACGCCGGCGGCCTTCCGGAGGTAAACATCGATGGCGAAACCGGATTCCTCAGCAACATCGGCGACGTGGAGGACATGGCGGATAAGGCCCTCCGCATCCTGCGCAACGAAAACGTACTTCGGCAATTCCGCGCCAACGCGCTCGCCCAGGCGCGGCGCTTTGATATTAAACATATTCTACCCAAGTACGAGGCTTACTACGAGGAGGTGTTGCGCACGGCGGTGCGGGTAGTAGAATAGAAGGGTGTTTCTGAATGATCAATTCCAATCGTTTTCGATACCCGCTTCTTATATCAACGTGGGGGATGAGTACAAATGAATGAACGTCAATAGTTAACGGGCAAAAGTTCAGGCGTTTAGCAAAGGCAGTTAGCTGCCTTTTTATTGGCAAATGCTACAGCATTAAACGTCTCAACGCGAAACGTAAGTCATACCTGACGTTGTGAACTTAAGATAAAACGCCCTGATCCGCAGCGAGCTAATCCGGCTGACCACGCTCTCTGAAGGCTTTTCGATTTCCTCCGGCACGGTTTGTCCTCTCTTCACCGCACAAACACCACTTTCCCCGTCGCCGTATCGGGATTGCCAAATCCGCTGGCATCGGAGGTCGCAAAGATCAGGTACACCCCCGTCTGCACGCGGCGGCCGGTGTAGTCGGTGCCGTTCCAGGTGGCCTGGCCGCCTTGGGCGGTGGTTTCGAAGACCAGCTTGCCGTTCAGATCGGTGATCTTCACATTGGCATTGCGGGCCAGGCCCCGAATGGCGATTGGCCCCTCGTAGTTGGGGCGTACGGGGTTGGGAAAAATTTCCAGCTCGGCGCGATTGAGGGTGCCACCGGCGGTGGCGTCGCCCTGATAGGATATGAGCCCGCCGTCGGTAGCGAAAAAGACTTCCCCGGTGCGATCGTTGACGGCAATGCTACGCACTACATTGTCGAGCAAGGGACTGTTGTCGGTATTGAAAAACGCAATTTCCTCGCGCCCATCCGGCGAAAGCAGGAAGACACCGTTGGTGGTGCCGATCCATTTGCGGTTGCCGCCATCGATGGCCATACTGATTACTTCTTCCGTTTCGAGGAGTTCGGCAGTGAAGCCGTCGCGCTCCACCACGCGCCGTACACCGGTGCAGATACTTGGATCAAAAGCACTAGTCCCGCATTCAAAAATGGCTACGCCATCGGTTGTTCCTACCCAGATATCGCCATTCAGATCGGCCAGAATACTGCGCATCTGGTTGTTGGGGAGCTGGCTGTTTGCCGAGGTCATCACGCGGCAGCGGTCGTCGTTGGGGTCGGTGATGTCTCCTTCGTCGAATACGACGACACCACCTCCCGAACCGATATCCGTAATGGCCCACTTGAATCCGCTGGCATCGATGGTCAGGTCAAACAGCCCGTTGCGCCCGCAGGAATTGCCGAAATTAAACCAACGGCCTTCCGCTGTCAGAGCCGAGATGGGCCGCACCTGGTCGGAAAGGTGATTGGTCATCCAGAGGGTTCCGGCCTCGTCGACAGCCATGCCGCCTACGCGCACCCGCCCGTCGCCGGCACCGGTGGAAATTTGCAGCGCGCTGTTGAATTGATTGAATATCTGAATCTCATCCGCGACGAGATCGACTTCCACCAGCCCTTCGAAGAACGAGGCGGCGTAGGCTTTCTGTGTCGATTCGTTCACCACTACGTCTACGAAGGTAAAGATATCGTCCCCGCCGTTCGTCTGGGCGTTCAGTGCGGGGGTATTATTGACGTTAAAGGTTTGCCACTGGCCGTCGACCAGGCGGTAAAAACCATCGAATACAAAAAGGGGCGTCAGGGCGGAGGTAGTGGCTCCGGAGGCCGCCCAGAGCTCATCATCCGTCACGGCTAGCTCCCAGAAGCGATCGCTGAAGGGGCCACTGAAATTCAGTTGGCGGCACTCCCCCTGCAGCTGGTCCAGCACCCGGATGTTTTCCCACTCATCGCCAAACCAGATACGGCCCTGCTCATCCTGAACGGCGTTATTGGTAATGCCGACGCAGTTGGCAATCACTTCCCGCACCAATCCGTTGGCATCGAAGACGGCTACCTGCCGATCGAAACAGGGGGTGCTCAGGCAGCGGTAGCCTCCGAGCAGATTGGCTCCCTCGGCGGATAGGTATTCCAACTGCCAGTCGCGGTCTTCGGCGTCGTAAAACAGCCGGGGGCCATCGGGTTCCAGGCGAAAAATATCGAGGTCGATGCCGATGTACAATTGGCCCTGGTACACCGCCAGCGCGGGCACCTGGTATACCTCGGGGAAGCCAGACGCGGGGCCGAGCAATTCCCAGCGCGTAAAGTCATTTAAATTTACGCCGGTCAGCGGCACGCGGTAAAGCCCATCGTCGGTTCCGGCCCAGAGGGCGTTCTCGTGCACGACCACCGAGCGCACGGACACGTCGGTGAAGGTGGAAAAAAGGAAGATCCCGCGCTCCACATCGACGGCTGATACCCCGTAACCGGCGGCCAGATAGGCGATATTGGTATCGTCTACAAACACCTCATTTATTCGATTATCGCCCCCCGAAAAGTTGAAATTATCGATCTGGGGGAGGGTCAGCACCTCGCCATTCGATCGGTACAAATCGATGACGCTGCTATTGTACACTACGATGATCGTCTCGGTGGGAGGATGGTACTTAATCAGACGAATATCCGATCCACTCAGCCCGTCGGTGCGGGTTATGCGTTGGGTAGAAGCTTCCTGCTTGTCGAGTAGCAACAGTCCCTTGCCGGTGGAAAGCACGACATTGGCAGGCGTCTGCGTCACGTGTGGGGCACGGTTGAAGGACAAATAGGTACGCCAGCTTCCGAGGGGTAGGCCCGACTGGGTGCAGGCGATCTGGCAAGCCAATAGCAGCATAGCTACCGGGAGCGTTCGAATCATGTGTTGGTGCTTGTCTTGGTTGACATGTCTTCAAACCGCTACCCCGCAAAGGGTATTGTTTGAGTACTGAAAATTAGCAGCCTGCGTCGGCCAGCTTACCGGTATAAGTTATTTTCCAACAGATAGGTTTCGACCGCCGGAGGCACGAGATACCGAACAGAGTGACCGTTGCCCAAACACTGCCGAATGTAAGTGGCGGATAGCTGCATGAGCGGCGCTTCCACCAACCGCACGTTGGGATGTTCGGCCCACTCCCCGGGCGGATGGTCGGGCCGCAGATAGACATAGAGTTCGTAATCGCGCAGCAGGATTTCGTAATTCTTCCATTTGTGCAGGGTGCGCAGGTTATCACTTCCCATAATTAGTGCAAACGACCGCTCGGGATACCGTTCGCGCAGATGCGCCAATGTGTCGACCGTGTAACTTGGCCGGGGCAAACCAAATTCGACATCGGAAGCTCGCAGGCCCGGCGTATCTCCAATGGCGAGGTGCACCAGGTGCAGGCGGTCGTGATCGCGGGCCAGCGTTTTTTTGCGCTTCAACGGATTGTGGGGGCTTACTACGATCCACACCTCTTCCAGATCCGTCTGCGTCGCCATGAAATTCGCTATGATCATATGGCCGACGTGGACCGGATTGAAGGAGCCGAAAAACAATCCCGTCTTTTTGGAGGTCGTGGGCATTAATTACTCAACATCACCGGCATAACCAGCATGAGAACATCCTGGTTTTCGATTTCCTCGTTGGGCAGCAAGATGCCGGCCCGGGTGGGCGTCGACATTTCCAGGCGAACTTCGTCGCTTTCCAGCACCCCGAGCATTTCGACCAGGAACCGGGCGTTGAAGCCAATTTGCAGGGGCTCCCCGTCGTAGGTGCAAGCCAGTTGTTCGGTAGCTTCGTTGCTGAAGTCCAGATCCTGAGCGCGCACCTGCAGGCTTCCGTCGCCGACGTTGATAATAACCTGGTTGGTGGTTTTATTGGCGTAGATGGCGATACGCCGGAGCGAGCTCTGAAAATCGCTTCGCTGCACCGTCAGCACATTGGGATTGTCTACCGGGATGACGGCGTTGTAATCCGGATAGCGGGCATCGATGAGGCGGCAGATGAGGCTGGTTTCGTCGAAGGCAAAAAAGGCATTGGCCTTATTGAAGGATAGCGTCACCTCTCCGGTATTCGGCAAGGAGCCCTTCAGTAAATTGAGGGCTTTTTTCGGAACGATGAAATTGGTAGTTACTTCCCCCTGCAGATCCATCAGGGTAAATTTTACCAGTTTGTGGGCGTCGGTAGCAACCAGTGTCAATTTGCTGAAATCGACCTGAAAATAGACCCCGGTCATCGCCGGGCGCAGCTCGTCGCTGCTGGTGGCGAAAAGCGTTTTCGACACGCCCTCCGACAGCGACAGCGCCGGCGCGGTAACAGTATCCACCTCATCGGGAACGGGAATCTGCGGGTAATCCGCTCCGTTTTCGCCGGCCAGCTTGTACTTGCCGTAGGCCGAAGTGATCTCGATCCCGAAGTTTTCTTCATCTACGGTAAAGGTGATCGGCTGTTCGGGCAGGGCCTTTAGCGTATCAATCAGGATTTTGGCGGGCACGGCCACCACCCCGTCTTTATCGGCCATTACTTCCATCTTGGTGATGATGGAGGTTTCCAGATCGGTGGCGGCAATGGTTAGCTCGTTGTTCTCGATGGTAAACAGAAAATCCTCGAGAATCGGCAATACGGGATTCGACCCGATGGCCCCTCCCGCCAAACTCAGGCGCTTAAGGAGTTCAGTGGACGATACACTAAATTTCATAGATGCGGTTTATACCTTCTTGCAAAAATACTTTTTCCACGTACTTTTCGTCATCGAAAGTGTTAACATCTTGTGGATAATCAAGCTATGCCAAATCGCACACAACCGCCCCCGATACACACCTTCAACCGACTGGAGCTTCCGCGGCCGCGGGAGGTCGAGTTGCGCAATGGCTGGAAAGGCTATTTGATCGACAAAGGCACCCAGGAAGTCGTGCGCATCGAGGCGGTGTTTTGGGCGGGCCGCCCCTACGAACACAAGCAAATGGTGGCCCGGGCCACGCTCCAAATGCTGAAGGAAGGCGCCGGCTCCTACAACTCGAGTCAACTGAGCGAGGCCTTCGATTACCACGGGGCCACGCTCAACGTGCCCTACCACACCGATACGGGCAACATCGTTTTGTACAGCCTGAATCGACATTTGAACATCACCCTGCCACTGTTTGCTACCTCGCTTGCAGAGCCCCTGTTCCCGCAACGGGAGTTGGACAGTTTCATCCGCCGCAATCAACAATCGCTGCGCGAAGAACTTCAAAAAAACGATGTCCTGGCCTACCGCGAAATTACGGAGCATTGCTACGGCGCCGATCATCCTTACGGCTACAACAGCAGTTTCGAATCTTATGCTCAACTCGAAGTAGCCGATTTGCGCCGGCACCACGAACGACATATCCACGCCGGTAATGGTTTTCTCCTCGTGAGCGGCCGGATCACCCCCGAAGTGGAAAAACTACTCGATCAGTACCTGGGTGCACTCCCCACTCGCCCAACCTATCCGATAACGCCCCCGGCTTTTCCAACGCACCCCCCGAGGACGCTGCGAATCGACCGTCCGGATCGTCTACAAACGGCCATCCGCCTGCTGCGGCCGCTCTTTCGCCGCGATCATCCCGACTATCCGGGAGTGTACGTGTTGAATACCATCTTCGGGGGCTACTTCGGTAGCCGCCTGATGGAAAACATTCGCGAACAAAAAGGGTATACCTACCACATCGGTTCGTCGATCGATACGATGCGCTTCGGCGGCGCGCTCCACATCGATGCCGAAGTCGGTAATGATCAAGTAGAGGCCACTCTGCACGAATTACGCGCGGAAATGGCCCGGCTGCGAAACGAACTGGTTTCGCAGCAAGAATTGGAAATGGTCCGGAATTATTTGATGGGTAACTTCCTAACGATGCTCGACGGGCCGTTTAACCTCTCCGAGGTGATTCTGACGTTACTGACCGAGGAAGTATCACTCGACTTTTTCGAGCACCTCGTCCAAACCGTTACCACGATCGATTCCACCCAGATTCGGGAATTGGCCAACCGATACCTGCATCCGGAGGAATACTGGGTGATCAGCGTAGGGGCCTGAAGCGCCGAAAAAGCTTGCTAGTTAAGCCATTGGGTATGTTTTCTAATATCGATAAATTTCCGTTCATTTGCGCTTGATTTACCTGAAATACAGTATTTCGACACGCAGCCGCATTACGCCATATCCATGCTATTTGGATGAGAATATTTAACTTTTTCAGACAAGAACTCGCGATTGACCTGGGCACGGCCAACACGCTCATCATACAAGATGGAGAGGTTGTCGTAGACGAACCCTCCATCGTCGCTATGAATCCACTGACCAAGCAGACCATTGCCGTTGGCCGCAAGGCCATGCAAATGCACGAAAAAACCCACGAAAACATACGAACGGTGCGCCCCCTGAAAGACGGCGTAATTGCCGATTTCAACGCGGCCGAGCAAATGATTGAAGGGATGATTCGCATGATCGGCCGGCGGCGGCGGCTGTTCACCCATCTCAAAATGGTCATTTGCATCCCCTCGGGTATTACGGAAGTAGAAAAGCGAGCCGTCTTCGATAGCGCCGACCACGTCGATTCAAAGGAAACCTACCTGATCTTCGAACCGATGGCCGCCGCGCTGGGTATCGGCCTCGACGTAGAGGAGCCCGTCGGCAATATGATCATTGACATTGGTGGCGGCACCACCGAAATCGCCGTCATTGCCCTTTCCGGAATCGTCTGCGATCAAAGCATTCGCGTGGCCGGAGATGAGTTGACCGACAACATCATGAACTACATGAAGCGGCAACACAACATCCTCATCGGGGAGCGCACGGCGGAGCAAATCAAGATCAATGTCGGTTCGGCCCTGCAAGACATCGATAATCCGCCCGAAGACTACGCCGTTAATGGTCGGGACCTGATGACCGGCATCCCCAAGCAAATCATGGTGTCCCACTCGGAAATTGCCGCGGCACTCGACGAGTCGATTACCGCGATCGAAGAAGCCGTGCTGCGGGCACTAGAAACTACCCCACCCGAGCTGGCGAGTGACATCTACAAAACTGGCCTCTACCTCACCGGAGGCGGAGCGCTCCTGCGCGGGCTCGACAAACGCATCAGCCAGAAGACGAAACTACCCGTCCACGTCGCCGACGATCCGCTGCGTGCGGTCGTTCGGGGCACGAGCAAAGCATTGAGCGATACCGAACGATTTCAGTCCATTTTGATACCCCGCAGCAGCGTCTGACAAAATTTCCGAAGCAGCCACCAAACTCTACCGACCATTGCGTATCTTCCGCTACCCGAATGATTTCTGCCGAGCGGAGCTCCTAAGCTGCTTTAAAAAACGTGTGGTATGATCAAGCTGGTTCAGATATTTTCCCGGGGCGGTAGCTTCTTCCTATTCGTGCTACTGGAAATTCTGTGCCTCTATCTGATTATTACCCGCAACGGCGAGCAACGCGAAGTGGCCATGGCCACCTGGTCGCTCTACACCAATGAGTTGACCGAACGGTACGATGAATTGATTGGCTACATTTCCATCCGCGAACAACTCGAGCAGATCAAAGAAGAAAACGCCCGCCTGCGCGCCGCCCTTCCATCCTCCTTTGAAACGAAATTCACGCAAGCAGATACCGTCGTCGAAGACAGTCTCCGGCAGCGCTATTCTTTTTTGCCGGCCAATATTGTCAGTCGTTCTCAGTTCGGGTATCACAATACGCTGGTTCTCGACATTGGCCGGGTACACGGCGTGGAGCCGCATCAGGGGGTGATTTGTTCCAACGGGGTGCTGGGCTTTGTCACCCAGGTGACTAATCACTATTGCCGGGTCATGACGGTGCTGCATCGCAATAGCCGACTGAGCGCCGGCTTGCGAAAAAACAACGAATTCGGCACGCTGCTCTGGGAGGGAAGGGATGCCCGCTACATGCAGCTAACCGATGTGCCGAGTTACGTCCCGGTCGCCAAAGGCGATACGGTAGAGACGACGGGCTACAGCAACTATTTTCCGACGGGCATTGCCCTCGGCACGGTAGATAAGGCCACGGTGGCATCCGACGGCACCACCTGGAATATTAAGGTCGAATTGTTACAAGATTTGCGCAACGTACAGCACGCCAGCGTTGTGCGCGATTTATTTAAAGGAGAAGTGGACGAATTGCAGGAGTAATGGAACGAGGTATCGTCAATAGCATCATCCGGTTCGTGATTTTGCTGCTGCTGCAGGTCTTTCTGTTCAAGCAGCTGGCATTCGGTTTTGGTGGTACCGACTATTTCGTCGTGTTCATCTACCCGCTGTTCATTCTGCTGCTTCCGTTGCGTATTACTCAGCCCCTGGTTATTCTGCTCTCTTTTGCCCTTGGGTTGCTGATCGATTTGTTTTATGCTACCGGTGGGTTGCACGCTGCCGCCGCCACCTTTACGGCCTGGGTACGCCCGTTTATCGTGAAGCAGCTAGCACCCCGCGAGGGGTATAGCCCGAAGGCAAAACCGACCAAACACGACTTGGGCGATGGCTGGTTTTTACGGTACGCCGCCCTCATGATGGCCATACATACATTCGTATTTTTCTCCGTGCAGGCATTTACTCCGGTTTACATACTGAGTATCATCGGAAAGACCATCGGCAGCTGGCTGATTTCCATGGTTTTTCTGCTGGTGAGCGTGTACGTGTTTAACCCCAAAGACTGATTATCATCGTGAAAGCAATTCAGTCAGAACAGCAGCGGTCAGATATTATCAGAGGCATCATCATTGCCCTGGCCCTGGTACTGATTGGGAAGGCCTTCCACCTCCAGGTGCTCAATACCGACTTCCGCCAGGTTGCCGATGCGGCCGGCACGGGAAAAGTCGTCGAATATCCCGCCCGGGGACTCCTCTTCGATCGCAACGGCGAGTTGTTGGTCTCCAACCGCCCGATGTACGATCTTCAGGTGACGTACAACCAGTTCGAAGAATACGCCGCTGATTTCGATACCGCCGATTTTTGTGACTTGCTCGAAATCGACCGGGCATACTTCGAAGAGAATATCAAACGCAACTGGAAGGACCCACGCTACTCGCGGTCCAAACCTTTTGTTTTTGAAAGTAAAATCTCCAAAACGCGCTTTGCCGCTTTCCAGGAACGCCTGTACGACTTTCCCGGCTTCTCCATCCAGAAGCGGAAAGCCCGCCGCTACAAGCACCCCAACGCCGCCCACCTGCTCGGCTACATTTCCGAGGTATCGCAGCGGGAGATCGACCAACAACCGGATGTGTATGCCCCCGGCGATTACATCGGTACCACGGGGCTGGAGCGCTACTACGAAGACTCCCTGCGTGGCCTGAAGGGCCTGCGCATGATCTACAAGGATCAGCTCGGCCAGGAAGTCGGTAAGGTAAATGACGGTCGTAACGATAAATCTTCTCAGCCCGGTACCGACCTGCGCACGACCATCGACCTGCACCTACAGCAATACGGGGAGGAATTGATGCAAAATAAAATCGGTAGCGTCGTGGCTATCGAGCCCAAAACGGGCGAAATTCTGGCCATGGTTAGTAGCCCAACCTACGACCCCAATGAACTGACGATCGATCAACGCCGCAACGAGACCTTTGCCCGCCTGCTTCAGGATACCCTCAAACCGCTGCACGACCGGAGTGTGATGGGATTGTATCCGCCCGGCTCCCTCTTCAAGCCGATTGTAGCCCTGATTGCACTGCAAGAGGGCACCCTCCAACCCGATCGGGGCATTCGCTGTCGCGGTGGCTTTTTTCTCGGCGCCGCCAAAACGGGATGCCACGCCCACCCTTACTGCAGCAATGTGTCGATGGCCATTCAGCACTCCTGCAATGCCTACTTTGTTACTACGTTTCTCGAGACCATCAACAAATGGGGCGACGCAGAAACCGGGCTGAATCGATTCAACCGGCACCTCGCCTATTTTGGCCTCGGGAGGCCGTTGGGCATCGATTTTCCGAACGAAAAAAGCGGGTTAGTCCCAACCTCCGAATATTACGATAAGGTGTATCGCAACGAGAGTAGCTGGAAAGCCATCTGGATTCGCTCGCTCGGCATCGGCCAGGGCGAATATCTGATGACCAACCTCCAAATCGCCAACCTCGCCGCAGCAATCGCCAATCGGGGGTACTGGATTACGCCCCACCTCGTCCGTGCCTTCCGCAAACAGGGGCAGGAACAATGGCAACCTTCCTCGCTAGCCAGACAACGCACCGACCTCATTATTCAACCAACGCACTTCGAACCCGTTGTGGAGGGTATGGCCCGCGTCGTATCTGCCGGCACGGCCCGGAT
Source organism: uncultured Saprospiraceae bacterium (assembly GCA_964504335.1). Classification (GTDB taxonomy): domain Bacteria; phylum Bacteroidota; class Bacteroidia; order Chitinophagales; family Saprospiraceae; genus CAZDET01. Next base: position 84,541 of record CAZDET010000013.1, read on the forward strand.
TGCTCAAATTCCCGGCATCGAAGTCTGCGGAAAAACCGGTACTGCCGAGAATCCGCACGGAGATGACCACTCTATCTTTTTTGCCTTCGCCCCAAAAGACGATCCGAAGATCGCCATTGCGGTATATGTCGAAAACGGAACCTGGGGATCGACTTTTGCCGCGCCAATTGCCAGCCTCATGATCGAAAAATACCTCAACAACAGCATCCATCCCCGACGCAAGTGGCTCGAAGACCGCATGCTTAACGCAAATCTTATCAATTAATGGATCAACCCTTCCTTCGAGGACTGGCCAGGGGCGTTTCCCTCATCTTCCATCCCCTGTTGATTCCAACGTATATGTTGATTCTGCTACTGCTCATCAACCCCTATCTGTTTGGCATCAACTCGATCACCGAACGGGTCGGACAGGAAACCTTGCTGCTCGTTTTTCTCTACACCTTTTTCCTGCCTGCAGTCTGTATCCTCGTCATGCACTTTTCAGGTATGATCGGCTCCCTGGAAATGCCCGATAAGTCGGATCGAATCGGCCCCTACATTCTCACGGGCCTGCTCTACTTGTGGGTATTTTACAATTTCTACAGCTCCGGTCAGGTACCTACGGTTTTTACGGCCTTTATGCTCGGGATCGTCATCGCGCTGTTCCTGGCCTTTTTTGTCAATATCTTTTCAAAAATCAGTGCGCACGCCGTCGGAGTAGGCGGATTGGTGGCAATGGTGTTCATTACGCTGCTGCGCTTTAGTTATCCATCTTTTTCGTTAGATCTAGGCAGTCTGGGCGTCTATTCGGTCAGCGTCGGGCTCGTTTTTCTGGCGGCCATTCTAATTGCCGGACTGGTAGGCACGGCGCGCTTATTGCTCAAGGCCCACGATCCAATCGATCTGTACGGGGGCTACCTCGTCGGCTTTACGGCGCAGATGGTAGCCTATCGATTTTTCTTTTAATGCACAGTGGGTGTTCTAACTTAGTTTTGCTTGTAAACTAAGCCTATTTTTGCCTGTTTGCGATGATGAATAAATCGATAGCATGAAAATCGCACTCGCGCAAATAAATAGCCTCATCGGCGACTTTGAAGGAAACCTGCGAAAAATGCTCGACTTCACCGAGCGCGCCAAACAGGCCCGGGCCGATCTGGTCGTCTTCCCCGAATTGTGTACCGCGGGATACCCGCCCCGCGACTTCCTGGAATTTCGCGATTTCATCGACCGGGCGCAGGCCTGCGTTGATCGCATGGCGAAAGCAGCGGATGGTATTGCCATTATCCTCGGCTCCCCTTCCGTAAACCCTCAGGTAGAAGGAAAAGATCTGTTCAACACCGCCTTCTTTTTAGCGGAGGGCCAGATCCAGCAGGTGCAGCACAAAACGCTACTGCCCACTTACGATATTTTCGACGAGTACCGCTACTTCGAGCCGGCCAAGGAATGGTCGGTGGTCGAATTTCAGGGGAAGCGCATCGCTCTGCTCATTTGTGAAGACAACTGGAATGTCGGCAACGAAAACCCACTCTACACGGTCAGCCCACTGGATGAGCTGGCCAGTCAGCAGCCGGATCTGATCATTAATATTTCCGCTTCGCCCTTCGCCTACGCGCACGCTCCCGATCGCATCGAAATGATGCAGGCCAATGTCGAACAGTATCCCATCCCGTTCTTTCTCTGCAATCAGGTAGGCGCCCAAACGGAGATTATTTTCGACGGCGGTTCCCTCGTGATGTCACCCGATGGGGATGTCTACGACGAGCTCCCCTACTTTGAGGAAGACCTGCGGGTATACGATCTCGACGCGGTACAATCGGGAGAAGGAGCGCTCGGCGAACGCGCAAAAGACAAAATCCAGCTCATCCACGACGGATTGGTCTTCGGAGTGCGGCAATACTTCGAAAAGCTCGGGTTTCGCAAGGCAATTCTCGGCCTTTCGGGAGGGATCGACTCGGCGGTGGTGGCCGTGCTGGCAGCAAGGGCGCTCGGCCCCGACCAGGTGCGCGTACTGCTCATGCCCTCCCAGTTTTCTTCCGACCACTCCGTGCAGGATGCACGCACATTAGCCGAGAACCTGGGCGTCCAATACGAACTCATTCCCATCGAACCCATTTACGACAGCTATACCAAAGCCCTGGAACCCCAGCTCTGGGCAACGCCCTTCGGCCTGGCCGAAGAAAATCTACAAGCCCGTATCCGCGGCGTACTGCTCATGACGATGAGTAATAAATTCGGCAATATCCTCCTGAATACCGGCAATAAAAGCGAAATCGCCGTCGGTTATAGCACCCTCTACGGCGATATGAACGGCGGCCTGAGCGTCATTGGCGACGTCTACAAAACGGAGGTGTACGAATTGGCCCGATTCATCAACAAGGACGGGGAAATCATCCCGGAAAACACCCTGAAAAAAGCCCCTTCCGCCGAATTGCGCCACGATCAGAAAGACAGCGACAGCCTCCCGGACTATACCATCCTGGACCAAATCCTCTACCTGTACATCGAGCAACGGCAAGGCCCCCAGGAAATCGTCGAGCGCGGCTACGACCGCGACCTCGTCAATCGAGTCCTTCGGCTGGTCAATATCAACGAATTTAAGCGTTACCAAACGCCTCCGGTACTACGGGTCAGCCCGAAGGCCTTCGGCATGGGTCGGCGCTTGCCGATTGTGGCAAAGTATCTGGCTTGATTAGATTGTAGATATTAGCTTATAGAGCTTAGGCATTGGATTGTTAATCAGTACTTTACTGACCCTTTATTCAGCCT
>CAZDET010000014.1:0-85645 GCA_964504335.1 uncultured Saprospiraceae bacterium
CGCAACCTCAACCGGGAACATTCAGTGAAGGGTAGAGGTTATGCATCCGCATAGAAAAACGAGTGGAAACTTGCTCGGAAAAAATTTTACGGCTACATTTGCCACGCCTTAAGAAAGGCGGTACGGTAGCTCAGTTGGTAGAGCACAGGACTGAAAATCCTGGTGTCGGCGGTTCGATTCCGTCCCGTACCACTTCAATAGCATTTAATATGCTCGTACATCTGCACCATCATTACCATCTCGCACTCGTCTATCCGGGCGTTAGGTAAGCTGGTGGTTTGGGATGTCGTTCTTTAAACCTGCAAAGAGGTCTGCCGCACGCCACGGTAGGCCTCTTTGCATTTAACCATTATCGATCCGCATGGAACCTAGATTGCAGATTGCCGTTCAGAAATCCGGCCGCTTACTCGACGATTCGATGAAGCTGCTAAAGGAGTGTGGCATCAAAGTGGACAACCGCCGCGACCAGCTGAAGGCCAGCTCCCATAGCTTTCCCGTCGACATCCTGTACTTGCGCAATTCCGATATCCCGAAGTACGTCGATGACGGGGTCGCCGACCTGGGCATCCTGGGCGAAAATACCATCATCGAAAAGGGGAAACCCCTGCAAATCCTCGAACGCCTCGGGTTTTCTAAGTGCCGGCTCTCGATTGCGGTGCCGAAGGGCGTCGACTACACCGGGCTCCAGTGGCTGCAGGGCAAGCGGATCGCCACCTCTTACACGCATACGCTGAAGGAATATCTGAGCCGCCACCAAATCGATGCGACGATCCACGAAATTTCGGGGTCGGTGGAAATTGCCCCCAACATCGGTTTGGCGGATGCCATTTGCGACCTCGTGAGCACGGGAAGTACGCTGTTTAAAAACAATCTGGAAGAACAGGATATTTTACTCAAGTCGGAGGCGTGCCTCGTTACCGGGTCGCAGCCGCGGCAGGAGGTTGAAATGCACGTAGAGGCGCTGCGGTTCCGGATTCGGTCCGTAATGGCCGCTCGCGGCAACCGCTATTTATTGATGAACGCACCAAACGACCGCGTGGCCGAAATTACCAACATCTTGCCCGGGATGAAAAGCCCCACCGTGATGCCGCTGGCAGTAGAGGGGTGGAGCAGCATCCATACGGTCATCTCCGACGCCAAATTCTGGGACATCATCGAGCAACTGAAAGCCGCCGGGGCCCAGGGTATCCTGATTATTCCAATCGAGAAAATGATTCTGTAGCATGCAACTTCACCTACATCCGGCACCGGCTGATTATGCGGCGATCCTCAAGCGCCCGGCGCTCGATCTGGCGGAGCTGGAAGCACCGGTCCGCGCCATCCTCGAGCGGGTGCGCACGGAGGGCGATGCGGCGGTGCGGGCCTTTACCGAACGCTTCGATGGGGTAACGCTGACCGACTTACAGGTAAGCACGGAGGCCCTGGAGATGGCCGAAACAGCCATCGATCCGGCCCTAGCCACGGCGATTCGGCAGGCGCGTACCAACATCGAGACCTTCCACCGGGCCCAGTTGCAACCGGTGCAGGAAATAGAAACCATGCCGGGCGTGCGCTGCTGGCGCAAGCAGGTGGGCATTCAGAAAGTGGGGCTCTACGTGCCGGGCGGAACGGCACCGCTCTTCAGCAGCGTACTGATGCTGGCCGTTCCGGCCGTGCTGGCGGGGTGTCGGGAAATTGTGCTCTGCTCTCCTCCGCAAGCGGATGGGCAGGTGCATCCGGCCGTGCTGTTTGCGGCCCATCTCTGTGGCATCCACCGCGTCTACGCGATCGGAGGGGCACAGGCAATCGGGGCAATGGCCTACGGTACGGAAACGGTTCCCAGGGTGTACAAGATATTCGGTCCGGGGAATGCCTACGTGAACGTGGCCAAACAACTCGTTAGCCGCGAGGGAGTCGCGATCGATATGCCGGCCGGCCCTTCGGAGGTCCTGGTCTGCGCCGACGATGCGGCCAACCCGGAATACGTAGCTGCCGACCTCCTGAGCCAGGCCGAGCACGGAGCCGATAGCCAGGTCGTGCTCGTTTGTTTCTCCGAATCCTTTGCCCGCGATGCGATGGCCGCCGTCGAGCGCCAACTAGTGGAGCTGCCCCGTCGCGAGCTAGCCGAACCAAGCATCCGCAACAGCTCGGTAGTGGTAGTGCCGGATTTGGCGGAAGCCATACGCGTTATTGATGAATACGCGCCGGAACACCTCATCCTGGCCCTTCAGAATGCGCGCACCGTCGGCGACCAGGTAACGAATGCCGGGTCGGTATTCCTGGGGCCCTACACCCCGGAATCAGTAGGCGATTACGCCAGCGGGACGAACCACACGCTACCCACCAACGGCTACGCCCGTAATTACAGTGGCGCTTCCCTCGATAGCTTCGTGCGGCAAATCACCTTTCAGGAACTTACGCCGGAGGGCTTGCAGGCGATTGGCCCCACGGTCGAGGCCATGGCCGCCGCGGAGCAATTGGAGGCACACCGCCGCGCGGTGGCGATTCGCCTGGCCCCATCCAACCAAGAACACTAGCTATGAAAACCATAGAAGAACTCGTTCGCCCCAATATTCGGCGCTTGCGCCCCTACGCGTCGGCCCGGCACGAGTTTACCGGTACTGCTGACATTTATCTGGATGCCAACGAAAATCCCTTCCCTACCGGCTACAATCGTTACCCCGATCCTTACGCGATAAAGGTCAAACAGGCATTGGCCGCTATCCGGCAGGTGCCCGTCGAGCAGATGGTACTGGGAAACGGGAGCGACGAAATCATCGATCTCATCTTTCGCATTTTCTGTGAGCCCGGCCAGGATATGGTTTTGACCTTACCGCCCACCTACGGCATGTATCGGGTGGCGGCCGATATTGCTAATGTGGAGGTCGTGGAGGTTCCGCTTAGGCCCAGCTTTCAACCCGACGTGGCGGCTGTACTGGAGGCCGCTACGCCCCAGACGAAGGTGTTGTGGTTGTGTTCGCCCAATAACCCCACGGGGAATGACTTCTCCGAAGCAAGCGTGCGGGAGCTGGTCGAGCGTTTCCACGGCATTGTGGTGATCGATGAGGCCTACATCGATTTTGCGGCCCGCGAAAGCTACGCCCGCTGGATCGGGATTTACCCGAACCTCATCGTGATGCAAACCTTTTCGAAGGCGCTTGGCCTGGCGGGCATTCGACTGGGAGTCGCGATGGCATCCGAGCAGATCATTGGCTACTTCAACAAGGTGAAGCCTCCCTACAACGTCAATCAGCTCACCCAACAGGTGGCGCTGGATACGTTAAATCAGTTTGAGGAAGTATCGAACCACGTGGCGACGATCATCGGCCAGCGGGCCTTACTGGCCCAGTACCTGGGGGGACTGCCCTTCGTGGAGCGCATCTTTCCTTCCGATGCCAACTTCCTGCTGGTGCGGGTGGCAGAGCCGCAACGCCTCTATCGCTACCTCACGGAGAAAGGTATTATTGTGCGGGATCGGTCCAAACTTCCCCACTGCGAGGGCTGTCTGCGCATCACCGTCGGACTGCCCGAAGAAAATGAATTCCTGTTTCGCGCCCTGGTTGATTTCGCTGCCGATACTTCGACCAGCATGGCCACTAATTTCTAAAGCATGCAACGCATTCTCTTTCTCGATCGGGACGGTACATTGATCCTGGAACCCGATGACTACCAGATCGACCGGCTCGATAAAGTGCGCTTCTACCCCGGTATGTTTCAGTGGCTGGGGCGCATCGTCCGGGAGCTGGACTTCGAACTGGTGATGATCACCAATCAGGACGGGCTGGGCACGGATTCCTTTCCCGAAGATACCTTCTGGCCGGCCCATCGGTTTGTGCTGCAAGCTCTGGAAGACGAGGGAATCACGTTCCGCGAGGTGTTCATCGATCGCACCTTTAAGCACGAGAACCAGCCCACGCGCAAGCCAGGTACCGCCCTATTGACCGGTTACCTGGAGGGGGAATTCGACCTGGCGGCCAGCTTCGTGGTAGGGGATCGGCTCACGGATATGCAGTTGGCCCGAAACCTCGGTGCCAAAGGCATTTTTCTGAATAATGACCCTGGGCTGGGAGCAGCCGAATTGACGGAAGAACAACAACGTGACCTAAACGATACCATTACCCTCACCACGACGGCTTGGGAGGACATCTACACGCACCTCAAGCTCGGGGCGCGCAGGGCTGCCGTGAGGCGTACGACCCGGGAGACGGACATCCGCATCGAGCTGGATCTGGACGGAACGGGAATCTCCAAGATTGCCACCGGGCTCGGGTTTTTCGATCATATGCTCGACCAATTGGCGCGCCACTCCGGCAGCGACTTAACAGTTGAAGTGACCGGCGATTTACACATCGACGAGCACCACACCATCGAGGATACGGCACTGGCGCTGGGCGAGGCGTTTCATCAGGCATTGGGCAGCAAGTTGGGCCTGGAGCGCTACGGCTTCCATTTGCCAATGGACGATGTCCTGGCGCAGGTAGCGATCGACTTCGGCGGCCGGCCCTGGTTGGTTTGGGAGGCCGAATTTCGGCGCGAGAAAATTGGAGATATGCCGACGGAAATGTTCTATCATTTCTTCAAATCCTTCTCCGATACGGCCCGATGCAACCTGAATATCCAAGCGGAGGGCGACAACGAACACCACAAGATCGAAGCCATTTTCAAAGGGCTGGCACGAGCCATCAAGATGGCCAAGCGCCGCGATGCCGCCAATGCCCAATTGCCCTCTACCAAAGGTGTATTATAATGAAGCGCGTAGCGATTATTAACTACAATGCCGGCAACATTCGCTCCGTCCTGTTTGCGCTCGAACGGCTGGGGATTGCCGCCGATCTAACCGATGCCCCCGAGCGCATCCGCGAGGCGGATCGCGTCATTTTTCCGGGGGTAGGGGAGGCGCGCAGCACCATGGATTTCCTGCACGAACGGGGGCTCGACGACTTGATTCGGAGCCTGGAACAGCCCGTGCTGGGCATTTGCCTCGGCGCGCAACTGCTGTGTGCCCACTCGGAGGAACGCGATACGCCCTGCCTGGGAATCATTCCCCAACGGGTGCGGAAATTCATCCCGCAGCAAGGGGAGAAAGTCCCCCACATGGGCTGGAATCAAATCCACCTGACACCGGACTGCTGGATTCGCCCGGAATTGGACGGGCAGTTTACCTATTTTGTCCACAGCTACTACATCGAGCCCGGCCCCTGGACCGTAGCCACTACGCCCTACTGCCAGGAATTTAGCTCGGTATTGCACCATAAGAACTTCTACGCCACCCAATTTCACCCGGAAAAATCCGGACCGGTAGGGGCCAAGATCCTGGAGGATTTCCTGAATGTATGCCCTTGAGAGGTCTTTTGGTACCAACCGACCAAAGTACTAACATGCACATCATACCCGCCATCGACATCATCGAGGGAAAGTGCGTCCGCCTTACGCAAGGGGACTACGAGCGCAAAAAAATCTATAATGAAGACCCGCTCGAGGTAGCGAAAATGATAGAGGATGCCGGATTGCACCGCTTGCACGTGGTCGATCTGGACGGTGCCCGTTCGGGGCATATCGTCAATCAGGCGGTGCTGGAGCGGATAACGCGATCGACCAACCTCTGGGTGGATTTTGGCGGAGGGCTGAAATCCGACGAAGATGTGCGTATTGCCTTCGAAAGTGGAGCGCGCCAAATTACGGGAGGAACCATTGCCGTGAAGCAGCCGGAGGTATTTCGGAAGTGGCTTGAAACCTACGGCCCGGAACGCATCATCTTGGGGGCGGATGTTCGGGACGGGCATATTGCCGTCAGTGGCTGGCAGGAGCGTAGCGACCGTATGTTACTTCCCTTTCTGGAGGAATACGTGGGGGCCGGCGTCCGGACAACGATTTGTACCGACGTGAGTAAAGACGGCCTGTTGGAGGGCAGCGCCCTGCCCATCTACCGCGAAATCCGGGCCAATTTCCCCGACCTCGAACTAATTGCCAGCGGCGGCGTAACTACCATGGAAGAACTCGCGCAGCTCGCACAAATCGGTTGCTACGGCGCAATTATCGGGAAAGCCATCTACGAAGGGCACCTTTCCCTGGCCGATTTGGTGGCCTTCGTAGATAATAAAGGGCCAAAGAAAGCCTAAAACACTGGAAACAAGCCATAACCAATAAACAAAAAGCACAAATGCTCGCCAAACGCATCATTCCCTGCCTCGACATCAAAGACGGCCGCACGGTAAAGGGCATCAACTTCGTCAACCTGCGCGATGCCGGTGATCCGGTGGAATTGGGAGCGCGCTACAGCCAGGAAGGTGCGGATGAGTTGGTCTTTCTCGATATTACCGCTACGCACGAGAAGCGGAAAACGCTGGCGGCGCTGGCGCGTGATATTGCCCGCCATCTCAGCATCCCCTTTACCATCGGTGGAGGGATCAAAAACCGGGACGATGTCGATGTGTTGCTCGATGCGGGTGCCGATAAGGTATCGATCAACTCGGCGGCAGTACGGCGTCCGGAACTGATTGGCGAGCTGGCGGATGCCTTCGGCAGCCAATTCGTGGTGCTGGCCGTCGATGCCAAATCTATTGACGGCGAATGGTTCGTTCACCTCAACGGGGGCCGCATTCCCACGGAGGTCCGTCTCTTCGATTGGGTAAAAGAAGCCGAAAACCGCGGTGCCGGGGAAATCCTTTTTACTAGTATGAACCACGATGGCACGAAGGCAGGCTTCGCCGTCGAAGCAACTGCCCAGGTGTCGGACCTGGTTGCCATACCCGTCATTGCCAGTGGAGGCGCGGGTGATAGTACTCACTTCCACGAAGTATTCACGGAAGGTAAAGCCGACGCCGGCCTCGCAGCCAGTATATTTCACTTCGGGGAAGTCGTGATTAGCGATCTGAAGCGCGACTTGGACCAACGGGGAGTCGCAGTGCGATTGAATTAAGGGCGAAGTGATCAATGTGCCAATGTGGCAATGTAACGATGTGCCAGTAGGCTGGTGAAAGCTTTTGTGTTCTGTGGTTAAATTAAGTTAGAAAAGAGCTAAGAATTACAGCATTAAAGAATTACAGCATTAAGAACTGAACTAACAGCTCGTCAAAGACGGCATTAACGCATTCATTTGGCGGAAAGGATTAATCAACAACTAGTGACCGAACAACTACCCGAACTCGACTTCCAAAAGGGCAACGGCCTCCTGCCCGCCATCGTCCAGGATGCGCGTACCCGCAAGGTGTTAATGCTAGGCTACATGAATGAGGCTGCGCTGAATAAGACGCTGGAAACCAAGCTGGTGACCTTCTACAGCCGATCGAAGGGCCGCCTGTGGACGAAAGGGGAAACCTCCGAAAACTATCTGCACCTGGTAGATATAAAAGCCGACTGCGATCGCGATACACTGCTAGTGCTTGCCCGGCCCGACGGGCCGGTTTGCCATACGGGGGCAGACACCTGCTTTGATGAAATAAACCAGAGCGATTTTTTGTACCAATTGCAGGACATCATCATCCAGCGGCGGGACCATCCGAAGGAGGGGAGCTACACGACCAAGCTGTTCAAGCGCGGCATCAACAAGATCGCCCAAAAGGTGGGAGAGGAGGCTGTCGAGCTGGTCATCGAGGCAAAAGACGAAGATGCCGACCTATTTCTGAACGAAGCCGCCGATTTGCTGTACCATACATTAGTATTACTGGCCGCCAAAGGACACCGACTCGAAGAAGTAAGAGACCTATTAGCAGAACGGCACCGTCCTTCGTAGACTGAGCAACGACGAATGTGAAGAAATCCAAAGTACCAAAAGACTAAAGTACTAAAAGACTAAAGTACTATTATGGTAACGACCTACCCCGGCTTACGCGACCGCTACCACATCCCCCCGCACGGAGAGGGGCAAGCAATTTACTTCTGCGGGAACAGCCTTGGGCTGCAACCTAAGTCAGCGACGGCTGCATTGGAGCGAGAGCTCGCCATTTGGCGGGAGCGTGGTATTGACGGGTTCTTTACCGGTGATTTGCCCTGGCTCGACTACCATGCGTATTTGCAGCCGGCGCTGGCCAAGGTGGCCGGAGCTCAGCCCGCCGAGGTACTGGTAATGAATACCCTGACGGTTAATCTCCACCTGCTGATGGTCAGTTTTTACCGGCCAACGTCCGATCGATTCAAGATTGTAATGGAAGCAGGGGCGTTTCCCAGCGACCAGTACGCGGTGGCCAGCCAGGTGCAGTTTCACGGATTCGATCCGGAAACGGCCATCGTGGAGGTGCGCCCCCGCGAGGGGGAAGTACTGCTGCGCACCGAAGATATCGTTGCCACCATCGAGCGGGAAGGATCGGAAGTGGCACTGGTGTTGTTTGGGGGGCTCAATTACTATACCGGTCAGTTTTACGATTTGCCGGCCATCACCAGAGCGGGCCACGCGGTAGGCGCCCGAGTGGGATTCGACCTGGCTCATGCCATCGGGAACGTTCCGCTCCGGTTGCACGATTGGGATGCCGATTTTGCCGTTTGGTGCAGTTATAAATACCTGAATTCCGGGCCCGGTGGGCCAAGTGGACTCTACATTCACGAGCGGCACGGCAACAACCCGGAATTGCCCCGCTTCGCCGGCTGGTGGGGGCACGATCGCGAGGCGCGCTTCCTCATGCGAAAAGGCTTTCAACCCATGAATGGTGCGGCGGGATGGCAGGTGAGTACGGCTCAAATACTGCCCTTTGCGGTACACTGGGCGGCCTTGCGCCTATTCGAGGAGGCCGGCATGGACCGGCTGCGCCAGCGCAGCCTCGAACTGACCGCTCAGCTCGAATCGATCATCAACGCGGCGATTGCCGAAGGGCTACCCCTGCGGATATTAACTCCCACCGATCCCACGGCCCGAGGTGCACAGCTTTCCGTGTACGTAGACCACGGAGGGAAGGACCTTTTTGACACCTTGACACAATCCGGAGTGATCTGCGATTGGCGCGAAGATAATTTATACGGCAGCGAGGGTGGCGTCATCCGCATCGCCCCGACGCCGATGTACAATACAGCCGAAGAAATCGAACAATTCGGCCGGCTATTAATCCATTACAGAATTACCACATCAAAGCATTAATCAATGGCTACTTTCGAAGGATTTACTGAACAACTGCGCAAAGCCGCCGCGCATACCCCCCAGCTCGACAAGACCCTCAAAATCCAGTTGGATGAAGGGGTTGTCTTTGTCGATATGAGTCAGCAACCGGCCGCGATCACCCACGATGATAAGGAAGCCGATACCACCATCATCACGACGCTGGATACGCTCGAAAAGCTGCGCGCCGGTGAGTTGAACCCAATGATGGCCACGATGTCCGGAAAAATCAAAATCAAGGGCGATATGGGGCTGGCGCTGAAGTTGCAGAGCCTTCTCTCTTAGTACGTTAGTCTTTTGGCCGGTTAGTACTTAAGCGACACGTCGTTCAAAAATGACCAAAAGACCAACCGACCAAAGTCCCAAAGTACCAAAAGACCAATCACCCTCGTTACAACTGGATCGTGCAAGACTTCAACACATGATGACCGCAGTTCGACTCACCACCCTTTGCCTGGCTTGCCTGTGTCTCCTTACCGGGGCCTACGGTCAAGAGGAAAAGGTATCTCAATCGGAAATAGAGCTTCAGCAGACCTACATCGAGGGGATCACCAACCAGATGCTTGGAAAGACCGAAGAAGCGGTGGCGGCTTTCGAAAAAGTGCTGGAAGCCGATCCCCGCAACGCGGCAGCGGCGTTTGAACTCGGCCGTCTCTACCAGGATGCCGAAGATTATGATCGGGCGGCTTCCTATTTCGAGCGGGCTGTGCGCGATGATCCAACCAATACCTGGTATCCGCGTTATCTCGCGGATTTATACCAGGCTACTGGTCGCCATATGGAAGCGGCAGCGTTGTTCCAAAAGCTGGCATCCCAGTATCCCGACGATCGGGAACTGTACTTCAAGTGGGCCTACTTTTTGGTAAGCGGGCAGGATGTGCCCGGCGCCATCCGCGTGTTTGACGAATTGGAAAAGCGGGTCGGAATCGACGAGGAAATTAGTCGGCGCAAACACGCCCTGTACCTGGGAGAAGGCGATAAAAAAGCCGCCGAGCGCGAGTTGCAGCGGCTGGTGGATAACTTCCCGAACAACATCGATTTCCGACACCTGCTTGCAGGTTACTACGCGCGCGAGGGCGAAGAAGCAAAGGCGAAGCGCGTGTACGAAGCGATTCTGAAGCGCGATCCGACCGATGCCAAGGCGCAGCTTGCGCTTCAGGAAGAACAAGCGGGGCTCGGCGAAGACGGGGCTTATCTGGCCTCCCTGGCCCCTATTATGGCTCGTCCTGATGTTGATCTCGATTTGAAGATCGGCAAGCTGCTGCCGTTCATCACCCGGGTCGCCGAAACGGGTAATGTAAACCTGGCGAATGCCGTCCTGGAACTGACGCAAGAACTCGAACGCGTGCACCCGGATGAGGCAAAGCCCTTTTCCGCCTCCGGCGACTTGTACTACCACACGGGGCGCTACCGGGCGGCGCAGGAAAAATACCGCACTACGCTCGATCTGGATGTCTCGGTTTTTCCGGTTTGGGAGCAATTGCTGGTGGCCACCTACTTCAACGGTGACATCATTGGCTTGCGGAATACCGCCAACGAAGGCCTGGGGTACTTCCCCAGTCAGCCGATTCTGTACTACTATCTGGCACTGGCCGAAGATGCTTTCCAGCAGCCCGATGAGGCGCTATCGCTCCTGGATCAGGCCCTGCTGATGACGGCCCGTAACCAAACCCTCAGGGGGCAATTACTAGCCCTGCAGGCGCAGGCACGTGCCCACTCAGGCCAGTTGGAAGAAGCCCGCCAGGATCTGGAAGCCGCCGAGCAACTCATCGAAGGAAATCCGTTAGTAGACCGCCACGGTGCAGTGGTGTTACTAGCCGAAGGAAAAACATCTGAGGCCGTTGATCGGGCCCGCAGAGCTGCGGAATTGGTTCCGAACGACGTGTACATACAATTTAGTTATGCCGAAGCGTTATACGCCACTGATCAATTCGAATCGGCAAATGAGTTGCTTCAGTCGGTCAACGCATCGCTGGAGCCCAAGTGGCCGCGTATGGCCGAATTGCAGGGGGATGTCCTCTTCCAACTGGGGCAGATAGATGCAGCCGTCGAGCGGTGGCAGAAAGCCAATCAGCTGGGGAGCAAGTCAAAAAATTTAAAAAAGAAAATCGCCGACCGCCAACTCTATGAATAATCCACTACCGCTGCTCTTGTTGTGCTGCCTGTTTATTGCTGCTTGCGGCACCAGCAAAAAAGCCGTCGAAACCGGCAAGCTCAAGAAAGCGTCACCCCAGTCGGTATTCGATCAATTGGTGCGCAACCAGGTGCAATTTGATTGGTTGGATGCGCGCGCTAATATTGATATTGACTCCAAATACCTCTCGGCGGGCGGGACGTTGCGGCTGAAAATCCGCCGCGATAGCATCATTTGGATGAGCGTCAAGAAATTCGGTTTTGAGGCGGCGCGCGCTCAGGTTACTCCCGATAGCGTCTACATTTTGGACCGGCTCAACAACGAATATGCGATAGAACCCTTATCTTATCTCGAACAACGCTATCAACTACCGGCCCGATTCGACTTATTGCAGCAACTGCTCCTGGGAAATCCCATATTTTTTACCACTGTTTTTGAATTAGATACCCAAGAGCAACACTATATACTGAATGGGCGTAGTTCTAATTGGAGCACCGCCTACTTCGTACACCCCCAATCCTATCGCCTGGACCGAATGAAACTGGAGCAACCGGTCAAGCGGCAACGCCTGGACGTGTCGCTCGATGACTATCAACAACCTACTAGCGGGAATCGAGATTTTTCTTATCTTCGTAAGTTGTTGATCGACAGTGAAGAAACCGGCGAAGCCCAAATAGAGATCGCATTTACAAAGGTCGAGTTCGATGCACCTACTGATATCCGATTTGAGATCCCCACACGCTACGAGCGGAACCAAGACTAAACGAGGATTACTTTTTTGCCTGCTACTTTGTATTTGGGGGGCCACTGTATTGGCTCAAAGCCCTGGAGAGCTTCGGCAAAAACGGCAACGCCTGTTGCGCGAACTAGAGCAGACTACCCAGGAATTAGACCGCACCCGCGAGCAGAAATCGGCGGCCATCGAGCAAATCGCGTTGCTTCGTCGCCAAATCCAGCAACGGCAGGAACTCATCTCCACCATTCGCAAGGAAATTCAGCTAACGGATATCAGCATCGAACGCACGGATGCCGTCATCAATAGTTTGACCGTCGATATCGATCGGCTCAAGAATGAATACAGCGAAATGCTCCGCGCGGCCTATCGCAATAAGCTCACCGACGGATGGATGCAATTTCTGCTATCTTCGGAAAACTTCAATACCGCCGTTCGCCGGTGGCAATACCTGCGGCAATACCATCGCTACCGCGAAAAGCAGGCCGCACTCATTGAGGAAACCCAGGAGATGCTCCGGGTAAAGCGCGAACAAATGGCCAATCGCCGAGAGGAAAAGGAGGCGCTGCTGGCGGTCACTACCTCCCAGGGGTCGGAACTACGGCGCGCCATTGCGGATCAGAATACGCTAGTGGCGCAATTGTCGAGCAGCGAGGGCGATCTTCTGGCCAAGATTGATGAACAGAAGCGTGCCCACGAACGGCTCAACCAGTCGATCGAATCGGCCATTGTCAGTAACATGTCCGATCGACGTCGTGCCGACCGGCAATCGTCGGCCGTCGGTTCGAATATCAGTCCGGTGGCGGCGGCCCCGACCTTCGCCGAAAACTTTTCCAGCGCACAAGGCCAGTTGCAGTGGCCCGCCCGGGGGGCGATCACCAAAAAGTTTGGCCGCCAACCGCACCCCGAAGTGCCTTCGGTAGAGATCAACAATAGCGGCATCGACATCGACGCCGGCGCGGATGTAGTGGTTGCATCCGTGTTCGACGGAGAGGTGATTACCACTAAATTCGTGCCCGGTTATCGCCACACGGTCTTGTTGCGGCACGGGGATTACTTCACGGTTTATTCCAATCTGGAGGCACTCGAAGTACAAACCGGCCAGCAAGTTCGGGCCGGTCAGGCACTCGGACGCACCCGCCTCGATGGGTTTCCGCTGCACTTCGAGGTATGGCGCAAAAAAGAACGCCTCAATCCCGAGGGCTGGTTGCAGGCGATGTAGGCAACTAATTTCCCTCCTGTTGAGTTAATACTTTTAAGCGCAGGCCCGGAGCGGCTTGCAATACACAGCACGTAGCCAAAAACAATTGCCCCCACGGCCCTACTCCCTCAAAGAGTAGTTGGTTAGCACAGTATAGCCCGCCGCTGGTCGGACAGTAGAAACCCGTACTATGGCCCAAGTTTGGAATGTAGGGCAAAAGAGCTCAAACGGAATCGTAAAAGAGGAGTTCGCCGCGTTGGTCGCCGTCGTAACCCGCGATGAAACGGAGGCGGAGGTCCAGGAAAACCTGGACGAACTTGAATTCCTGGCCCTTACCGCCGGTGCCAAAACGCTGAAGCGGTTCATTCAGAAAGTTGCTCACCCCGATCCCCGCATTTTTATTGGTAAAGGAAAGCTGGAAGAGATCCGCGAATACGTGCAGGAGCACGACGAAATCACCATGGTTATCTTCGATGACGACCTCTCCGGAAAGCAAACCAATAACCTCGAAGAATTTCTGAAGGTCAAAATCATTGACCGATCCTCGCTCATTCTCGACATTTTTGCCCGCCGGGCTCAAACGGCCCAGGCCAAAACTCAGGTAGAGCTGGCGCAAATGCAGTATTTGCTGCCCCGCCTGCGCGGTCTCTGGACCCACCTCGAACGCCAACGCGGGGGTATCGGTATGCGAGGACCCGGGGAAAAAGAAATCGAGACCGACCGCCGGATTGTGCGCGATAAAATCTCCATCCTGAAGAAAAAGCTGGAAAAAATCGATCGCCAAAGCGAGACCCGGCGCAAAACCCGCGAGCAGATGGTGCGCGTGGCCCTGGTCGGCTACACCAATGCGGGAAAGAGCACGTTGATGAATCTCCTGGCAAAAACCGACGTCTTTGCCGAAGATAAACTCTTCGCTACCCTCGACACCACCGTGCGCAAAATCGTATACGATAATGTACCTTTCCTGCTATCGGATACCGTCGGGTTTATCCGCAAATTACCCCACCACCTGGTCGAAAGTTTTAAGTCGACCCTCGACGAGGTACGGGAAAGCGATATCCTATTGCACGTAGTCGACATTGCTCACCCCCAGCATGAAGACCACATCCGGACGGTGCAGCAACTACTGGCCGAGCTGGGCGCTTCGGATAAGCCAACCTTGCTGGTATTCAATAAAATCGATCTGTACCGGGAACAAAACTACGACCCGTTCGTAGATGAAGAGGCAATTGAAGAAATCGAGCTCGGATTGAAGGGAAGCCTGGAGTATCAATTCGGACATTCCAGTATCTTTGTCTCCGCTCATACGAAGGAAAATATTGACACGTTAAGAAATCAATTGATCGAATTGGTCAAGTCAGAATACCATACGCGCTATCCTTATCTGGCAAAGCAGTGGTGAGCATCGGATAACGCGCGTTGGCAAAACCATATAGTATCATCCCTAGCCGAGTGTACATGCAGACTATTCTCAACCGATATGCACAGTTGCTCGTCCGTTATTGCCTGGAGCTACAGGAAGGAGAACGGCTGTTCGTCCGAACCACTACACTCGCCGAACCGCTACTGCGCGAGGTGTACCGCGAAGCCCTGAGGGCCGGTGCATTTGTAGATACCGATATCGAAATTCGCGAACAGCAGCGCATCCTCTACACGGAAGGCTCCGAAGCCCAACTCGGTTACATTTCTCCACTTTACCAACAGGCCATCGATTCCTACGATGCCTATCTCTACATTCGGGCCCCCTACAACCTGCGCGAGGGCCAGCAGAATGACCCCCAACGATATAAGATCCGGCAAGCGGCAACGTCAAAATTGCTGAAGCGCTACTTCGAGCGTACGGCAGATCGCTCCCTGAAACGGAATCTTTGCGAATATCCCACCCAGGCGAGCGCCCAGGAGGCCGGTATGTCTCTGGAGGCGTACGAGGCGTTTGTATTCAACGCCTGTCGGCTCGACGAGCCCGATCCCGCTGCCGCCTGGCTCCAGGTGCGCCATGCACAACAGGAAATCGTCGACCGGCTCAACGCCGGATCGGAGGTCCGCTACCTCGGGCCGCAAACGGATATTCGCTTTTCGACCGTCGGCCGCACCTGGATCAACAGCGACGGGCAAACGAACATGCCTTCCGGCGAAGTATATACCAGTCCGGTAGAAGACTCGGTGGAAGGGGTGGTACACTTCGACTTTCCCGCCATTTATCAGGGGCGGTCCGTAGAGGGAGTTACCCTTTGGGTAGAGGGTGGAGAAGTGGTGCGGTGGCAAGCCGCGCAAGGAAAGGAGGTGCTCGATCAGGTGTTTGAAGTGCCCGGCGCGCGGCGCTTTGGCGAGGCCGCAATCGGTACGAATTACCGCATCCAACAATTTACCCGTAATATTCTGTTCGACGAGAAAATCGGCGGCAGTATCCACATGGCCATTGGGCAGTCTTACCTACAAGCAGGAGGGAAGAACGAATCGACCGTCCACTGGGACATGATTTCCAATATGAAGAAGGGGGGAAGCGTGTGGGTCGATGGGGATAAAATCTACGAGAACGGTCGGTTTCTAATAGGGAACGGTGCGTTATTTGAATGATAAATATGGCAGAATTTCAGGACTTTATGCACCTGGTTTTTATAAAACAAACGAACGTCTTTTTATTTTTCTGGATAACTTGCGTTATCTTCATTTTCGCGAGCAACGCAAAGACCCAGAGACTTACTTAAAATCAACCTCAAACCGTGAGCAATAACGTTGCATTTCTAGAATTAAAGTACGGCAATATCTACGGAGGTTACCCTAACTTTTATGCAATCAGTGAGATTGCAATTCTCATTTTCGAGTATGGCACCAATAAGATTTTTATCGAAAGTTGGGTAAACAACGCCAATGTAGACATCGTCAATGTGTTTGCCAAAACCAATGAGTTGGGGCACACGATCGGCCGGGGAAAGGAGGTAATCAACATGCGAACCCGCCGCCGTAAGCCATTCGATGAAGAGTTTCGCCTCGAGGAAAATCATCTGAAGGGTGCATTCAAGTATTTGCGCCCAACCAAGCCCGCCATCAAGAGCTTCCTGCTGAAGAACTTCAAAAAGTACCGCTTCAACGACATCGTCGTGTTCGACGGACGGCGGGATATCTTCCTCTGCGAGCGGGCGGGCGTGCAGTTTAGTCGGCACAATATCATCGATATTCAGAAGGACCTCAACCGCGAGACGGATTATCTCTTCTCGTTGAATAAGCTGGCCGTTGTCATTAATTTCGAATCGGATCGCTCCTACTTGCGCTCCAACAATCTCGAATACTGGCTGCATCCCATCGCTGCCCGGCAAATCCTGCCGAAGTCAGCGGCCTTCGACGCGGCCCGGCTCATGATGCTCTACAACGAGTATACCGAATACCACGACGACTTCCTGATGAAAGCCGCCCTGGTGCTCAATAAGATCCAAGTCCAAAAGGCGCAGAATCAGGTAGAGTAGTGCTAATTCAGCACTCCTCCTGATTTTCCAGTCGGTCGAGCAGGCGCCCGGAGATGCGCAAGAAGTCCATCTCCGTGATGATGCCGATGAGTTCGTCGCCCTTCACCACCGGTAGGCATCCAATCCGGCCGTTGCGCATGATTTGCATGGCTTCGGAGATGGTGGCCGATGGGGAAATCGTCACGGGCTCTGAAATCATGATATCGCGTACCAGCTCGTTTTTCTGGCCGTTTAAGTGACTTTGCTGAGAGAAGTGCCGCAGCAACTTTCTATTCGTAATTAAGCCGCAAAATTTCCCCGCTTGGTCTTCCACCGGCAAGTACCGCAACTTGCGCCAAACCATGATACCCGACACGAGGCCGAGGAGATCGTCGGGCTGGACGGTGAACAGGTCGGTTTCCATAAATTCCTCCACTTTCAGCCCGCCGGGGCGGTATACCTCTAGTTCTTCGGGGTCGGGAATGGACCAGGTGTGCACCGGCTCATCGGTGGCCTGGTGTTTGGCCAGACAAGCCGTAAGTACCGACAGGGATTCGTCGTGGTTTACCTGCTTGGTGAGGCTGGTGTAGGCTTTCAGCATCCAGCGCGCTCCGGTTTTGTGCAGTTTGGCGCGTTGCTCGATCACTCCGAGGTAGCGGGAAATATCGTCCTTATCGATACCTTGATCCATCAACCCTTCCCAGGCGATGGGGAGCAATTGGTCGAGAATGAGATCGCGAGCGGCGATCTTGCGATCGTCCAGCCAGGAGAACTCGGTGTCTAAACCAAATTTGGCCGCCTTTGCAAAATTGTCGCGGGCATCTTCCCAGGATAATTTCTCGTGGATATTGGGATGGTGTTTGCAAAATCCAACCACACACCCCAACCAGAAGGCGGCGTTGGCTATCTGGTCAATTACAGTTGGCCCGGCCGGAAGTACGCGATTTTCGATGCGCAGATGCGGCTTCCCGTTGTCGCTGATGCCGTAGCAGGGGCGATTCCAGCGGTAGACGGTCGAATTGTGTACTTGCAGGGCGCGCAACTTCGGAACCCGCCCCTGGCGAATCGTCTCGATGCTGTCTTCCTGGATTTCGGCACCGAGCAACACTCGGAACCGGGCGATGTCTTCGCGATAAATTTCCAGAATGGATTTCTCGAGCCAGCCGGTACCGAAATTAACACGGGGCCGACGCTCCCGCATGTGATCTTGCACCGTACGGACGTCTAGCGCTTGCTGGAAGAGTGCGATGCGACTCTCATGCCACAACCGTTTCCCGAACACGAGGGGCGAATTGGCCGCCAACGCCAGAACAGGCGAAGTGACCAACTGCGCCACGTTGTAGCGCGACACGAAGTTGTCGGGAGTCACCTGTAGGTGTACCTGATAGCTCGTATTGCAGGCCTCCAAAAGGGGCGAATCGTGCTTGATGAGAATCTCATCGATGCCCGATAACCGGAGCTGGAAGTCTTTTCCGTTGAGCTGTTCGCGCAGGCTATTAATCAGCGCTTTATAGCGGTCGCGCGGAGTGAGGTTGGCTAAGTCGAGGTCGAATTTGCGCAAGGTGGGCAAAATACCCGTCAGAATGACCTGCGCTTTAAATTCGTCGGCGTGTTGCTGGATCAGCCTTAAATACCGGCGATTCTCCTCCTCGAGCAGACTCAAGCTTTTGCCCGTGAATACTTGCGGGCTAAGATTGACCTCCAGGTTGAACAGCGCTAATTCGGTTTCGGCCCAGGGGTATTGCTCCATGCGCTCCAGTATCTGCATAGCCACCATAGCCGGCTTGTAATTGCTCTTCTTTACCAGGCACATCTCCTGTTCCGCTCCGATTCGGATGGTATCCGTTTCAAACCAATTCTCTTCGAGCATATATTCCAGGGCCTCCATATCGCGCAGTAGATGACTGATGAAGTGGCGCTTGGTAGTATCTTCAATAACATTTACCCGTTGATCACCCATGTTGTAGTAGTTATGTTGCCTAATTGACTAGTGGAAGATAATAAATTTGGTGGTTCGGATTTTTATCAAATGACTCCGAGATGCAAAATTCGTCCGCCGGTATGGTTGATCGGGCTGACGCTTTTTCCGATAACGATGCCGTCTTCAGTGGCCCGGTACTCCTGTATGATTTGGCCAAACACGCTGCGTAGGATGGCAATGGGCTGGTCCTTTTCCACCATATCCGCCACGTTGGGCAGTACCGTCAGAATGCCGCCCTGTTCGGTGTACAGCCAGTAGGAACGCTGGCAAATCACCGGGGGGACGGTCGGGGTGTCGATGGTTCCTTCCAGAATGCCGAGGTGCACTAGTGCGTTGTGGATCCCCGTCAGGCCGGACCGGATGACGCCCTTTTGGAATTTGTTGGGATCGCCCACCTCCAGGGTGATCGCCGGAATTCCGATCGCATCGGCGGCGCCGCGTAGGGTGCCGTCGCTGGGCGGGTTATTGACTACGATCTGCGCATTTTGCAACAGCGCCAACGTCCGGGTAACCGGCTCGTCGAGGTCGGCGCGGATATAATAGGAGTTAACCCGCCCGAAGCTGGCGGTGTGCAAATCGAGCAAATACTGAAAGTGCCGGACGATTCGGTTGACAAATCGATAGGCGTACACTTCGCTTACGTTGCCATTGGGTTTCCCCGGCATGATGTGATTGAGGTCGACGTTGTCGATGTAGCGGCGTTGGTGCCGTTGGAGGGCGGGCACATTCACTACGGGGACGGCTACAATGGTGCCGTGTAGTTCGTCGGGGTTCAGCTCTCGAAACAGCCGCTGGATAATGGGGATTCCGTTGAGTTCGTTGCCGTGCACGGCAGCTGTCAGGCCGAGCACCGGTCCGTCGTGCCGGCCGCGGGCTACCATCACGGGGGCACACACCGGAATGCCCATACCATCAGAGATGAGCCGCAACCAGTAATTAGACTTACTTCCCTTGGGCGTATCGTCTAGGCGGAATTCGTCTACTACCGGCGTTTTTTCATCAATGTGCAGAGAGAGAGCTTCCATATATTTTTTGATTGACGTAATTCCATACCTGATCGGCCGCCCGCTCTACGAGCGGCTGCTGGTGCAGCTCGGCCAGCGGGACGATCCCGCCGATGCTAGTGGTATTAATTTCAGACAGCCGCCTCTTTCCATCCTTGCCCATCAGGGTATCGAACCCAAACAACACGATGCCTTCCCGGGAAAGTTGCCCGATCAGCTGCCGGGCTATATCGTGTTCTTCGGGGCTGACTTCCGCGGCCACGGCCTGTCCACCTTGCGCGGTATTGCAAAGCCAGGAGTCGGGTGGCGGAAGGCGCAGCACGGCTCCAAGCACCTCATTGCCCGCTACGATGATGCGTTTATCGCCCTCGGCTACTCGTTGTTGGAATTCCATGCCGAGATAGTGGATGTCATCGTCGTCGAGTTGCTCGAAAAATTGCGCTAACGGAAGTTCCTGATTTCCACGCCAGGCTCGGTTACCCTCCAGGCGAATCATGCCTTTGCCGCCGTAATCATTCAGGGGCTTTAGTACGATCGGGTGCTGCGCCAGGAAATCGCGGATGTCGGCCTTGGATCGCAGCAGGCGAATGGGGGGGCATAGTGCGGCCACTTCGATCAGGTACGCTTTCGACCCGGTTTTGAGCATGCCACTTGGGCGGTTGATGCATTTGTGCTCGTCGACGCGCGTCTGCAAATATGCCCAGAAATTGGGAGATACAGGTGGTGGGAGCCGGAGGAGTATACTATCGTATGCCCTGATGGGCAACGGATGAAGGGGTAGTTGAAACGGGCCACCCGAAGTGCTGAAAGCAAAGGAGGGGTCAATTCGGCTACCGTATAATGGAGCATCGGGCCGACCGTCGAAAAAGGCCGCATTTTCCGGATTTCCCTTGCTGGCAATGTCGATGTAGCGGCACATGGGATGAGCCCGCAATTCCCGTACGAGTCCGTAGAGAGAATTGCTCGCGGAGTGGGTTCGGTGATCCGTCAGGACTAACATCGTGTAGGCTCGCATAGGTCTCTGTTAGCTTTTCAATCTCTTCGAATCTCCTGCAGCAGGGCCTGGTCGTTGTTCAGCGATCGAAACAGCCGCATTCGAAAGCGGCCTTGCTTATTTGTAAGGGTTTTAGCCATGTTGTCGATTGCGATCGTCGACAACACGGTTTGAATGTAGGCTTCGATCAAATCGTCCAGGCCCAGGCCTAGCCGGTTGAAATCTCGCCGGTCCATCAGTAAGAGTCGATTTGTATCGCTGTCCCATCCACCTCCTTCCAATTTGATGGAGAGGTTGGTACCGAGCATCGACCAGGAGTCGTTGCCTTCCGTCAGGTAGTCTTCGAGCGGGCTTTGCGCGCGTCGGGCATAGACGCAAAGGGGCCGGATTCCATCCTTCGTGGAGCTGATCATCATGCGGATGTCGGCAACGAAGGTTTCTCCCCGGGTATTGGGGATGGTGCCGACGTGGTAGAGCCGTCCTTTGGCCGTCGTGGAGCTCCACTGATAATTGCCGATCAGGCTTTGTACAATGAAACGGTCGTAGGGGAACTCCATATCCATGAACGCATCGAGTTCTTCCTTGGTCACGATAGTGAAGACCCCCTGACCGGCGTTGCTATAGGGTACCTTCACCACGGCCTGCCCTCCGAGATGACCTACCCAGAGGGGGATTTCGTTCTTGCCGATGTCCCAGATCGTTTCGGGCGTATTGATGCGTAAACCGCTTTCGGCAACTTCGGAATTGAATAAGTCGTAGGCCTTGGCGGCTACCATTTTGTTGCGTCCGCCCGCCAGGCAGGCAATGGTGGGGTTGATGATTTTCGTCTTGGTATGCAGGGGCTGACGACTCCAGGGGCGCTGTGTGAGATAGCGAAAGGCCGCCCGGATAGGCACCCATTCCTGGGCTCCCGTGCGCACTTCCATAATCCCATCGATGAAGCGGACGGCGGGATCGACATCGTGCTGGTGAAAGGTAACCAGATAAACGGGTTCCTTCATCAGATCGGCCATTGCCGCGGCGTATCCTGACGCCTCCATCGGATTCTTATCGTACACGACCGCAAGGGCACCTTTGACCGTTTGGCGGCCACGCTGCAAATAGGGCAGGAATGTGCGTTCCAGCAGTAGCCGATAGCCCCCCTGGTCATCGTGATCGTTGAGGAGCGGCATCGACTTCTGCCCCGAAGGACACGAATTGTTTTCAATGACCACCATCTGGCGCTTGGCACCGGCAGAAGTGACGTTCAGCAAGTCGGCCCCAGCCCAGAGGAAATACCGGCAGGTACTATTCAGAATATCCCGGAGACGATTGGCATTCACCGTGGG
Source organism: uncultured Saprospiraceae bacterium (assembly GCA_964504335.1). GTDB lineage: Bacteria > Bacteroidota > Bacteroidia > Chitinophagales > Saprospiraceae > CAZDET01. The sequence goes on from CAZDET010000014.1 coordinate 21,883, forward strand.
GTGGAGGTGGCAGTAGCGCGCCACGATGCGATCCTGCGACAGATTGAGGAAAAAATGGACCATCGGATGAATGGTGGCATTCAGCGCTTTGGGGTAGTAGTGCCTGTTTGCTTCGAATGAACCCGGAGGAACAACCTCAGCAACGGTCAAGGGCAGGGTGGTACTCATGGGGACATGGATTGATTCAGTGATTGTCCGTCATCGATATGATTAGCAATATCCAACATTAATTCTGCAAAACGCGGCTCTATTTTTAGAGATCACCTCCGGGGGCTCGGGGGCAAATTTATTTTATACCGTCTATGGCGTAATATTTCCCAATTTTATACTAGTATTATTATCTGAATAGAAATAAAATACAGGTATATGGACAAAAAGAGAAATATAAACCGATACTCTGATTCCGATTTACGGGCCTTTCGGGCGTTGATCGATCAAAAAATTGAGGCTACCCGGGGTCAGCTTGAGCAACTCCAGTCTCAGCTCGATGAAATAAGTGCCTCCAACGCCGACGACCACGGCGGGGATTGGGTCGAAGACAGCAATCGCAACGCCGAAATGGAACTCCTTAACCAAATGACCAATCGCCAACGAAAGTATCTGCAGGATCTGCTGCAGGCCCTGCGTCGGATCGAGAATAAATCCTACGGCATCTGCAGCATCACCGGCGAACTGATTGACCGCCGCCGCCTGATGGCCGTACCAACGACCACCAAGAGCCTGGCCGCAAAATCGGCTCTCTACAAGCAGGCTACCAACAAGCGCGCTATTCGCCTGACCGATCAGCCGTACGTACAGAAAAAAACGTCCACCACGCCCAAGCGCCGCAAAATTATTAGTCGAATCGTCTCCAAAGCGAATTCTAACAAAGACGCAGTGCAACCGGAAAAAGAGATAGTGGACTTATCAATCGATGAAGATTTCCTGTCGGGAGATGCGATCGACTTCGGCGATTTAGTAATCGAAGAGGAAGACTAGGGCTAGCCAGGGAAAAACCGTATTTTACCCGGACTACCACTTTCGTATTTCGATACTAAAAAAGAATTCAACACATATGAACGATCAGCGTCCTTGGCTGAAAAACTACCCAAGTGGTGTCCCTGCCAACATTGATGCAATGGCCCATACCTCCGTCATCGAAATGGTGGAGTCCTTTTTCGAATCCTACAAGAACCTGCCGGCCTTTTCCTGTATGGGGAAGGAGCTTTCCTACGGCCAGATCGATCAGTACTCCAGGCAATTCGGAGCCTACCTGCACTCCCGGGGGTTGCAACCGGGCGATAAAATTGCGCTGATGATGCCCAATTTGCTGCAGTATCCGATTGCACTGTTCGGGGCACTGCGTGCCGGCTTAGTCGTGGTCAATACGAACCCGCTATACACCCCCCGGGAAATGCGGCACCAATTCACCGATTCCGGAGCGAAGGCCATTGTCATTGCCGAAAATTTTGCGGCCAACCTCGAGCAAGTACTTGGCGATACCAACATTAGCACCATCATCCTGACCAGCATCGGAGAGATGCTGAGTTTCCCTAAGAAGATGATCGTCAACTTTGTGGTGCGGAACGTGAAGAATATGGTGCCAAAGCACAATCTGGCGAATACCGTCACCTTTTCCGATGCGCTGCGGCAGGGAAAGAAATTTCAGTTGCCCCACTTCGAATCCAGCCTCGACGACGTCATTGCGCTGCAATACACCGGTGGAACGACGGGGGTGTCGAAAGGAGCAATGTTGACCAACGGCAACCTGGTGGCCAACACGATGCAAAACCGGGCCGTGATGATGCCATTTCTCAAAGATCGCGAGGAAATTGCCATCTGCCCCCTACCGCTCTACCACATTTTTGCGTTTACGGTGAATATTCTGGTGATGATGAGTGCCGGAGCCCTCAACGTACTCATCACCAATGCACGCGACCTGGACTCCATCGTCAAGTCGATGCAGGACTATCGAATTACCGTTATGACTGGGGTGAATACCCTTTTCAATGCCTTGTTGAACAACGAAAAATTCAAGAAACTCGACCTCAGTAGCCTACAGGTTTCCATTGCCGGGGGCATGGCCTTGCAGCGTTCCGTAGCCGAGCGTTGGGAACAAGTAACCGGATGCCCACTGTGTGAGGGCTACGGCATGACGGAAACCAGCCCCGTGGTTTCGGTGAATCCGATCGATGGCTCCGGCCGAATAGGGACGATCGGGCTGCCTTTACCCTCTACCGACGTGCGCATCTACGACGACCAGCGCGGCGTACTGGGCTTCGACGAAGTGGGAGAGCTGCAGGTAAAGGGGCCACAGGTGATGAAGGGCTACTTCAACCGCCCCGCCGAAACGGATCGCGTACTAAACGACGGTTGGATGTCTACCGGCGATATGGCCAAACTTTTCGAAGACGGCTACCTGGAAATTGTTGACCGCAAAAAAGACATGATTCTCGTATCCGGCTTCAACGTATATCCAAACGAGGTCGAGGAGGTGATTGCCGCCCACCCGAAAGTGTTGGAAGTAGCGGCCATCGGCGTACCCCACGAGAAATCCGGTGAGGTCGTCAAGATCGTCGTCGTCAAAAAGGATAAATCGTTAAAAGAAAAAGAACTGCTCGAATACTGCCGCGAGAACCTCACGGGCTATAAAGTGCCCAAGGTCGTCGAATTCCGCCAGGAACTGCCGAAGACCAACGTCGGGAAAATCCTGCGGCGCGAGCTGCGCGAAGCGGCGAGTGAGTAGGCTGGTAGACCTTTAGATATTTAGGCCTTTCGGGGATAGACTTTTGTCGCTTGAGATCGTTACAATGGAGACGGTAGCTGCCCAAAGGTCTAACGATCCGAGGGTCTAACGATCTAAAGGTCTAATCAGAGCTCATGAACAACTATCCCATCCTGCTTTTTCCCTTGCTGTTGCTGGGCCTTTCGCTGCACGCCCAGGTAGAGGCTCCCGATTTCATCTGTGTCCGAACCGATACGCTCGTCTGGGAGCCTGTCGTTCCGGATTGCGGGCCCATTCTGGGGTACAATATCTTTTTCTCGGAAACGGAAGCCGGACCTTACCAATTACTGACCACCATTGACGACCCTACGGTTACGGAGTTTTTTCATGTGGAGGCACAAAGCCGTACCTTCTTCTATTACCTCACTACCGAAACGGCTTGTGCAGCCGCACCCCTCAGCTCCGATACCCTCGACAACCGAATACCTTTGCCGGGGCCGGTTAGCTTCGTATCGATAACGGACGACGGGGTGGTCGTGCAATGGAGGGACAGTCCGTCGCCGGAGGTAATCGGATACGTAGTGCAACGCACCATCCCTCAGGTAGGAACGGTTATTCTGGATACCGTCTTCAATACCAACACCTTCCTCGATACCAGTGCGGACCCGGAGGAAAGGCGGCTGGAGTATTTCGTGGTCGCCATCGATGCCTGCGGAAACAACAGCCTGGTTCCGATTGCCCACCAGACTATGCTGATCAGTACGACCAGTCCGGATACCTGTGATGCGGGCATTCAGGTGAGTTGGTCGGGCTATATGCCAATGGAAGTGGTGAGCGATTACGTGGTATTTGCATCGGTAGATGGAGGAGCTTTCAACGAGGTAGGAACGGTGGATCGAGAGTCGACCACCTTTCGGTATACGGGCGGGAACAGCGGCGAAACCCTCTGCTTTCGCGTGGCAGCCCGCACTACAGACGGGGACTTGGCCTTCTCCGGTACCAGTTGCCAGACCATCAACGTACCCCAGCCACTGCGCGATGTGACGGCTCTATCCGCTAGTGTAACGGCTGATAATAATGTGTCGTTTTCCTGGCAGTGGGACCCCGCAGCACGGATTGCTGAGGCAAGCCTAGAACGCTTCCCGGTAGGAGATCCCGGCCAGACGGTCAGCCAGCCGATTCCTTTGAGCCAGCCTCTAACGATACTGAATACCTTCCTGGATACAACGGCGCTGCCGGGGGCAACCGATTATACCTACCGCCTGCGTGTGACGGACGTTTGCGGAGCGGAAGTAGTTGCAAATACGACTTCTACCATTCTGGTTTCTGCTATCTCGACGCAGGATGGGGGCAATCAGATCACCTGGACCTCCTTGCAAAATGAATCGATCAGTGGGCCGGTTCGATACGACATTTACCGGATTACACCCACCGGAGAATCGTTGCTCAATTCCGCCACCGAACCGACGCGATCCCTCACCGACCGCCCCGACCCGGAGGAAAGTCCACTGGTCTGCTACCGGGTTGAAGCGTTCTACGAGGTGTTGCTCCCATCCGGGGCGGTGAGTGCTCAGGTATCCGTTTCGAATACTGTCTGTATTCAGCCTGAATCAACAATTTACGTACCCAATGTCTTTTCGCCGGTTGCAACCCGGGAGGCGAATCGCACGTTTCGGCCGTTTGTGGAGCGGGAGCTCCCCATGGAATACGAACTCCAAATTTTCGACCGCTGGGGGAATCCCATGTTTATTACGAATGACCCCGGCGAAGGCTGGGACGGCATAACCCGAGGAGAGCCCGCTGCTACAGGTGTCTACTTTTATTTCTTTCGCTTTACCCGCGCCGATGGCACCGTGGTCTTTGACGAGGGAACAGTCACGTTGATTAGGTAGCGAGGTGGTGAGGTGGCGAGGTGAAAAATCCTTAACCTACACTTCTACGTTAACCTCAATTTCCCTATATTTGCGTTCCGATTGAAGTGAGCGGGAATTATCGGTGAATTGGCATTGTTAATAAGGGCTCACTAAATAAATGGTCGCGTGGCCGAGTGGTTAGGCAGAGGTCTGCAAAACCTCGTACAGCGGTTCAAATCCGCTCGCGACCTCCCGATTCAAAGACCTGATGCACGATGCGTTGGGTCTTTTTTTATCTCACTTTCTCATCATCTCCCCACCTAATACGAGCGAAGCCCGATCAGTTTCCTGATCGAGCTTCTTGTTTTTTACCTGGGGAAGAGTGATTGTGAACGCTTCCTAGGCTTGCTGTTCGAAGGCCCTAGTACGGCTGTGATTCAGAATGTAAGTAAGGGTGCGCTGAGGAGCATTAAAAAGAACGCGGGGCAATTGGCGCTTGGCGCGTTGGAAGTCCGCGACTTCCGAATTGAACACGGGATCGCGGTGCCGTGCCTCCTCAATCGCGAGCGTTTTACTTACAGACGTCTCGCTGTACAAATAGGCGATCAAATCTTCGGGTGTAAAGTTTTGCGTCATAGACTCGATTTTGATGATATAGACATTTCCACGCTCATTCAGAATCAAGAATTTAACCGCTCAATACTACCAGTTATTGCACCTTACAGGTTGACTTTAACAGTTTGGGGCCTAATTACTTGGATTTTTCAAGGCGCTGCCAGGTAACGGTTCTGGAGATGCCTGTCCAGTGGGTGCCGCGCACTTCGAGTTGATCGGTGGTGCCTGCACGCAGCCGGAGCCGTACCCGATAGGAGTTGCCGTTTCGGACATCCAGAATGCGGCCGCCCGTCCAGCCGTTTTCGCTGGGTGCCAGGCCATCGATGATTTGCATGCCCATGATTGGCTGGCCGTATTTCTTGCCGGCGCATTCCATACAGCGGGCATCGGATGGGCCGGTGATGATTCTGGATATTTTGCCGTACAGGCGGCCATTTTGCAGATAGAGAGTCACCTGACTGTTTGGCTCCCCGGATCGTTCATCAAACGATTGCCAAATACCAGTAATTTCTTCCTGGGCTGAGGCCAGCAAACTGCAGCACAGAAAGCCGATCAGCAACAATAATCGATTCATAGGTTGGTAGACCGATAGATTTGATTAATTCAAAACGCGCGCATTCATCATCTCTTCGATGGCATCTGCCTCGATTGGGATATTTGCGCACAGGTTCACCGGGCCGTCGTCCGTCACGAGTACATCGTTTTCCAGGCGGATGCCCAGCCCTTCTTCCGGCAGATAGATGCCCGGTTCACAAGTGAGAACCATTCCGGCCTGAAGTGGTTCGTAGGGATTGCTCAGGTCGTGTACGTCGAGCCCGAGATGGTGGCTGGTGCCGTGCATGAAGTAGCGTTTGTAAGCCGGATACTCCTTTGATTGCTGGCGAATGTCGTTCCGATCCAGCAACCCCAGGTCGATCAACTCGCTCTCCATTGCCTTTCCCACCTGTTGCTGGTGTTCGTCCAGCGTCGTGCCGGGGGTCAGGGTTTCCATGGCTACCTTTAGTACGCGGAGCACGGCGTCGTACAACGCTCGTTGGCGCGGGGAGAACTGCCCCGAAACGGGGATAGTACGGCTGATATCGCAAGCGTAGTTGGCGTATTCGGCTCCGAAATCGAGCAGCACCAACTCGCCGTCCTGGCAGCGCCGGTCGTTTCGCTGATAGTGGAGTATGGTCGCATTCTTGCCCGAGGCGATGATGGGCGGATACGCGTGCCCATTGGCGCGATGCCGAAGAATCTCGTAGGTCAACTCGGCTTCCATTTCGTACTCCATAATACCGGGCTCAACGAGGGGGAGCAGCCGCCGAAACGCGAGGTTGGAAATGCGGATAGCCTCCTGAATTAATTCGATTTCCGGCTGCGATTTGATCATCATCAGCTTCTTGAGCAGGGGGCCGGCGCGGTGGTATTTGTGAGCCGGGTAGGTGCGCTGCAGTACTCTTGTCTCCCGTTCCTGCCGGAGGTTCAGGTCGGTTTGCAGGAATACACTTTCGTTAAGATTAACGTAGACGCGTTTTGCCAGCAACAGAAGTTCTCGGAGGATCGGCCCCATTTCCTCGAGGTAAAAAACCTTTTCGATCCCGGAAATCTGGCGTGCTTCTTCCTTCGAAAGCGAGTCGCCTTCCCAGCGAAGGAACTGGTCGTTGGGCTTCCGGATAAAGGCCACCTCTTCGAAGCCCTCTTTTACGCAATCCGGAAAGAGGACGATAATCGTTTCCGGTTGGTCAAGCCCGGATAAGTAGAACAGCCCACTGTTTTGGCGAAATATATAGTAGGTATCTCCACTCCGCGGCATCAGGTCGTTCGAATAGAAGATACCGATGCTGTCGGAAGACATTTTTTGGGCAAACCGGCGGCGATTGTATTTGAAAAGGTCGGCCCCAATTGGAAGATATTTCATGATTGTGCTACTTCAGTTGTGTTTTTGAGTCGAAAGGATTAGCCCGAATAAATGGGTTGGCCGCAGGATAAAAATCAAACAGCGGCTGGAAGGCCGCCGGTGGCTAAATCAGGGAGTAGTTAGGATAATCAGGCCTTTAATCTACTTCAAAAACTGCGTTGAGGCCTATTTCTAAATTGGTAAATATATGTTAAACAAAAGCCCGGGCATCAGCCTACCGGCTCGAAAAAGCCGATGCTGCCGCCCACCCAGGTTTTTCCTTTGTTGTGTCGGACACCTACCATGATGCCTTTGCTGAGTCGGATCAGATTGTTGACTAGTATCGGCCGGTCGGCGGTTTCGGGCCAGATAAACATCAGTCGAATTTCACACTTGGCCTTTCCGTCCGGCGTTTCGATGACCGGGGCGTACTCCACTTTGCGCTGTAGAATGTAATTCTTCGGATTGTCGAGCGTATCCAGATCCTTGGCCTCGACGTCCAGAATCACTCCGGTACCGGCAAAGGAATAAAGCGGTTTGAGGACGTATTCGGAAAGAGGATCGGGCCATTCGGTCAGATCGCCCACGTACAGGGATTTAGGCACATAAGGGCTATCGAAAAGTGGGAGCGTATGCTTGCTGATCCGGAAAAACCAGTTGGGATGTCCGGCCCACTCCACCTCTACCGATTCGGTCATATTAAACTGCCGCTGCAGGTCGTCTCGTCGGCTGAGTTCATCAAAAATGACCCGGTTGTAGATGCGGTAGATCGGGATTAATCGACCTCCCTGTCGGTAAAATAATCGATTGCCATCCCGAATGATTTTGCTGATGCATCTGGTTGGTATCTTCAGTTCGGAAGTGGTAGCGAGAAAATCGACCTGGGTATTCTGCCGGTCGGGTTCGATGTCCATGAGGACGACATTCTCCGGCGCGTGCTCTCCCAGAATATGTGCCTGTAGCAGTGCCTGATAACTATCGCGATCGAGGCCGCTGAAGTAAGCTTTGAATTCTTTGGGGATAGTGTAGAATTTCCGGTAGGTTTTTTCGAGCAGAGCCTGGTAGAAATACAGCGACGGGAAGCCTTGTATCTCAACGAGTTGAGGGAAAGGATGCCCTTGCTCATCCCGCACGATCCCGAAGTCGAACTGTAAAAAAAGGGGATGTTCGGTTTCTCCGGGAACGATTTGATCATTGGGAATGGCAGATGCGGATTGTTCCTTGAAAACGGGGGCAGTGATGACATCGATGATATCCTCGGAGGCTTGGAGCAGATGTCGGTGCAGGGAAGCGGGTACGAACACAGGCGTTTCACCGATGGGAAACGGCGGGCGGTGCCGATAATGTTGGGCAATCGAATCGAGGAAAGCGGCGTATTTTTTTTCGGAAAATTCCTCCTCGTTGAATCGTTTCCGGAATGTTGGGATCATGGGTGGATATTTGAATAGATAGTACTCAACCGGCAGCGAGCATGCGCGATTGGCGCAGAGCGCGCTCGATGAAGCTTGGAATGAACAACCGGTGTGTTTGGGCAATTTTACGCGGGTCTCGCAGATCGCGTTGAATGCGCAGCCATTTTTGCGTGCCGTATTCGGCAATCACCTCTTCCTTGATTTCCGGGCGGTTAAAGTGCTTGATCATACCGGCGGCATCGGCCTCGGGGTGAAACTGAACGCCCATGATTTCCGGCGAAAAACGGATGGCCATGATAGCTCGCTCGAGGTCTACGTGTGGGCGTTCCTTCTCGATTGCGAGCACGCTGGCTCCCAGCTCATTCAGGCGATCTTTGTTGGGCTGTACGACCTGGAAGCGGCGAAAATCCGCTACCCAGATCGGGGAGGGCAAATCGTTGAACAACGGCTCCAGGCGGCCTTCACTGGTTCGGTAAACCGGGAACGTACCAAACGACATGGTCCGTCTTGGCAAAACGCGCCCCAACTTGAAATGGTGAACGGCCATCTGAAACGAATGGCAGATGAAGAGCACGTGTTTCTTGCGATCCGATTGTTGGTTCCACTCCCAAACCGATTGCAGCCAGTTGAAGTACTTCTTATCCCAGATGCCGTCGCCATCCAATGGATTTCCCGGGCCACCCGTGCTGATGTAAATGTCGTAGTCTAGCCCCGGTACTTCCGCGGCGCCCCTGACATCGTACAAGTCCCACTCCACAGAATCGGAAAAACTGTTCACGATGTCCTTAATACAACGCATTCCCTGATTGGGAAACCCATCGTACATATCCAGAATGGCCAGTCTTTTTTTTGTACCCGTATTCATCCGGTTTGAAAATTGTGATTATCTGGGGTTTATGAATAGCGCCACGGAGCAGATCCTAATCTGAACTACACCTAAGTTCTTCTGGTGTTCACGAAAGGCCGCTTTCGCGACTCCTCCGAAAAAAGTCGGACAAATTACTGACCCGTCCAAGAAAAGGGTGCGTAATCACGCCTGAATCAGGCGGTGGGCTGGTCGGATGGTGCAGGGAAATGTGCCTGAACACTGGACTGAACGTACTCGCCCCAAAGGAGGTTGTCGCGGCCGAATTCTTGTTGTTGGGCGCGTTCGATGGCGTAGTTTGCCATGGTCTCGACTACCCACTCGAAGTTTTCGGGTCCGACACTATGAACGTCCGCATCCGGTGCTGGATTGCAGAAATCGATAGCAATCGGCACGCCGTCCCGTACGGCAAACTCTACGGTATTGAATTCGTAGCCCAGGCCGCGGTTGATCCGCAGGACGTAATCGTGCATTGTTGCCAGTAATTCGTCGGAGGTATCGTGGTTGGCAGCGTACCGCAAATGGAAGGGATTGCGGGGCTCGTAATCCATGATGCGCACGTGTTTCGCACCGATGCAGTAGCAGCGGTAGTAACTCTGGAAGTCGATCGCCTCCTGAAGCATCATGACTAGCTGATTGGTTTCGTCGTAGGCGCGGAAAAACTCCTCGGCATTATTCAGCTTATACACGTTTTTCCAGCCGCCGCCCGCGTGGGGCTTCATGAATGCCGGAAAGCCGATGTACTCAAACATCGCTTCCCAATCGAGCGGGAAGGCGAGATTGGTGAACGAGTTGGCCGATGTATCGGTAGGATGATCCTTGGATGGGAGCAGCGCTGTTTTTGGCACGGGAACGCCTAGCTTACCCTGCGCCAGGACATTGTTGAAAAACTTTTCATCGGAACTCCACCAAAAGGGATTGTTGATCACTGCCGTACCAGTGAACGCTGCGTTTTTCAGTAAGGCGCGGTAAAAGGGAACGTCCTGAGAAATACGGTCGATGATAACGGCATACTCAGTAGGCTCGGCCTGGAATACCTTGGAAATGCGCACGGGTTCTGCTTGAATGCCGGGCACCTGCTTGCTATTGATTCGGTCGATCAGCGCGGGGGGAAAGGAACGCTCCTGACCAAATAGAATTCCGATTTTTTTCATAATGGCTATCTCCAGATTGATTTGTGTGTGGGAATGGGCAGTGCAACTGCCTCCTTAATATGCCGCAATTTTTGGAAAAAATACATTTTGCCGGGGCATTTTAGTATGCCTTGGCAAACAGCACACGGCGGTTACTTGGCTTCCCGGTGAGCAGGTCGGTGCCTGCTTCCTCCGGCGCGTTTTGTGGAATACACCGGATGGTTGCCTTGGTCAGCTCCTTAATGCGCAGCTCGGTCTCGGTCGTCCCGTCCCAGTGGGCGCTGAGAAAACCGGGTATATCGGCTTCGATCAGTTCCTCAAAATCGGACCATTTATCCACCTGGTGGGTGTGGGCTTCCCGAAACTGCAGGGCGCGATCAAACAGGTTTTGCTGGATCTCGCCCAGCAACGCCTCGATGTGCTCCACGACGCCGTCGACGGAGATGGATGCCTTCTCGCGCGTGTCGCGCCGGGCAATCTCCACTACGCCTTTTTCCAGGTCGCGAGCCCCGATTCCGATGCGGACGGGGATTCCCTTTAGCTCGTTCTCGGCAAACTTGAACCCGGGGCGCTTTTTCTGATCGTCGTCGTACGCAACGGTAACGCCCCGATCCCTTAATGCTCGCATGAGGTGCTCGGCCTGCTCGTTGATCTGGGCATTGGGCTTGGGAATGGGCACGATGACTACCTGGATAGGAGCTAGTTTCGGCGGCAGAACGAGCCCCTCGTCGTCGGAGTGGGTCATGATCATGCCGCCGAGTAAGCGGGTCGAGACGCCCCAGGAGGTTGCCCAGACGTACTCTTCCTGATTGTTTTCGTTGAGGAATCTCACATCAAACGCCTTGGCAAAATTCTGACCGAGGAAATGGGACGTTCCGGCCTGTAGCGCCTTTCCATCCTGCATCATGGCTTCGATGGTGTAGGTTTCTTCGGCACCGGCAAAGCGCTCGTTGGGCGTCTTGGTGCCCCGCACGACCGGCATGGCCATGTACTCCTCGGCAAAGCGCGCGTAGACATCCTGCATTTGCTCCGCCTCGCGGATCGCTTCCTCGCGCGTAGCGTGTGCGGTGTGGCCCTCCTGCCAGAGAAATTCCGCCGTGCGCAGAAAGAGCCGGGTGCGCAGCTCCCACCGCACCACATTCGCCCACTGGTTGATGAGGAGGGGCAAGTCGCGGTAAGAATTGATCCAGTCTTTATAGGTGTGCCAAATGATGGTTTCCGAAGTAGGGCGAACGATCAGCTCCTCTTCGAGCCGGGCATCCGGGTCGACTACCACGCCGCTCCCGTCGGGAGCATTCATGAGGCGGTGGTGGGTCACCACGGCACATTCTTTGGCAAACCCTTCTACGTGCTCGGCTTCCCGGCTGAGGAAGCTCTTGGGAATGAACAGCGGGAAGTAGGCATTGACGTGCCCCGTCTCTTTAAACATGCGATCGATCTGATCGCGCATATTTTCCCAAATGCCAAAGCCGTAGGGCTTGATCACCATACAGCCCCGCACGGCGGAGTTGTCGGCGAGGTTGGCCTTTTTAACAATATCGATGTACCACTGAGAGTAATCCTCCGCTCTGGGGGTGATCGCTTTCGCCATGTCCGTAGTTTGTGTATCCCGCTCGCCCGAAGAAAAAGAGAACTATTCTTTTTCCGGGCGTGTTTTAATGGTAGAAAATGATTAGATTTAGCACTTGCAAGTGCTTGAAAATAAGCGTTTAATACAAGCACTCCTTCAAAGGTTAAAGTTCCTTAACAGAGCGCTTGCCCGCTTTAAAAGAGCCTTAACGGAAAATTAGGCTTAAAAGTAATAATTTACACCTGCATTAATTGAGGAGGATCGCTGGTTGCGCCAAATAACTGAGATTATGAAAAATTATAAGATAGCGTCGTTTGTGCTGTTGCTGCTGTTAGTCGGATTTGTATCCGCATCAGCCCAGTATGACGATCTATACTACGATCCGGATACGGATTACTACGACAACAGTCGGTCGAATACCGACAACAGGCGTTCGTACGATACGTACGATGACGAATACTACGACGACGATTACTACGCGGATGATTACAACTACGAAGACGATTATTACGACTACTACTACTCGTCGCGCATCCGTCGTTTCAGACGTCCTTACCGCGGGTTCGGATTTTTCGACCCTGTCTACGTAGACCTCGCGTACTACGATCCGTTTTTCCAGCCGGGCTTCAACACCGTGCTGATCTACAACTCGTTCGGTGCGGCCAATTATTTCGCGTTGCGGCGTGCGGCGCGCTGGAATCGCTTTTACGATCCCTTCCGCTTCTACGATCCGTGGTGGGGGCCGGTTAGCCCGTTTTATGCATCTCCCTTTGCGTTCGGATATCCTCGCTTCGGCGGTACAAACGTATTTATCGGAAATACCTTCTACGGACGCGGTTTCGGCGGAGGCTTCGGCAGGTTTGGTGGATTCGGAGGTGCCTTTGGTCCCGGAGTCGGCTATTACTGCCCGCCATCTTGGGGCGGTGGTAACGTATATAATACGGTGGTGAATGTAGGCAACGCAACGAGCACCCGCCCCCGGGTGAATGCGCCCCGCACCACAAATTCTTCAATTGTCGCTCCGAGACAACCCGCTGAGACGATTTCCATTGGTCGAACCCGCGCGGCTACTACCCGTACGCCACGCACTTCGAACGATCCGCGCAGCGCGACACCACGGACATCCAATTCCGTCAAGCCGCGTACCAGCGCCACCAGCCCGCGCACCGGTACGCCGAGCCGCACCCGGACCCGCTCGACCGATACACGCCCGCGTTCCAACGCGGTTCCCCGGACGAATAGCGCCCCGCGGAGTAGCACTCGACCGAGCGATACCCGTGCACCCCAGCAGCGCGTAAGCCCGCGGACGCGTTCCCGCACGCAAAGCAGTGGCCGTTCGGGAGGAACTTCTCGCTCTAGTACCACCCGGCCGTCTTCTTCCAGGAGTCGCAGTGGTGGAAACATCAGTACCCAGCGGAGCCGGGAACGTAGTTTTACACCAAGCCGGAGCAATAGCTCCAACCGATCCTATTCACCGAGCAGCCGGAGCGCCACGCCAAAGCGGTCTTACACGCCGAGCAGCCGTTCTAACCGAAGCGTATCGCCAAGTCGCAGCAGTCGCTCCAGCGGCTCCTCTGCGCGATCTTCTTCCCCTTCCCGGAGTAGAAGCAGCTCGGGTAGTTCGCCTTCCCGGTCACGTCGGGGCGGTGGTGATGAAATCTAACTAACTGCACCTCCGCAGTTGTGGGTAGGGTAACAGTAGAAACTATTGTTACCCTATCTTTTTTGGGAATTTCAATTCCCGGACACCGCTCGAGACCGCCCCAGTTTCGAAACACAATCCACAAAAAAATGTCCTTTCGCTTTTCCCTGCTACTCTTTCTGTTCAGCACAGCGCTGCTTTCTGCACAAAATGCCGGCGATGCGCTGCGGTTCAGTACGTTTAATGTCACCGGGACGGCCCGCTTTGCCGGTACCGGAGGTGCATTAACCCCATTGGGCTCCGACTTTTCGGTGCTGAGTACCAATCCGGCGGGACTCGGCTGGTACCGCAGTTCCGAATTTGTAGCCACGCCCCTTCTCGATATCAGCTCTATTGACGCTCTGCTGATGGATGCGATCGAGAATCCGACCCAAACGAGTTCCCAAACCCAGTTTGCATTCAGTAGCCTGGGGGTAGTCATAGCTGGACGCTCGCGAAGAGCGGGCGTCAGTGCCGTCAATTTCGGGTTCGGCATCAATCGGTTGGCTGATTTCAACGAACGCTTTGAGTATACCGGCACCAACTTTGGTAGCATCACAGAGAGTTTTCAGGAAACCGCTAATGCCGGGTTTTTCGACCCCTTTGGCGCGGAGTTGGCCATCGATGCCGGTGCCTTATTTCAAGACCCCGATGATCCGAGCCGCTTCGCTATCGACCTGGAATTTGCCGAGGAAGAAGTCCTCATCCGCCGAAATCAAACGGTTGATCGATCCGGATCGATGAATGAGCTCGTCTTTGGGGTCGGTGGAAATGTACGCGAAAAGATTCTTTGGGGCCTGACGCTGGGCGTACCGATCATCGACTACTCCGAAACCCGGGTTTACACCGAACGCAACGAGGAGCCAGACGTAAACTTCAGCCCGTTCGAAGATCTGACCTACGTCGAAGAGCTGTCTGTGACCGGAGCGGGAATCAACTTCAAGGGAGGCGTCATCTTCCGCCCGGTTCAGCCCCTGCGCATCAGTCTGGCGGTGCAGAGCCCCACGTTCTTTCAATTCGATGATGACTTTGTACCCTTCCTGGAATACGCCTTCTTCACGGACCCGGATGGAATCGTACGCGGTAGTTCAGAGGTGGTTGGCGAAACCTCTTATCGCCTGAACACCCCCTGGCGGTTCAGTGGCGGTATTGGCTACCTGTTTGGGCGTTCCGGCTTTTTGACGGCGGGGGTGGAATACGTCAATTACCAGGGTGCTAACTTTCGGTTCGACGATCGCGACGCGGCGGCCGAGGATTTCGTCAATGAAGACATCGATTTGTTGCTCGAAGATATCCTGAATGTGCAAGTAGGGGGCGAATTTAACCTCAATCCCGTGCGGCTGCGAGCGGGCGTTCAGGTTCGGCCTTCGGCAATTGCCGATTCAGATGTTACTAACTTCTCTTACCACGCCGGTGTTGGATACTTCAAAGATCGCTTTTTTGTCGACGCCGCCTACATTCTTTCGGAGCAGGAGCAAGACTTTGCTCCCTATCAAACGACAATTGTGCCACCGCAGATAATTGGTCTGGATCAGCAAAATCATCAGTTGCTGTTCACGATCGGGTTCAAGTTCCAGTAGCATTGGATGTACTCACCCAAATAACCCTCGGAGCCGGAATCGGCGAGGCTACTCTCGGCCGGAAAGTAGGCAACAGAGCCATGCTCTGGGGGGCCATTGGGGGGGTGATTCCCGACCTGGATACCCTGGCGAATTTCGTTACGGATGAGATCAGCGCGTTGGCGTTCCACCGGGCGTTCATGCATTCGTTCCTTTTTCCGGTGTTGGCAGCTCCGGTACTCGGCTGGCTCGTACACCGACTCTACGGAGGTACGCGTGGGCCCCTCGGCCAGAAAGTGCCCTATTGGGGGCTGTTGCTCATTGGGTTGCTTTGGCTGTTTGCCTGGCTTTGGGTGGGTAGTGCCCTGATGCCGGTGCCTATTCGGGGCGTTCCGGCCATCGCCGCTGTGACGGCAGTGGGCACACTGTTGCTCGTCGGGCTACTCTACATGCGGGAGCGGTTGCGCAGGCAGCCACCTGCCAATACGTTGAACGCCGGATGGGGTTGGTGGGCGCTGTTGTTTTTCTGTGCCATCATTACCCACCCATTGCTCGACGCCTGCACCGTCTACGGGACACAGCTCATGGAGCCATTTCAGAGCACGCGTTATGCGCTCAATACGATCAGTGTGATCGACCCCCTGTTTTCGGGTCCACTTTTCCTCTGTTTGCTGGTGGCTAGCCGGTTTCGACGGCGTAGCCCGGGGCGTCGCTACTTCAGCCGCCTCGGATTTGTGCTCAGTGGCTTGTATTTGGCCCTCACACTGATCAATCACGAAAGTGTCAGAGGGGTACTGGACCACAGCATGCGGATAGATGGAATCGATGCGACGCGTCGATTGGTTTCTCCGACACTGGGAAACAACATCCTGTGGCAAGGAACGGCGGAGACGGATAGCGCATTTTTCTACGGGAAATTTTCCTTTTTCGACCCGGTTTCCGAATTCCAATTACAGCAATTGCCAAAAAATCACGAATTGCTCCAAGCCCACTGGGAAGACCGTGATGTGGCTGTATTGCGCTGGTTTTCCAATGGCTACTTCAACGCGATTCGACGCCCCGATGGACGGATTCAAATCAACGATCTGCGCTACGGGTGGCTGACGGATACCCTCGACCAGCCCTCGGATTTCCTATTTCACTGGGTATTGGAAGAGCAATCCGGCGAATTGAGCGTTGTGGGGGGAAGCTCCCTTGCGGAACACAATTTCCAGGAAATGCTGAACTACCTCCGCCACCGAGTTCCCGGCAACTAACTGCTAGCAGCACTCTCGCGAACGGATCGATTGAGTAAACAATCGGCCGAACGTGCCCTTGACCTCTTCCCACCGTTCCTTGTCGATACAGTAGTTTATTCGGGTCCCGGAGATGGTTCCTGTGACAATTCCGACGTCTTTGAGTTCTTTTAAGTGTCGGGAAATAGTGGGTTGAGACAGCGGGATGGATTCTACAATTTCATTCCCAATACACGAATCGACCTTAATCAAATGCTGAACAATGGCAATGCGCGCCGGGTGAGATAACACCCGCGCAATGCGGGCCAGCTCGTTTTGTTGGGCCGAGAAAAGTTCATTCTTACTAGCTCCCATTTATGTTGGCTGATTTGGGGACAATAAAAGATCATCCGACGATTCGGATAAACATTAGGGGTAACGTCGGATTTGTACTAGCGTGTCTATTGGTGGGAAGAGAATTGTAAGGTACTTGTTTTTAATGGATTGCCGATAGGAACTCCCTCTGTTTGATAAAGAAATTCGAGCATATGAAATTTTTGTCTTTCCGCAACGGCGACCGGTTGCCGGGTATCGGTTTAGGAACCTGGAAGTCGGAACCCTCGGCAGTCACCGATGCGGTGCTACGGGCCATCGAGGTGGGGTATCGCCATATCGACTGCGCGCCGATTTATCAGAACGAACCCGCGGTGGGGGCGGCCTTTTCGCAGGCCTTCTCCCGGGGGCTGGTCGAGCGATCGGATATCTGGGTAACCTCCAAGCTTTGGAATAATGCGCACCGGCCGGAGGATGTGCTGCCAGCGTTGCAACAAACGCTGCGCGATTTGCAGCTCGATTATTTGGATCTGTATTTAATCCACTGGCCGGTCGTCTTGCAGCCGAATGTGCTGTTGCCGAAAACAGCCAAAGACTTTCTCTCGCTCGAAGAGGTACCCATCATCGATACCTGGCGAGCAATGGAAGATCTGGTGAATCGGGGGTTGGTTCGACACATTGGAGTGAGCAACTTCAATCGGCAAAGAGTACAGGACCTGCTCAACCAAGCCACAATACTTCCCGAAATGAATCAGGTAGAGATGCATCCCTACCTCCAGCAAAAGGAGTTGAAGCAGTTTTGCGAATCCAACGGCGTCCACCTGACCGCCTACTCTCCGCTCGGCTCCGGTGATCGCCCCGATCGGATGAAGCAGGAGGCGGAGCCCGTCTTATTTGAAGACCCGTTAATAAAGGAACTGGCCGGCACCCACGGATGTACCCCCGCTCAGGTGCTTATCGCCTGGGCCGCCACTCGTGGTACGGCCGTCATTCCGAAATCGACCAACCCTAAGCGAATCAAAGAAAACCTGGATGCAGCGGAGGTGGCCCTCAGTGAGGAGGATATGAATCGCCTCGCAGCGCTCGACCGCACCTATCGCTACGTGACGGGGAGCGCCTGGGTTGTGGAGGGCAATTCCTACAGCATGGCCGATCTATGGGATAATTAAGTACAAAACCTTCGGTTTTGTGGTTTGCCGTTTGTCGTTTGGAGTGTGTACTTGACACACTCCAAACTTCACACATTACACTTCGAACAGCAAGGCGTTAGGCCTGCACTAAGATTAGCCGTACTTTTGCAGAATGAATCTGAGTACGAGGATCGCCAGGCGGTATTTATTCGCCAAGAAGTCGACCAATGCCATCAATATCATCACGGGCATCGCCATCTTTGGTATTTCGGTGGGCAGTGCAGCATTAGTGCTGGTACTCAGCGTATTCAACGGCTTTGAGGATCTATTTCTCAGCTTGTACAACGACTTCAATCCCGATGTGCGCATCACACCGGCGGAGGGAAAGACCTTCGACGTCGACTCTACTCTGATGGCCCGACTGGAAGCGATAGAGGGCGTGCAGTTTGTCTCCAGCACATTGGAAGAAGTGGCGTTTTTCGAATACCGCGAAAAGCAGGGATTCGGGCGGCTGCGCGGAGTAGACGAGCACTACATTCGCGTCAATCGCATTGATAGTACGGTACGGGAGGGGCGTTACCGCTTGCACGGTACCGACCGCCCGGCTGCCGTGGCGGGCATTCAGATGCGCAACAAACTCGGCATTGACGTATCGGATCGATTAAGTAGCCTCACGGTCTACATGCCGAAGCGCGAGCAGGCCCGCAGCCTTTTGGGGCAGGCCAAGCCGTTCAACACCGCCTACGTTTATCCGGTAGCTACCTTTCAGGTGCAGCAGGATTTGGACAATCAATTCGTGCTGATTCCCCTCGACCTGATGCGGCGTCTGATGGGCCTTCCCGATGCCGTGAGTGCGCTGGAAATGCGGCTATTGCCCTCTGCCAGCCAGGCGCGGGTCCGGGAAGACCTGCTTGCTATTCTGGGACCGGATTTTGTCATCAAGGATCGCTACGAGCAGGAGGAGTCCTTCTTGCGGTTGATGAAAATTGAGAAGTGGATCAGCTTTGCGATTGTCGGATTGATGATGCTGCTTATCTCCTTCAATATTGTGGGCGCGTTGTGGATGATCGTACTTGAGAAAACCTCGGACATTTCCATCCTGAAGGGAATGGGGATGACGGACCAACGGATCAAGGGCATCTTTCTGCGGGTGGGGATGTTGTTATGTGGATTGGGGCTGTTGATCGGATTCGGCCTTTCCATCGTCATTTTCGGCCTTCAGAAAACGGTGGGGATCATTACGTTGCCGGGTGGTATGCTGATCGATGCCTACCCGGTGAGCCTGCGGTGGTTTGACTTTCCGATCGTGGCAGCAGTGGTATTTGTGATCGGGTTTCTCGCCTCCCAGCTACCGGCCCAACGGGCGCAGCGGATAGAGGCCATTGCCCACGAGGAGTAGGAAGACAAGAACATGGCTACACAAAACTTCGTCGATTACGTAAAAATATGCTGCCGCTCCGGCGCCGGTGGGGCCGGTTCGGCCCATTTTCACCGCTCGCGCCGCAACATGAAGGGAGGCCCCGACGGCGGCGACGGTGGCCGGGGAGGTCATATCATTGTGCGCGGCAACCGCAATATGTGGACGTTGCTCCCGCTGAAATACCGCAAACACGTCATTGCCGGAAACGGCGTCGCCGGAAGCAGCAATAATAAATTCGGTGCCGACGGAGAAGATATCATCCTGGACGTGCCGCTCGGCACGGTCGCCAAAGATGCTGAAACCGGCGACATCCACTTCGAAATCACCAAGCACGAAGAGCGGCACATCCTCGTGCCGGGCGGCCGTGGCGGCCTGGGAAATACCCATTTCAAATCTTCGACGAATCAGGCTCCGCGCTACGCACAGCCCGGAGAGTCCGGCCGGGAAGAGTGGAAAATCCTGGAACTAAAAGTGCTGGCGGATGTCGGGTTGGTCGGGTTTCCCAACGCGGGCAAGTCCACCCTGCTGTCGGTACTGACCGCCGCCAAGCCGGAAATCGCGGACTACCCATTCACAACAATCGTACCCAATCTGGGGATGGTGCAGTACCGCGACGGGCGCTCCTTCGCCATCGCGGACATCCCCGGCATCATCGAAGATGCGCACCGCGGGAAAGGGCTAGGGCACCGATTCCTGCGCCACATCGAGCGCAACGCCACCCTCCTTTTTTGCATCCCCTGTACGGAGGATGATATCCAACGGACCTACGATATTCTACTGAATGAATTGCTGCAGTACAACGAAGAACTATTGCACAAGCCCCGGTTGCTGGCATTGACCAAATCCGATCTCATCGACGAAGAACTGAAGGAGCTGATCCGCCCAACCGTACCCCAGGATGTTCCCCATCTATTCGTCTCGGCGGTGACTCAAGAAGGGCTGCTCGAATTAAAAGATCGCCTCTGGGAGCTGACGAGTGACAACCGGATGAAAGAGTCGAAGAAAGAAGCATTTGAATTCGACGATCCTTGGTTCGAAGAAGAGGAGTAAAGCGACTAACCAAAAAAACTCGTGGCACAGCGATATTTCATGCACCTGGCATACAACGGAAGAGATTTTGCCGGCTGGCAGCGGCAGCCCCACGCGCTTGCCGTGCAGCAGGTAATTGAAGAGGCCCTGACGCTCATGGTAGGCGAAGAAATCGAAATTGTCGGTTGCGGGCGCACGGATGCAGGCGTGCACGCAAGTACGTATGTGGCTCATTTCGACGCGGAGAACCCCCTGCCGCAGGGACTTGACAATAGGCTGAATAAATACCTGCCGCCCAGCATCGCCATTCGTCAGATCGAGCCGGTTGGGGCGGAGCGCCACGCCCGATTCGACGCCACATATCGGGCTTATGAGTACTATATCTCCTTGCGAAAGGATCCCTTCCGACAAGAAACGGCCTACTTCTATCCGCAGGCCGATCAGATCAACCGCGGTCGCATGCAGGAAGCCGCTGCTTTGCTTTTGGATTATGCGGCGTTCTTCCCTTTCTGCAAAACGGGATCGGACGCCAAGACGATGAATTGTCGGTTGTTCCGATCGGAATGGACCTTCGAGGAAGATCATTGGCGGTACGACATTGCCGCTGACCGCTTCCTGCGAGGAATGGTGCGTTTATGTGTAGGAATGTGCCTGAACGTTGGGAGTGGAAAAACAACGCTGGAGGAAGTGCGTACGGCATTGGATCGCCAAGAGCGGCTAAAAAATAGTTGGAGTGTTGCGCCCGAAGGACTATTTTTGGCCCAGGTTCGTTACAACTAACGTAAAAAGGGTATATATTAAGAAATATAGCGCTCACCTACCCCATACGGGGTATATCGCTTTCTTACGGTCATGAAATTGGCCGTATCATTGTAGTACGGCAGGCACTGTGAACTTGGATTCCCCAAACCCCCCAATCCATGGTCGTACTTGTACTCAGCTTTTTCACAGCGTTTACTCTCGTTTATTTTGCCATCCCGTCGATCATTTATATTGCGCGGGTAAAGCATCTGTTTGACGAGCCCGGCGAACGATCCTCCCACAAGGTCAGTACGCCCAGTTTGGGTGGTATCGCCATTTTTGCTGGGGCGCTGTTTTCTATTATTCTCTGGACGCCGTTCGAGGAATTCGGCAACCTCCAGTACATTCTCTGTGCGCTCATCATCGTATTCCTGATTGGTGCCAAAGACGATATTGCCCCGATGCCGGCTTCAAAAAAGCTGATCGGTCAGTTATTGGCAGCGTGCATTTTAGTCTTTAAATCGGATATCCGGCTGGATAGTCTCTACGGGTTGTTTTGGGTAGACTTTACCCTGCCGTTCTGGATATCGGTGATCATTTCCATCTTTACTATACTGGTGATTATGAACGCGTTCAACCTCATCGATGGCATCAACGGCCTGGCTGGTGGTGTGGGGGCGGTCATTGCGGTAACATTTGGTTGTTGGTTTTTCGTGGCGGGCCGCATCGAATACGCGACCGTGGCCTTCGCGACGGTAGGAGCAGTGCTGGCCTTCATGCGTTACAACGTGACGCCGGCGCAAATTTTCATGGGCGATACCGGCTCCCTCATTCTCGGAACCGTTACGGCGGTGCTGGCAATTAAATTTATCGATTGCAGTTACACAATGCAAGACGAGCTCAATATTGGCTTTGTCAATTCACCGGCTATTGCGGCGGGTATTCTGATTATTCCCCTTTTCGATACTGTTCGGGTATTTACCACGCGGATAGTAAGAGGCAGAAGCCCCTTCGATGCCGATCGGCGGCACATTCACCACCTCCTGATCGATTACGGCTTCAGCCACATGCAGGCTACCGCCATTCTGCTGTTGGTCAACATGATTTTCATCTCCTTTGCGCTCAGTTTGGGGAAAGTGCTCGAGCTTCACGTGCTGCTTTTGCTGGAAATTGCGGTAGCGGGTAGTCTGACCTACTATCTGCACCGGAACGTAAACCAGCGACGCGTCCGCCAGCAATTGATTCAAAGCAAGGCCTGATGTCTGCTTTTGGGTGGGTATTCCTGGGAGGGGGCATCGGCAGTACGTGTCGGTACGCGATTTCCCGCATGTTTCCTCCTGCAAGTGGCTTCCCCTGGGGGACGTTTCTCGCAAACAGCCTGGCTTGTCTGATACTGGGCCTCGCGGTGGCCTATCTCAGTCGGGCCAATCTGCCGCCGTCCGTCCGCCCGTTTTTATTGACCGGTTTCTGCGGGGGCTTCAGCACTTTTTCAACATTCAGCATGGAGTTAGTGCAATTATTACGCACGGGGCAGGGGCTTATGGCCATGGTATATGCGGTAAGCAGCCTGGCGGTTGGCATGGGCGTTTTATTCCTGTCCCTTTCGCTGTTAGGGAATGAATGACGAATATTCGCTGCCTTTTCCTACCTTCCGAAGAAAAAGCCACGTGGAATTAACTTCCGACATTCGAGCACGATTGGATCAGCTCGCCGAAAAGTATGCGGCCATGGGGCAGGATATGATTTCTTACCTCGATGGCCTGCTCTATGCCGATTACCTGACGTATTGGGACTACATTCGCCTCGATACCCTGCTCAGCCTGCAGTCTACTCAGACCCCCTTGCCGGATGAGGCGATCTTCGTTACTTACCACCAGATTACCGAATTGTACCTGAAACTCTGCATCCAGGCAATTGAGCGCCTGGAACACGCAGAGGATTTCGGTCCGGAATTGCTGATGCGCCAACTGGATCGCCTGAACCGGTATCTGAAGCAAATGATCGATTCCTTTGACGTGATGGTAGAAGGGATGGACAAGGAGGAATTTCTGAAGTTCCGAATGAGTTTGTTGCCGTCCAGCGGGTTTCAGTCGGCCCAATTCCGCATGTTGGAGATTATGAGCACGGAGTTGCCCAACCTGGTGCACCCCACTCAGCGGGCCAACCTGCAGCCGACGGATTCGGCCGAAGCGCATTACGCCAAATTCTACTGGCGCTCGGGCGCTACGGAGCTGAAGTCGGGGCGCAAAACGCTGACGCTACGCCAGTTTGAGGAAAAGTACCGCGCCGTTTTTCTCCGGCTGGCCGATCGGATGCGCGAGCAAAACCTGTGGAAATGCTACCAACGCCTTCAACCGGAGGAGCAGCGCGACCCGCGCCTGCGGGCGAGTATGCGCCGCTACGATCACCAGGTGAATGTCGGATGGGCGCTGTCGCATCTGCGGGCCGCGGGCCGCTACCTGGTGAAAAAACCACAGGTGATGAAGGCTACCGGAGGCACCAACTGGCAGCAATACCTGCCGCCGCGGCACCAACAAATCCATTTTTTTCCGGAGTTGTGGACCGAAGCCGAGTTAGCGGAATGGGGGACGGCTAAAATTGACTAAGAGGGCCAGATTGATCCAGAAGAAGGAGCCAATTTTGTCGTTCTCGACCAGGTCATTGATGATTAGGAAGCTAAGGATGATGATCAGGGAAATCATGCTCGCCATTAGTACCGCCTTCCTGCTTGGATCGGTCTGGCGATGATAGGCGGATTCGCCGTACAGAAGCGCGAAAATGACCAGTACAATAAATAGCAGTAAGCCGGGCAATCCTTGTTCGACGAATAGGAGCAAAAAGTAATTGTGAATACCTGAACGCTCTTCGTTTTTACTAACGTAGGTGCGAAAGCTGGTAACCGTGTAAGAGTCGTAGAAATTGGTGAAGTTGCCGGGCCCCCAGCCAAAAATAGGGCGTTCGGGAATCATATGTCCGGCGGCCACCCATCGGTACAGGCGTTCCATGGTAGAGATATCTTCCATGTTGTAGGTCGCCTCGATTAGATTGTCAAATCGCTCGTGCGAAACGGTGGTCTCGTAGTTGGGGGCGTAGTCGAGATAGCGGTTATTGTACAAAAAGAAGGCGGTACCGGCAAGAACGATGATCAGCCCGGCCACCAATACCGGGCGAAGTAAGCGGGCCCGAACGACAAAGTACGCAACCAGGGCAATCAGCAGACTCACATACGCAGCGCGCGTGTAGGAAAAATAAACCGCAATCAGCACGAGCAATAAACTGCCAATCAACAGCCACCAGCGACGACTGCGGTACTCGTACCACCGAAGCGCCAGGATAATGAAAGGCACAAAAAGGGACAACATGGCTGCGTAATTGACGTGGTTGCGCTGGAAGGGAAAAAATACCTTGTATACATCCGCAAAACTGAACCCGTAGCTGGCGTGTCGGACCAGTACGTAGGCAATCGTGAAAAACAGCGGCACATAGATTACCCAATAAAAGCGCCGCAAATCATCGATGGATCGGATACAGTAACCCGTGACGAAGAAAAAGACAACGATATACCACGTCTTCGCGAGGCTAAATTTCAGACTGACAAAAAAAAGATCGCTGGTAATGGTAGTCGTGTAAGTCCAGAAAAGGTGCAGCAGCACGACCAGGGTAATTGGGTGGCGTAAATAGCGGGCCGAAACAGCTTCGGGGCGTTGAAATACGTGGATGATGAATAGAAGCATCAGGCCCACCATCAACGGCTCCGTTGGCAAATCCGTACCAAATCCATTGGGCAATTCCACTTCGGTCGAAAGGGGTAGAAAAAACAATAACAGAAAATAGAGGGGCCGCCAATTGACGAGGGCCTGATAGATGAGCAGTACTACTGCCGGAAGCGCGGCCAGGAAATACCATTCGGTAGCCACGGCGGTCCAGCAGGCCAGCACGACCAGGGCGGCAAACCCCCAGAACAACCCTCTGGATGGTTGCGGCAACAGGACGTGCTTACCGGCCATAGTAGATTTCTCTCCAGTTAATATCCCGGGTATTCTCGATAAACAATACGCCTAATACACAAAACAAAAAAGTGACAAAGGCCACCGCCAGGACGATGAGCGACCGCTTCGGGCGCGACTTGACGATGGGTACCCGGGCTTCTTCCAGTAGCAGTAAGACGGGGATATCCGATTGATAAATGGCCTGATATTGTTTGCGGCGTTCCAGGTCCTGGCTCAGGCTGCGGGAGGATTGGTCGTACTGCTGTTCGAGCTTGCGAATCTGGGCGACTCCGCTATTGAATTCTTCCAGCTGCTGCTGCACTTCGGCCAGTTCCTGCTCCAGGCCGCTGATTTCGACGTTGAGCAGATTGATCGAATCGCGTGCACCGCGCACCCCGGAGTTGACAAATGCTTCCACCCGTGCCTTGGCACCCCGTAGATCCGTGCGGGCTTCGGTCAGGCTGGCGGTGAGCCCTTCGGCCTGGGAATAGCTGTTGTAAATGCTGTATTGCTGTCGCAGCTTAGCCAGGCTATCACTAATGACTGCGAGCTGGGTTTCTTTATTGCGGACGTTTCCTTCGTAGGTTTTAATGGTTTGGCCAAAGCTGCTTTTGATCAGTTGTTGAGCCGTGCGGGTGGTGTATTCCCGGGCGGCTCTGACCATTGCTGCGGCGAGGGCCGGATCGCGGTCTTCCAGGCTTAGTTCGATGGCATCCCGTTTGGTTTTTGTGACTTCGTACAGACCAAAAAACTTTTGGCGCACGCGGTAGGGAGCCTTCCGGTTTGTAGAATCGATCTGGTAATGCCGGAATAAGTGAAAAGAGTCGATGAGAAAATCGGCGAGTTGATCGGACTCGGCGATGTTGAGCAGGCGATCAACGTCGTTGGCATTGCCGTAGAGTTCGGGCTCCAGTTGACTGTTCCCGAACAGAAGCTCGGGCTTGCTTTGGTCGGGGCTCAGGGCCAGAAACATGGTATTGGCCTGGTAATACACCGGAAGCAGGAGCGATACCACTACCGCTCCTACGGTAGCGATGCCACAAGCCAGCAAAATTGGACGTTTCCAACGAAAAATGACCCGCAGCACGTCGAGCAGGCTTTCCGAACGAGTAGGGCCGGCCGTTCGGTGCTCCACCGCTTTTTCCTCAGTTCTTAGCATGGATGATTGAGCAGACAATTGGAAAATGGGTGTAAAAGTAGCAAAATATGGCACGATAGCTACCGATCGGCCAAGAGGACACGTATCCACTGGCGCAAATCAATCAGTCCTAGCAAAAACGACAGGGCGAGGGTCGTCGATACACAGCAAACGAATTTAACGAACCAGGGAGTAGAGGTCAACCAGGGACCTCCGTAGAGCTCTGCTATACCAAAACTCAGCAGTGCGAAAACCAACAAGCGCAGCAACCATCGACCGTTGGTGCCCACCCCGAAGGTGCGATGCACGATCCACAGTTGGGCGGCAAGCAGGGCAAACTGGGTCACGCAGGTGGCAAGGGCAGCTCCATAAGCTCCGTACACCGGAATCAGCCACCAATTGAGCCCGATATTCCCGAGCACCCCAAGGGCAAAGTAGCGATTCATGCGTCCGAGTACGCCGGCGGCCGTCAGGAGGGTGCCGTAAATATAGCCGCCGCTCATGGCTACAAACGAAAACATCAGCAGGGTAAGAATCGAGCCTGAATAGGCCGAACCGTCCGTGTAGAGCGTTTCCATGATCGGCGTCCCGAATGCCCAGACGGCTGCTGCCAGGCTAATCGCCCCGGCACCCAACGCGCCGGCTCCCAGGCGGGCAAGCTCGAAGGGCGATTCGCGCTGGGCCAGTTGCCGGCTAAACATCGGCAAGAGCAAGCCGGCAATCAGAAATCCGGCAATATTGGCTGCATCCAGTAATCGAAAAGCGCTGGCGTACAAATCCGCTTCGATCCGGCCATTCTCCAGGAGGCGCTCGATCATAATACCGTCTACCCGAGTGTAGGCCGTCATCAAAAAAATGACCAACGCGAAAGGCGCACTGCGCCTCAGCAAGACCCAAAATACGCGGGGTCGCAGCCGCCAGACTAAGCCTTGAAGGTAGGGCCGGAGCAATAGCCCGGCGATCACCAGGGTAAGTACCCAGGCAGTGGTTTGGGCCAGTACGAACCGTAGTAAATCAAAATGGGGTAAAAGCAGAAGAGCACCGCAAATTACGGTCAGCAGCAACTTGTCCAGCACAGAGAGCAGGCTGTCGGTGCGGTACTGACCGAGCCCGGCGAAATTGGAACGCAGGTACAAAAACAGGGCCTGCAGCACCAAATTGAAGCCGATAAGGAGCAGAAAAAACCGGGCGCGTGGTTCGAACCCCCAAAAATAACCGGCCACCAGGACGATAGCCAGATATCCGACAGATAAGAGCCCCTTGAGCGCAAGCAGGTAGGGGAAGTACTTTCCGATGAGATGCCTGCCCTGTGCGAGGTTCCGGCTGTTGTAATTATGCAGGCCAAAATCAGCGACGATCTGGAAGAGATAGGCAAAATTGAAGAGCGTGAAATACAACCCGTATTCGCCTGCAGGCAGCACATTCTGCACCGTACGGTCGATGCCGAATAAATAAAACCCCTTGACTGCCAGATTGAGTACGACCAGCAGCGCCGCATTCGAGATGAAATCGCGCATAAGCTTGTGCGGTGCGAAGATAAGTAGCTTTGGCCATCCTACTGCACCCGGCGGCCCCTCCAGCGAACGGGCGGACGAAAAAGGGTGGTGGTCCCAACCAGGATCAGATACAGCGGATGCACCAGCTGACTGGCCCAAAAGGACTGCATCCATCTCCGGTGCCCATAGTGAGCACAACCGGCGTACAGCAAGCGAAAATCAACCATCGATTTAAGCAACCAGGCCGCTAAGCCCACAAAGATCCCCTGAGGGAAGAAGAAGAAAGGACTCAAAAGGATCGTCCAGCAGAAACAGAAAATCCCCCCCTGTAGCACTGGAAGCTCCCATTGCGTGTAGCTATCGCTTTTGCCGGCCCAACGTAGGCGTTGGAGCAAAAATGCCCGCCAGGATAACTCCGGAAAAGTGGTGACGGTGGCCGATCGGCCGGGGATAAATACAACTGGCGTACCGCTACGGCGGGCCGATTCCAGAAAGAAAACATCATCTCCTGAGGAGCGATGGAGGTGGGCTTCGTACCCGCCAAGTCGATCGTACAACGATCTGGGGAACGCCATATTCGCGCCGTTGGCCAAAATTGGTCGCCCCCAATTGGCCATGCCTCCGGTAAGGACCATGTAGCCGATCAGATCCAGCGCCTGAAACCGATCCAGAAAACGAGACGATGGCTCGGGAAGTACCGAGGCGGTCAGCAATGCTTCGGGATGGTGGAGGTGGTAGGCGACTAACGTAGATAACCATTCCCGAGGATGCCGGCAGTCGCCATCCGTCGTAACGATTAGGGAGCCGCGAGCCTGCTGGACTCCGTGGGCCAAGGCTGCTTTCTTACCAGCCAGAGCACTCGAATGCTTCGATAGAGAAACCTGCAACAGGCGGTCGGACGCATACGACTCGATAATGCGGGCAGTATTATCCGTACTGTGGTCGTCGACGACAATGATTTCGTAGCGGCCGGTGGGATAGGATTGATCGAGGAGCCCCGCCAAGCAATCAGCCAGGTAGGCAGCCTCGTTGCGCACCGGGACCAAGACGGAAACAAAGGGGTAGCGGGAAGGGCTGTCCGGCTTCGGCTGGCGGAGCAGGAGGCCCCATCGATTGGTTAGTTGGGTGAAAAAAGTGAAATAGGCCAGGGTAAAGAGACCGCACCCGCCCCAGAGAATTGCCGCCGCTGCGGCGATCATTCGAAGAATTGATCGTAATCGTCCTTGCGACGCTCGGAGGCGCGTTTCGCCTTGGTTTCCTGCTCTAGCTGATCCAGATCAAGCGGTTCGGATTCAATTTCTTCGTAGTCGATTAATTGGCCTTCCCGTCGGTTGCGGCTTTCTTCCTCCATAGATTTGAGCTGCCGGCGCAGCAGGACCTTTCCCAGCAGAAACACTGAAACAAGGGGCAAGCCCAATAGCGACAACAAAATGAGTACGACCCCGCCCAGTGTATTGCGTTTGGTGACGGCACCGAGCCACTGGATGTAGTTCCATACCACTTTATAATCCATGATCAGAACGGCGATGATAAGCAAGGGGGTCAGCAACCAAAGAATGCGCATAATGAACTGAGCCACATAAATGAGGCCGATCAGCACCAAGACAGCTATGACCAGGCTGAAGATGGCAGCCAGGGGGTTGTTACTGGAGAAATCAAAACGGCGTTGGGGAGCCATAATTACCTACAAATTTTTTACAACTACATAACAGCCTGCGGCAAATAGGAGTTGGGCTCCTTCGATTAGTGTAGCACATTTCGGCATTAATCAGGCAAAGATTTCTACCGAAACGGACAAATTCGGCAATCAATGCTGGATAGTATGCTTCTCACAATTTGAACTTCTTACTTTTGCACTTGCAAAAAAAGAAGATATGATTGCCCGACTCGCTGTGCTGACTTTGATGCTTACCGGAAGCATATCCGCTTATGCTCAAACGGACCTGGTTGTGAACCTGGTCGATTGCGACGATCAAACCGTTGGTATTTACAAATTTAACGGTTTGGCGATGCAGCCCCTCGCGGATATACCAGAATTAGAAGCCGGTATGTTCCGTACTCAAATAGAAGCAGCGGCGCCGCAGATGTACTACCTGGGGACCTCTCCCCAACAAACCATTCCAGTGATTGTCGGTGGTGATCCGGTGGTGAAAGTTAATGGAAGTTGTGCCGCTTTGCAACAGGCGCTGGTTTATGAATCGTCGTTAAATACGGCTTACCAGCAGATGAAGCAACAACTGGATAACTGGTTGCGCCAGAGCAACACTGCCAATACCCTGCTTCGCCGGGCCGATTCTAGCCAACGTGGTGATTTGCTTCAACAACTGGCCGACATAGATGCGCAGCGGCTGGGCTTGCTCGACTCGCTGCGGGCGGCAGAGCCGTTTTTGGCCCGTATTGCTGCATTGAACACCTACCTGAGCTTCGAGCACCACGGCCGCAAGGCGTTCCCGTTGGGGGAGTTCGACTATTTCCAGCGCGTCTTTTTCAAATACGTAGATCATCAGGACCCCGGCTACGAGGAGCTTCCGTGGGTGTATCAGAGCTTTCGCACCTACACGTCTACCTTGTTGGGGGTACGGCCCTCGCAATCTCGTTTGTTCAAAATACTCGAACGCGAAATCAAGCAATGGCCGGCTGGCAGTTCGGCTCAATTCTTTGCTGGTCAGGGAGCACTTGCCGCATTAAAGCAGCAAAGGCATTCGGCCTACCTTCCCCTGGCAGAGATGATGCTGGGGCTTTTCCAGGAGGACTATCCGCAACTGATGGCCGGGCTGGTGCAGGAAATTGAAAATATCCGCCAGTTTATGAAGGGCGGTCAGGCTCCCGACTTTGCGGGGCAAACGCCGACTGGCGACACCATCCGGCTCAGTGATCTGCGGGGAAAGATCGTACTCGTCGATTTTTGGGCGAGTTGGTGCGGTCCTTGCCGCCGGGAGAACCCTCGGGTAGCGCAGTTGTACAAGGCATACAAGGACAAGGGCTTCGAAATTTTGGGAGTGAGCATCGATCGGGATGCCAATAAGTGGCAGCAAGCTATTGAGGCTGATGGGCTCGAGTGGCCACAAATCATCGACGATCGGAGCAGCAATGCGATCGCTAAGTTGTATAGCGTGACTTCCATCCCGCACACCATGCTGCTGGATGCCGAAGGCAAGATCATCGAACGGGGTTTGCGGGGGCGTTCGTTGGAGGAAAAGCTCGCAGAATTATTTCCGGACAACTAGTTCGGCGGGCACTTCCTGCCTGGGGAGGTAGACCAACTCGGAGCAATTGCTCTCGCGGAAAATACGCCTGGCCTGTTCCTGGAGGCCTTCAACGGTTACTGCCCGATAGAGCTCTACTTCCTGATTGATTAGCTCCGGATTGCCCATCAATTCGAAGAAGGCCAGGTTGATAGCTTTAGTCAGGACGTTCATTTCGCTGAACAGCAGGGTCGATTCGACCTTGTTTTTTACCTTTTGTAACTCCGAATCGGCAACGGGCAGGTCTTGCAGCAATTGCAACTCCTGCCAGATGGCGGCCCGCGCCTGCTCGATGGAGACGCCCTTACCCGGTTTTCCTTCAATAATGATTAAACCCGGGTCCAGGTAGCCGGAGACGTAGCAATCGATTTGGTCGAACAGTTCCCGTTCTTTGAGCAGTCGCTGGTAGAGGCGCGCTGATCGGCCATTGGCCAGCACATCGGATATCAGATCGACGGTGTAAAAGGTGGTATCCGCTCGCCCGGGCATGTGAAAGGCGAGATAGAGTGCCTTATTCGGGACGTTGGTTTCGAGAGTACGTTGCTGGGGGAATTGTTGCGGAGGCTCGATCACCCGGTTGTTGGGGAGGTGCGAGCCGGCGGGAATATCCTCAAACCACTTCCGGGCGAGTTCGAGACCCCGTTGGGGCGAGAGGTTGCCGGCCAGCACCAGGATGGCATTGTTGGGCCGGTAAAAGCGCTCGTAAAATGCGCGAACGTCCTCCAGGTTGGCCTCTTCGATGTGTTGGGGGATCTTCCCGATTGTGGGCCACCGGTAGGGATGTTGTTTATAGGCCAGGTCGGACAAGTGGTGCCAGGTATCGCCGTAGGGTTGGTTGAGACAGGTCTCCTTAAATTCCTCCACAACAACCCGGCGCTGCACGTCGAGCACTTCTTCGCTAATCAGCAGGTGTTGCATGCGATCGCTTTCCAGCCAAAGTGCTACTTCCACATTTTCGGCGGGGAGGAGTTCGTAGAAATTGGTCAAGTCATTGTTCGTGAATGCATTGTTTTCCCCTCCGGCCCGTTGGATGGGGGCGTCGAAGTCGGGCGCGTGTTTGGAGCCGCCAAACATCAGGTGTTCGAATAGATGGGCAAACCCGGTACTGTCGGGCGACTCGTCGCGGGAGCCCACATTGTAGAGTAGGTTGACGGCGACCATCGGGGTGCTGTTGTCTTCGTGCACGATTACTCGGAGTCCGTTATCTAGGGTATATCGCTGAAATCCGATCAATGTGAGCGTGTTTATTATCAGGTTAGAAATCGCCGCTTTTTGTAGCCACCAATGTAAAACAGAATTGCATCTAATCGGTTGATGAGCGGTCATGTCAAAACAGCTTCGCCCCCACCCGGATGGCTTTGGTTCGTCCTTTCCGTTGTAGCTAGCTGTGGAGGCCCCGGGATGGAGGTGCGCGGGGAGTTGCAATGGATTGAGTTGCATACGAACGACGGCTGGACGCTCAGCGTAGACGCTCGGGGAGGCGGCAGTATGTGGTATGGTCCACAGGCTAGAAGCCGGGCTGATTTTCCGGCAAATACCTTCGATTTTCAGCAAATGCGCACCAAGCTGACGGCTTGCAAAGAAGGCTATCAGGCCGGAGCTGCGGCCGTTGTTCGCATCTACAGCACGGATCACGCGCTGATTCTACACCGCTGCACCCACGATAGCCTGTTGGCCCGTCGGTGGCTGCATCTTGCCTACGAAGCGCTATCCGGACGGGCGGAGCCCACGGTGGCGCACCAACAATTACATCGAGCCTGGCGCAATTATCCGCCTTTGTGGTTAGGGGTAGAGGAGTGAAACTTTAGTATTTTAGCAATCCAAGCAAATCTAAAGAAGCAACAACGGCCCACCGTATGCAATACCCCAATTTCACCAACCGGGCGCTCCGTCGGGATTTACCCAATCTGCTGCCAGGTACGGCTCCCGCTGTGCACGAAACCCCGGAAGGCATTTCCCTTCCGTCCCTCTTCGATCATCAGGCGATTGCCGATTTTGATCATCTCAACTACGCGGCGGGGATTCCCCCGTTTTTGCGTGGTCCTTATTCCTCCATGTACACGGTGCGGCCGTGGACGATCCGCCAGTACGCCGGGTTTTCAACCGCGGAAGAAAGTAACGCCTTTTACCGGCGCAACCTCGCCCAGGGACAGAAGGGCCTGTCGGTGGCCTTCGATCTGGCTACCCACCGCGGATACGATAGCGACCACGAACGCGTACGCGGAGATGTCGGCAAAGCCGGAGTCGCCGTGGATTCGGTGGAAGACATGAAGATTTTGTTCGATCAGATTCCACTGGACCGCATGTCGGTATCGATGACGATGAACGGGGCCGTCATCCCCGTCATGGCCTTTTACATCGTAGCAGCCGAGGAACAAGGTGTGGGGCAAGAGCAACTTAGCGGAACCATCCAGAATGACATTCTAAAGGAATTCATGGTTCGCAATACCTACATTTATCCTCCGCAACCAAGTATGCGGCTCATCACGGATATTTTCGCCTACACGGCTCAGCACATGCCCCGCTTCAATTCCATTAGTGTGAGTGGTTACCACATGCACGAGGCCGGCGCGCCGGCCGATCTGGAGCTGGCTTACACCCTGGCGGATGGCCTCGAATACTTGCGGGCCGGGTTGCGCGGCGGGTTGAAAATTGATGATTTTGCCCCCCGCATTTCCTTTTTCTGGGCCATCGGCATGCAGCACTTCATGGAGATTGCCAAACTGCGCGCCGGCCGTTATTTGTGGGCGGAGATCGTCCGCCAATTCGATCCGACGAATCCAAAAAGTATGGCGCTGCGCACCCACTGCCAGACATCGGGGTATAGCCTGACCGAGCAAGATCCTTTTAACAATATTGCCCGGACCTGCATCGAAGCGGCAGCAGCCGTATTCGGCGGCACGCAATCGCTCCATACCAATTCGCTGGATGAGGCGATTGCCCTACCCACTGATTTCAGTGCCAAAATTGCGCGAGATACCCAATTGTTTTTGCAGCGCGAAGCCGACATGACGCAGGCGGTTGACCCCTGGGGAGGCTCTTATTACGTCGAGTATTTGACGGGAAAACTGATCGAGCGCGCCCGGGTACACATGGACGAAGTAGAGCAATTGGGAGGAATGGCCAAGGCAATCGAAAAAGGCCTACCAAAATTGCGGATCGAAGAGGCGGCAGCGCGCAAGCAAGCCCGAATCGACGCCGGGCGCGAGCAGATTGTCGGCGTCAATGTGTTCGAAACCGCCGATGCTCCGGATATCGATATCCTGGAAGTCGATAACTCCGCCGTCCGGGAGGCACAAATCCGGCGCCTGGCTGCGGTCAAGTCGAGTCGTGACCAGGCGGCGGTAGAGGCTATACTTGCGGCGATACAACAGAGCGCGAAAACGGGAAGCGGCAACCTGTTGGCGCTCGCCGTGGAAGCGGCGCGCCGACGGGCCACACTTGGCGAGATTAGCCTCGCTATGGAGAACGTATTCGGAAGGTTTCAGGGAGCCAATCAATTGGTGAGTGGCGTCTACGCCGGGGAGCTGAAACAGGACGCTGTCTTTTTGCGGGTACGGGAGATGACAGACCGGTTTGCGGAAATGGAGGGCCGTCGCCCCCGAATCATGATTGCCAAACTCGGACAGGATGGGCACGATCGGGGGGCCAAAGTAATTGCTACCAGCTTTGCCGACCTGGGGTTCGACGTCGACGTAGGGCCGTTGTTCCAGACGCCCGCCGAAGCAGCGCGGCAGGCTACCGAAAACGATGTACATATACTGGGAGTATCGAGCCTGGCCGCCGGGCACAAGACGCTGGTGCCGGAAACCCTGGAAGAATTGGCCAAATTGGGGCGAGAAGATATTCTGGTGGTCGTAGGAGGGGTCATTCCCCACCAGGACTACGAATTTTTGTACGAGCGGGGCGTGGCGGGTATCTTTGGCCCAGGAACCAAAATTGCGAAAGCCGCGGAAGGAATTCTGTCGCTGCTCATGGATGATCAGCCAGCGACTTCCTCCTAACGGCTTCCAGCTTTCAGGATGGGTGTTTGTATATCAGTCAATCCAGGGAATACGCTTTCAACTATGCTGCCGGTCGTTTGATTCGGCGGACAATTTCCGGGTCTACCTGAGGGGCGAACAGGTTGCCTTCGCGCCGGTCATCGACCAGCTCTACCTGCATTTGGGCGGCCAGCTCTTTGGCAATTTTACCCATCGCCTGAGCGTAGCTGATGTGCTTGCCCTGCCCGGCAAAGTGATCTAAAATGGCGATGCGGATCAGCTCGTTAGGATCCCATAGGCCGATTAAGTCGCGCAGACTGGCTCGCTCGGAGGGGTGCTTCTTGAGGTTGGTCAACTTCTTGCGTAGGTCTTCCTTCTTGTATCCAAGCAACTGAGTACGATACTGATTCCAGTAATCGCCATCACTGTGGCGTTGGTAGAACACCTGCTTGTGAAACTCCTCTGCTGCCAGCCGGCAGGAACGAAAGCTCATCGCTTTAATCAACTCGACCAACGACAGCACGTCCTGATAGGAAATGGCCTCCGGCCGGTCGGCATCCTCTTCCTCCAAGGAGAGATAGCGCGCCACCCGCAGCTTTACCTTGGACCGGCTCGCCAGTGCAATGAGCTTGGCCAACTCAGTAGACAGGTAGTAATCGGCCAGTAAACTGTCCGCCTGCTTGGGGCATTTGGCATAGTCCTTCATGCCCTGCGGCCGCCGAATGGTATCGTGAAACTCATAAACGTCCTGCAACCAACGACGCACATTCGTCGGGTAGTGGTGATCCGTCAGTTGAAGTGCCCGATGCAATTCTGTACTGCGAACCACTTTTGTACCTTTTTTGCTTACGTATACGGGTAGTTCCATAATCAACTCCTTTTCAGATCATTGATACAAACATAGTTTATTTGTTTTAAAACATCAAGTTTTAAAACAAATTTTGGCATTAATTAATATTGATTTAGCAAACGAGTGCGATAAGATGGCTGATTAGTAGGGGTTAAGTAGTGGAGTCGACATAAAACAAATCGGAGGAAATTCGATCGGCTAATAGCTTTCCCGACTTGTTTAAACAAAATGTTTGGCCTTGTTGCTGGATATGTCCGGTGTCACTGTATTGATTAACTTCCTGTAAGAAGTGCCGTTCGAAGCAGGAGCCGATTGCTCGGATATCGGGCAGATGGCACCCCCAGGTAGTCCGCAGGCGAGTCATGACGTATTCGTTGTAGCGGTCGGCCGGGCTGAGGATTTCGGTATCGAACCAGGAAGTTAGTGAGGTAGGGCCATTCAGGGCGTTGAGATAGGCGCTATTGTTGGCCACATTCCAACGGCGGCGTTGATTGCCGTCGAAGCTGTGTGCCGACGGGCCGATGCCCAGGTAGGGCTGGCCAAACCAGTAGTTGGTGTTGTGCCGACTGTAGGTGCCCGAACGGGCGAAGTTGCTGATCTCGTAGTGCTCGTAGCCGGCCTCGGCCAGCGCTTCCATTAAATACAGGAATTGCTGCGCGGTCTGGCCGTCGTCGACATCGGGTTGTTTGCCGGTGCGAACGAAGTGATGGAGGGCTGTACGTGGCTCGACGGTCAGGGCGTAGCAGGAAAGATGAGGGACCTCAAAGGACGTGGCCAGGCGGATATTTTCGGCCCACTGGCGGTCGTCCATCGTCGGGGTACCGTAGATGAGGTCGATGGTCAGGGCCTCGAAATCGAAGCGGCGCGCCCGGTCGATGCAGTGGAGCGCTTCGCGGGCGGAATGCGCGCGGTTCATAAATTGCAGATCGGCTTCGGAAAACGATTGAATACCGATGCTCAGCCGGTTGATCGGCAATCGGCGAAAAGCAGCCAGCTGCTGGTCGGTGAGATCGTCGGGGTTGGCCTCCAGGGTAATCTCGGCACCGGGCTGCACGGTAAACAGCTCGAACAATGTGGTGAAGAGGCGTTCGAAATCCGACTCGGGCAATAGTGAAGGCGTTCCGCCTCCGAAATAAATACTGGCAATCTCGTAGCTGTTCAGTTCGTGCTGCCGCAGGTGCAATTCCCGAATCAGCGCTTCAGTCATTTCCGCCCGCCGCTGAAGCCCCGTGCTGAAGTGAAAATTGCAGTAGTGGCAGGCTTGTTTGCAAAAGGGGATGTGCAGATAAATGCCGGCAGTACCGGTTGATGGCTCCATGATCATTAGCGATAATATCCGGGTACCGAAGTACCATTAAAGGAAGCAACATCCGGTACGGGGCATCAGTTGCTACCACTTGCTTTGTCAGGAGGCTACGTTTTCCAGCGATTCGAAGAAACCGTCGAGTTGATCGAAGCTTTTGAACCCTACCTTTTCTTCGTCGCCTCCCTGCACGGCGAAGCCGTAGGGGTGGAATAGATCCAGGGCTTCCGATGCGGAACGGGGGCGAAAGTCCATATCGATCAGAATGGGGTAGTTGGCGCACCATTCTTCCAGATGCACTGCCTGCACTGCGGCCGCTTCCAAATCGCGGTACGTCAACCCGCCTTTCGAGAAATTGAGAAGCACGGCTTCTACCAGCCCCTGGCGGCTTTGAAGGAAGTCGGTTATGGCCTCGGGGCTGGCGGAAGGGTCGACCACGTATTCTTGCAGCACGGGCGCGGCGGCTGCGATGTCGACCAGGGTCTCGGGCTGGGCGAAGGGGCCCACCTGCACGGCGTCTAGCGCGTGCGCGCGGACGGCCGCGCGTATTTCCTCGGCCGTAGAGGTGTAAAACTCGCCGGTAATGCGGGGCCCGTCGATCCATTCGCGGATGGCGGCCAGGGCGGTGGGATCGATAAAATGATCCTGACCGGGCTCGAGTTGGAAACCCATCCATTCGACGTGCCACGCCGCGAAGTAACGGGCGTCTGTCAGATGGGTTATACTGCTGGCCTTTATCTTTGTCGGTAGTAGCATATTCAGTTACTTCAACAACGGAGTATGAAAGAGGTTCCTCCTTATTACGAAGACGTGTACGACGTGGTGCGTTCCATCCCACCCGGGCGGGTAAGTACCTACGGCGCGATTGCCGATTTCCTGACCCTCGGCTCCGCCCGGATGGTCGGGTGGGCGCTTTTTCGGGGGGTGCTGGCACCCGATGTTCCGGCGCACCGCGTGGTAAATCGCAAGGGCGAACTCAGCGGCCGTGTCCATTTTCCAACCCCTACGGCGATGCAGGATCGATTGGAAGCAGAAGGGGTAGCCATAGAAAACGACCGCGTACGCGATTTCAAAACA
Organism: uncultured Saprospiraceae bacterium; assembly: GCA_964504335.1. Classification (GTDB taxonomy): domain Bacteria; phylum Bacteroidota; class Bacteroidia; order Chitinophagales; family Saprospiraceae; genus CAZDET01. Next base: position 60,102 of record CAZDET010000014.1, read on the forward strand.
CGCTTCTGGTCGCCGACGGAGCTGTTGGGATAGGTGGCGAGGTGGTGAGACCAAAGTACCAAAAGACTGAAGTACCAAAGTACCATGACATATGGCTAGATTACTACTGCTCGAGACGGCAACGGGCGTTTGTTCGGTAGGGGTAGGGGAGCACGGGCGATTGATTGGAGTGAGGACGGCTCCGGATACCTACCGCCACGGGGCGCAACTCACGTTGCTGATAGAGTCGGTGCTGGCGGAGCCAGGTTGGGAGATGGAGCAATTGGACGCGGTGGTGGTCAGTGCTGGTCCGGGATCTTACACGAGCTTGCGGGTGGGAGCAGCAACGGCCAAGGGAATTTGCTACGCATTGAGCAAGCCGCTGATTGCCGTCGATACGCTCGAATCGCTGGCGCGCGCAGCAGAGCGGGCGACCGACGGAGCGAATGATTTGTACATTCCGATGATCGACGCCCGACGAATGGAAGTTTACCTGGCTCTCTTTGCCCGAGGGGGAAAGCGCCTGGTGCCGGATCGCGCAGAAATAATAAATGGTACAAATTTTGATGGGTGGAAGGCACCCGATCGATCACTCATTCTGTGTGGCGACGGAGCGGCAAAATGCGAGTCTGTGTTGAACGGCCCTCCATTTCGGTATCGGACGGAAATTGTTTGTTCGGCTGCGAATTTACTCCCGATGGCGACGGAAAAATGGAAGTTCGGCCAATTCGAAAACTTGATTTCTTTCGAACCCAATTACCTTAAACCTCCGAATGTTACAAAACCCAAATCCCGTCTATAAATGATTAAAACAAGTTAATTGAAGTATATTTACCGCTAAAAATTATTTATTTTTGCTTATCTATCAGTCGTTTTATCTAAAACGCGGGCCTAGCCTTATCTACTTCTCACGATTTCAACACAGTGCTTACAATCCGAATTCAACTGAGAACTGACTAACTATGGGAAAGACAAAAAATGAACGAGTAACCCTCAAGCAAGGGGATGATGATATCCTGCTCGACTACTCCGAGTTGCGCAAGGCTGTGTTAGTGCTTCGGGCGATCAATCACAAACTGCGCCAGCGCATTGTCAATCTATTGGAGGAAAATGAGAGTATGACCGTGACGGATATTTACGTACAGTTGCGGTTGGAGCAATCCGTGGCTTCCCAGCACCTCGCTATCCTCAGACGGGCGGGCATCGTGGTTCCGCGGCGCGATGGCAAGTACATTTACTATTCGCTTGATAAGGATCGACTCGCTCAAATTGCTCAGTTGATTGAAGATTTAGCTCCCTAAACAACGACGCTAGTCGATTGTACCATCAATGCGCTCCTCGCCGTTCTCTGGCGAGTTCCTACCGCTTGTTGGTTATTTTTGTACAAAATCGTAGTGTTTTTTTTGGAGACTTCCAAATAAAATGCATATTTGCGTACGTCATATCACTTCTACCACTACAACTATAGATTCCCCCTCTTAGCCGATCATTTCACATCCAATAAGTTATCCCTTGGCCCACGCAGGCGATTCCGGGTCCACCCAACAGTAGTGCTTATAAACAAGCGCTGTACCCCTCGTTTCCGACAGCTCAATGGCTGAGTTCGGAAGCCATTCCTGAGCCCTCACCGGTGACGCGGATTCATTTTTTAACAAACTACTATGAGAAAAGCTAAGGTGACGCTTAAGCAGGACAACATCGACATTGGTGCAGAGGTATTGCGTGCATTGGCGCATCCGCTGCGCTTGCGGATCATCGCCTTTATCGACGAGCACGGCACGATCAACGTCAATCAGATTTACAACACGCTGAATCTTGAACAATCGATCACCAGTCAACATCTGCGCATATTGCGAATGGCCGGGTTAGTGGACACGGAGCGCGACGGAAAGTTCATCCATTACAGCCTCAATTATTCAAGATTCCAACAGACGCGGGAAGCAATCGATCGCTTCTTTGAAGAGGATGCTTAAAATTGGAAGTTAATCTTCTGTGGTGTCCGTTTCGGCTCCGTCCGATTTGGGAGGTAAACCTTGTGCTTGTGAGGGTTCATCAGTGGGGCCATTGGAAGGTGGCTGCGCGTTGGGTTTCGCTTTGGCATCCATGAAGAAGGAGCGTTGAAAGAGCAGCAAATGCACCACTCCTGTCGAAATGGCTACATCGGCCAAATTGAAAACGGGTTTGAAAAACAAATAGGGCCTGCCACCGAGAAATGGGAACCAATCGGGGTAAAAACCCGCGGCCACCGGGAAGTGAAACATATCGACTACCTTCCCGTGAAACAGGGGAGCATACCCTCCTTCCGATGGAAAAAGCTCGGCGGTAAAAAATTGAGAAGATTCGGAAAAAATCAATCCGTAGAAGGTGCTGTCGAATATATTCCCCACAGCTCCGGCCAAAATGAGGGAAAAGCTCAGGAGCAGGCCGTAGCGCACTTCTTCCCGAATGAGCAAATGAATGTAATACAGCAGAAATCCGACGGCGATGATGCGAAACAGACTCAACAAAAGCTTTCCGTAGGGTAAATCGAATTCCAGGCCGAAGGCCATTCCCGGGTTTTCTACGAAATGCAGTAACGCCCAATCCAGGCCGAAAATCGAAATCTTGTCGTAATAATGCATGTGGGTTTTCACCCAGATTTTCAAGCTCTGATCGAGCAGCAGGATAATTGTTACGACGATTAAGACGTAGGCGCTTCGCTTCATGTACAAACTCCTAATTCAGGCCGGTTTATGGCTCGTGCTTTTGCCGGAATATAACGACTCAAAGCGCCCATGGTTGTATACATGGCACATAATAGAAGAGCAGCTATCCTGGATAAAGGGTAGCTGCTCCATTAATTTTGGCGGTTAGCGATGCGGTCTAACGCCTGCGTCCCTGCTTCGCCTGGATGCAGAGGGTGGCGTGCGGAACGGCGCGAAGACGCTCCTTGGAGATAAGCTGGCCGGTTTGCCGGCAAATGCCGTACACCTTGTTCTGAATGCGAATCAGCGCATTCTCGAGGTGCTGAATCAGCTTTTGCTGGCGGGCGGCCATGGTGATGAGCTCTTCGCTTTCCATAGTGCCGGTACCATCGTCGAGGCCGCGAATTTTCGCGTCCGGGTTTTCAGCCGTTTCGCGCATTTGCGTCTGGTAGTAGTCTAGCTGGTTGCGGGCCCGCGTTAGTTTTTTCTCAATCAAGACTCTAAACTCCCCCAACTCTTGGTCGCTGTACCGAGTCTTCTGTGTGTCTGCTTGCATATGTCGATATTTTACCGAAATCGGTCCACGAGTCCGGAATTCCGGCCGGCCGAAGGCCGCCGGATATAAGAAGTAGATGATATGTGTTATAAAACCGTTAAGAAAAGCCGTGCTCTTTTGGAAGGCAGGCAGTGTTCAACTCAGAAGAGAAAGCCCAACTGGCTTCTATTTGCCAACAAAGATAAGGTATATTTTTGTTTGTGCCAAAGCATTGTCGTTTTAGTGTGGAAAAGTATACACTTCGAATCGGCTACTAACTGTTGGGGGTGCGTGGATGGATTATGTGCAACCAAACCGGCGGCACGTTGCATATCCCAGTGGTAGTTGTGGGCTTTCCTGCCGTCGCACAAGCGGCTCTTTAGGGAAATAATAAACTACCCTCCCAAAAGAGTGTTGCCTATCCAAAGTAATGATAACCTTGACGGAATGAGCAATTCGCAGTTTTATCCGCTCCGGATAAAAGAACTTCGGGAAGAAACCGCTGACGCCCGCACCATCGTGCTGGAGATACCGACCGAGCTAACCGACCAATTCGCCTACAACCAGGGGCAATACCTTACACTTCGCTTTCAACTCAATGGGCAGGAGGTCCGCCGGGCCTATTCGATGTGTTCCAGCCCGTTGGAGAGCGACCTGGCCGTCACGGTGAAACGCGTCGAGGGAGGGCTGGTTTCCAACCATCTGCACGACCGGATACAGCAGGGGGATACCATCGAAGTAATGCCTCCCCAGGGCCGCTTCTTTACCACGCTTGATGCCGAACAGCGCAAGGATTACTACCTCTTCGGTGCCGGTAGTGGCATTACGCCTTTAATGTCTATACTCAAGACGATCCTGGAAGCAGAACCCATGAGTTCGGTGTTTTTGTTGTACGGCAATCGCTCGGAGTCGTCGATTATATACAAGGACGAACTGGCGGCCCTGCAGGAGCGCTACGAAGGGCAACTGACCGTGCAGCATATCCTGAGCCGCCCCGTGCGGGAACGAACGAAGGGCCTGAGCGGGCTTTTCCGTCGGGGTACGACCAACTGGGACGGCCTGATCGGTCGGATCGATGCCGCCGAGGTCGATCGCTTTCTGGCCAATCATCCGCCCCGAAGCCAGCAGCAGGAGTATTTCATTTGCGGCCCGGGTTCGATGATCGATACCGTGCAGGCGAGCCTGCAGGATCGAGGAATCGAGGCATCCCACGTGCACACTGAGCGCTTCCTCTCGGCGGATGCGGGCTCGGCGAAAAAAGTCGATGCAGTTGCCGGAGGTGGAGAAATTGTGGTGAAGCTCAACGGTCAGCAGATCGAGCTACAACTGAAAGAGGGCCAAACCATTCTCGACGCCCTCATGGCCAATAAATACGATCCTCCCTACTCCTGCCTGGCCGGAGCCTGTTCTACCTGCCTGGCAAAAATCGAGAAGGGCGGAGTGCGTATGGATGCCTGTTATGCGCTCGACGAAGAAGAAGTGGCAGCGGGGTACATTCTGACCTGTCAGTCGCATCCGACCACCGATCGGGTAGAACTCACCTTCGACGTATGATGAGGATACGAGAAACCGAAATCGAAGCTGTTCTCGAGCAACTGGAGGCGCATCCGCAACAATTGGAGGTGCACCTCACCGAACTGCGCACCGTGCAGCCGGCCCTGGCCGAATACCTCTTTGCCGAGCATATGGAAGCTTTTACCCACGGAGAGCAGGCCTACTTCCTGTTTCTGGCGGTAGTCATCTGGAAGGCTTTTACCCATCATCATCCCGATGCTCCTGTGTTGGATGCTGATGCGATTGCGCAGGCGGAAGAACGCAACTGGGAGTTGCTCCAGCAAATCGAGGAGCGCTCCTTCCGCAAGCGGCTGGACACCTTTTTCCAGCAATCAGACGAAGAGGATCTGCTCGGCTTTCTCGAAGACGCCCTGGCCGAAGAGGAGGAAGAAATCCCCATCACCAAGGAGGGCCGCGAGCCGATGTTCGTCTCGCTTAAGACCATTGCCGACGCGTTGCTGGCCAACCAACAAACGAACTAGCGAACCAACATCTCCGCCGCCTTCGCTTCAAACTCCTGCATGGAGTATCGATCGGCGAGGCGGTAGTGGGAGCGGCGATCCCCTACGGTGCGCCAATATTCCACCAATCCGATGCCCCTCGCGTAAATTTCGCCTCCCGAAAAAGTGGGCTCTAATCCGCCGGCAACCGTGTCGCGGATTTCGACGACGCCCCGCAGGTCAAACAGGAGTGCGGGAACGCTTTCCGAATCGATCGCAACAGTCGTATCGCGCGCGAACTGGCGGTTGATAATGAGCGTCGTCGAAGCGGAGACCGGTTGAGAAGGCAGCCGGAAGCGCACTCGGTAGAGGTAGATCTGCGGGTCGGTCGGATCGATTCGGAAGGGGAATATATTTCCGCTTTCGATTGCCGCTTCCACCCGCTGGTGCCGCCCCGTCGAATCCATCTCGTATAGGAATAGCTGGTTGAGAATAATGCCTCCATCTACGAGTTCCTCCCGGGAAAAGCGCTCCGGTTGGAAGGCTTCATTGTAAAAGTTAACGGCCAGGTACATGGCCGTATCCAGCAGAATGGAGCGGTAATACCAGTACTCGGGCTCCGAATCCACATTCGAATCGACCGGGCGGTATTCGTACACCTGACCTTCCGTCAGTTGACGAAAGGGGAAATAGTAATCGCGGGTATCGCGCGTACTGTTCGAGCCACAGCCGAATAGCCCGGCAAGTAAGAATGCGCTGAACAGATAGTTGAATAGCTGGAAAGAGGTAGTCTTCATGCATCAGTGATCTCCATAGCGAAACGCACGGAACCGCGAGGGGTTGATTCGCTCAACTTCCTCGTAGGCCATCCGTTTTTAGGAATGTATGAACTGTCAAATTGGCGGGAAATACCACTTGGTACAAAATTAGCCGAACGATAATCAACCGATAGTCCATCCTGGTTACAGGTGTTTTTTCCGCTATCTTTGCCATCCCGAAGGAGCATTGTCCGGGTAGAAAGAAATCGAATTATATGTTTAAGTCATTGTCAGGTACCATTCAGAAAATGCTGGGTGGAAACAAGCAGGACCGCGACTTGCGGTTGTACTCGCCACTCGTGGAAGAGATTAACGAGGTGTACAAAGGATTACGTTCCCTGAGTAATGACGAATTGCGCAATAAGACCCTCGAGTTTCGCGAGCGCATTGCCGAATATTTGTCGGAGATCGATCAGGAAATGGCCGCTTTGCGCGAGCAGGCACGCACCGAAACGGATATCGAGGTCAAGGAAGAGCTCTTCCAGGAAATCGATCGCCTTACGGAGCAGCGCGACGAAGAGCTGGAAGTAGTCCTGAAGGAAATCCTGCCCGAAGCCTTTGCCGTCGTCAAAGAAACGGCCTACCGCTTTGCCAATAACGAATCCATCGCAGTAACCGCTACGGAGCACGACCGCCAACTGGCCGGTAATCCGAAGAAGTCGTACGTCACCATCGAGGGCGATCGGGCCACCTACAGTAACTCCTGGGTAGCCGCCGGTGGGGAGATTACCTGGAATATGGTCCACTACGACGTGCAGTTGATCGGCGGTATGGTTCTGCACGACGGTAAAATCGCCGAGATGGCGACCGGAGAAGGTAAGACGCTGGTAGCGACGCTACCCGCCTATCTCAACGGCCTCTCGGGGCAAGGGGTACACGTCGTGACCGTCAACGATTATCTGGCCCGACGTGACTGCGAGTGGGTCGGACCGATTTTTGAATTCCTCTTCCTGACCATCGATTGCGTCGACAACTACCGCCCGCACAGCGAGCAGCGGCGCAATGCCTATTTGTGCGACATTATCTACGGCACCAACAACGAATTCGGCTTCGATTACCTGCGCGACAACATGGTGCGCAGCCCCCAGGAAATGGTACAGCGCAAGCACCACTTCGCAATGATCGACGAGGTCGACTCCGTCCTGATCGACGATGCGCGAACGCCCCTGATCATTTCCGGCCCGGTACCGCAGGGGAGCGAAGAGCAGGAATACAACGAGCTCAAACCCCACCTTGAAAAGCTGGTGGCCGCCCAGCGCAAACTCGCCGGTGAGTACCTCTCCGACGCCAAACGCCTCTTCAAGGAAGGGAATATGGGAAATCAGGAAGGAGAAGGCGGGCTCGCCCTGCTTCGTGCCTTCCGCGCGCTGCCCAAGTACCGGCCGCTTATCAAGTTTCTGAGTGAAGACGGGGTACGTGTTAACCTCCAGAAGGCCGAAAACTTCTACATGCAGGAGCAGTCGAAGCACATGCATATCGTAGATGAGCCGCTTTACTTTACCATCGAAGAAAAGAACCGCCAGGTGGAACTCACCGAGCGCGGTACGGAATACCTGGCCCGCTTCAACGAAGACCCGCAGTTCTTCATCATGCCCGATATCGCCATGGAAATGGTGGAAATCGACCGCGACGAAGAAATGGCCGCTTCCGATAAGGCCGACCGCAAGCGCCAGCTCGCCCAGGATTTTGCCGTCAAATCGAAGCGGGTGCACTCTATCAGCCAGCTTCTGAAGGCCTACACGCTATTCGAACGCGACGACGACTACGTCGTGATGGATGGTGAGGTAAAAATCGTCGACGAGCAGACAGGACGTATGATGGAGGGGCGCCGCTACAGCGACGGCCTACACCAGGCCCTGGAAGCCAAGGAAAACGTCAAGGTGGGCGACATCACCCAGACCTACGCCACAGTTACCCTTCAGAACTACTTCCGGATGTACCACAAGCTTTCAGGTATGACCGGTACGGCCGAAACGGAAGCTGGTGAATTCTGGGAGATTTACAAACTCGACGTGGTCGTCATTCCGACGAATAGGCCCATCATTCGCGACGACCGGGATGATTTGGTATTTAAGACTGAGCGGGAAAAGTTTAATGCAGTTCTGGCTGAGATTGAAGAACTCAGTAGCGCCGGTCGGCCCATTCTGGTCGGTACTACCTCGGTTGAAATTTCCGAAAAGCTGAGCCGCTTTCTCAAGCTGCGCGGTATCGATCACAACGTGCTGAACGCCAAGCAGCACCAGCGCGAGGCCGAAATCGTGGCGGAAGCGGGAAAACCCGGTAAGGTAACCATCGCTACCAACATGGCCGGGCGGGGTACGGACATCAAGATCTCCGACCAGGTGAAAAAAGCCGGTGGCCTGGCCATTATCGGTACCGAGCGGCACGAATCCCGGCGCATCGACCGCCAGTTGCGGGGGCGCGCCGGACGTCAGGGAGACCCCGGTTCTTCGCAGTTTTACGTATCGCTGGAAGACAAGCTGATGCGGCTCTTCCAGAGCGAGCGCATTGCCAAAGTAATGGATCGCATGGGGCACAAAGAAGGCGAGGTGATCCAGCACTCTATGGTGTCCAAATCCATCGAGCGGGCGCAGAAAAAAGTAGAAGAGAACAACTTCGGCATCCGCAAGCGGCTGCTCGAATACGACGATGTAATGAACATCCAGCGCGAGGCGATCTACAAAAAGCGCAACAACGCGCTGTGGGGCGACCGGCTGGAGGTAGACCTCAATCAGATGTTCGACGGGCTCATCCTCGACCTGGTTACCGAACACAAAAATGCGGGCGATCTGGAGTCGTTCCGTCAGGCCTCCCTCGCTACGCTCGGGATGGATCCGAAAATGGAAGCTGCCGACTTTAGAGAGGCCGGTACCGAGGAAGTAGTTGAAGAAGTGGGCCGGCAGTTTCGCGAGTTTTACGATCGCAAGATGAGCCAGATTGCCCAGGAGTTGTACCCGCGCATCAAGGACATCGAGGAGCGGATGCCCGGCCGCTACAAGCGCGTGGTCATTCCGTTTACTGACGGCAGCTCCCATCCGCTCCCGGTGAGCGCAGATATTCAGCGCACGTTGGAGACAGAAGGCAAATCCATCATTCGCGATGTCGAGCAGGCGGTTACCCTGGCGATCATCGACGACCGCTGGAAGGAGCACTTGCGCTCGATGGACGAGCTGAAAGAGGCCGCCCAGGCCGCCTCCTTCGAGCAGAAAGACCCCCTGGTCGTCTACAAGATGGAAGCTTACAACCTCTTTGAATCGTTGATTTTCCAGCAAAATGCGGAAGTGACCACCTACCTGGCCCAGGGCGATCTCGAACGGGCGGAACACGAGCTCCAGCAGGCGCGCGAAGTGAAGTCTGATTTGAGCAAAACCCAAACGAATCGCGAGCGGGAGGAAGCGTTGCGGCGGGCCGCCGCTCAGCAGGCAGGCCGCCAGCAGAAAAAGCCGGAAACCTTCAAGCGGGAAGGACAAAAAATCGGTCGCAACGATCCGTGTCCCTGCGGAAGCGGAAAGAAGTACAAGCACTGCCACGGCCGCTAGCGCATGATGAATTCCTACCGGATCGCTACGTATGCCACGATGGTGCTGGCATTGGGGTTTTGGGCGCTAATCATCTACAAAGGGATTACGCTGCCCATTACGCACGATGAACTCGCTACGATCATCCATTACAGCAACTTCGGTGTGTGGGAAATCATGATGTTTCCCGACCCCTGGCCCAGCAACCACATTTTACACACCATTCTGTCGAAGTACAGCATGGCGCTGTTTGGCCAGGAGCCCTGGGCAGCCCGGTTGCCGAGTATGTTGTTTTGGGGGCTTTATGCCCTGGGAGCGTTTCGGGTGGGGCGCTGGCTATTTCCGATCGACCACTGGCTGCTGTTTTTTTCGGTCTTTGTGCTGCTTGCCAATCCCTTTTTACTCGATTTCTTCTCGCTGGCGCGCGGCTACGCGATCGCGAATGCCCTGATGCTGAATGCCGCAGTTTTTCTGATGAAGCGCTGGCCCGACAACGGCGACCGCCGGTTGGTAGCCGCCTGGATACTGGCCACGTTGGCCGCCTACGCGAATTTCACCTTGCTGGTTGCCTGGGCAGCCGTAAATGTGGTGATCGGCCTGACGACCCTTTACCGCTACTGGCTTAGCCGCGATTGGAGTGCCATCGCCCGGCGCCTCGGGGCACAGTTAGCCGCCTGCGGCGGATTTGCCCTACTGATTTACACGCCAATCAATAAGATGCAATCGACCAATCAGTTCGTGTACTGGGACTCTACCGGCTTTCTGGAAAATACGGTAGTCAGCCTGGTGGCGGGTACGCGCTACGGGTCGAAAATGATCGATATCCCGGATATTTGGTGGGCATGGGCCAGCGTCGTTGCGGTAGTGGCGGCTATCGGGCTGCTTGCCCGGGAGTGGCGAAAAGCAGGGTGGTATCGAACCCTGCAAACGCCACTGCTAATCACCACCTTGTTCTTGTTAACTACGGTTGGGATCAACCTCTTGCAAGCCTGGCTGCTGGGTACCCCCTACCTCACCGATCGGACGGCCCTGAGTTACTATCCGATGTTCGTGTTAGTGCTGCTGAGCGGGCTCCGGGAATGGCGGCTAGAACGTCAATTGGCATCCAGGTTATTTGCGATGGCCGTATCGGTGTTGCTGCTGCTGCATCTGGGCCGAACACTCAATCTGAACAGCGTTCGGGAATGGTGGTACGATCAACATACCTACGCCGTCATCGACCGGATCGATGCGCTGCGGGTGGAGTCGAATCCCGTCGAACTCCAGACCAGCTGGTACTTCCAGCCCTCCTTCCGCTACCATACGCAGGTACAGCCGCGCGATTGGATCCACCTCTCCAGTTATCGGGAAGGCACCCCGGATACCCTGAACGGTGCCCGGTTCTACTACGGTTTTCAGTCGGACGTGCCCGCCCTGAAACATCCCTACGATACGGTACGGGTCTATTCGGGAGGTATGATTTTGATGGAGCGCAAGGGCAATAGGTAGAGCGGCATGTAGTATATTGCAGGCACCCTACGTGAGATTTCGTTCTGTGTGCTCGAGAGAAATTAAACATCTAGATGGATTTAGAGAAATACATTGATCACACCCTGCTAAAGGCGGATGTGACGGCTACAGACATTAGACGGCTTTGCCAGGAGGCGCTCGAGGTGGGTTTCCACGCTGTGTGCGTCCCTCCCTATTACGTGCCGGAAGCGTTTCAGGAGTTGCAATCCAGTCCGGTAAAAATTGCCACGGTTATCGGATTCCCGTTGGGCTATTCGGCCACGGTTGCCAAAGTGGAAGAAGTGAAGCGGGCCATCGACGAGGGGGCCCAGGAATTTGATATGGTCATCAACGTGGCGGCCGTTAAAAGTGGCAACTGGAATTTTGTGCGCAACGACATCGATCGCGTTACTACTTCGGTCCACCTTCGGGGAAAGCTCGTAAAAGTCATTCTGGAAACGGGCCTTCTTCAAACCGAGGAAATCGAACGGCTTTGCCGGATTTGTTCGGAATTACAGGTTGATTATGTCAAAACCTCTACGGGATTCAACAGCGGAGGGGCGACCGTAGCAGACGTGAAGCACCTGCGAAAATTGCTGGACCCGTCTGTGAAAATTAAAGCCTCGGGCGGCATCCGAACTGCCCGGAAAGCACGGGATCTAATTGCAGCCGGTGCCGATCGACTCGGAACATCTACCGGCATGTCCATTATTAGCGAGGCCGCAGCTTGAGGCCATTCCGCCCAGCTTTTTGTAATTTTATATACTCATGGTTTCTATAAGTATGAATATTCCCTACAGCGTTCGACTCCTTTTAGGAGTTTGCTTTATCGTAATACTAGGCAAATTGCCTGCCGTGGGCCAGTCGCAGAATGCAAAGATCATGGTGCGAACTTCCCCCAAGGTGGAGCGCATTTTCAACACCTTCCTCGCACAGAATCAGAGCCGACGAACGATCTCGGGCTGGCGCGTTCAGATTCTCGCAACGACGGATCGCCGGCAACTAGAGCAAACCCGACAGCGCTTCGTCGTCAACTACCCGACGCTGCCGGTTAGCTACGTACACACCAAGCCCTACTACAAGCTACGGGCCGGCGCATTCGAATCGAAACCCGAAGCAGAGCGGTTGAAGCAAATGCTCGATCGGGAGTTTGCCGGCGTTTATCTGGTCCGAGATGATATTCCGGTGCAGGAAATCATAGGAACTTACTGATTATGATGAGGGGCGGACAACCGTGGCTGGTAAACATCGACTTTCGCACCTTCAGCCTCTATCTGGCGCTCGTCGGTATCGGCTGGATGATGATCTTCACGGTGGGGCGCCCGCCGGAGGGCTACAGCTCCGACCTGGCCACTTATTTGGTCACGCCCAGTGGGAAGCAGACCATTTGGATTTTCATCTCCCTGTTGGTATTCGGATTTATTTTCTTCTTCGTCGAGCACCGCTTCTGGCAAAACTTTGCCTACGCACTCTACGGGGTTTCTATTTTTCTGCTCGTGTTGGTACTCTTGGTTGGAACCAATATCAAGGGGGCCACTTCCTGGTTCACCTTTGGAGGGATGGCGTTTCAACCATCCGAGCTGGCCAAATTCTCTACCTGCCTGGCAGTAGCGGCCTACGTGAGTAACTGGCGGACAGACCTCGGGGCATTCCGTTCGGCAGCATTGGCGTTTGCGCTTTTCCTGGCTCCCGCGGCCCTTATTCTCGTCCAGCCGGATGCCGGTTCGGCATTGGTGTTTTTCTCTTTCCTGCTGGTGCTCTACCGCGAAGGATTGGCCGGGGCGCTGTACATTGTCGGGATTTTTACCGTGTGCCTGCTGTTGCTCGGCATCGTTGTGGCTCCAGAATATCTTCTGGTCGGGCTGATGGGGCTGGCGTTGGTGTTATTGGGGGTAAATGCAAAAAAAAGCCGCTCCTACTGGGTATTGGCGGCCCTGATCGTAACGGGGATTGCCTATTATCTACTCACACAAAATGCCTTTTCTGCTGCCTTGATCGGATTTGGCGTGGTATTCGGTGTATACGCATTCTCTTTTTATAAAATGAAGCGAGCGCGTCTGGTAGGCCTGCTTTCGGTGATGCTGATCTACGGTACGCTGTTGGTCTACAGCTCGAACTACATTTTTTACGAAGTACTACAGCCCCACCAGCAGGAGCGCATCAACGTATGGCTACGACCCGATTTGGCCGATCCGCAGGGAGCCAGATATAACGTCCTGCAATCTCAAATGGCCATCAGCGCTGGGGGTTTATTGGGCAAGGGCCTCATGAAAGGCACTATGACCAAGTACGATTACGTACCGGAACAGCTAACAGACTTCATTTTTTGTGCCGTTGGCGAGGAGCAGGGCTTCGTCGGAGTACTGGCGGTTATTCTGTTGTTTTTGATGCTGCTTTTGCGCATTCTCAAAATTGCCGAACGCCAGCGGCACCGCTTCAATCGTATCTATGCCTACGGGGTTGCGGGCATTCTTTTCGTACACGTGCTGGTGAATATCGGTATGACGATGGGTTTGCTGCCCATTATCGGCATTCCGTTGCCCTTTGTTAGTAAGGGGGGCTCTTCGCTACTCGGCTTCACCGTAATGCTAGCCGTTTTACTGAAGATGGATAAGCATCGCAACCGCTTCAAAAAGTTTCGCTTCTAGTCACTCGCCTGCACAATTGCATCGATCCTTGTTTAACTTTCAATTAGAAAATACGGATACCGCCACGGCGGCTCGGGCCGGTCGGATCACTACCGCCCACGGAGTGATTGATACACCCATTTTCATGCCGGTCGGCACGGCAGGAACCGTTAAGGGGGTGCATCAACGGGAGCTCAAGTCGGATATCGGAGCGCAGATCATCCTCGGCAACACGTACCACCTCTACCTGCGGCCGGGGATGGAAGTACTCGAAACTGCGGGAGGGCTCCATCACTTCAATGGATGGGATCGCACCCTGCTTACCGATAGCGGCGGCTACCAGGTCTACTCGCTGAGCGCCAATCGGAAAATTACGGAAGAGGGTGTCACCTTTACCTCCCACATCGATGGTTCCAGTCATTTCTTCAGCCCCGAGCGCTCGCTCGAAATTCAGCGCAGTATCGGAGCCGACATCGTTATGGCTTTCGATGAATGTCCTCCTTATCCCAGCGACTACGAGTACGCCAAGAACAGTATGGAACTGACGCACCGCTGGCTGGATCGCTGCATCGCCTACATGAACGATTCACAAGGCCGATACGGGTACGAGCAGACGCTCTTTCCCATCGTACAAGGCAGCACCTATTCCGATTTGCGGCGACAGTCGGCCGAATACATCGCCGCTACCGATCAGCCGGGAAATGCGATCGGCGGCCTGTCGGTAGGAGAGCCGGCCGAAGATATGTACCGTACTACGGAGCTGGTGTGTGGGATTTTACCAACCGATAAGCCGCGGTATTTAATGGGAGTGGGTACGCCCGTGAATATACTGGAGTGCATTGCCCGTGGCATCGATATGTTCGATTGCGTACTGCCTACCCGCAATGCCCGGCACGGATTGCTCTACACCGCCGAAGGGATTATCAACATTCGAAATGCCAAGTGGAAAAACGACCACACGCCCGTCGATCCGGATGGGGCGGCACCTACGAGCCGTTTTTACACTAAGGCTTATCTGCGGCATCTGATTCATAGCCAGGAACTCCTCGGGGCACAAATTGCCAGCCTACACAATCTGGCTTTTTACCTTTGGCTGGTGCGATCGGCCCGCGAGCACATTTTGCAGGGTAGTTTTGGTGTCTGGATGCAGGGATTGTTGCCCAAACTGGACCGGCGCCTGTAGATTAACCCCGCCTTAACCCTCCTGCCGACAACGCACCCGCCAGATAGACGTTACCTTTGCAGCTACAGGATGGAAGTACTCAAAATTCTCGATCGGTATATTATCAGGAAGTTCCTCTCGACCTTCTTCTTCACGGTGCTCATCTTCACGATGATCAGTGTTATTATTGATTTCAGTGAAAAAGTAGAGCGTTTTATCGAGTCGGACATCAGCCAGGTGGAAATCATCTTTAGCTATTTCCCCAACTTCATCTTGTTCATCCTTGGGCTCCTGTGGCCGATGCTGACGCTCATTTCCGTCATCTTCTTCACCAGCCGCCTGGCCAATAATTCGGAAATTATCAGCATTCTCAACGCAGGGGTTAGTTATCGGCGCTTTCTTCGGCCGTATATGATCTCCGCGGTTTTTTTGGGGTCGCTCTACCTGGTCGGTCTCCACTTCGTCATTCCCCGGGGAAACGAAATCCGCCTGGACCTGGAGCGGGTGTATTTCAACGAGAACAAGGACGGTGGTAAGACCCGAAACGTCCACATGTTCGTAGCGCCCGACACTAAGATCTACGTCAATTTCTTTCGAAAGCAAGACAGTTCTGCGCGCGATTTCCGCCTGGAACGCTTCCACGGCAATCAGCTTGTTTATTTGTTGAAGGCGAAGAATGCCGAATGGATCGGCCCACCGAATCAGTGGCATTTATCGAACTACGAAATTCGGGAATTCACCGCTGCCGGCGAGAAAATCACCATTGGCGAGGGGATGAGCATTGATACAACGATCAATCTACAGCCCGCGGACTTCATCGACTACAAGCACCAGCAAATGTCGATGACGACGCCGGAACTGATCCGGCACTTGAACATGCAGCGCGCCCGTGGAGCGGGCAACTCGCGGAAATACGAGATAGAACTGGCCCGCCGGACGGCGGAGCCCTTCACCATTTTTATTCTCACCCTCATCGGTGTTTCCGTAGCCAGCCGCAAAGTACGAGGGGGGATGGGCATCCATCTCGCCATCGGGATCGGGGCCGGTGCCCTGTTCGTCTTTCTTTCCCGGTTTGCATCCGCCATCTCCACAGGCCCGGAAGTTCCCGTATCGCTCATGATGTGGATGCCCAATCTGCTTTTCGGCCTCTTTGCCGTCTTTCTGTTGAGCCGCGCTCAGCAATAACTCCTCCTTTGAATTAAATAATCAGTCGTCCGGAGTACGGATTCCTAAACACATACACGATCTTTCAAAAAATTTTGAAAGATCGGAAAGAAGAATTCATACCTATACATCAAATTAAATTATTGATTTATAGTATAATATAGATAAAATAAATCGAGGTGTTTTATTGTGCCGGCCAAAAGACGTTTCTGCCACCCGCAGATCTATTGTTTTTTGTTTAACTATTCCCTAATTTTGCTTCAACACAATTAGCAACACAGTCCTAACGCTTCAACAAAACCAGCTACTATGTCTCAATTAGAATTCTACGATCGATTCGACCAAATGTCCACCTTGCTGCAGAGTTTTGCTTATAACCTGACCAAGAATACGGAGGATGCCAAAGACCTTTTCCAGGAAACGGCATTCCGCGCAATGACCAACCGCGACAAGTTCCGTCCCGGCACGAACTTCAAGGCATGGTTGTTCACTATCATGAAGAATATCTTCATCAACAACTACCGCAAAAAGGCAAAAGCTAACACGATCATGGACTCTACCGAGAATCTGTACTATCTGAATTCCGGGAAGCAATCCATCGATAACGGGGGTGAAAGCAACATGCTGATCAAAGAACTGACCGGCATGATCGAGCAATTGGACGACAGCATCCGCGTTCCCTTCCTGATGCACTATCAGGGATTCAAGTACCAGGAGATTGCCGATCATCTCAACCTGCCGCTCGGTACGGTGAAGAGTCGGATTTTCTTTGCCCGCAAAGATTTAAAAGAGCAAATTGCTGCTCAGTACGGAAACCTGAAGGCTTTTCGTCAGACCGCCTAGTAGTCTTTCTGAAGCGTCTGGCAGCGTGGCCGCTCCTTTTGATAGGGGCGGCCACGTTTATATTTTGGGAGATACGGACCAATCAAACGTTAGCTTATCTTTGAGCAATATGGAGGACCATCAGGAGCAGTTGCCCCATTTTCGGCAGCAATTAATGGATTGGTACCAGCCGGAGGCACGGCCGATGCCCTGGAAAGGAGAGCGGAATCCCTACCTGATATGGCTTAGCGAAATCATCCTGCAACAGACCCGTGTGGAGCAGGGTTGGGCCTATTTCGAGCGTTTTCGCGAGCGCTTCCCAACGGTTGAAACCCTGGCGGCTGCCTCCGAAGACGAAGTTCTGAAGCTTTGGGAAGGGTTGGGTTATTACAGCCGCGCCCGCAATTTGCACGCGGCAGCCCGGCGAATTGCCGACCAATACGATGGCGTTTTCCCCACTACGTACGAGGAAATTCTAGAGCTCAAGGGGGTAGGCCCCTATACGGCCGCTGCCATTGCAGCGTTTGCTTACGACCTGCCGCACGCCGTACTCGATGGAAACGTATTTCGCATTTTGGCCCGCTATACGGGCAGTGAGCAACCGATCGATTCTACGGCGGGTAAACGATTCTTTGCGACGCTGGCGGCGCAGGCCCTCGATCGTGCTCAACCGGCCCGCTACAACCAAGCTATCATGGATTTTGGTGCCACCGTTTGTGTGCCGGTCAATCCCAATTGCCGGGAGTGTCCTGTATCTTCCCGGTGCCAGGCTCTGAAAACCGGGCAGGTGGGAGTGTTGCCCGTTAAACAAAAGCGCACGAAAAAGCGGTCGCGCTACTTTCAATACCTGGTATTGGAGGCGGGCGGGCAGGTCTGGCTGCATCAACGCAGGGAGAAGGACGTCTGGCAGGGCCTGTACGAATTTGTCTTGCTCGAAACAGATCGCGCGGATGTGAGTTGGGAGGAACTCCTTAAACAATCAGCCTGGCCCGACTGGCTGCCCGTGTCTGAGTTGACGCTGCAGCGTCGCAGCCAGTCTTTTCGGCAAACCCTCTCGCATCAATACATACATGCGACCTTCTGGGAGGTGGTATTAGGGGTAGAAGTACAGACTCCCCCCCCCTTCCGAAAAACCGATCGACAAAACTTGCGTAGCTTTGCATTTCCGAAAGTGATCGATTGGTATTTAAGCGATAAGTCCCTATATTTAAATTTACTGTAACAAGACTAAAACAGATGGTAAACCGTGTAATTCTCATTGGCAATTTAGGAAGAGACCCCGAAGTTCGAACGCTGGAAAGTGGTGCCATGGTTGCTAAGTTCCCTATCGCGACCAACGAGAATTATAAAGATCGAAACGGAGAGTGGCAGTCGCTCACCGAGTGGCACGATATCGTCGTTTGGCGCAGCCTGGCTGAGCGGGCGCAAAACCAACTCAAAAAAGGGGCGCAGGTCTATATCGAAGGAAAATTAACCCACCGCACCTGGCAGGATCAGGATGGCAACAACCGCAAAACGACTGAGGTACTGGCCAATTCCTTCCGCTTGCTCGGTCGTCGGGAAGGTAGTGGATCGGCGGGAAGTTTTCCCGGGGAGGACAATCCGTACGCGGCAACTACCGGCCGGCCTCAAATGGCAACTGCCGAAGGAAGCGCAGCTCAATCCAGTGAAAGCACCAACGAACAGCCCGATGATGACCTCCCCTTCTAGGCTGTTCTCAGTAGGCGAATTGCATTTCTTTCACCAGCATGCTTGACCCTTGGAAGCGGACGTTGAAAGTTGTTTATCGTTCTTAACTCATCTACCACTCCTTTTCTCTCTATCCGTAGAATTGTTGGTTGGGGCGCTTGCTATTGCCGCCCTTCTCGTTGGTTCCGCATTGATTTCCGGATCGGAGGTCGCCTATTTTTCGCTCACTCCCAACGACTACGAGCGCCTGCAACAAGACGGTAGCGCGGGCGCCCAACGCATCCTGGGCCTCAAGGATCGTCCGCGCAGGTTGCTTGCCACCATTCTGATCAGCAATAACTTCATCAACATTGCGATCGTCCTGCTGTCGGATTTTTTGCTCCGGCGCCTGCTCGGAGACGGCGTGCTGGCGGGATGGAGTGCCGACCTACAACAAGCCATCCCTTTGTTCGGAGGGCTTCCAGCCGATCAACTAACAAGTGCGCTCAGTTTTATCATTACCGTAGTCGGTGTTACGTTTCTGTTGGTACTGTTCGGCGAAGTCATCCCGAAGGTATACGCACAGCTCCACAGCGTCATTTTGGCTCAGGTGATGTCCGGGCCGCTCACCATTTTGATGCGGGTACTCAGTCCGTTGAGTATTTTGCTGGTCAACGGGACTACGATCGTTGAACAGCGGCTGGAGCGCCGTACCCAGGGAGCTAACCTGACCAGCCGGGAGGATATCGACGAGGCCATCGACCTGACTGCCGGCACCGAAGAAGATTCGGGCGTACAGGACGTTGATTTTCTCAAGCGAATCATCAAGTTTGGAGACGTTAATGTCCGGCAAATCATGCGATCGAGAGTGGACGTTGTGGCGGTAGATCGGCAAATCGATTACGCCGAACTTCTCTCCACCGTGCGGGAAAGCGGCTACAGTCGCATTCCGGTCTTCGAGGAAGACTCCGATAACATCATCGGGATTCTCTATGCTAAAGACTTGCTGGGACATTTACAGGAGGCGGCCGATTTCAGCTGGCAGGAACTCATTCGGGAAGAGGTGCTCTTCGTTCCGGAGAGCAAACCCATTCAGGATTTGCTACGCGAATTTCAGCAGCAAAAACTTCACATGGCCATCGTCGTAGACGAATACGGTGGCAGTGTAGGAATCGTTACGTTAGAAGATATACTGGAAGAAGTGATCGGTGATATTCAGGATGAATTCGATGATCAGCCGGAGGTCATTTATCAGCGAATCGACGATCTTAACTATGTATTTGAGGGAAAGACTATGTTGAATGACGTCTGTCGGATCGTTGGATTAGACACAGCGACGTTCGATTTGATCAAAGGGGAAGCGGATTCGTTGGCGGGGATGTTGTTAGAAATGATTGGTGATTTACCCGAGGTAGAACAGGAAGTTAGTCACGAATCATTTCGATTCAAGGTCTTGTCGGTCAATGAGCGTCGAATAGAAGAAATATTGATCACCTTGCCCAGCGATCAGCTACCCATAACGGTATAAATACACCAACGGCCACCCGCCTCCAAATTCTCATCACCAAGCCGAATGGAAACGATCTTACAGAACGCTACCATGAATCATCTCCTTTGGATTGTTTGCCTCTGCTGTTTAGTAGGCAGTTGTACCTCTGAATTGCCCGATCCCAAGCCCCGGGGGTATCCCAAGGTAGAATATCCGGATCGGACTTATCAGCAATTTGATACTGGTTTTTGCGCGTTTGCGTTCGAGTATCCGGCCTACGCGACAGTGGAGCAGGATACGGCCTTCTTTGAGGAAGTCCCTGCGAATCCCTGTTGGTTTGATCTGTACTTCCAGGATTTTGAGGGGCGTATCCATTTCAGCTATTACCCAATAGACAGTGAAGCAAACTGGGAAACCCTAAGGGACGACGCCTTCGAAATGGCTGATGTACACCAGAAACGCGCCAACTCCATCGACGAAATTCGCATCAGCAAACCCGGCGGAGTAGGGGGGCTCGCATTCGATATTAAAGGTCCGGCCGCGAGCCCTTATCAATTCTTTTTAACTGATAGCTCCAAGCATTTCTTGCGGGCAGCGCTATACTTCAACACACAGGCCCGCCCCGATAGTCTGGCTCCGATAGTCGAATTTGTGAAAGAAGATATTAGCCACCTGATTGAGACCTTCGAATGGAGCGAGCGCTAACTGCGCGTCTACTTCGCGTCGGCACTGGCGGCTTTGCTCTTACCGTTGCTCTTGGTTTTCTCGGGTTCGGCGGCAGCAGCCAGGTCTAATCCCATGATCTTGGCCTTGATCTTTGTTTCGATCTCCAGGGCTACCTCGGGATTATCCATCAGGAACTGCTTCGCGGCTTCGCGGCCCTGGGCAATCTTGGCACTGTCGTAGCTGTACCAGGCACCGGACTTCTGGATGATATCCTGATCGACGCCGAGATCGACAATTTCTCCGACTTTCGATACGCCTTCGCCGTATACAATGTCAAATTCTGCAATCCGGAAGGGTGGGGCCAGCTTGTTTTTGACCACTTTTACCTTGACGTGATTACCGACGACGTTGTTGTCTTTGTCCTTAATGGCAGCACCGGTTCGGCGGATGTCGAGGCGTAGCGAAGCGTAGAATTTCAGGGCATTACCGCCGGTAGTCGTTTCGGGGTTACCAAACATCACACCGATCTTTTCCCGAAGCTGGTTGATGAAGACACAGCAGCAGCCCGTTTTTCCGATTGTACCCGTCAGTTTTCGCATGGCTTGCGACATGAGGCGTGCCTGCAGGCCGACCTTACTATCGCCCATTTCCCCTTCGATTTCCGAGCGCGGAACGAGTGCCGCCACGGAGTCGATCACGATGATGTCGATGGCACCGGAGCGGATTAGGTTTTCCGCGATTTCGAGGGCTTGCTCACCATTGTCGGGCTGGGAGATCAGGAGGTTATCCGTATCGACGCCCAGGGATTTTGCGTAGAAGCGGTCGAAGGCGTGCTCGGCATCGATGAATGCGGCAATGCCGCCCAGCTTTTGGCATTCGGCAATGGCGTGAATAGCCAGGGTGGTTTTACCGCTCGATTCCGGGCCGTAAATTTCAATGACCCGGCCGCGCGGATAACCACCGACTCCCAGGGCAATATCCAATCCCAGGGAACCACTTGGAATGGCCTCCACGTCGGCGACTTGTTGGTCGCCCATGCGCATGATCGTCCCTTTACCGTAGGTTTTGTCCAGACGATCCATTGTCATCTGTAGCGCCTTGAGCTTTGCTTCTCTATCTTGCTTCGACATAGCTTCTTGTTTACAATAAACTTTTTGTTTCTCTTGCGTGCAAATATAAACGATTTGTTAATTTCGAGCAAGAAGAAGGGGCTTCTTTTTCAATAAAATGTTGTAATTAAACGCTTAAACGGCTGGATTGCTCCAAAAAAGTCCGGATCACGGGTAGTAAAGCACTGACCCCTTCCTTCAGCGGGCGGATGACCGGCAATTGCAGATCGATTTGAAGATACTCCTGGATGTGTTGTAGTTCCTCTTCGGCCATTCCTTCTTCATTGAGGCAAACGGCCAGCACTTTTGACCCGTACAGCTCGATCAACCCGATTTCGCTGGCCAGGGAGCTGATTGTGACCTCCGTCCCGTCATAGCAGGAGCGGCCGGGTGCATGCATAAGAACGACGCCTTTGGCTTGCCCGGAAAGTAGAAATTCGCTGCCGCAGGGGCCGCTGGGGTTGCGCAGGCTCGATTGGCCTTCGATGAAGATCACGTCGGGCTTGGCCTCACGGTCGCAGGTGACTAATACCCGTTCGATTTCTCCGCCGATGAAATCGTTGACGGTCGAATCGAAAATGAAGCCGTAGGGGCTTCCCTGCATCCACCCGGTTTGGCCGGTGAAAATCATTTCGGCCCGCAGGCCGTCGGCTCGGCAGGCTTCTGTCAGGAAGCGGGCGGTCGTGCGCTTGCCGAGCGCGCAATCGGTCCCCAACACGGCGATGCGTGGTGCCTTCACGGTGAAGATCTCCCCCGTCCAGAAGCGCAGGGCACTTCTCGGGCGCGGTTTGCGGATATCGTAAATCAGGAGGTTGCGCTCCTGAGCCAGCGCCCGAAGCTCCGGGTCATCACTGATAAAGGTGTGTAAGCCATTGACGACCGACATGCCGCGCTGGAGGGCCTGGCGCAGCAACGTCCGGAAGGCGTCGGGGAGCTGACCACCGGCCAGGGCTACCCCGATGAGGCAATAATCGGGTTTGGGGCGCTGCGGATCGGCGAAGTAGTCGTCGATAGAGGCAAAAACGGGGATACCCCGGTGCCGGCCGTCGAGCACTTCACCTGCATCCCGGCCGGCCAAGGCATGGTCGATTACGGCCAGCGGTTCGAATCGTTCGCTACCGCGCAGCAGGCCGTGTGCGGTTTTGCCATGAATATCGTCCAGCATGCCATTGGTCAGGATCAGAGCGGTGCCGCGAATTGAATCACTCATGGGTTGATAAACTTATTGAATGGGTTGTAAAAGGGCCACGCCCAGTCCGGGGCCTTCAGCGGGATAAAGTGCTCCCTCCCGTTGCTGAAATCCCCCCTCCACCACATCGCGAGCGAGATCGAAGCTGCCGTCGAGGTCCAGATAGGAAGTAGCCGGGCAGGAAAGAGCCACGGACAAGGCAGCGGTGATGCTAATGATACTTTCGTCATTACAGCCCCACATCAATTCGAGATTCGCCCGTTCGGCGATGTCTGCAATGCGGCGGGCTTCGAGCAGGCCGCCGCACTTCATAAGTTTGATGTTGAAGATGCCGTAGGGGCGTGGTTCTTGTGCCAGCCGGATGGCATCCGCTACAGTATGCAGATCTTCGTCGCCCACGCACAGCAGGCGGTAGCGTTCGGGAAGGCTGAGCAGGGTTTCGTACTCGCCGGCGGGGAGTGGTTGCTCGACGAATTCGATGTTCATCCCGTCGGTCTTGCGGAAAAAGGTCTCCAGCATCGACAGATCGTAGCCCTGGTTGGCATCGACACGGATAGTTACTACGGGCGGAAGATGCTCGCGCAAGCGCTGGCATACCTCTACGTCGCGATCGAGATCGAGTCCCGTTTTGATTTTCAGCGACCGGAAGCCGGCCTGGACGTGCTCGAGGGCTTCTTCCACGGTTTCCTCGATCTCTTTAATTCCGATGGTAATGGAAGTAGGGAGGTTGGAGTACGACATGCCAAACCAATCGCACAACCGGATGCCCAGTTGCTTGGCAAATGCATCGTGCAGAGCCGTGTCGACGGCAGCGAGGGCCGCGGGGTTTTCCCCAAGTTCGACGCGCAAGCTGGCGAGGAGTTGGTTGATTTCAAGAATGTTGCGTCCGACGAGTTCGTCGGGCAGTAAACCCCGGAGGAGGTCGAGGCTGTGGTCGAGGTCTTCGCCCGTCACGAGTTTGGAGGGGCTACCGGCTCCAATGCCGTAGTGCCCGTTGTCGAGTTGCAGGTAAACGAAGAAGTTTTCCACGGCAGTTACCGTGCGATAGGCAATGGTGTAAGGGCGGCTGAGTTCCAGATTTTCTTTCCAGACCTTGATGTAGGTGATACGCATGGCAGATAGGGGTGTTTTGGCCTGGCTAATGTAAAAAGATTTGTCGATCTACAGCGGTAGTACTAGAAGCTCGTGCGGAGCTAGCGCCCGGTGGCTGGCCGCCAGATCGGAAGTGAGCCCCAGCGCGAATCCGCCGCCGCCGGCCCCGCAGATTTTGAGGGTGTAGGGTTCGGCTTGCCACAGGGGTTTCAGTGGATCGGGAATGTACTCGGAAAAATGGATCGCCTGCCAGGTCCCGATGCGGCGAATATTTTCCGCCAGGGCCGCGGAGTCGCCACGTAGAAAAGCGCTGACGGCTGCTTCGGTGGCCGGCAGCCACTCGGTGTCGACGGCCCGGCGAAATGCCGGCTCGGATGCGTAGCGCTCCCGAAAACGCCGCACCAATGTGCCCGTGGATCGCGCCCGACCGCTATCGAGTAAGAAGAGTTGCTGCCCTTCGGTAAGAGGAGGTACACGGACCTCCCTGACCCCGGAAGATCGCACCAGCAAGGGTACACTTCGGTGAATAATGAGGGGGTCCATACCCGAACTGCTTCCGTGGAAGAAAGACTCCATTTGGGCAAATAGTTCTCTTAAATCGGCCGGCTCTTCCGCGGAGCGGCGAAAGCGGTCGTACACGGCAGCGCAAACGGTTCCCGAACTGCCCAGCCCGTATCCGGTGGGAATGTTGGAGCGCAGGTGCCAACCGGCGGTAAGTTGTTCTTTAAAGGCAGCCAGGTCGAGCCAATTGTGCAATGATTCCCCGGCGAGGTAATCGGCAAAAGCCAGGAGGCGCTTGTCTACTGTTTGGGGGGCCTGCTCCCAGTGCGCAGTGAATTGATAAGTCGGAACGGCGAGCGCCGAGCCACCCACCAAAATGGTGTATTCTCCAATTAGTAAAACCTTGGCCGGATAGGATGAGGGCATGCACGTGAATCTACAGTAAATCCGAATAGGAGTGCTCGATGAGCTGCTCGGGGGCGATAGCCAGGTACCGCAGGTAATAATCGCATTGCTCCCGCAATTTGTTTTCGCCGATTGCGCCGGTGGTATCAATGGCTTCGATTTCTACAAAGTTGCCCAAGCCCTTCACCTCGTCGATGTGAAACTTGACGTTTTCGATGAAGTAAATTTCCCGCCGCTTATCCACTACCTTGCGCTGCCCGAGTGCAGCAGTCAGTAGCTCCCGTAGCTGGTCGCTTTCCGGAGTGGTCGGATACAAAAATACCCGCGAAGATTTGGGGCCCGCCAGATCGCCGCGCTCGTAGTAAATCAGCGATTGCTCGATGTTTCCCTGGCGCAGTTTCAGTCGGCCACGCGCAACTTCGAAGTAGGTATCTACCTGATGATCCGTCCCTCTGAAGTCCGCTTCTGCCGCCCGCAACAGCTTCCGCACCCGATTCGGGTCGGGGCAGCGGGCTTTGATTTCTATGTTGAGATGCATTTATTAATGTGCTGATGTGTCATAGATTAAGAACTGGTACATCGTCTCATTGATTAATTAGGGCGCACGCATCAAAAAGGTCGGTAGGGGAGTTTT